>JBEKBP010000003.1:0-152825 GCA_050015335.1 Candidatus Acidiferrales bacterium | reverse complement strand
CGTAAGCATTTTCGCGGGTCGTGTTGCCGACGAGGGAAATGACCCTGCAACCGTCATTCGAAACGTTCGCCAATGGCTTGACGGTTGGGAATCTTCAGCCCGCATAATCGTAGGCAGTATCCGCACTGTAATGGATATCCAGAGCGCAGCGTTAGCCGGTGCCCATATCATCACAATTCCGCCTCAGTTCCTTCCAAAAATGGTAGATCATCGGTACACTCGAGAAACAGTGCGTCAGTTCGTTCAGGATGCCGAAAAGACGCTGAGCCAAATTAGTAGGTCTCACACGGCAGTTGTTGGCTCGATCAAGAAATAGACATAGATAAATTTAGATAGGGCTGCTTAGTTCTGATTCCGGGAAAAGGTCGCCTGGGGCAAGTGAATGTCTGACAGAGAGACTGAGGTTCTGGGTGTGGCGACAGGTTCGGTGGCTTCGCAGACAATGCGGCCACGCGCCTCGGATCGCCGGATCGTCAAGAAACTCAGTTACCTCGTCGGTGACCTTTTGGCGCTCATCATTGCCCATATGATTGCGCTGCGACTTGTTCGACATTTTCTTGACCTTCCGTTGGCTGTGCAAAATCCAAGTCAATATCATCGCTATTACATTCCTCTTTTTGTAGCGGTTCTTTACTTCTTCGAGGGATACAAGAGTCCGGAATTGCGGCGCCCCGAACGGGAACTTGAATTAGGCTTTAAAGCAGTTCTGGTTTCATTTATCGGGTTGATGGTGCTAAATTTTCTTCTCTTCAAGGACCAAGTTATTTCGCGGTATCTCATGGTGACCTGGGCTGCCCTGTCTTGCGTGTTGTTGGTGCTAACACGTTCGATCCTGCGGTTTGCGTACTCGCGTTTGTGGAAGGCGGGACTGGCTCGAAGAACGGCAATATTGATTGGCTCTGCGTCGGGGTTGTCGGGTTTCCGACAGCTGCTGGCAATCCAGCGCTACAATGGATACGACTTGTTGGGCGTAATCTCAGAAGAGCAACATGGCAACGAATGCTCCTCCATTCTGGGCGATCTCGATGTGCTTGGATTTCTGAGCGACTGGCAAAGAGTAGTTACCAGCCTTAGACCGGACGTGTTAATTATGGCGCTTCCCGCGTCTGGCGATAACGATGAGCTATTGCGGGGAATACTGGATCGCTCGAAAGAATTAGGCGTGGAACTAGAACTCTACTCGAAGGTTTTGGCGACGTCGGAATTGAATTACGAGCGCGATGAATTTTCAGGCTGTCTGCGGTTCTATTCTCGCCCGCCATGGGCAATATTGCTGCAGCGGTTCTGCAAGGGGATATTGGATTTTGTTATCGGGGTAGTGGGATCCGCAGTCACTTTGATGCTGATTCCCTTTATTGGATTGCTGATTAAATTGCAAGATGGCGGTCCGATTTTCTACCGCAGCGCCTATCTTGGCCAAGACCGTCGGAACCGATATTACCTAAAGTTCCGAACCATGCGGACTGATGCAGACCACGTATTGGAGCAGGATGCGAAACTCCGGTCAGAGTTTTCAAACCGGCACAAGCTGGAAGACGACCCTAGGGTGACAACTATAGGCCGGTTCCTTCGGAAGACCAGCCTTGATGAATTCCCTCAGTTCTTTAGCTTGTTGACCGGTGACTTAAGTTTTGTTGGACCACGGACCATACGTCGAGAAGAAGGGTATCGATACGGAGCAGGCCTGCCCCGCTTGCTTTCTGTTAAGCCGGGCATGACTGGGTTTTGGCAAGTGATGGGGCGGCAGACCACCACTTATGAAGAGCGCGTCCAAATGGATTTGTTCTATATAGAGCACTGGTCCATTTGGCTCGATTTATTCCTGATTGGGAAGACATTTTGGAAGGTCTCTAAGTGCGAGGGCGCTTACTAAGAACGGAGAAAATAAGAGAAATGAAGATTCTGGTTACCGGTGGTGCCGGATTTATAGCCTCTCATGTGGCGGATGCCTACGCCAAGCTGGGGCACGAAGTCGTCGTAGTTGATGATTTGTCGCGTGGGTCCAGAGACAACGTGCCTCCTGACCGCAGGTTGTATGTTGCTGACATTCAGGACCGTTCGACGATTGAGAACATTTTTGTGAAGGAGAAACCTGATGTAATTAACCATCACGCCGCCCAAATGGATGTGCGTCGGGGGGTTCGCGAGCCAATTTTTGACGCAAGCGTCAACATTCTTGGTTCCTTAAATCTGATAGAGTTGGCCGTGGCCAACGGTGTGAAGCGATTTATATACGCTGCAACCGCAGGAGCCGGCTACGGCGAGCCAAAACAGATGCCGGTGCCGGAAGATTACCCGATTAATCCCATTACACCCTACGGAGTAAGCAAGCACACCGTGGAGCATTACCTCTTCACGTTCCATGACCTCTACGGTTTGGAATACGTCGCCCTGCGATACGGAAATGTCTATGGTCCGCGCCAGAGTCCTCAGGGGGAGGCAGGTGTTTTTGCCGTTTTTTCTGAACAAATGCTGGGCGGAGTTGAGCCGGTAATCTACGGCGACGGAACCAAAATTCGGGATTATGTTTATATTTCCGACGTCGCAGCCGCGAATGTGGCTGCTCTTGATCGGGGCACGTGCGAGATTTTTAACATCAGCAGCGGCGCGCCTACCACAGATTTGGACGTGTTTCTTGAGGTGCGGAAGTGCTTGGCAAAGCCCGAGATAACGTGTCGGCATGTACCGAAGCGAGCCGGTGAAATTGATCGTATTTGCCTTGACGTTACCAAAGCTAAGAGGTTACTTGAGTGGCAACCCAAGGTGAACCTTGAAGAAGGTGCGCGGCTAACAACAGCCTACTTTCAACGCAAAGCAGCACAGATCAAAGGCTCGGTGGTCTCAGTTAATCCCTAAGTCTACTTTGGCTAATTGAGAGCCTGATCCCAAGATGAGCTGTGGAATTTCACTCTGAGGGTCCTATGATCATCACGCGAACTCCTTTCCGGGTCACACTAGGTGGCGGCGGTACCGATCTTCCGTCGTTCTATAGTGAGCATGGTGGATTCATCCTTGCGATCGGAATTGACAAATACATGTATCTGAATGTCAACACTCCGATCCTGGACGACAAAGTCCGTGTCCGTTACACGCACTCGGAGATGGTCGATCACGCAGATGAAGTTCAACACACGCTCGCCCGTGAGGCCCTGCGACATTTCGGCATCACGAATGGCGTCGAGATTGTATCGGTTGCAGATATTCCGGCTGGCACAGGGCTCGGCTCGTCAAGTTCTTATTTGGTTGGTTTACTAAATGCCATGCACGCATTGGTGCAGGATCAAGCGAGCCCGCAGAAGCTCGCCGAGGAAGCATGCCACATCGAACTTGGCGTGCTTAAGAAACCCATTGGGAAGCAGGATCAGTACATGGCGGCATTTGGCGGATTAACCGCGCTCGAAATTGATCGTGATGGCGAGGTGAAGGTGAGTCGTTTGGCCATGAGTATCGACTTACTTGAGGCACTCGAGCACAACATCATGATGTTCTACACGCACGATATGCGGGATGCTACCGAGATTCTGAGAAAGCAAGATTCGGCTACTAGAGAAAGGGTCAAGACGGTTGTAAGTAGTCTGCGTGAGATTAAAGATATCGGGGTAGAAATCTGCAGCGTTATCTCTCGCGGGAATTTCCGACGGTTCGGAGAATTGATGGACACCCATTGGCAGATGAAGAAACGCCTTTCGAAGGGTGTTACAAACCCCCAGATTGATGCTTGGTATGATCTTGCGAAAAGAAATGGAGCGATTGGAGGGAAAATCTCCGGAGCGGGCGGCGGTGGGTTTCTTATGCTGTACTGCGAAGAGAAGAAGGCTCAAGTTCGCGAGGCTCTGCGGAACGCGGGCTTGCGGGAACTCAGCTTCCGGATTGATTTTGAAGGCAGCAAAGTCGTTTTCGACGTGGTTTCAAGAGATGGGCGCCTTGCTCATATCCAACGGCAAAATCACCGAGAAAATGCCGTTGCGTTGGTCGCGAGGCTTGCGAGTGAAGCTAGTGCAACCTGTCGCGGAAGGTGAACACTGAGGTCGTGCTTCGCAACCGCATGAGAGCTGTTTTGCTCGATCGGGACGGCGTCATAAATTCTCTCGTCTATCATGAGGATGCGGGTGTCATCGACGCTCCATTCACTGCTTCACAATTTAAGTTGCTCCCTCGTGTTCCGGCGGCGATCCGTTATTTCAATAAACTAGGTTTGAAAGTCGCCATAGTGTCAAACCAGCCGGGAATCGCGAAAGGCCATCTCCGATATGAGACCTTGAAAACGTTCGAAAATGCGATGATTTCTGGCGTTCGCACAGGAGGCGGCAAAATTGATGCGATTTACTACTGCCTTCATCACCCTGAAGCGAAGGTCCGAAAATATCGAAAGCGGTGCCGCTGCCGTAAACCGGCGATTGGGCTGCTGCGGCAGGCTGCTTCCGATCTGGGGGTGTCTCTCGCAGAATGCTATATGATCGGAGACGGAATTCCTGACCTGCTGGCGGGAACTCGAGCTGGATGTAGGACTGTTTTCATTGGCCGCTGGAAATGCGAACTATGTCAGTTCACCGAATCACCAGACGCTCACCCTTCGATGGTGGCGAAAGATCTCTGGGGAGCTTGTCAGCTCATCGGGGAGGAACTTAAGAATGACGATGGCCGCGTTCGTGCTATGGGTGCATGCCCGGCAGTAAACTTGTCGAAGTAAATCGAGTTTGAGAGAGAACGGGATAATGGCAGCTCCGTTGGTAATGCCGGCGGTGAGTGAGCGTGAGACGGTTTCATGCCGGATATGCGGGAGCCGCAACGAGTCTGACTACTTGTCGGCGCGAGGCTACAGAATTGTCCAGTGCTTAGAGTGCGGCCTGTGGTATGTCAACCCGCAACCCACACCTGAGGAACTGAGCCAGTTTTACGCAAACTATGACGATGGAGATCAATGGCGCGCACGTGAAGGAGACTTTAATCGAGGGATCCGAAAGTCGATCCTGCGATTCGCGCAGAGTGGAAGGCTACTGGACGTGGGTTGTGGCTCTGGTAACTTCCTGGCTTGCATGCGAGAGGTGGGCTTCGCGGTCAGTGGAATCGAGCCGTCGGAGACGGGCGCTGCATACGCGCGAGATACACTCGGAGTCGAAATATTCTCCGGGATGGTGGAAGAGTACCTTGCGACCCCGCATCACGGAACTTTCAAAGTGCTCACTTTACTGAACGTACTGGAGCACCTGACCGACCCTCGCGGCATGCTCCTTCAGCTAAGGCATTTGATGGAGGATAATGCTTTTCTGGCCGTAGTGGTACCCGATGCGCGGTTTCACGACTACGTTGGCAAGCTCCGCAGGCGATTAGGCAAGTCCGATCCATACTGGCTCGAGCAGCCTGAGAGCGTTCTCTCGGGGTTTAAGCTGCCTGACCATCTGTCGTCATTTCAACCGGGAACAATCAGTCTGTTGCTCGGTAGTTGCGGTTTCGAAATTCAACGGATCGAGAATGCTCCCGTCGTTTTGAACCCGCGGTTCTACAGGAATCTTCTCAAGGCGGGTGTTCGTTCCTTTGGTCAAATGGCGTATTACGCTTCTTTTCGGCGCCTGATATTTGGTTACTCTACGCTAGTCCTGGCCAGAAAGGTGCCTGATCGCACATAACCTCCAAGACCAAACAAATGGAATACATCAACCAATATCTCAGAGAAGTTGTTGAAATCGTGGGAGCCTTAGATCGCGGATCTATCGACCGCACCTTGACTCTTCTTGTTCGACTGCGCGAACGAAGTGGCCGATTGTTCTTGCTCGGCGTTGGTGGAGGGGCCGGACACGCTTCCCATGCGGTCTGTGATTTTCGGAAGATCGCTCAGATCGAGGCCTATGCGCCATCGGACAATGTATCCGAACTTACGGCGCGTGTGAATGACGAGGGCTGGGAAACGTGCTACTCGAATTGGCTTCGTGGCAGCCGCTTAAATTCCAAAGACATGCTGTTTGTTTTTTCGGTCGGGGGTGGCGATCTCGAAAAAAATGTCAGTGCAAATCTCGTTCATGCGCTGCAGTACGCAAGAAGCATGGGTGCGACCATCTGTGGAATTGTCGGCCGCGACGGCGGTTACACTGCCAAAGTCGCCGACGCTTGCGTGATAATTCCCAATGTTAATTCCTCAACGGTGACACCTCATACGGAGTCCTTTCAGGCGTCGATTTGGCATCTCCTTGTTTCCCACCCCAGACTGCGAGCGGCAGAAATGAAATGGGAGTCTGTTGAGTCTCAACAATTGAAGGTCTGACGGGTGCTATGGCGCACCGCTCCCTTCGCGCAATGCAAGCGAACGCAGACTCTGCCCTCCATCTAATAGATTGGCTCACCGGCACGTTCTCCACCGAAGCGGTGGCATCTCGGACACACGTACTGCCAAGACGTCTCTCGCTGGCTGAGTGTATCTTCCGGGAAGTCCTGGAGGCACTCGGTGCAAAACGCAAGTTCTTCGATGTTGTCTAGAATTTTTTGTTCGTGTGTTAGGTTCGTCACACACCAACGCTACTTAGATGGCGTGCAACGTCCAATCCCACGGACGTACCGAATTAATAGTCCGTTTGGAAGCGAAAGTACTAGAGCTGGAGATCAGTACCGGCGGTCTCCACCGCGCGTGATCTATCATTGGCCTTGGTTTTCCAGATGTGACCCGGCAAGAAAATCGGCACAAATCATCTCGAGCGTGTAACCGCGTGATTTGTCAGTTCAAGCATCGGCGCGGCTGTCCCAAGGGCCTATTATTATCTCATGTGCTTATACTCTCGCCATGATGCAATCCTCCGATTACCGAAGAGCTTACGAGGCGGCCAAACAGGAATCGGCCGACCTGATTGAAAAGCGAAAGGAGACCGAGCAACGTCTGCTCGTGTTGCGTAAGTCGATTCAAACATTGGCCACACCTTGCGCGAATGAGGGCATCCCGATTGAGCCGAGTACCGAAGCGGTTTATTTCCTTGAGCATTCGACTCTGGCCGATGAAATTCGCCCGATTCTTAAGTCTGCGTGGCCTGATTGTTTGCGGCCACATCTTGTAATATGGTTCCGTGCAGCTCCGGCTTCGTCGCCTCGAGAATTTGATCTCTCGATGCGTTAGCGTTGAAGCGACCTATCTCCCCGTTCTGGCCGATTTTGCGCTCAGCACATGGCTGGTCGACCGCTTCTCTGTCGCCCCCTACCTTTCTGTCGTTCGTCTACCGCAGTCTGGGAAGACCACGTTGTTAAAGGTTCTAAGCTTGGTGTGCTGCCGACAGCTCCTGGTATCCGATATCACTTCAGCATCCTTCTATCGGGCCTCCGCACAATTCATGCCGACCATGCTCATCGACGAAGCGGGATCTACCAGAAACAATCGCACCCTTCGGCACATGTTGCGCGCCGGCACGATGCGGGATGTAGTCTCGGTTCAGGCAAACCGCAGCTATGACGCGAACATACTTGATTTTTGGTGGAACGTCCATACCTCGGTGACTTTACAGGAAAGGAACGCCAGGCAATGATTAGTCTCCGTCAGCTCGAACGCACCTGGGAGACGCTCGCACAGGAAGATCCAATGTGGGCGATCTGTACCGACCCTACCAAGACGGGGCGTCGGTGGCAATACTCCGAGTTTATGGCCACGGGCGAGCGAGAAATAAGTAGGGTAACGGAACACAGCTCGCAACTAGGAATCGAGATCGATTTTACGGGAACGGCGCTGGACTTTGGATGCGGCATTGGTCGGCTGACTCATGCGCTTTCAAAACGATTTCGGGAATCAATAGGTATCGACATATCGAAGACCATGATCGAGAAGGCTCAGTCGCTTGCACCTGTGCCGGAACGATGTCGATTCCTGGTGAATCGATCTTCAAGCCTGGACATGTTCGCAGACGGCAAGTTCAGTTTTATCTATAGCAATATCGTTCTTCAGCACATGATGCCACGCTATGCGACGCGTTACATACAGGAATTCGTCCGGGTACTGAGGCCAGGGGGGGTAATGGTTTTTCAGACCGCGGACTCTATGCGCGGAACGCTGCTGTTGCGGTTGAAGGCGGCCACTCGAATACGCACCCGATTGAAATCTCTTTTCGGTGTGGACCAGATGACGGTCCACTTTCTTCCAGAGGCGCAAGTGCGGGAATCGCTCTTTGGTGCACAGGTCGTCGACGTATCCTTAACAAATGCGCTCGATAGCGATTTCAACGGTAGTCTATTATTTAGGAAACAGGAGCCTGTCAGCGGGCCTGTCAGTAAGCTTTACACCGCGGTGAAAAAGTCTAACGGCACTTCCAGCCCGTAAGAGGCTGACTGTATTGAGTTTCTTTCTTGAAATGAACGAGGTCGCCCCTCAGCGTCCAAAGTGAGCCAGACAAAACCCCCGTCAAATGACAACTATAAAAGACAGCTTTCAGCAACCTGCCGTGAGCTAACCGTCAATTCGTTGGCATTACGTTGGATGTCCCAAGGTGAACCCGAGACCTATCCTGTTGGCCCAGTCCTCCCTATAGTCAACGTCCTCCATCAACCGTTACGCATACCTGTCCGTTGTGTCCTTGTCGGCGTGTCCAATCCAGAACTTCTCTAAATCCCAGGGCAGACGGCATTTCCTCAACTAGGCACAGATACTGCTCGAGCTCGACAAAGCGCACATCATGCTCCTGTTCCTGGGCCTTCTCCAGAAACAGAAAAAATGGGTTGGAGATACTTGAACGAAATCGCACAGAATTGTGGCCTCCGTCAGTGTCCTCTTTGCGGGTCTTTAGAGTTCACGATTGTGTTCGAACCGATCAAAAGATGCAAGAGTTGCGGATTGTGCTTGGTCAATCCGCTCGGAGATTTTCGGGGCGAAAACGAGGCAGAGGATTATTTTTTACATGACTATTTGCCATTATATTTGGCCAATCGCGAGAACAGTATTGCCGAACGACGCGCACACATCGCAGCCATCCGCCGATACTCTCCGTTGCCCGCCCGTCCTCGCCATCTGGATGTTGGTTGCGCCTTGGGTTCCATGTTGCAGAGTGCAAAGACGGAGGGATGGGATCCTGTGGGCGTGGAAACCTCGGAATTTGCTGCCAAGTATGCTGTGGAGCATACTGGCTGCCCGGTTTATGCGGGCAGTCTCGAGAGGGCTGCGTTTCCGTCCGGATCGTTTGACGTGGTTACGCTGATGGACGTAATCGAGCACGTGCCGGATCCGTCTGAGTTAATAAGAGAAATCTATCGCGTCTTGCGTCCTGGCGGAGTCATCTTCATCGTGACGCCTAATTTCGCCAGTTTCTTTGTGCGTTTGTACGGACCAAAGGCCTATGGGGTTTGGCCCGACCAGCACGTCGTTTATTTTCAACCTTCGACGATGACGAAGCTCCTTCGGAAAGCAGGGTTCGCGAGAATTATTGTGGGGAGCAAGGATTTCTATGGAGATAATCTGCGGCGGCTGCTCGGCCGCAAGGGAGCGCGGGCGGATGTGGAAATCAAAGCCGCTTTCGGCGAACGGACTTCCTTGGGAAAAGTTCGACGGCTCGCCAATCGAATCCTCATGCACGTTCCTGTGGGCGACAAGCTACTCGCCTTTGGCCAAAAGACGTAATACACAAAACACGAGTTTGCAAAATGGTTTATAAGGAGGTACCAACCCCGCAGCGGCAAGCCCGCAGTTCATCGGTGCTCCTGCGTAGACGTGCGGCCCTGCTTCAGCCGCCGGCGTTTCAGCTGATTCTGTTTCACAGCAGCCAGCCTATGGCAATTGAATCAACGGGCTAACCATCGTAGATTATCATCGACCTTGGTTTTCTAGGTGTGCCCCGGCAAGGAGATCGGCGCAAATCATCTCCAGCGTGTAACCCCGTGATTAAGGAACTCCTCAAACGATTTCAGGTTCTCCAATCTCCAATACTGTCCCGCTCGAACCTCACGAAGATATTGCCCGAGCTCGACAAAGTGCACGTCGCGCTCCTGTTCCTTGGTCCTCCCGCAGGTCAGGATCTAATGCGAAGTTACACGTCATCCGAAGAGTATTTTCCCGATTCTTTTGGGGGATAGCACGAAATTCAGTTTCCAGCTACTGGCAACAAACTGAGCCCTGGACTGCACTGCTCCCGTTTGGCAGCTCTGCCGCAGACCAGAGCCGATATGATCCGATCCGGCATGTCTCAGCGTTCATGAGTCCTACGACCTACGGCGAAACGGGACGCGTTAATCGCTCACGCACGCCTATCTCGAGCGACTCTGTGCGCAAGGTTGGATTCTTAACAGTATAGCCAATGCAACTTCCCAGGAATCCGCCCGGCTGTGGAGTGAGGCCGAGTCCCGAACCAGCACCTACAAGACCGGGGGGAACACACGACATTTCCTGCTTCCACCACACACGGTCAAAAAATAACTCCGCGATTTCCATGTGGTGGGCTTCATGCGTAAAGAACGTAGCACCATCGGTCATCATCGGCCATAGGTACCCGATGCACGTCCGAGCAGAATCTTTCAGATCGACGTCGCAGAAGACGAAAGCAACCGGTTCACTGAAGCGCGGAAGGCTGTCTTGAAAGTATCCTTTTACAAAGGTGCAAACTTCAATCGCTCCGTAGTGTTCGATATTGTGCTTCACCAGTTCGAGTGACCCGCTCCAATTGCCTTTCGCGTAGACGTGCACTTCCTGAGCGATCAGGACATTGTGACGGGCGTCTTCCTGCGACGGCAAAGGCAAGCCCTCAAAAGAATCGAAGACAAATAACCTGCGGCCTGAGAGTCTGCAGGCCAGAGATAGGCTAGCTGCGCTGCCACCCTGGTATGTGCCACACTCCACAACCACGCCGGGAACGGAACTCTTGAGCAGCGCAGAAATCATCGTCAACTGCTCCAGGAATCCAGTCGCACTTACGATCTTCCTCTTGCTCCGAACGACCTGAGCGAACAACCTCAGCTTATCGCGCAATGGCAGCTTTCCGGAGAAGTACTCTTTGAGAATTGGGATGCAGCTGGCGAGTCGCATGAAGCTAGTCATAATCCGGAATTTCCGTTTGGAGCTTATCCTCTGCCCGAAAGCCTAGCCCTCCCTGCCCTGTCGTGTCAAACAGAAGTCGCGTGCACCTCTGGGCGGTAGTGCGGCTGTACTGGTTTTGCCCGCCAACCGGCGCTATGCTTTTAATTCTCTAATGGCATTCGGCTCGTTTTCGAATCGCCGCAACGCTCGCCCACCGCAATACCTTCTTCCGGTCAGAGCGCCTCGCTAAAGCGCGGTTTTGCGATATCCGAAGGGCTCGCCAAGGGAGTTGCAACGTCCACGGCGCATGGGAATCAGCGAAGAATGTAGTTAATTGCTGGCAGGGTTACGTTTCCGTGAAACGCCCTACGGCACCGAGCACAAAGAGTCATCCCAGGCTGTTCCATGGCGTCACCTAAAGGCCTCAGGCGGCAGTTGAAAACCTTATGGGGGGCGGTCGTGTTTGGTATCATTACTCGCGGTAAGTAGCCTGCATTACATCTCATCCCACTAAGGAAAACATGCAGATCAAAATCGAATCGCGGCATCTGGGCGATGTTGTGGTGCTGGTACCGGACGTGTTTGAGGATAGCCGTGGTTTCTTCATGGAGACGTTTCGGGAAGACCAATTCGCGGAAATGGGTTTGCCGACCAAATACGTGCAGGATAACCATTCGCGCTCGGTGAAAGATACGGTGCGCGGACTACATTTTCAGTGGGAACCGCCCATGGGCAAGCTGATGCGTGTCACTCTGGGCACTGCGTTTCTGGTGGCAGTGGACATTCGCAAGGGTTCGCCTACGCTAGGTAAGTGGGCCGGCGTTGTGGCGTCGGCGGAGAACCGCAAACAGGTGTCGGCGCCAGCGGGGTTTGCGAGGGGCTTCTGCGTGATTTCGGATCATGCAGAGATTCAGTACAAGTGTACGGGCATCTATAGCAATAAGGCGGAGTCGGGAATCTTGTGGAACGACCCCGCAATTGGAATCGAGTGGCCGGTACAGAATCCGATCCTCTCCAACAAGGACCGCGACGCGCAGACGCTTGCGCAGTGGCTTGGATCTCCCAATTCGGACAATTTTCGGTATTAGTCCGCTGCGGAAGCAAATGCAGGAGCGAGATATGAGAATTCTAGTGGCCGGAGGCGCGGGCTATGTCGGTTCCGTCCTGATTCCGAAATTACTTGATCGCGGGTATTTGGTCGATGTCGTGGACCTGTTCTGGTTCGGCAATCATCTGCCCGAACAGACCGGGATTCTGAAGAAGGATATTTTTCACCTGACTGCTGCAGATTTGCGACCCTACGACCAGGTGATCTTCCTGGCGGGGCTATCGAACGATCCAATGGCGGAGTATTCGCCGAGCAAGAATTTCATCTTCAACGCGTCTGCGCCAGCGTATCTAGCTTACATAGCGAAATCGGCGGGGGTGAAGCGCTGCGTTTATGCGAGCTCGTGTTCGGTCTATGGGTACACAGAGAACGAGTTGTTCGACGAAACTCGGCCGGTGGGCTCGTCTTATCCCTACGGTATTTCCAAACTGCAAGGCGAGCAGGCCGTTATGCAGTTGGTGGATTCGCAGTTTTCCGTAATCTCTTTGCGAAAAGGAACGATCTCGGGATATAGCCCGCGGATGCGCTTTGACCTGATCGTGAATACGATGTTCCGTAATGCGATGAAGGACGGGGTCATCAATATTAATAATCCCTCTATTTGGCGCCCGCTGCTTAGTATCGAGGACGCGGCGACCGCCTACATTCGCTCCGTTGAGGCCAACCCGCAACTTTCGGGAATTTTCAACGTGGCCTCCGGTAACTATACGGTCGGTGAGGTCGGGGACCTGGTCCGGAGCGCTATCGAGGAACGGCTCGGTCTTCGTCCCAAGGTTCACATTCAGCACGTGCAAGACTTCCGCAACTATAAGGTCAGCACGGAGAAGGCGAGAAACGTCCTGAGCTTCCACGCCAAAGACGACGTGAAATCGATCGTCTGCCATCTGATTGACAATATGGACAAATGCCGCGACTGGGATAATCCGCTGTACTCGAACATCGCCGCTTTCAAGCAGCTGGAGAAGGGGATTGACGTGGCCACAATGGTGGGGAGCGCCACGCGATGAAGATCGCTGCGATTGGCGCAAATGGCCAGCTGGGAAGCGACGTCGTCTCGGCTTTCTCTGCGGCGGGAGATACGGTTCATGGTTTGACACACGCAGACATGGAGCTAGCAGAGATGGAATCGGTGTCAGCCGTTTTGGGGAAGCTTCGCCCCGACGTGATCGTGAATACGGCGGCGATGCATAATGTGGATAAGTGCGAGCAGGACCCACGAAAGGCTTATGCCGTGAACGGGGTTGGTTCTAGGAACCTTGCTCAGGTTGCCAATGACCTGGGGGCGCTACTGGTCCACGTCAGCACCGACTATGTGTTCGATGGGAACAAGAAGGCTCCCTATGAAGAAACAGACGCTCCGCTCCCTTTAAACGTTTATGGCAATACGAAGCTCGCCGGCGAGTACTACGTCCGGTCGATCGCCAAGCGGCACCAGGTAGTTCGTACCTCAGGGATCTACGGAACAGAGCCGTGCCGCGCCAAGGGGGGTCTCAATTTCGTTGAGTTGATGCTGAAAGTGGCCCATGAGAAGGGCAAAGTGCGGGTCGTAGACGACGAGTTTGTCAGCCCTACATTCACGGCAGAAATTGCCGAACAGATGGTGGCGCTCAGCCGTTCGGATCTCAATGGGCTATTCCACGGCACGGCCGAAGGAAGCTGTTCGTGGTTTGAATTTGCCCGCGAGATATTTGCCCTTACGGGGACCAAGGTCATCCTGGAAGCGGCCGCCCCCGGTGAATTCCCGGCCAAAGTCCCACGGCCCAAATATTCCGTCCTCGAAAATCGAGCACTGAAATCACACGGATTAAATCGATTTCGGCCTTGGCAAGAAGGGCTTCGACGATACTTGGATGTTCGGAAGAGTGCACGCGCCACAGAATCCCCATTGGCCAATGCCGGGAGCAATCCCAAACCCTAGCTATAGCGAAAAGCTCGTTCGCGTCATTATTGATTGATAGCGATGGAGAGCCAGCAGGTGGTTCGGGGCCACTCCCGAAGCGCTTTGGGAATCATCTCGGTGCTGCGGGTCGCATGGGCCACCGCGGCTGCCATTCATCGTAAGCGTCAAGCGCTTACCATTCATCTGACCGGGGGCGGTTCTTGCTCGAATACGCGATGTAATTGTGTACGCCAGTCTGTCAGCTCTATGCGGAACGTTTTAGCCAGCAGAGAGTTCGATAGAACAGAATAGGCTGGCCGCCGCGCGGGGGTCGGGTACTCTTCGGTTGTAATCGGGATGACACGGCTTTTCGGTAACGGGAGCCCGCCCAGCGCGCGCGAGAGCCATGGAATGGGCTTAGGGACCTGCGCCGTCTCCTCAAGAATTGCCGCAGCGAATTCACACCACGTGGTGACACCGGCGGCAGTCATGTGATAGGTGCCACTGCCACTTGAAAAGTCAAACCCGTTTTCCCGTTTTGTAGCAATCTGCTCCAAAATCGCGGTAGTTGAGGCGGCAATTTCGGAATTCCGGGTGGGAGCACCGAATTGATCGTGGACGATCCGCAATTGGTCGCGTTGCGTTGCGAGCCGCAAGATGGTGAGCAGAAAGTTGCGTCCTTGCGTGGCGTAGACCCAGGCGGTGCGAAATATCAGATGAGAGACGCCGCTCGACCTGATGGCCCGCTCTCCTGCAAGTTTCGTCCGGCCATAGACGCTCAGTGGGTTGGGGGAATCATCTTCCAGGTACGGTGAATTCTTGGTTCCATCGAATACATAGTCAGTAGAATAGTGAACCAAACTCGCGCCGATTTTTCCTCCCTCCTCAGCCATGATTTCTGGAGCCTCGGAGTTAATCGCTCGAGCAAGGTCCTGTTCTTTTTCGGCCTGATCAACAGCTGTATAGGCAGCTGCGTTGACGATGAGTTGGGGCCGGATCCTTCGGATGGCCCGGCGTATCTGCTCGGCCTGGGAAAGATCGAGCTGAGTACGATCAAGGGCGACGACGTCACCCAGACGCGGCAGAAGGACCGCAAGCTCGGAGCCTACCTGCCCCCCTTTGCCAATCAGCAAGATCGTTGGTTTCATGCTGCGGCGCAACGCAGAAGAAATTCCCCAAGCAGGTTGTTGAGGCAGCACAATCTTGCGTCTTTGTCAGACAAGGGCAGGATTGAAGCGAGGCCGAGAACATAACGGCTCAAATCAGAGCCGATGAAACCAGCACCGTCTGCCAGTCTCACTGCTCTCATCGTTCCTCCGCCGGGTTTTCATCCGATGGCATGCAGCTTACCTTGATTATCGCGATAACGGTAATGCACTGCAATGACTTCTCCCAGGGAGTTTTTGCGAAGTTGCGGTTTCGATACGTTCGAAGAGTTCGCCCGTGGGAGTGTCACAATCCACGGGGTATGTGGGGTATCTCCGTCGTTCCACGCTAAATTTCTTTGTCCACCGACGACGCGCGGCAGCGGCACTCTGCGACCGGGTCAAGGCTTGACCTACCATTGGAAGTGAGCGCGTTGCCAATACGCTCGCAGGTTCCTGGGTCGTCAGACACGATGAGCGCACCTTGCTGCATTTTTTGTCTTCAGTAGAGCTTGACGCTTACAGTCTAGAACCTTGGATCGCTGCGAATCCTCACGGCGGCGATAATGTATCCTCTGCCGATTTTTCCCCATCCCCACCCTTCCAGAAAGACCAAGCGGGAGGAAACGTTTGCGTTCGCCAGGACCGCTCCGGAATGGCTTGGGCAAGCCTATTGGCACACCTGAAGGAGAGCCTTGGAGGATCGCCCGGTTTCTCGAGCATGGCGGATCGCTTCATTCCAGATCAGCCAGCGGATTGAGGTAAAAATAGCGGTCGGGGGCTCGAATCCTCCCTTACCTGATTGCAATCAGTTTGTTACAGGCTCCGTTTACCCGGCAGAGTTTAGTCAGTTGAGCAATTGCAAACAGTGGAAGATTTCGGGGAGTTAGGCTGCATCTATGCGCGCCATGCGCGCATGCGCGTTCAATAATTGCGGCCAACCATGTAAATCCTCTATAATTTCATGGTTGCGTCGCGAACCGGGCTAGAATGGGCTTGAGGGGCATTCGGCTGGTTTCGGTCCTAGATTGTTCCTAATGATCGACCTTACTGAAAAGATCAAGAAGAAGCTTAAGGACGAAATTGCCGCCCTTGAGCACGAGCTCCACGACGAGCTTCCGAAAGAAATCAAAGTCGCGCGAGCCCATGGAGACCTTTCGGAAAACGCCGAGTACAAATACGCCAAGGAACGACAGTCCTACGTGTCGGCGCGGTTGGGCCAGCTTCACCAGCGCATGGCCGACCTTTCCATGCTGAACCTGAACAACCTGCCCAAGGACCGCGCCGCGTACGGTTCTCGGATTGTAGTGATCGACGTTGCCAAAGATGCGAAAATCGAGTACAAGCTGGTGACCGTGGAGGAAGCCGACGCCGCCAAAGGCCTCATTTCGACAACATCACCTATCGGCCGCGCGTTGCTTGGGAAAAAAGTGGGAGACGAAGTAACGGTCACCACGCCCGCGGGCATCAAGGAATACGAGGTGGTTGAGCTTGTTACAATCTATGACGAGGACTAGTGGGTGGCGCTGACTTCATGTTGACGCGTCCCATCGGCCGCTACCTCTCCTGGCCTATTGATCGTCTTGCAGCCCTGCTGGCTCCTACCGGTATCCCTCCCAACGTCATCACCTGGTCGGCCCTTGTGGCGAATCTGTGGGCCGCCGTACTCTTTGCGGCGGGGCGATTTGCCGCAGCCGGCGGGATGATGATTCTCGCGGGTTTGTGCGATTTGCTCGATGGACCCGTGGCGCGGCGCCAGAACCGTGTAAGTCTGTTTGGCGCTTTCCTGGACTCGATTCTCGACCGGTACGCCGACCTCATCGTTTTCCTCGGACTGCTCGTTTACTACGTGCAGGTGAATCGCTTCCCGTACGCCTTGCTTGCGGGCGCTGCCATGGCAGGCGCCGTGATGGTCAGCTACGCCAAAGCGCGGGCGGAGTCGCTTGTTCCTGGCCCGGGAGTGGGATTTTGGGAGCGTCCGGAGCGCTTGGTGCTGATGATTCTCGGCGCGCTCACCAACCGGATGCCATTGGCCCTGTGGATTCTCGCCATTGGCCCCAACATTACCGTGATTCACAATATCGTGCACACCTGGCAGCAGACCGAGCGTGGCCGACGCGCCTTGGATAGCGCGAGCGGATCGCTTCATGTGTCTTCCTTTCAGTCGACAACCCCTGGTCCAACGCCCGATGCCCCCCCTGTGATGACTCGCTCCGCAGGCCGGGGCGCCTGAGCATTTCTCCGCTTCATTCCGGGCAGAGCTTTCGACCTCCAGTGCCTGTGTGACAACAGCGAGGACGGCATCCCAATATTACTTGCATTATGCAAGTAATATGAATATGCTGCTGGCCGTGGCCGAGAACGCTGTATCGCAACGCCGGTCCGGCTGTCCGGTAAGCGTTTCGCTTGAAGTGTTGGGGGACCGCTGGTCGCTGCTAATCGTCCGCGATCTGATGGTTCGAGGACTGCGGACTTTCAAGGAATTCGAGGTGTCGGGCGAAGGGATCGCCACCAACATCCTGGCCGACCGTTTACAGAAACTCGAAGCCAACGACATCATCAAGGCGGAAGCGGACCAGAAAGACGGACGCAGGCTAAACTACCGGCTCACGGAAAAGGGAATCGACCTCGCGCCAGTGCTTCTGGAGCTGCTCATCTGGGCCGCGCGGCACGAGCAGACCGGCGCGCCGTGCGCCCTCATAGAGGGAATAGCAAGCAATCGCGAAGCAGTCGTTGCGGAGGCTCGGCGGAGATGGCAAGAACGCGACCCGACCCCGCTGCTTCCCAAATTTCGGGACGGTCGCTGACTTAATTTTAGGGCCGCGCGGCATCCTCAAAAAAAGGGAGCGCTGGGGCATGAGCAAAGTTCGAGTGTTGGTAGGCACACGCAAGGGTGCATTCATCCTCACCTCCGACGGAAAGCGCGAGCAGTGGGATATAAGCGGCCCGCACTTCGCGGGCTGGGAAATCTACCACCTCAAGGGCTCGCCCCTGGATCCCGACCGGCTGTATGCTTCGCAATCGAGCGGCTGGTTCGGGCAACTGATCCAGCGGTCAAGCGACGGCGGCAAGACTTGGGAAGCCGTGGGCAACAAGTTTGTCTACGACGGTGTCCCCGGGACGCACCAGTGGTATGACGGCACACCCCACCCCTGGGAATTCAAGCGCGTCTGGCACCTCGAACCATCACTCACCGATGCTGACACCGTATACGCCGGAGTGGAGGACGCCGCCTTGTTCCGCTCAACCGACGCCGGCCAGACCTGGCAGGAGCTCTCCGGCCTGCGCCGCCACGGCACCGGGCCGCGCTGGCAACCCGGCGCCGGCGGAATGTGCCTGCACACCATTCTCCTCGACCCCGGCGATCCCGGCCGGATGTTCATTGCGATATCCGCTGCGGGCGCCTTCCGCACCGGCGACGGCGGCCAGACGTGGCAGCCGATCAATCGCGGACTGCACTCCCAATTTCTTCCCGATCCGAAAGCCGAAGTGGGCCATTGTGTTCACCGCATGGCGATGCACCCGTCTCGCCCGAACGTGCTGTTCATGCAGAAGCACTGGGACGTCATGCGCAGCGATGATGCCGGCAATTCATGGCAGGAGGTGAGCGGAAACTTGCCCACGGATTTTGGCTTTCCGATCGACGTTCACGCGCACGAGCCGGAAACAATCTACGTGGTCCCGATCAAGAGTGATTCGGAGCATTTCCCTCTCGACGGGAAGCTGCGCGTCTACCGAAGCCGCACGGGCGGAAACCAGTGGGAGGCGCTCACCAAGGGGCTGCCGCAGAGCAACTGCTACGTGAACGTGCTGCGCGACGCGATGGCCGTCGATTCCCTTGATTCGTGCGGCGTGTATTTCGGCACCACCGGCGGCCAGGTGTATGGGTCAGCAGACGCAGGAGATCATTGGGCGCCGATCGTCTGTGACCTGCCGGCAGTGGTGTCGGTCGAGGTCCAGACACTGCGGTGACGTTACGCGCTGATGCTACGATGATCCGGGTCGTTCTTCCGCAACATTTGCGGACGCTGGCGCGGGTGGGTGCAGAGGTCAGCGTCGAGGTCGATGGTGCGGTGACGCAGCGCTCGGTTCTCGACGCGCTGGAGGCTCGCTACCCGATGCTGCGCGGGACGATCCGCGACCACCTCACGCAAGAGCGCCGCCCGTTCCTGCGCTTCTTCGCCTGCCAGCAAGACCTCTCGCACGAGTGGCCGGACGCGCCGCTGCCCAGCGCGGTAGCAGCCGGAAAAGAACCGTTTCTAATCATAGGGGCCATCGCGGGCGGTTAGTCGCGAACGCCGGAAGGAGAAGCGTCACATGACAGAGACGGGGATGCAAATGGATGTCTTCCGGCGCTCTGGCGACGCTTTCAATCGCATCGGGTATGAGAGACAGGGAAGCATGGATACCAATCCAGGCGTGAAAATCACAGGAGGCGTCACAACGTGCAGCTGAATCCGTATCTTTATTTCAACGGGACGTGCGAGGAAGCTTTTAAATTCTACGAGAAGTGCCTGGGCGGCAAAATCGAGGCCATGATGACCCATGCCGGCACGCCTATGGAGTCGCACACGCCGCCGGAATGGCACAATAAAATCCTCCATGCGCGCCTCTCGGTGAACGGCAACATCTTAATGGCTTCCGACGCGCCCCCGGGCCGTTTTTCTCCACAACAAGGCTTCTCCGTCTCGCTCTCGATGAAAAACCCGGCAGACGGCGAGCGGGTGTTCAATGCGCTGGCCGAGGGCGGAAAAGTAGGCATGCCCTTCCAGAAGACGTTCTGGGCCGCCGGTTTCGGCATGGTCACCGACCGATTTGGCATCCCGTGGATGGTCAACTGCGAGTAAGGTGCGTCGGCATTCCTTTTTCGCGGGGATGCGGCAACAGGGAAAATTCTTGTGGGTCTTGGCTTTCAGCCACAATGAAAACGGGCGCGCAGCGCCTTCCTCTGGCGGCGCTTTCCCCCGCGAGCTTCCCGATCTCGGCTCCTTGGAGAGTCCGCCAATCTGTCTAAAATGGCCGAGTTTCCATGGAACATGTCTCATGCAGATTCCGAGACGTTCGGCAAATCCAAATAACGGAGGCAACATGGCACTTCGCGACACCATCCTTCCCGAATTCGATCATGAAATGGCAACCACCCGCAGAACTCTCGAGCGTGTTCCCGAGGATAATCCCGATTGGAAGCCCCACGAGAAATCCATGACCATGGCTCGCCTTGCCGGGCACTTGGCCGAGCTTCCCAGTTTCGTCGTCACCGCGCTGCGCGACGATTCGTTCAACATCCGTCCCGCCGGTGGCGGTCCTACGCGGCAACCGCTCGTGATGACTTCACGCAAACAGCTCCTGGAAGCTTTCGATAAGAATGTGACCGAGTTGCGAACCACCCTCTCGAGCGCCAGCGACGAAACCCTGCTGAAGACCTGGACGCTGTTCGCGGGCGACAAGACCATCTTCAGCGCTCCGCGTATTGGCGTGATCCGCAGCTTCTGCCTCAACCACGTGATCCACCACCGCGCACAGTTGGGCGTCTACCTGCGCCTCAATAACGTTCCCGTGCCGTCGGTCTACGGCCCTTCCGCCGACGAGAATCCCTTCTTGTAAGTCGATGCGATTAGCAAGACAGGGCCGGCGCATTCCACGCCGGCCTTGATCTGTTTTCCTCTTTCGTTGTCATCCCGCAAGCGAAAAGCGACCAGGGATCTCTCGACGGCTTCGCATTGTTTCCGCCCGCCGTGGATCTTTGATTGCTTTATCCGTACCGGCGTACAGTCATCGCGGCACCCCTACTGTCGGGCAGTTTTCAAACAGAACTACTGCTTCCCGCTCCTTTTTATGGAGCGGCCGCAGCGCCGCATTCCTCTGCCTCCTTTACCTCTTCGACCTCCTTTGTCCCGGTCCCGATCCGCTGGTTGAATCTCCTCAAGCCCCTGTGCTAGCATCCGCTTTTCCGCGGGGTTCATCGCGCGCAATCGCCGGGGGCGGCGCTTCGTGATGTTGATCCCAGTGCAATCCGCGAAGTGGTTGTCCTTTTTATTCCCTCACGAAATGCCTATCCGGAGGGCCGCGGCTGTAGCGCCTTGCTCTAAGTGCGTGCAAACGCGGACCCTGCCTCGGTTGGCCGGTCAATTATTGAAAGATCAGAAAGAGAGGTGGCGCACATGAAATCCTACAACACCGCATGGATACGCAACGTGGGCATTGTAGGCCACGGCGACACGGGGAAAACCCAGCTCGTGTCGTCGTTGCTGTTCACCGCCGGGATGACGCCCCGCTTGGGAAAAGTCGCAGAAGGCTCGACGGTCACCGACTGGGATGAAGAAGAAATCGCGCGGAAAATATCGATCAACACCGGCCTTGCGTATGCCGAATGGCAGGCGCCCGGCCAAGCTGAAAAGACAAAGATCAATCTGCTCGACACGCCGGGCTACTCGACCTTCCTCAACGAAACGAAATCTTCGCTGATCGCTGCCGATGCGTCGCTGATCGTGGTCGATGCGGCGGCGGGCGTTCAGGTGGTCACCGAAAAAGTGTGGGACTACGCCACCGAATACGACCAGCCGCGCGCGTTCCTGCTGAACTGGATGGATCGTGAACTTGCGAGTTTTGACCGCGCGTTTGAATCCCTCCAGCGCGTGTTTGGTCGCGGTGTGGTGCCTCTGCAGTTGCCCATCGGCTCGGAAAGAGGATTTCGAGGCGTCGTCGATCTCATCACGATGAAGGCGCTCCTGTATGCACCCGATGGCGACGGCAAGGGGAAAGTGGAGGAGATCCCCGCCGTGCTGGCCGAGCCCGCAAAGGTGGCGCACGAGGCGTTGGTGGAACTGGTCGCCGAAGGCGACGACGCGCTCCTGCAGGAATTTTTCGACGAAGGCACGCTGCCGGTGAACGATCTGAAGAAGGGATTGCGCGAGGCCGTGCTCGCCAAGCGGCTCTTTCCGGTGCTGCTCAGCTCCGCGCTGCACAATACCGGCACCGACGCGATCCTGAACTTCCTGGTGGACATTTTCCCTTCGCCCGCGGCACGCGGGAAAGCCACCGCGCACAAAGCACCCGATCACCAGGGCGCAACCGTCGAACGCAAAATTGCCGAATCGGAGCCGCTTTCGATCTTTACCTTCAAGACGGTCGCTGATCCCTTCGCAGGGCGCATCACGTATTTCAAGGTGATGTCGGGCGTGCTCAAAAACGACGCGACGCTCAATAACTTCAATCGCGGCTCGCAGGAACGCTTTCAACACGTTCAACTGATGCAGGGAAAGACGGCCACGGCTGTGAACGATCTCCACGCCGGTGACATCGCCGCAGTCGCGAAGCTGAAGGAAACGACCACGGGAGAAACTCTGGGCGATAGGGGTGAGCCGATTTTCTACCAGCCGGCGCGCATTCCCGAGCCTTCCATCACCTTCGCGATCGAGCCACGAACGCGCGCGGATGAAGATCGCATCGGGCAGGCGATCCACAAAATTCTCGAGGAGGATTTGGCGCTGCGGTTCGCGCGCGATCCGCAGACGAAGGAATTTCTGCTCAGCGGCGCGGGGCAGCAGCACATCGAAGTGGTCGTCGCGAAGCTGCGCAAGCGGTACCACGTGGAGTTGACGCTCAAGCCGCCCAAGGTTCCCTACCGCGAGACGATTCGAGGCAAAGCCGATGCCGAGGGCAAGCACAAGAAGCAGACCGGCGGTCACGGGCAGTTTGGCGTGTGCCGCATCAAAATGGAGCCGCTGCCGCGCGGCGCGGGCTTCGAGTTTGTCGACGATATTTTCGGCGGCGCGATCCCCAAGAACTGGATTCCGTCGGTTGAGAAGGGGGTCCGCGATGCGGCCGAACGCGGATTTCTGGCGGGTTTCCCGGTCGTCGATTTTCGCGTGAGTTTGTACGACGGCAAATACCATGACGTGGATTCCAGCGACATGGCCTTCAAAATTGCCGGCTCGCTGGCGTTCAAGGAGTGCATGAAACAAGCGCGGCCGGCACTACTGGAGCCCATCATGCACGTCGAGGTCTATGCACCGGACCAATACTCGGGCGACCTAATGGGCAACCTGAGTTCACGGCGCGGGCGCATCAGCGGCAGCGACGCGCGGGCTGGGAGCGTCGTGATCAAGGCGCTGGTGCCGTTTGCGGAAATGCTGAGCTATGCGAACGAATTGATTTCAATGACCCAGGGCCGCGGCAGCTATTCCATGGAATTTTCGCATTACGATTTCGTGCCCGGGGAAATCGCCGACAAGGTGATTGCCGCGCACAAGCCGCACCATGCCGGAGAAGAAGAGCACGCATCGGCAACGGCGTAGCGAGCCCTCTACATTCAGAGAGAGAGACGGACAGACAGAGGGGGCTCGGCCCGACGCCGCATGCCAAATTGGTGCTTGCGGTTCCGCGCTGAAGTGGACCATCCTGCCTGGATGAAAAAGTCCGACAAAACAAACCGCATGGGCGATTCGACGATTGCCATCCATGTGGGCGAGGAGCATTTCGGCGTCGGTGCTTCGGTAGGCACACCGATCGCGCGCACGGCGAACTTCACATTCGCGAACACGGAGCAGATGAAACGCTGGGCCGAGGGAAAAAGCTCGGCTTATATCTACACACGCTACGGCAATCCCACCCTGACCATGGCGGAACAGAAGATCGCAGCACTCGAAGGCGCCGAGGCGGCGGTCGTCACGGCTTCCGGGAGCGCGGCCATCTCGAGCGCGCTGCTGGCGGTCCTGCGAGCAGGTGACGAGGTCATCGCGACCCGGCAGCTGTATGGCGGGAGCTACCGTCTGCTGCGCGACATTTTTCCGCGTTTCGGAATTGTTGTGCGTTATGTGGAGTCCGATCTGGCGGGGATCGAACGCTTCGTGAACCCGCGGACCAAAGCAGTGTATGTGGAGACTCCCACCAACCCGACCCTTCGTCTGGTCGATTTGCAGAAGGTGATGGCGTTCGTGAAGGAGTGGGACCTGATCTCGATCATCGACAACACCTTTGCGACGCCCGTCCTGCAAAAGCCCATCGAAATGGGTTTCCATCTGGTGGTGCATAGCGCCACGAAGTACCTCGCGGGCCATTCCGATGTGGTCGCGGGAGCCGCCGTCGGAAGCAAGGCGCTGATACAGAGGGTGCGGGAGAACGTCATCCACCTCGGAGGCTCGATGGATCCTGAAGCGGCATTCCTGCTGATTCGGGGGATCAAGACGCTCGGAATCCGCATGGAGCAGCAGTGCAGCAACGCCGTGATCGTCGCGAAATTCCTCGAACAGCATCCCAAGATCGCGCGGGTCCACTACCCCGGCCTTCGGTCGCATCCGGATCATGCGCTGGCGAAGCGCCAGATGCGAGGCTTTGGAGCGATGCTCGCTTTCGATATGAAGGGCGGCCTCCCGGTTGCGCGGCGCTTCTGCGACCGCGTGCGGATCTTCCTGCTGGCGCCGAGCCTGGGTGGGGTCGAATCGCTGGTAGTCCTGCCTATCTACACTTCGCACTACAACATGTCCGAGGCGGAACTGCGCGGTGCCAGAGTCGAGCCGGGGACCGTCCGGGTGTCGGTTGGCCTCGAAGACCAGGGTGATCTGATCGAAGACCTTCGTCAGGCTCTCGCGTAGGTCCGCTACAGGCGTAGCGGGTCAATGTCGGAAGCAATCAGCCCCCCAACCAGGCAACTAGGCACCCAAACACTAGCAATGTAGGCAGGAACGGTGGTATAAGGCTGTTTCTAAGTGGCTCAAGCGGGGGCGGTTTCGCCCAACCTGGTGCTGCGTCTGGGTTGTCTTGATTTGATCAACGCCCTAGTACCTTGTGGCCATTGACCTAAGGCGTGCGTACACTTAGTCTTGTGGTTGCGGCGGAATTAGGCTTGCGCGGACATTATTCCTTAAGTCTTTTCGTTCTTGTGATTCGGATGTTGGCTTGCATGGAAGGTTGCTGGGGTAAAGGGCGGGAGTGTCATGAAGCGGCGAATGACCAGATGGGCCATTGTAGCTAGTGGCACGTTATTGCTGGCAGGTTGCGAGGGGACCACGACGAAGGTGCAGGTTCGACCCCCGGCGGCTGTGCCAGCCCCGGTGCCGGCCTATGTGCGGGAGCCTCTTCCGTTGCCAAACCGGGAGCTCTCCGCCGTCTCGCTTCGATTGGACCCCCGGGCTGCCATCGACATTCTGGTAGAACGGGTTCAGGCGAGTTGGATCGCCAGTCAGCAGGACTTTAAATCCGGCGATCCGGACCAGGGCCGCGCCGAGCTGGACAAAGCTGTGAATTTGATTCTGTCCGGCGGCTTCCAAGCCGAATCTGATCCGCGGCTTTCCAAGCTATTCGATCAGATCGGCGAGGCCATGCACGCCTATCCGTCGCCCCCCGGCCAGGGCGTGCTGGACGAGGCCGAAGACGCAGAAGCGGCTCCGCCCGCCCAGCCTGCTCCCATCGATGAAATCGCGGACTTGACGCTGCCGACCGGCGATCCACGGTTGATCTCCAAGGCCCAGAGAGAATTGATCACGGTGCCGCACGACCTTCCGCTGACCGTAAACGACTCGGTGCTGCAGTACCTGAGCTTTTTCACGAGCCCGCGCGGGCGAGCGATCGTGGAGCACGGTCTGGGCCGGGCCGGGCGTTACGACGACATGATCCGCCGGGTTCTGAAGGAAGAAGGCGTTCCGCAGGATTTGATCTATCTGGCTCAGGCAGAAAGCGCTTTCCAGCCGCAGGCTGTTTCGCGCGCCGGGGCTCGGGGAATCTGGCAGTTCATGCCCTACCGGGGCGAGCAATACGATCTGGAGCGCAGCTACTGGATCGATGAACGCAGCGATCCTGAAAAGGCGACGCGCGCCGCGGCCCGGCACCTGCGAGATCTCTATGGAATGTTCGGCGACTGGTATCTGGTGATGGCTGCATACAACTCCGGCCCGCTGAATGTGGCTAGGGCGGTCGAACGCACCGGCTACGCGGATTTCTGGGAGCTGCAGAAGCGCAACGCCTTGCCGAAAGAGACGCAGAACTACGTTCCCATTATCATCGCCATGGCTCTTGTGGCGAAAGCTCCCGCGCTCTACGGCGTCCAGATCGAGCGGGAGAAGCCCGCAGACGCGGAGGCTGTAAAGCTTGATCATCCCGTCGATCTCCACCTGGTGGCGGATGCAACCGGCGCGGACCTCGATGGGCTGCGCCTGCTCAATCCGCAATTGCTGCGCACGGTTACGCCGAGCGAGCCAGGATTCGAATTGAAACTTCCAGTCGGCCTCACCGCGCGCTTCGAGCAGAATATTCAGCAAGTCCCGGAAGACAAGCGGACCTCGTGGCGCCTGCACACGGTGAGCGACGGCGAGACACTCTCGGACATTGCAAGGCGTTATCGCTTGACGGTTCCGGCCATTCAGATCGCCAACCATCTGGACGCTCGCGCAACGGTGCCGTCGGGATTCCTGCTGAATGTGCCAACCGTTCCGCCCGTCACGCGCGTCGTGCACTATCGCGTGCAGCGCGGAGACACGCTTGAGGGAATCGCGGATCGATTCGATGTAACCGTGACGGATCTGAAGCGCTGGAACCACATTGCCGGCGATCATGCCCCTCGCGGCATCCGGCTCAAGGTCCTTACCGGCAGCGAGTCGGCCGAGATTTCAGCGGCCGCTTCTTCACGCGCGTCACAAGGCAGCCGGGCGGCGGAGCGCACGGTGTCCGCGCGCAACCATGAGAAATTCGACGCCGTGCAGCACAAGGTGAAAGCTGGCGAAACTCTGTACTCCATCGCACGCGAATACGGCATCACAGTTTCGGCGCTGAAGCAATCCAACCCGTTTCTCGCAGATCGCTCGATTGAGGCAGGAGATTTGCTGAAGATTCAGCGATAGCCGCCGAGAGAAGCCTAAGTCCCATTTTTTCAGACTGATACTGGGGATTTCAGTACGGTTCTGGCACCCGCGGCCTCAAGTTACCCACAGAGAGTTCTGAACCGCCCCAAATTTTCGAGCCATGCTCCTTGACAAAGTTATAACACTCCGTTTATAAGCGCCGAAGGAGTTTGAAGCTGTCCGGCGACCCCGAGACCCACGGAGGAACGATGTTCTATGCGAAGATGAACGACGAGGAAGATGACGAACTGCCCCGGTACGAAGAAGAGGACGAGGGGCAGGAACAGCCTAGCGAGGCGATCGAAGTAGAAGAAATTGTCATCGAGGAAGAGCCGGAAGAAGAGGAAGCTGCTGCACCCGCCGCACCTGGTTCCCGCAAGTCCGCGCCGGCGCGGAAATCCGGCAAGGCTAAGAAGGCTCCGCCCAAGAAGAAGGCCAAGAGCAAACCCAAGGCGAAGCCAAAAGCAAAAGCCAAGGCCAAGGCCAAGGCGAAAAAGGCACCCGCAAAGAAGGGCGCAAAGAAAAAGAAACGCTGAGCGCGGTGGGAAGTTTTTGGGAGTGCGGCAATCGCGGAATGTGGCGCGGGACCCGGCGAGGTTTCATGACACGCTTGGTCCCGTATTTTTATTCCTTCTTATCGAGTTTGGCTCCCCGGAAACGGGCCTGCGGTCGGCTGAGTCCCGCGCAAATTTGAACGCAAGTGATGAAACTAGGCTTCCGCCCGGCGCGTAAGGGCGCGCATCGTTTCCATGCGCAGCGGAGTTTCGATTCCGACCCCGCTATCCAGGGACTGCGAGCAGAGACGGTCAAGCGCAGCGACAGCCGACGCACCGGTGGGTCGGCTCTTTATTGGCCGATGAAAACATCACGATCGCCCTTAGCCCGCATCGACAAGTTGGCCTAGCACCTCCACCTCCAGCTTCCGTGAAGTTTCCGGGGCCGCTTTGTGCCGCGACAAAAGTTCGGTCAGAACCACATTCTGTCGAGATAGACCCACCATCAACGCGGGAGTCGGCCCCAGTTGGGGAGATCGCGGCGATCGAGCAGGATTTCGGCGGCCCAAGCTCCCAAATAGCCGGATAGAGCCACGCCGTGTCCAGCGAAGGCGCCGATCACAAGCCCGCTGTGGCTCTGCGGATGCCAATCGAAAACGGGCTCCCAGTTGTCGCGGAACAAAATGGGGCCGCCCCAGCGATGGGTGAAATTTGCCGATGCGAGCACCGGATGGAGCCCGCGCACGCGTCTTTCAAGTGTGGCGAACATGCGCGTCGGCTCGTAGGAGTCGATGCTTACTTCCTCGAGATTGCCCGACGGTGGTGCGTCCACAAGGCCCGCTCCCCATACGATCGAACGGTCGTGGCGGATGCGGCCCCAGAGATAGGGGAAATCGACGGTGTAGAAGGGCTTTCCGCTGGCCAGGCCGATTGCTTCCATCTCTTGTGGCATCACTGGTGCGGTCAAGGCAGCCAGAGTCAGCTTGGGATGAGTGATGGCTTCCAGGCCGGAAAGGTGGAGCGAGAGGGCGCTTGTGGCCAACAGCACCTTTGACGCGGAAATGCATTGCGAGCCCGCACGAGAATCCCGGGTCGTGATCTCCAATTCCGCTGGATTGCCCCAGTGCACGTCTGTGACCTGGCGGTGTTCGACAATCACAGCGCCCAAACGGTCCGCCGCGCGGGCCAGTCCGCCGAGCAGTTTGCCCGGATCGAGTGTTCCGCCGGGAACCTCTCGAACGACGCGGAGGACGCCAGAATCGTTCCAGGAAAGGGGCGACTGGGCAAGACCGTTGCTACGGCCGATTTCCCACGCTCCGGGCAGTGCAAGGTCGCATTCGACACCGAGCTTCCCCAAAATGTCTTCTACGCCCTCCAGGACGTTTCCAAGACCCGGAAGATCGCCCGCGGCCGTCTCAGCCAGCGCCATGCCGCCTGTTCGCCCGCTGGCGCCCGCTCCGATGGCGCCGTGCTCCAGGATAGCGACCGATTTTTGTGGATCGAGCAGGCGGACCCATGCGGCCGCAGCCAGGCCCGTGAAACCGGCGCCCACGATCGCAATATCCACTTGGCGCGGAGGCGTCTGCGGAGCAGGGAGAAAGTCGATTGCCCAGGGCGGCGAACCCCAAGAAGGAGACGGGCTTTTGTCAGGGAACATTGCAGGGGCCCCACACGAACAAGCATGCTTTCATTCCGGGTGAAGCCGGGCATGAAACCGGCTTCACCCGGATTCAGATTGCCTTCGGCGAAGCAAAATCCCCCGGGGGCTACAGAATGCTTTCCGTCCAGTTTTCGAGCGTGTGCTTGATGTGGCCCATGAACTGGTGAGCCACGGCTCCGTCCACGACGCGGTGGTCGTAGGACAGCGTCAAATAAACCATCGAGCGGATGGCGATGGCGTCGTCGACCACGACCGGACGTTTCTCGATGGCGCCAAGACCGAGGATGGCAACGTTGGGCTGGTTGATTACGGGGAGGCCGAAGAGCCCCCCGAAAACGCCCGGGTTTGTAATCG
Organism: Candidatus Acidiferrales bacterium; assembly: GCA_050015335.1. GTDB lineage: Bacteria > Acidobacteriota > Terriglobia > Acidiferrales > UBA7541 > Palsa-295. The sequence goes on along the minus strand of JBEKBP010000003.1, from coordinate 123,385 downwards.
AGAAGGTGCTCTCGGTCACTTCCTCCGGTTTGAGCTTTTTGGTCCGGGCACGGACGGCGAGATCATTGAGCGACCGCGCCAACCCCAGAAAGTTTTTCTCCTCGGCTTCCTTAATCACCGGGACAATCAATCCCCAGTCCAAAGCCACGGCGACCCCGATGTTGCACTCCTTGTGGAGAACGACATTGGTTCCATCGGCCGAGGCGTTCACGGTCGGGAACGCGCGCAGAGCCTCGACAGCGGCCCGTATGAAGAAAGGCATAAAGGTGAGCTTGGTGCCGGATTGCGCTTCGAACTTGTCTTTCATCTTGGCGCGCAGCGCGGCGATTCCGCTAACGTTGACTTCCTCTACCGAATACACGTGCGGGGAGACGCGCTTGGAGAGAACCATGTGCTCGGCGATCCGCTGCCGCATGACCGACATGGGCTGCACTTCGTAATGGCCAAAGTACATCCGTTCGCGGGGCACGGCTGTTTCCAGAACGGCCGAGGCGGCACCTCCTGCTGTCGGTGGAGGCGGCGCAGGAGCGGCTGGACGCGCAGAAGTCTCGGCGGAGGGTGTGGATGCCGCGCCGGCCTCGACGGCGGCGATAATATCGCGCTTGCTGACCCGTCCCCCTGCACCCGTGCCGGGAATCTGTGAGAGATCGATATTGCCCTCCCGGGCAAGGCGCCGGACAAGAGGTGAGCTGCGTACCTTCGAACCGGGAGTTTCAGGATGTGCAACGGGTTGGGCGGCAGGCGCCGGAGGCGGGGGCGCGGCCGACGGCTGGGCGGCCTGGGGTTGAGCCGGTGCGGGCGATGCCTTGGGCGCTTCGCTCTTTGCCGGGGCCGAAGGCGGGGCCGAGGCGGCAGCGCCGTCGGCTTCGATGACCGCTACGATTGTCTGGATGGGAACCGTCTGGCCCTCGGTAACCTTGATTTCCTTAAGCACGCCGGCCGAAGGCGAAGGGATTTCGGCATCCACCTTGTCGGTGGAGATCTCAAAGAGAGGCTCGTCACGGTCGATCTTGTCGCCCGGTTTCTTCAGCCATTTGGTGATCGTGCCTTCAAAAATGCTTTCGCCCATCTGGGGCATGATGACGTCGACAGCCATGGTGTTCTCCTGGGGGTAGAAACTCAGACGGCGCTGAGGCATTCCTCGTGCCAGACGCCTGGAATTCCATCGAGCGCGTAGATCTCATCGCCGCCGTGAAAGAAGGTCACCTCTTTCACCTTGGCCACGCGGCCGGCGTAGTCGAGTTGCTCGGGCTCAAGCTCGTTATGATATTGCCCGGCCTCGAGAAAGCTTTCCAGAAAGGGGCGATCCGCGATGCGCACCTCGGATCCCACTGCGAACTCCACGTTGTTGAGACCTTTCGTTTTTCCCACTGGTGCTAGCTCACTTTCGTCCGCGTTAGTATTTTGCCAATTCCCGCGCCGCCGCGGCAACTTTTTCGGCGTTGGGGAGGAACCGTTGTTCGAGAGGGGGAGAGTAAGGCACCGGCGTGTCAAGACCGGTCACGCGAAAAACCGGGGCGTCTAAATCGGCGAAAGCGCTTTCGCACACGGTGGCGGCGATTTCTCCGGCGATGCCGCCGGTGCGGGTGTCTTCGTGCACGATCAACAGGCGATTGGTGTGTTTCACTGAAGCTAGAATCGTCTCGCGGTCGAGCGGCAGCAGGGAGCGCAGATCGATCACTTCGGCGTCGATGCCTTCCTTAGCCAGTTCCTCGGCTGCTTCAAGCGATGTGTGTGCCATGGCCGCGTAGCTTACGATGGTCAAATCGGTTCCCCGGCGGCGAACCACGGCTTGGCCGATCGGAACCGTGAAATCGCCGTCGGGAATCTCTTCCTTGATCCGCCGGTAGAGAAACTTATGTTCGAAGAAGAGCACGGGATTATTGTCTCGCACCGCAGACTTCAGCAAACCCTTCGCATCGTGGGCCGTGGAAGGATAAACCACCTTCAGTCCTGGCGTATGCAGGAAATACATTTCCGGGTTCGCCGAATGAAACGGCCCGCCGTGGACCCCGGCGCCGGAAGGCCCGCGGATGACCATCGGCACGGGCGCACCCCAAAGATAATGAGACTTGGCGGCAAAATTGGTGACCTGGTTAAAGCAGCAGGCGATGAAATCAATGAATTGCATTTCCGCGATAGGACGCAGGCCCAGATAGCTCATACCGCAGGCCGCGCCCACGATGGCGGTTTCGCTGACGGGCGTATCGATCACGCGTTCGGGGCCGAACTTTGCGAAAAGACCCTCGGTCGCTTTGAACGCGCCGCCGTAGACGCCAATGTCTTCGCCCAGCATCACGACGGTAGGATCGCGGTCCATTTCCTCGAAGAGCGCCTGACGGATGGCTTCCAGCATGGTGACTTCGGCCATCAGCGGCGCTTCCCGCGCTTGTCCTTGCGACGAGCGTCCTTGGCATTCTGCTGTTCCTGCCGGAAGGCCCTGTCTTTCGGACCGCGGCCAAAGGGCACGCGCAAAGCCGGGGCGCTGGCAAGGTCAGGTTCGGGAGCCAGGGCAACAGGTGGCTTGCCATGCGTTTTTTCCGGGGGTTTCGCAGCGGGTTTCGCGATGTGTTTGGCGGCGTGCGTCGCTGGCTTCAGGTGACTGGCGACCGAAATGGCCGGTCTGGGCAGAGCGGCCGGCGGCCGGAACGCACCAAAATCGGAAACGGTCCAGACCGCCTCCACGCTCGAGGCCGGCGGCATGACTTCCGCCAGGGGCCGGCGCCACTCCGCTTCAATCGTGTGACAGCCCTCGCAGTAGACGCCCTGCTCGGCGAGTTCGGGGGGCGGGAGCGGGGATTGCTCGGCGAAATCCTGGTCGGAGTCCAGCTCTTGCTCGATACGCGCGTCGATTTCAGCTTTCCTGCCGGTCTCCCCAATATTATTCTCGGTGAGATAGTTCTCAAACAGCGCGATTGGATCACGCGCCTTCCAGTAGTCCAACATTGCCGGGGGGACATATTCCGCGGGATCGTGCTGCGCGTGGCCCCTCATACGCATGGTTTTCACTTCGAGAAGCACCGGGCCGCGTCCGGAGCGGCATTCATCGACCGCTTCTTTGGCGGCAGAATAAACGGCGAGAACGTCGTTCCCGTCGGCTGTCAGGCCGCGAATTCCGTAGGCCTGCGCGCGATTCGCCAGGTCGCGAATGGGAACCTGCCGGGCAACCGGTGTGGAATAGGCCCACTGATTATTCTCAACGACGACGACCAGAGGAGCCTTCTGCGAGGCCGCCAGATTGAGCCCTTCATGGAAAGCTCCTGTCGAGCTTCCTCCGTCGCCAATCCAGGTCATGGCGACGATCTTCTGCCCCAGGTAGCGTCCGCCCATGGCCACGCCCGCCATTACCGGAATCAGGTCTCCCAGCATGGAGGTGGGCGAAACGACGTGGCGTTGCTTCAGATCGCCGAAGTGGCTGGTGCCGTCCTTACCCTGCGTGGGCGACGTATATTTTCCCATGTGCTGCGTGAAGATGTCGCGCGGCTTAAATCCCTTCACGAGCAGGGCGCCGATGTTGCGAATCATGGGGGCGAGCCAGTCGCGCGGTTCGAGCGCATACGCGGTGCCTACCGAGACCGCTTCCTGTCCCAGGCTCGAATAAAGGCCGCCAACAATCTTGTTCTGGCGGAACAGACGCACCATCCGCTCTTCCAGCTGGCGATTGAGCTGCATGTAATAGTAGAGATCGAGATGTTGGTCATTGGTCAACGAATGTGCCAGCGAGCGCGTCGGGGATGGCTGTACGGGATGGCTCATGTCGCCGCTTCCCTCTGAGAGACGGATTCAGCTCGATCCGGCGATGGCATCGCAGCCGCGGCCAGGCCGACCGGCAACGCAGCTTCCAGATCCCGGCGCGAAGTATGGATCATGGTACGTCCAAACACTTGTCCAAAATGCGAAACCAGATGCGGCCGCACTTGCTCGGTAGAAACCGCGCGCGCCAGAAAGCGTTCAAGCGACGTCGCCCGCTTATCGGGAATTCCGCAGGGCACGATGAGGTCGAAAAAACGCAGGTCCGTGGAAACATTGTAGGCAAATCCGTGCGAAGTGACCCAGCGGCTCAGATGCACGCCGAGTGCGGCAAGTTTCTCCTCTCGCCCCAGCGCGCCAACCCAAACGCCGTGCTTGTCAGCGACGCGCTTTCCCGTAATTCCAAAATCCGCTGACGCGCGAAGCATCACTTCTTCGAGCTGCTCCACATACCAACCGACGTCGCGGCGATGTTCCGCCAAGTCCAGGATCGGATAGCCCACAATCTGCCCAGGCCCGTGATAGGTGATGTCCCCTCCCCGGTCGGTGCGGTGAAATTCCACGTACATCTGGCCCAGGACGTGCGGTCCCGCCCGCAGGTGCTCGCGCTTGCCGTTGCGGCCGAGGGTAATCACGTGCGGATGTTCGCAGAGCAGCAGAACGTCGGGAACCAAACGCGTCTTGCGCGCTTCCACCAATGCTTGCTGCAGAGCGCAAGCGGGCCCATAAGGGATGAGCCCGAGGTCCACTACCCATGCGATTTTCTCTGCTTGCTTCACGAGGCTACCGGGTGTTGCTTCTCATCATGTCCGTTCTTGCCGCTAGGTCTTCGGTCAAACCCACGTCAGTAGTTGATGGTGAGGCCGCGCACGGCGTTGAATGCGTCACCCATTGCTTCCCAGACGGTGGGATGGGCGTGAATGGTGGTCGACATATCATCGAGCGTTGCTTCCAGACCGAGAGCTGCGACCGGCTCGGCAATAATCTCGGTGGCCAGAGGCCCGATCGCGTGAACGCCAAGGATTTCGCCGTACTTGGCTTCGGCAACAACCTTAATGAAGCCTTCATGCTGGCCAAGAATGGTCGCTTTGCTGTTGCCAAGGAAGGGGAATTTACCGGTTTTGACTTCAAGACCGGCGTCACGCGCCTGCTTTTCGGTCAGCCCGATGGAACCGATCTGAGGCTCGCAATAGGTGGCGTTCGGGCAGCGCTTGCGGTCAAACGGCTGCATCGTTTTGCCCGCCATACGGCCGACGGCGATGATGCCCTCCATTGACGCGGCATGCGCCAGTTGCGGAAGTCCGGCGACGATATCGCCGATGGCGTAGAGGCGCGGCTCGTCGGTCTCAAGGAATGCGTTGGTGTGCACGAAGCCGCGTTCCACTTTCGCTTTCGTTTTCTCAAGGCCGATGTTCTCGGTGAGAGGGCGCCGCCCCACGGCAATCAGGACTTTTTCCGCGGCAATCGTCTGCGGCTTTCCGGACTTGTCCGTGTAGGAAACGGTCGCGCCGTTGGCATCCTTCGTCACCGACGAAACCTTTGCTTCCAGTTCAATCCGAATGCCTTTTTTTCTAAAACTCTTCTCCAGCTCGGCGGAGATTTCCTCGTCCTCAAGGGGCACAACGCGCGGAAGGGTCTCCAGAAGGGTCACTTCCGAGCCAAATGAATGAAACACGGAAGCAAACTCGACGCCCACGGCGCCGCATCCCACCACGACCAGTGATTTCGGAATGCTCTGCAACGTGAGAATCTCGCGATTTGTAAGGACTGTTGTAGGGTCGATCTCCACTCCCGGCAGGGACCTGGCTTCTGAGCCGGTTGCCAGCATCGTGTAGGTTGTTTCGAGCTCCGTTGTTTTCCCGTCCTTTTCCACCGAAACGCGTCCTGGTCCGGCGATGCGTCCCCAACCGGTGATGGAATCGACTTTGTTCTTCTTAAAGAGCGCCGCGATGCCGCCGGCGTGTTTCTTGACGATTTTATCCTTGCGCGCGAGCATCGAAGGCCAGTTCACCTTGACATCTTTCACTTCGAAGCCAAATTCAGCGGCGCGTTTAAAATTTTCGTACAGATCGGCATGATGCAAGAAGACCTTCGTCGGGATGCAGCCTACGTGAAGACAGGTTCCGCCCAGGAACGGATCTTTCTCCACCACGGCAGTTTTCAGCCCCCACTGCGAGGCGCGGATCGCGGCAACATAACCGCCCGGCCCGCTGCCAACGATCACAAGGTCATATTTTGCCAATCCAGTTTCCCCTCTACCCTCTTATTTTTGAATGGAACGCGCCCTTACATGGATGGAAGTCTGCGTAACTTGCGTCTTCCAGCGCGCAGACCAATGATCTTAACAGCCGCACCTGGCCTTCGCAACCGGCTCAGTTACATGCGTTACATGCTCTGGCAGATTCTTCGGTCCGCGCTCAGCGGTAGCGATACAGCGTGACACGCTGGGGGCACTCCAACAGCGGAGGGGGCTGTTTCTCCCTGTTGAACCACAACGAGCAGGTATCGCGGTCCTTGTTTCTATAAAGGGCAATATTCTGCCCTTCCCCGGCATCGTCGCCGGCCAGCCGCAAACCGGGAACCCAGGCGCCGTCTACAAACCTACCTTCTTCCACTGTTGCAAGTCCGGCCAGCGGAGGCCCCGGCGTGTTCGGAGAAAAGGTGATGGCCACGCCGGTGCCCGCAACGACGTACTCGTCCGGCCCGGTTGCGATGAAAATCGCCGCCGAACTCTGGGTATCGGGGACCGGTGTGGCCAGGCCAACAACCGGCCGGGGCCTCAGGTGTGTCACCTCCAGGGTGTAATTCCCCAGTTGGACCTTCTGAGGCGGGTCGTTCGGGCCCAGGAAAACGGCGGACATCGTGCCGTTGCCCTGGTGTTGCAGAATCAGCGGGGCCATTTGCGTGATCAGATCGTATCTGCTGACAATATCTTCCAGCGGCAACCGCGAACGCTCAATGCCCATTACCGAAAGGCCGATGGCGTCGTGGCGTCCGATGGCGTAGAGAATCTTGGCTGCGCCTTCGGGTCCGCCGTCGGCCTCGGGGATCCACAGCGGGTTCCCGGATCGCGCGTACCTGGCGCACCACATCACGAAGTCCCTGTCGTTGTAAGCGTCGGGCGAGAGCATATCGATTTGCGGGGCCCCGGCTCGCCAGACGTCCATGAGGTCGTCCATCGGGCCACCGATGGCGAAAATCCTTCTCCCCGCCGGTCCGTAGCCGTTTCCAACGACATCGGCGATAGAGGACGTTCTGGGCAGCGCCGCGTTCAGGAACATCGGCAGTGGGTACTGGGCCTTGCCCGCCTCGACGACGCGGCCGACGTAGCGCGCATAATTCCAGGCCATGAAAATTTCGTCGGTCGCGGGACTCCGTCCGAATACCTCTTCCCAGGTGCCCGCGGTCTTGAAGCCAGCGCCGCCCCAAACCTGCTTGAATTCCGGAATCAGCGAATCCTTGTGTTGTGCGAGGTAGTCCATCAGCTCTTTTGACACGGGTCCCGCGTAAGCCTTATTGGCCAAGGGTGAGCGGTCGCGGGTATCGGCCGCCATGCCGATTTCGTTCTCCACCTGGATCATGATCACGGTGTGTCGCTGGCCGTCTACCTCCTTCACGTGCCGCATCAGGGCAGCGAAGGCGCGGGCATCGGCGTCGCGGTTCGCGTCGCTCAGCGGACTGAGCAGTTCGAGGTTGAGACTCCCTACAATCTCGGTGCGCGCCTCTCCGAGCATGATCAAGGGGGTCTTATCACCGACTGCTTGGGCGCGCGGGAAGCGTCGGAAATCCTTCTTCACCCAGTCGGGCGTGTAGCTTGACAGACCGTTCTTCCAGCTTGCGAACCACAACAGCACCAGGTGCAGGTTGTTGCTGCGTGCGTCCTGAATGACGCCGTCGAGCGCATGGAAATCAAACGTCCCTTCCTGCGGTTCGATCTGCGCCCAGGAAACGCCCGCCAGCACGGTGTTGATTTTTGTCTCAGCGAGTCTGGGCCATGCCGGCCTGATGTAGTCGGGATCAGTGGCGGCGTTGTTGCTTAATTCTCCCGCCAAAACCAGGAATGGGATTCCTTCGACGATCAGCTGGGTGGCTCTACCCTGCTTCTGCAAATGAGGAATGTCGGAAGCCGCGGTGAGGGCGAAGGAGAAAACCAGAGTGGAACAAAGCAACGTTCCGAGTTTCATGACTACCTCCAAATCCTGACGAAACCGTCCTGCGCGATGCCGCGCTCGTGCGCATCCTACGCTTCTGCGGTTCCGCGTACAACGGGTTGGCCGGGAATGTCTCTGCAATCGGAGAATGGTTTGCGCACAGCAGGAATGTCTCGCTTTCATAGAAGCCGCGTATGACGCTTCGCCTTCTTCGAATCCTTTTCGATCCTGCCGGCATCTATGAGAAGCGCCCAGCAGATTGTCTGGGGCTTCGGGAATTTTTGGTCGCTGCAATTTGACAAGCGGCGGTGGTACCGATACTATTCATAGTTTTTGGCGGGTTACCGGAGGCCTCGACGGGGTCAACCATGGATAAAAAGAGGCTCGAGTATTACAACAAGAAACTCGTAACCAGGCGTGCCGAATTGCTTCGAGGCATCGCTCGCACAGAGCAGGAGGGCCGTGAAGCTGACGAGGATCCGACCGTGGATCTCGCCGACAAGGCGGCCAACTCCTACACGAAGGAATTTCTCTTCGGCCTGACTCACGAGAACCGGTCCCTTCTGCAACTGGTCGACGACGCACTCGCGCGGATTCGCGGGGAGTCGTTCGGGGAATGTGCTGCCTGCCACCAGGAACTTCAACAGAAGCGACTTGAGGCGGTGCCCTGGACTCGCTACTGTATTACCTGCCAGGAGAAAAAAGAGCAGGGCCTGCTCTAGCCGGACACAAATCAACAAGTCATAAGCTGACTGACTTGGCTTGCGGTTGGACGCCTTGCGGACTCTCGCAGTTTTCTGTAGCCATCTTCTCGGTAAACCCGTTTCGCTCGTTCGAATTCTACGGTCGGTTGTTCCCGTAGCTCGTTCGGTTAGCAACGCTTCGGTGATCTTAAAAAGACGCGCTCGACGCAGCGACATCGGTGCTATTTCCGGCACCGTTGCGCATCGGCGGCCCGATCGGAGCGATGCTGGCCGAATTCCCATATGCAAGGATTGTCTTACCTCTCTTGATGAGATTGTGCCGCCGCGGTGCGAATGTTGCGGAACCGTTCGCCTCTGCCTTGGCGAGTGAGGCGAGCACGCCCCCTTGTCCGGTTCTGCTGCTTCGGACCTTTTGCGTTCGAGCCGATGCGCAGCTCCGTGGTCTATAACGCTCCCCTGTTTGAAGCAATTCCACTGATGAACCATGAGCAGGTAACGCGATTGGGACATTGGTTTGCCGAACGCATCGCCTGAAGGGTGCGTTCAGGAAAGCTTTGGCGCTTGACGCTTGCGCGACCCGGCCGCCGGCGGGAACCAGACTAGAATCAGGCCGATTGATTGCGTGACCGCCGGAAATCTGGGTGCGTGGCGCCTACGCGACACCGGATGGCGTAAGAGTTGACAACCTGCACATTCTACTGGTAGATGATGTAATGACGACCGGCGCGACGCTGGATGCCTGCGCGAGGGCATTCCAAGAAGACGGGTGCTTCGAGGGTGCTTGGGCTGACGGTGGTGCGGCCTATCCCGGGTTTGCCAATCGTTAGCTGAAACCAAGAATTCATACGGGCGAAAGAATCCTGTAAGCATTTCGGAGCATCATAGAGAGGCAAGGAGAGCTGTCGACGCCATCTAAGACAGCCCTATGGACAATCGGCTCAAAACCGGTTTACGTCCCCGGCCTGCACTAGGCTTGAGTTCAGGAGTGCCTCGGCCCGCGGGCAACCCTGCCGGCCGCCCCTCAGTGATGCAGGCTCCTGTGCTGGTTCTCAACGCCACGTTTGAACCGATCAATGTGACCGCCGTGCGGCGTGCTCTGGTTTTGATGCTGAAGGGTGTGGCACAGGCGGAGGAAACCAACCACACCGAGGTGCATACCACGTCGAAGGCGGTGCAGGTGCCTTCGGTGATCCGATTGTTGAGCTATCGGCACATTCCGCAGCAAAGCAGGGCACTTTCCCGTAAAAACATCCTTTTGCGGGATCGGAATACCTGCCAGTTCTGCGGAACTGCCTTGCCCGCTTCCGAGCTGACTCTGGACCACGTGATGCCGCGTTCCAGGGGAGGGCGGTCGTCCTGGGAGAATCTAGTCGCCTGCTGCTATGCCTGCAACAACCGCAAGGGAGATCGCACGCCTGAAGAGGCTGGGATAAAGCTCCAGCGCCGACCGCGCCCGTTCACGCTGCATACGTCGCGCCAGTTGATGCGGCTGATCGGCCATCGGGACGAAAAATGGCGGAAATATCTCTTCTACTAAAGCGCTGAAACCTTTTCGCGAACCCTGCGTCTAAACCAGCAATACTTCTAGGACACACCCCGGGAAGCGAGGCTGCCTAAAAACGGTCCGCTTCCCTAAATTTTTGCCTGCTCGTTCACCCGTCGCGGCCTTCTTATTGACCGAAGATCACTTTCAGTTCACGCACCAATTCTCATCGAGTCCTACGTGCGTGATCTGGCATCCCCTGTGGGACGGGAGTGTTGACTGCGAAGACGTTAGAAACCAGAGAAGGAATTCGGGAGACCGCGGCAGGCGCAGATTCCAGAATGCACTCGCTTTCCGGGCGCGGCCAAAGATGACAGAAACCAGGACCGACGCCTAACCTACTTGAGGATAAGGCCCGTGACGCGTAGGGAAGGATACTGCCGGTTCCAATCGGAGGGAATGCGTTCCAGGATGACCTGGAAGTCACGCATCTGTCCCGCGGGAAGAGGCTGAGCGGTTGGGGGAACCAGCATCTCGGTATCGCGCAGGACGGTCTGATTGAACTGGTCGTGGAATTCGATGTTGACCTGAAGTCCAGCGATCGCCTGGTCGCCTGTGTTTACGATCGTTCCAGCCACGAAGGTGAATTCCTGGTTGAGGAAATTGGTGGAGTGGGCCATCTGGATGGCTTGAAATTGAATGCGCGAAGCATAGGACTGCTCTTGCTGGCCGAACGGAAGTTTGGTTGCGGCGGCGATGCCGGTCGGTTGTGTCCTGCGAATCAGCAGAGCAGCACCGCCGGCAAGAATCAGCACGATGATCGCCCCGGCGATGAAAGCCACCGGGAAGCGGCTCTTTTCTTCGTAATTGTCTCCAGGCAGCATCTTTGCTCTCTTCTAACGGCCGAAGGAGAGCCGCAAGATCAACGGCTCGGGAAGCCCGGCCTGCGCCATGCGGTTCTGCACCGATTCAATATCATAAGGGACGCGCCAGAACTCGACGGACTGATGATCGAGGTCAGCGATCGCGAAAGCGGCGCGCGGATCACCGTCGCGGGGCTGGCCGATGGAGCCAGGATTCAAAAGGTAGGACGCTCCTTTTTCAATCACCAAACTTGTGAATAAGTTCTCACCGGCCGGCTTCAAATGCTGGACCGAGACTTGATCGTCGCGAAGAGTAAAGCCGCCCTGGATATGGGTATGCCCAAAGAAAGTTACCCGGGAAGGCGAGTCCAGCAGCCCCTCGAGGGCCTGCGCGGGGCCGAACACGTATTCGTCCTCGTCCCCAAGCGCACCGTGGATGATCGACAAGCCATCCAGTGTGACCGGGCCTTTCGGCAACTGGGCGAGGTATTCGAGATTGCCTGGCACAAGATGATCCCGCGTCCAAAGCGTGGCGGCGCGAGCAAGAGGGTTGAAGTCCTCGGCGTCTACCAGCCCGCTCACCGCCTTGTCGTGATTGCCGCGAATTACGGTGGCGCCCAGTGAGCGAACGCGATCGACGACTTCGTTCGGTTCCGGCCCGTAGCCGACAAGATCGCCCAGGCAAGCGGCTTTCTGCCACTGGCCTTTGGCGGCCTCCAGCGCAGAATCCAACGCGGTTAGGTTCGCGTGGATGTCACTCAAAATCAGATAGCGCATTCAACCATTCCCACGAGCACGATGCCAACTATAGTGCCACAGGTGGGTGGGGAGACACACGATACCGCTTAGGATTCGGGTTGCTGTTCGGGTGTTTGATCGCCCACAGAGAAGTAGTTGCAATCGGGATGATGAAACACGAGCGCGCTTACGCTCGCTTCCGGATCCATCATCATGCCTTCGGTGAGATGGACGCCCACGTCCTCGGGATGCAGAAGTACCCAGATGCCGGCTTGATCCTCGAGGTTCGGGCAAGCCGGATAACCGAAGCTGTAGCGCTTTCCACGATAGCGCGACGTGAACCGTTCGGCCATCGTCAAACTCGGGGGATCGGGGAAGCCCCAATCCTCGCGGATACGGCGATGCAGCCATTCGGCAGAGGCCTCCGCCGTTTCCAGAGCGAGCGCCTGCAAGCCGTGGGAGAACAAATACTCCCCCGCCAGTTTGGCCTCCTCGGATCTTTCACGGATTCCCGCGCCTGCCGTTACGACAAACAGTGCCAGATGATCCCGCTGGCCTTGCTGCGCGGGAAGGATGTAATCGCTCAGGCAGATCTTCTCGCCCACCGGCTGACGTTGGAAGTGAAATGTGTGGATGGGCGAGGCGCTATCGGGAGCAAAGAGTGCAATGGAATTTCCCTGGCGTTCGGCTTCGAAGAATTGCCAGACGGCGCCGATTTTCATGAACCCCCTGGCTTCGCGCTTGATTTCCTCCATGCTGTTGAACAGCTCCAGGGCGCGCGCGTCGCGTTCGCCAAGGGCTTTTTCGAAATTTCCGCGGAAGCCCAAATGGCGGCCAAAAAGCATGTAGGGATTCACGTAACTCCAGATGTCATTTAAATCGGGTACCGCGCGGACTTTGCGATCGAGGTACGCCACCGAAGGTATCGCGATAGCAGTCCGGATCTTCGCTGAGCGCTCTTCTCCGGCGGGTTGCTGAGGACGCGGGACAGCTTCTTCGGTCACGACCGCTGCGGTGAACGTATGATCCTGAAGGACGGCGTCGCGGCGCTTCGGGTCGCTTAATTCGTTCATCAGCCGCAAGCCGGTCATGGCGTCCTTTGCATAACAGACAGCCGTTTGGTACTGGGGTGCGATCTTCAGGCGGGTGAACTTGTCTGAAAGCGCGGCACCGCCTACCAGTAGCGGGACGCGAATTCCCGCATCGCGCAAATCGCCGGCTGTGGTGACCATCTGTTGCGCGCTTTTCACGAGCAGGCCGGAGAGTCCGATCGCATCGGGCTTGTGCTGCTCGTGTGCGCGGATCAAATCCTCCGGCGGCACCTTGATGCCGAGGTTAATCACGTCGTAGCCGTTGTTTTTCAAAATGATCTCGACCAGATTCTTGCCGATGTCGTGGACGTCGCCCTTCACCGTGGCGAGGATTACCTTGGCGCGTTTCTCCGTGTCGGCCTTCTCCATGAACTGCTCCAGGTGATTTACAGCCGCCTTCATCGCCTCGGCCGATTGCAGCACTTCGGCAACAATCAGTTCATTGTTGTTGAACAGCCTGCCGACCTCGGCCATCCCGGCCATCAGAGGGCCGTTGATGATATCGAGCGGCGAAACACCCTCTTCGCGCTTGCGATTGAGGTCGTCAATCAGGCCGTCCTTCGATCCCTCGAGGATATAGTTGGGCAGGCGCTGATCGAGGGGAAGGTCCTGCGTTTTTGCCTTCTTGCGGCCGCCGGCACCTCGAAAATGCTCTGAGATCGCTGCGATGTGGAACTGGTTGATGGCGGCTTTTTGCTCGCGGCTCTGGCCGCGCCAATCCGCCGGGGCACCCCGAAAGAGCGAAACCTGCGGATGATCGTCGGGTACGGACTCCGGGACGCTATTGAACAAAAGGCTTTCAGCGAGCTTGCGCTCTTTCTCGGAAATCGACGCAAACCGTTCGATGCGTTCGGCGTTGACGATCGCCAGGTCGAGGCCAGCCTTCGTGCAGTAGTACAGGAAGACCGAGTTGACCACTTCCCGAGCCCCGGCGGGCAGCCCGAACGAAACATTCGAAATGCCCAGCACCGTCCGAACATGCGGGATGTTCTGTCGGATCAGCCGGATTCCCTCGATCGTTTCGACCGCGCCACCGATATAGTTTTCATCGCCTGTGGCACAGGGAAAAACGAGCGGATCAAAAATGATACTTTCGGCATGAATCCCGTATTTCCCGGTGAGGAGTTCGTGCGAGCGCTTGGCAATTTCAAGCTTCCGCTCGCGCGTAAACGCCTGTGCCTGCTGCGGATCTTCATCGATGCAGCCAACGATGACGGCGGCTCCGTAGGAACGAGCCAGGGGGCAAACGCGCTCAAACTTTTCCTCGCCGTCTTCGAGATTGATTGAATTGATGATGCTCTTGCCCTGGCAATAGGTGAGCGAGAGCTCGATGGACCGGGCATCGGTGGTGTCGATCATGATCGGTGCTTTGATCTTGCGAATCAGCTGGTCGTAAAACGGTGGAATATCCTTGATCTCGTCGCGATCGGTGCTTTGCAGGCACACGTCCACAATGTGCGCGCCGCTTTTCACCTGTCGCCGCGCAATTTCGGTGGCTTCCTCCCACTGTTCGGCGGCAACAAGCTTCTTGAACTCGCGCGATCCGATCACATTGGTGCGCTCGCCCACGATCAGAGGCCGCGTGCTTTCTTCGGCCTCGATGACGTCGATGCCGGAGTAAACGGCTCGATGCCGGGCAGCCGCCGGACGGCGCGGAAGCTTCCCCTGCGCCATTTGAGCAATCGCGCGAATATGCTTTTCAGTGGTTCCGCAACAGCCCCCCACGATATTGAGCCAGCCACGCTCGACGAAACGGTCAAGCTGCTCGGCAAGAGAAGTCGGAGTCTCCTGATATTGCCCTTCTTCGTTCGGAAGCCCCGCGTTTGGATAACAAGAAACAAACCGGTTGGTCAGCGATTGCAGGGTGCGGACATGATCGGTCATGAATTCGGGCCCGGTGGCACAGTTGAGCCCGAGCGAAAGCACATCCACGTGGTCGAGGGAGGCCCACAGCGCCTCAATGTTTTGCCCCGCGAGCATCGTGCCCATGGGCTCAATGGTGACCGAGATCATCACGGGAATTGGCTGGCCCAGTTCGCGGCTCAACTCGTCAATGGCGAGCACGCCCGCTTTGATATTGCGGGTATCCTGGCAGGTTTCGAGCAGAAGCAGATCCGCCCCCCCTTCCATGAGGCCCCGCGCCTGGTCCCGAAAGTTGTTGCGAAGCTGCTCGAAAGTGATCCCGCCGGTTACGCTGATGGCCTTGGTAGTGGGCCCCATGGAGCCAGCCACAAAGCGAGGTTTGCCCGCGGTCGAGAATTCGTCCGCGGCTTGCCGCGCGAGCGCTGCGGCCCGCCTGCTGATCTCGTGCGCATGCCCGCCCAGTCCATACTCAGCAAGGACGACAGGCGTGCTTCCGAAGGAATTTGTCTCGATGATGTCGGACCCAGCTTCCAGATACTTTCGATGAATTCCAAGCACAACGTCTGGCCGGGTAATCACAAGATTTTCGTTGCAACCCTCCAGATGCGGTCCCCCGAAGTCTTCCGCCGTCAGGTTCACCTGCTGCAGCATGGTGCCCATGGCGCCATCCAGGATTAATATGCGCTCGCGGAGCAGTTCACGAAGGGCCAGGCCCTGTTGGATGAGGTCTCTCATGTCCTTAGAATTATCGCGTGGGAATGGGAGGAATGGGGAATTACGTCGGTTCCCTGCCACGCGGGGGTAAACGATCGGTTGCTAAAGCCCAGCGAGTTGTATCCGTAGAACGAGAAAGCGTCTCACCTGCTGTTCTTCTCCCCATTCTCTTGCAGCCTGCTCGGATCGATCTAAGCGGCGCCGGAGAGGAACTCAACCTTAAAAGAAGAAGGCACGAACCCGGCAGCGGCGCCGCGAGCGAGGAGCTCGCGCACGGCGCGGCGTCCTTCCTCGCCGTAGTCGAGTGTCCAACGGTTCACATACATCCCCACGAATTTGTCGGCCAGCTGAGGATCCATATCGCGCGCGAATTGCAGCGCGTAAGCCAGAGCTGGTTCGCGATGGTCTAAGGCATAGGAGACGCTTTCGCGAATGATGCGCGCCACCTGCAGACCGATTTCCGGACCCAGTTCCCGCCGGATGGCGTTGGCCCCCAAGGGCAGCGGAAGGCCGGTGGACTCATGCCACCACTGGCCCAAGTCCACCACGCGGTGCAATCCAACTTCGGAGAACAGCAGCTGTCCTTCGTGGATGAGAAGACCGGCTTCGACTTCCTGCGACTGTACGGCGTCGAGAATCTTGTCGAAGGGCATCGTTACCGTCTCGACATTGGGTTCAAAAAGCTTCAACGCCAGATAAGACGTGGTCAGCGTGCCGGGAATGGCAATCTTGCGGCCAGCCAGTTCCGTTTTCTTGATCGCATGGGATGCCACCACGATGGGGCCATACCCTTCGCCGAAGCTTGCGCCGCAGTCGAGCAAAACATATTTGTCCGCCACGAAGGTGTAGCCATAAAAGCTCAACGCGGTAACGTCGTAGGTTTGCTGCCGCGCCGCCTGGTTCAAGGACTCAATGTCGGACAGAATGTGCGTGAACTTGACTCCGGGAAGGCGGACCTTGCCGGTCGCCAGCGCGTAGAACATGAACGCGTCGTCACTATCGGGCGAATGCGCCAATCGCAATGTATCGATCTTGGGGCTCGTTGCTGGTGTGGACATTTTTTGCCGTCCCTGCCACCCACAGAAAGCTACAGCCGCCGCGCGTAGGCCAAAGAGACAGCTGTACCCGACCTTCCCTGCGCATCGCGGTGCCCTGCGGCTAACCTAACGTTCGGTGTGTGTGCCTTCCGGTGTGAATGCTTTTGTAAACGACTAAGGATACCATATCCCTGCATGGCAGGTACAGATTCGCCCATGGAAGCATTGGGAAGATTCCGAGAATTTTGAGGGTCGCCCATTGTGCCATTCACAAATGGACCGCATAGAATCAAGACGAAATCGGCCTTCGTGAAGAGGTGAACGATGCGAGCGGTAATTCAGAGGGTTGAACGGGCCCGCGTTATCGTAGACGGGCGCGTGACCGGTGAAATCGGCGCCGGCTTGGCGGTACTGGTCGCCATTGGACGGAACGATGTTTCTGCGACCGCGGCTTCCATGGCCGCAAAAATTGCAAATCTTCGGATTTTTGATGACGAACAGGGGAAGATGAATAGGTCGCTGCTCGAGAGGGAAGGGGCCCTGCTGGCGGTGTCTCAGTTCACCTTGTATGGAGACGCTCGCGGGCAACGGCGCCCCAGCTTTGTGCAGGCGGCTGCTCCCGAATTGGGTAAGGCCCTTTATGAAGAATTCGTCGTTGCGGTGAAGGCCCTGGGCGTGCCCGTGGAGACCGGAGTGTTCCAGGCGCACATGTCTGTGGAACTGACAAACGATGGACCCGTTACGATTCTTCTTGATTCCGAGAAGCAGTTCTAGGCTGTGGCCTTTGCGCGATAAATGGAAGGACCGGGCCCCGCAAACCCGAAACGAATTCGACTGCTTGCTCGGAACCAAGCTCCCATGACGATCAGGATTGATTGGGCCGCCGCACTGTCCGTTTTTGTAGTGGCGCTGTGCTGGCTTGGATTCGGCGTAGTCCTGATCGTGGGGAGCAAGGGAGCCGGGACGTCGACAAGAAAGCGAGATTTCAAGTCGCACACCGGTTTCCTATTGCAAATCCTGGGCTATGCAATCTGTTTTTGCTGGAGCCGAACGTATTTCTCGCCCCTCGCGCCAATGTCGGAAGCCGTGGAAAGTACGATTGCGGCATTCGCGGCGATGACCGCGATTGCATCCACTTGGTTCTGCTTTTCCGCTGCTCGTGCGCTCGGAAGACAGTGGGCGCTGGTCGCGCGCGTGATTGAGGGCCATGAGCTCATCCAGCAGGGACCCTACGCCACGGTGCGGAATCCTATCTATCTAGCCATGCTGGGAATGCTTTTTGCGACGGGGCTGGTCATCAGCCACTGGCAAGCGCTGGCTGGCGCAACCGTCGTATTCGTGATCGGCACCGAAATCCGCATTCGCAGCGAGGAAAAGCTGTTGCGCGAGGCCTTCGGGATGCAATTTGACCAATACACCCGCGAAGTACCTGCATTGGTGCCCCGCCTTTTCTGAAACCTCCGGCTACTCGCGACCCGTATATCGGGGCCTGAATGGACGCCCGGGACGCTGACTCTAGCCAAGCGTTTTCGCGTAAAAGCTTGCCACGTCATCGTCTTCCACGGTAAAGGTGATCTCGATTGGCTTGCAGCAGACTTCGCAGTCTTCGATGTAGCTTTGACGGCCGACCGAGAGGTCAAGAACCATCGAAATCTCTTCGCCGCAGTAGGGGCAGGGGAAACAGTGTTCCATTAAGCGCCCGGCCGGTGCGGACTGGGTCCCTGGTTAAAGTCTTCCGCGCTCTTGATCATCGTCAGCATGGCCTGATACCATGGCTTGAGAAATTCCGCCGCCGCTTGTGGATTGGATGCTGGTTGGTCCCTCAGAAGCGTCTGCATTCGTCCATCCAAGTTAAATAGTGTCTGCACCAGTAACGCCGCCGCCTGTTCCATGATGGTTTCCTCTCGACTAACGGTGCAATGTTATCACCGCGGCCTGATTCGCATATGCTCAACCGTGGCTCTTGGGATGGCGGCTTATCCAACGGTCAGGCTAGCGCAGCGCGTTCTGGAGGCGTTTGGCGGTCTTCTGCAACTGCTTCTTGAGAGCCTCCACCTGCTTTGAAATTGCCGCCAGCTCCTTTTTCGCCACCACCCCTGCCTTGGCAACCTTGTGAGCCGTGCGGTCCGCTTTTCCCATGGCCGCCCCTATTTTTACGGCCGCCTGCGTGAGCTTGCTGTTCTTTGCCATGATGTGTTCCTCCAAAACTGAGAAAACCGGAAAGCCGAGTCTTGCGGATCGCTACGATTCGCCCGCGTATTCGGCCGCGTCGTCGGGAATCTCCGGCATGTCTGGTTGAGTGATGGTCACCGGGCCAACGCCTTGGTGTATTTGCGCAGACCGGGGCTTGCTTGTCCCTTTGGAACGTGGCGATTTCGGTGGGGGCATCGGTTTCTTCTTGAGCTTTGGCTTTTTGCGGCTGGCGGACTTTTTCTTTGTTGCGTTCTTCTTGCCCTTCTTGGCGGCCTTCTGGCTGGGCATGCGGGGAGTCTACCATCGGCGCATGGATCGAGCAATCGTCTTAGACCAGAAAATCCTCTGGCGACGACCGTACGGATTGCTCGCCCTAATTTAGGGTAAATCGCAAGTAACCAAATGGAAACCGAGAGGCAACAGCAGGGCCCCAGCAAAGGCTCGATCGTGCATACTATGGCTCATGAGCAATGCCTACCAGGTCGTGTTTGAGTGCCGGAAATGTCACCAGAGAATCGGCGTGCCCCGTAAATCGCCCAAGGCCTCGTTATCAGATGCCGAAGTCAGGAAGATGTTTGCGGGTGAGGAAGTCCAATGCCCGGAATGCCGGTGGCATGGGAAGGCGTCCAGAACCAAACTTCTTCGCGTCGTGCCTTTCAACTGGATATGTTCCGCAGCGTGAAGCCCGCGAAGTCACGCCGTGCCGGGCCGCCGGGCCTACTTCTTGTCAGGTGGTTTTAAGGCAGTCCAAGGCACGTTGGGTATGACGGGCCCGCTGCCGTCAACCAACCTGATATTTGCCGCCTGCATGAGGGCATTGACGCCAACAACCTCAAAAACGCCCTCCTGTTGAGTGGTGCTCACGCGGTCGCCTCGTTTCGGGACAATTACCTTGGATGCAGTAGCCACTTTCGCCTCCAGTCAGCCGTAGTTTCTTAGTTCGCTGGGCCTGGCCAGTATGGGGGAGCGCCTTGGCTCCGCAATACTCGCAACAAATGAATGGCGTCGTTTAGAGCGATGCGTTCCGCAGTTCCAGGCGGACGCTGGGCTTTCGCTCTTAGACGGGAGAAAATAGCGTGCTTCGCTGCTTGGAGCCGAGCGGGAAGGGTGGCTGCATCGCTTTCGCGCATCGCGTCCTCAAATGCACGCTGCCATTCCGGAAACGGGAACGTTTGGAGTTCCGAAGGGAGAGCTTCCATCACTCGCCTCCTGGAGCCCGATGTACCGGGGTTTCGAGCGGAGTCTGTTCCTTATTACCCCGCGTGTCAAATTATTTTTTTCCAATCGTTTTTCCCCAATCTTGCCGTCACTGCAGGCGCCCAGGCCCAGCCGCGATAGGTTCAAATGCCGCTGGCACGGATCCAGAAGCTCTCGACCCACTTCGCACCGGGCTGCAATATCTGCAGGCCTGGGTATTTTCCCTGGTGATACAGATTAACGGCGTTGGTGATTCCGGTCATTGGTTCGAAGCAGACGGTCTGCCGGTCGGGCGGAGTATAGATGATCGTAGCGGGGTACTTCGGTCCGAAAAGCTCTTCGACCTTCTTCCCGCCTGCCTCGATCGAAAAATGTGCGAGGCCGTCAGCATCGCGTTCAAAATCGGTGAAGCCGGTGTCCAGGTGCTGTCCCTTCACCGGAAATGGATTGGGAAGGTCCAGTGGGACCAGTTCGCCGGTCGCGACCAGGCGATCATCTGCGATAACCCTTTTACGGGCGGCAATCGCGGCGGTCCATTCATCGCGGTCGACACCCTCGATACGGAAACACGGATGAAACCCGAGCACGATCGGCATCGGATCGGCGCTGAGATTGGTCACGACGATGCGCGTTTCTAATTCTCCCTTGGAGAGTTGGTAAGTCATCTCGTATTCCTGGGCGAACGGCCACTGAGCCATCAGGTCGGGGTGCTTCCAAAACTGAAGCCGGCTCGTGATATGCGCAGACTGCTTGTCTGCTTTCACCTGGGTGACCTCCCAAAATGGAGACGCCGTCACCAGACCGTGAATGGGGACGGGCCCACGGACATTACCGAGAGTCATATTGAAGGTATATTTCTTTCCGTTGGCCCAGAAATCCTCCTCGCCCAGCCGGTTCGCCCACGGAGCGAGGAATGGAATACCTCCGGTCTCCAGCCTCTTCTTAAAATCAACGATGGTGTCCGGGGCAGAAGCAAGGACGTTGTTTCCGTGGACCTTCATCTCATACAAACGGTTCCCCACAGAAGGAGCAATCGCGACCTCGATTCCGGCGGCTGCGTCGCCCAGGCGCACGATATCGACACCGTGGTCAGAAGTTTTTTCGGCGGTGTAGTTGGGTGCGGTCGAAGCGACCGAAAGCGCAAGGCAGAGTGCCAGCAGCAGAAGCAACGGTTTCATTGGTCAGATTCCTCGCTCCACAAAAATAAAGTCAGACGACACACAGTCTGCCGCCAGGCAAAGCGGCGCGGCAATCTATGTGCGCAGCAACAGTTCCGTGCCGCTGCCAGACGCAGCGAATTTCGCGTACACCTCGGAAGCCGGGTCGAAGTGCCAGCCCAGGGCCGCCTTCTCGAGCGCCTGCTGCGAAGCCAGATGCGGAATCTGCTTGCCGTTTACGGTTACTTGTTTCGGGTGGTTCGTCTTGTTGAACTTCGCGACAAAAGTCTTGCTGGAAGGGCCCACGCTTAGAGTGATGTCACTTCCCTTTTTGCGCGCCTGGCACTCTACCATTTCCTCGGTGTGCGCCCGCTCGTCATCGTCATACACCGTGCACTCTGCCTCAGATGATAGCCAGATGTCGAGAGTAATGGGATCAAGAGGTTTCTCTCCGATGTATCCGATTTCCGGACCCATGGGGATCATTGAGTTTGCCCGCACATAGAGAGGCAGGACTTCCAGTGGAGGCTCGATGTGCAAATACTTCGGACCGGCGAATTCGTTGCCCGTTTCGTGGTCGTACCACGTCCCTTCTGGCAGATACACGGTTCGCCGATTCACCGCCGTATAGATGGGAGCCACCAGGAAGGCATCACCAAACATGTATTGGTCTTGCACGTTGTGAGTGCCGGGGTCGTCCTGAAATTCAAGGACCATCGCTCGCATCATGGGCAGGCCGGTTTTGGTGGCGTGGTAGGCGTGCGAATAAATATAAGGCAGCAGCCGGTACCTGAGCTTTGCATATTTGCGATAATTTCCGACGGCACGGTCGCCAAACGCCCACGGCGTACGCAGGGGAAATCCATTGAAGCGCACATGCGACTGAAACATGGCCATCTGCAGCCAACGAATGTAGAGCTCGGCAGTGAGATCGCCGGTCGAGAGATAGCCGGACGTGTCGTTGCTCCAGAAGGGCACTCCGGAGAGTCCGATGGAGAGCCCTGCGCGAAGGGTGGAAGCCATTTCCTCCCATTCGCATTTGGGATCGCCCGACCAGCAGATGGGGTAACGCTGCATTCCCGCGGTGCCGGACCGGGCGTTGATGAGGCCCCGGTGTCCCGAGCCTTCCGCTACGGCCTCGAAAGTGGCCTTGTGGTAGAGCAGCGTATAGAGGTTATGCATTTCGGAGCCGCTGCGCTTGTTGTAATAGTAGGCTTCCACCGGGTTGTCCTCGCCGAAGTCGGACATTCCTACACCAAAGCAGCCGGCCTTCATGTAGCTGGCAACTTTGTCCTTCCACCACTGGACCGCGGCAGGGTTGGTGAAGTCAGGGAGCAGGCCCGGGACGCGGTTTGCTCTGTAGTAGCGGAGCCTCCACGCATCGTCCCGCTCGACGGTTTCCAGCGCGTGCTCGATCTTGTTCGGGCTGCTCGGATAGGGTGATCCCATGCTGGGCCTGACCAGAGGCTCATCGTACGGGGAGCCATCCTTCCGGGTGAGGACGTATCCTCGTGCCTTGGCTTCCTGCGCTATTTCCGCGTCCATCCTCAAAAATGGGTCCACGCGCAAGCCAATCTTGATGCCCAGCTTCCCGAGTTCGGCAGACATCTGCCTGGCGATGGCCAGCTCCTCCTGCTGATTCGAAGTTTGAATACTTACCACAGATGTGAAGTAATCCATGGGAAGGTCCATATCCCTGAATTTCTTCGCCAGCGCCATGGGAGCTTCGTCGCCCTTGGCGCGCCCATTGACGGTAAACCACACGCCAAACGACTCTTTGGGTGGAAACGCCGGCCAACCGGTAACTTCTTCATAGCGAGCCAGCACTTGCTTAAGACTCGGGCCGTACAGGATGAAGAAATCCAATCGGGGATCGTCGACTAGAAATGTGTAGGACACTACAGAGCGGCTGCCCATGTCCCATCGATTGCGGAAGGTCGTATTGACGAAAATGCCGTAGCCCCCAGTGCTCATGACGAAGGGGATCGGCTTGTGCGTGTCGTCGGTGCCTGCTCCCCACGGATTCACCTGCCACCCGTTCACCCGTAGGCCCAGCTTGTTCAGCTTGGTGAACCGCTCGCCCAATCCATAAAAGCTTTCGTCGTCGGGCAAGGCGAAGGTCTCGTTGGACCTGTGGAATTTCTCGCCCACGGTAGTGAAACCCAGCGGCAAACCGCGAAAGGTTCCCTGCGTGTCGACGTCCTTGACATGTTCCTCAAGGACCAGCTGTCCCTGCTTGTCGTAGACAGCATATTTCCAGGGGCTTTTCTGAAACTCGATGCGTAAAGAACCCGTATCAATCGACACAGCCTCCGGCTTTTCGGTGACATGGAACGGCGCGGGGGGCCAGTCTTGCCGGACCTCGAGCAATCCTTTCACGTCCTTCAACTCTGGGTCCGGGCACGTCTGTAGGCGGAGGATTTCGGGCGTGCACACCGTCAGGGCGACATCGACGTTTTTGCCCTGACTGGTTACGCAGTGAAACACGACACCTGTTTTCGCCCTCTCAAAAGAAGAGATCAACTGAACGAACTCGTGCTGCTCGACCGCTGTCTCTGCCTGTGTCTGGGCGGTCGCCCGGGTCGCAGACAGCAAGGCCGGAGCGGAACCGGCCAAAACCAGCACTTCCCTTCTTGTTACAGCCATGCCGTCCTCCTTGCGACGATTTCCATGATGCCTAGCAGCGGAGCACCAGTTCCGCCCCGCCCCCGGCAGTGCCGAACTTCGCGTAAACCACCGAAGAGCGGTCGAAGTACCAACCCAGATCCGATTTCTCAAACGCCTGTTGTGAGGCGAGATGTGGAATCTCTCGGTCGTTGAGGTGAACTTGTTTGGGGCGAGCGGTCTTGTTGAGCTTCGCGATATAGGTCTTGCCCGAAGGGCCTAGGTTCAAGGCGATCTGGTTTTGCTTCTTACGCGCATGGCACTTCACGATTTCCTCGGTGTGGGCACGCTCGTTATCGTCGTACAGGGTGCACTCCGCATGTGAGGACAGCCAGATATCAAGCGTGATCGGATTGACGGGCTTCTCGGTGATGTAGGGGATATCCGGACCCATGGGGATGATCGAGTTTTCTCGCACATAGAGAGGCAACACTTCTAGCGGGGGCTCGATTTGCAGGGTCGTGGGGCCCGTGTACTCCTTGCCGGTTTCGTAGTCGTGCCAGGTTCCTTCCGGCAGGTACACGGTTCGCTTGTTCACTGGTTTGTAGACGGGGGCGACGAGGAAGGCATCGCCAAACATGTACTGGTCCTGCAGGTTGTAGGTGCTGGGATCATCCTGGAATTCAAGGACCATGGCTCGCATCATGGGCAGGCCGGTTTGGGTGGCGTGGTAGGCGTGGGAATAAATGTAGGGCAGCAGTCGATACCTGAGCTTGGCATACTTGCGGTAGTTCTCGACGGCACGGTCCCCGAAGGCCCACGGCGCCCGCAGGGGCGTCCCATTGAAGCGAACATGCGATTGGAAGATGGCCATTTGCATCCATCGAATGTAGAGCTCCGGGGTGAGATCGCCGGTGGAGAGATAGCCTGCAATGTCGTTGCTCCAGAAAGGCACTCCGGAAAGCCCGACGGAGAGCCCCGCGCGAAGAGTCGACGCCATTTCCTCCCATTCGCAAATGGGATCTCCTGACCAGCAGATCGGATAGCGCTGGATGCCGGCTGTTCCAGACCGAGCATTGATCAGTGCCCTGCGGTCGGAGTTTTCAGCAACGGCTTCGAAAGTCGCCTTGTGATAGAGCAGCGTGTAAAGGTTATGCATTTCGAGGCCGCTGCGCTTGTTGTAATAGCAAGCGTCTACCGGGATGTCTTCGCCGAAGTCAGACATTCCAATGCCAAGGCAGCCGGCCTTGATGTAACCAGCGACCTTATCTTTCCAGAATTTGACCGCAGCAGGGTTGGTAAAGTCGGGAAGAAGCAGCGGGACGCGGTTTGTTTTGTAGTAGCGGTCTCTCCACGCCTCGTCCCGGTCGACTGCTTCCAGCGATTGCTCGATCTCGTTGGGCTTGGACGGGTAGCCCGGCGCCCCGGCCCGAAGCGCTTGGTAAGGGGAGCCGTCCTCACGGGTGAGGACGTATCCCCGCGCTTTGGCTTGCTGCGTTATCTGCCAATCCATCTCCATAAAGGGGCTTACATACAGCCCTATTTCGATGCCCAGCTTGCCCAGCTCCGCGGACAGCTGCCGGGCTAGGGCCAGTTCCTGCTGCTCATCGGTTGTTCGCAGGCTTACCACGTGGGTGAAGAAGTCCATGGGCAGGTCCATCTCCCGGAATTTCTTCGCAAGCGCCAGGGGGGCGGTCTCTCCTGTCGCGCGGCCCGGGGCCTTAAACCAGAAACCGAAGGATTTTTTGGGCGGGAACGCGGGCCAGCCTGTGATTTCTTCATAGCGAGCCAGCAGTTGCTTGAGGCTGGGACCGTATATGAGGAAGAAGTCCAATCGGGGATCGTCGATCAGAAACGTGAAGGACACCACCGAACGGCTGCCCATGTCCCATCGATTGCGGAAGGTCGTATTGGCAAAAATGCCGTAGCCTCTGGTGCTCATCACGAAGGGGATCGCCTTATAGGCATCGTCGGCTCCGGCGCCCCATGCATTCGCGAGCCATCCGTTGACACGCAGGCCCGTCTTGTTCAGCTTGGTAAACCGCTCGCCCAATCCATAAAAACTTTCATCCTCGGGGAAAGCAAACGTCTCATTGGACCTGCGGAACTTCCCTCCGATGGTGGTGAATCCCAACGGCAAACCGCGAAAATTTCCTTGCGTGTCGACGTCTTTGACGTGCTCTTGAACAACGATCTGCCCTTGTGCGTCATAAACCGCATATTTCCACGGATTTTTCTGAAACTCGACACGCAACGAGCCCGTGTCGA
Source organism: Candidatus Acidiferrales bacterium (assembly GCA_050015335.1). Classification (GTDB taxonomy): domain Bacteria; phylum Acidobacteriota; class Terriglobia; order Acidiferrales; family UBA7541; genus Palsa-295. The sequence goes on along the minus strand of JBEKBP010000003.1, from coordinate 97,572 downwards.
TCGACACAGTTTCCGGCTTCTCGGTAACGCTGCAGGCGGTAGGAGCCCAGTCCTGTTTGATCTCGAGCAAGCCTTTCAGGTCTCTCAACTCAGGATCAGGACACATTTGCAGACGAAGGATATCGGGCGTGCACACAGTCAAAACGACATCGATGTCCTTTCCCTGGCTCGTTGCGCAGTGAAATACGGCGCCAGTTTTCGTCTTTTCAAAAGAAGAGACCTTCTGGACAAATTCGTGCAGCTCCAGGCCGTCCTGGGCCTCTGGGTGCGCGTCCGCTCGTGTTGCCGCAAGCAGCGCGGGAGCCGAGCCCGCCAAAGCGAGGACTTCCCTTCTTGTCACCACGCGTCTTTTCTTCGTAAGGACTAAACGGCCGTCTGCTCCGCGCATTTTTCTCAACCGAAGCTCCCGATGCGGGCTTCTGACTGGCGGATCATACGTCTGTCCCGGCAGCCGATACAACGAATTTGCCAAAGCAAGAAGATCCTGCCCAGATCATCGGCGTTTCACGCGATGGTTTTCTTGAGCGGCCTCCATGCATCTATTGTTATAATCCGCCTCGTTTGCTTGCCAGGAGAATTCGCCGATGAGGAGACTTCTGCTTTGCATCGTCTTTTTTGCAGCGGGAGCCGACGCCGCGCAGAATGCGTCCAATCCCGGCCAACGTTCATTTGAGACACGCTGTTCTGTTTGCCACGGCGCTGACGGGCACGGCAGCGACCGCGCTCCGAGTCTTACCGGTTTCGTCGGATCCAACACCGACGAGCAGATCGCGGCGCTGATACGTTCGGGAATCCGAGCGATGCCGGCGCATCCCGACATTGCGGATGCCGAGATGAAGAGCTTGCTGGTCTTCCTCCACACCATCGCTCCTGGCACGCCGGCACAAGTGAAGCGGGGCACGGCGAAGCTGCGGGATGGGCGGATTCTTGAAGGAGAGATCCTCAATGAATCCAATTTCGACATGCAACTGGCTACCTCCGACGGCAAGATCCATCTCCTGATGCGCGAGGGAGACGCATATCGCGAGAAGCCGGTGCTGCCCAAGTCAGACTGGCCCCGCTATGACGGCAGTTACACGAGTAACCGCAACAGCTCCCTCAATCAGATCAACGTTGGGAATGTCCGACGGCTAACGCTGAAGTGGACGTTTCCGGTCCCCGGGGTGCCTCGTTTGGAGGCCACGCCCGTGGTGGTGGACGGCATTATGTACGTTACTTCGATCAACGCAGCATACGCATTGGATGCGACGACGGGCCGCCGGCTTTGGGTGTACCGCCGTGCCACCAGCCCAGGATTGCTGGGAGAGGCCGCCGGTGGCGCCAATCGTGGCGTTGCCGTTGACCGAGATCGCGTGTTCATGTTGACCGATAACGCGCACCTTCTGGCCCTCAACAAGAACACCGGCCAATTGGTCTGGGATACGGCAATGACCGATTGGCCGAAGTCGCAGTACAGCGCAACGGGATCCCCTCTGGTAGTGGGCGATCTGGTAGTAGCCGGCGTCGCTGGCGGCGAAGAGGGCACGCGCGGTTTCGTGGCTGCGTACCAGGCCGCGACGGGTGAACAAGCCTGGCGATTCTGGACCGTCCCTAGGCCCGGTGAGAAGGGAGCCGAGACCTGGGGCGACGGCCGTGTTTTGGAACATGCCTGCGGCGCCACCTGGATGAGCGGCTCCTACGATGCTGACCTCGACTTGCTGTATTGGGGGGTCGGCAATCCCTGCCCCGACTACAACGGGGCCGACAGAAAAGGGGACAACCTCTACACCGACAGCGTCGTCGCACTGAAACCGAAGACCGGCGAATTGGAATGGTATTTTCAATTCACGCCGCACGACACGCACGACTGGGACGCGGATGAACCGCTGATCCTCGTCGATGAGACGTTTGCAGGCAAGCCACGCAAGCTACTGGTGCAGGCGAATCGAAACGGTTTTTTCTACGTTCTTGACCGAACCAATGGGCAGTTTCTGCTGGGAACGCCTTTCGTCAAGAAAAGCACGTGGGCCAGCGGCTACACGCCCGATGGAAAGCCCATCCTGCTTCCGAATTCGGAACCGACGACTGAGGGCACCCTGGTTTGCCCGGGTTCGGGAACGAACTGGCGGGCTGCGTCCTACAACCCCACGCTGAAGCTGTTCTTCGTTTCGGCCAGTGATGCCTGTTCGATCACCCGGCTTATTCCGACGCCCTTTGAAATGGGCAAGAGATTCTTTAACGGCGCCGGCAGCCGAGCTCCCGACAGCGGCGGCAAGTCCATTCGCGCCCTTGATATACAGACCGGTAAGATCGTCTGGGAATATCCTCAAACAGCGGACGCCGTGAGCGAGAGCGGGCCCCTTTCAACCAACGGCGGGCTTGTCTTTGTCGGTGAGGATAGCGGAGTCTTCACCGCGCTCGATGGCAAGAGCGGTAAACCTCTGTGGCATTGGCCGACCAATGAGACATTTCGAGCTTCGCCCATGACCTACATGGTGGGAGGCAAGCAGTATGTTTGCATCGCCGGGCCCGCCGGCTTTCTGGCATTTGGGCTGCCCGACTAACCGGTTTGAAATAGAGCTATCTGTCAATCAAGAAAAGCCAACATTTGAGTCTCACGCAAGCAGCCCAAGCAGCCGAAGCAGCCGAACTGGTACTTGCAAGAGATGATACTTCGGTGATATACAGTCGTGCGGCGCCCGGTGGCAAGCTTACCAAGCCTCGCGCAAAGCCTTGAAAGGCGGCAATTCGATGAGATTATCAGCCAACAAAGTACTGGTTTATTCCTTTTGGGCACTGGCTCTTTTGGCCGTGCTCGCGTTTGCGCAACAATCCGCTCGGAGTCAGAGCGCGGCGAAGCCCCCGCTCTATAACACCGCCAAAGCGAAGCTCTTCTCGGGTAAGCAGATTTTCAGCTTCACACAGGATACCTTCGACCCAAAGGCCTATTGCGAAAAGGCCAAGCATTACGACTACACGTGGTTTGAAATGCAGCACAGCATTCTGGAGTTCAGGGATATCCGGGACATGATTGCCGCTTGTCCGCATGCGGGCGCCAGTCCGTACATCCGGCTGCCGGATGCCCAGGAATGGCATATTCAGCACGCAACCGACATTGGTGCGCTGGGTGTTATCGTACCGACGGTTGACGATGTGTCCCGGTCGCGAGACGCGGCCCAATGGTCTCACTATCCCCCGAGGGGCCGCCGTAGCGCTGGTGCGGGTTTGGCAGCCACCGTGTGGGGAAGCAACAACCTGGGCATTCCTTTTCGCACATTCTATCGGCAGACCATCGATGACAACATCCTGTGCGTGGTTATGATTGAAACGCCCACCGGGGTCGCGAATGCTTATGATATCGCCTCGGTGCCAGGAGTGGATGTCGTGATCATCGGAAACAACGACATGAGCTCCTTCTCGGGCTACCCTCAGACTGACGAGAAGTACCATGATCTGATTGCCAAGGTGCATGACGAGGTTCTGAAGGCGGGCAAGATTTTTGGCCAGGCGAACAACAAGTACGCGACGGGCCCTTACAGCAAGGACTCCTATTTCTTCCAGGGAGGTCCTTCCAACGATGGCTGGGTTCCCCCTGAGGGAGCCGAGGTGGGCGCGCCAAAGAACGAGCAATAGCGGTCTGGAAGCGAACATAGGTTAGCAAAGTTGCAGGGTGCCCGAGCGGAAGGTCACGAGACACGCTCGGGCACTTTTGTATGCACTGCCCGAGTAACTGTCTGCCCCTCCAGAGCAAAGGACACGCAAGTCGGGCCCCCCTTCTACTCCGCCCTTAACGACTTTGCTCACATACAGAATTGATTTCCCAATCGCTCGTGCTTACAATCGCGGAGCCATTGGAGGAACCTCATGGATAACTCCAAGATTTCTCGCAGAAGTTTGTTGGCAAATGCCGCGGTTCTCGCAGGAGCTGCCGTTGCAGTTGAGACTACTCCCGCGAAAGCCGCCTCGGGCGAACAATACCCACGAAATCTGACTGCCGATGACCTGGAACGCTGGTCGACCGAGCTTTCCAATTGGGGCAGATGGGGACAGGACGACCAGGCCGGAACAATCAATCTGATATCGCCAGCCAAGCGCAAAGCGGCCGCGGCATTGGTGCGCGACGGGGTGTGCGTATCGGCGTCTTTGGACGCCGACCTGCCCGCGGAAGGCCCGACCAGCGGACCTCTACCTGGCGGACCACGAGTGCCAGGGCAGCCTCGGACCACCTGGACGCTAACTTCAAAGCCCCCTGGCCCCGATCCCAAGCCGAAGCCTTCCTACGTAACGGACACGATCGCGACTGCCTACCACGGAGATGCCACAACCCATCTGGACGCGCTGAGCCACATCTATTACAAGGGACAAATCTACAACGGCTTCCCGCAAACCAGCTTCACGGATCGCGGTGCGGGGAAAGACGACGTCATGGCGTTTAAGGACGGTATTTTCACGCGAGGAGTGCTGTTCGATATACCACGTCTCAAAAACGTTCCTTACCTGGGTGACGTCGAGGCAATCTACCCGGAAGACCTGGAGGCTTGGGAAAAAAAGGCGGGTTTCCGAGTGGGGAGCGGCGACGCGATGCTGTTCCGTACCGGCCGCTGGCTGCGGGTCAAAGAGAAGGGCTTGCTAGACATTAACAGGCAAGTACCGGGGCTCTATGCTTCCTGCCTCAAATGGATGCGAGAACGAGGAGTGGCCATTCTGGGCAGCGATGTGGTGCAGGACGTGAGACCTTCCCTGGTCGAGGGGGTCAATCAGCCGATTCATCAGTTGGCGCTGCGAACGATGGGGACTCCGCTGATCGACAATTGCGATCTCGAGGCTCTCGCGCAAGCCGCAGCCCAGCGGCGCCGCTGGACTTTTCTGCTGACCGTCAATCCTCTGCGCGTCCCGGGTGCCACCGGTGGGCCGGTAAACCCAATCGCAGTCTTCTGATTGTGAACCGCAGCTGACACGGCTTGGCGAACGCTTTGCCTATGGAATAACAGTTAATAGTGCCCGCTTGGCCCTCTTTTGGGGTATATTCACGGAAATTGTTGGAGGAGGAATCACATCCATGCGATCCACGGGAAACGGCGATCGTTCGAGCAGGCGGGAGTTCCTGCAATCCACGGGTTCAGCGGCTCTTGCTCTTAGCTTATCGAACGTCGCTGGGGCGGCGGTAGATAACACGACTCTGAATGCCAAGCCGTTTTGGGGAATATTTCCCATCGGACAAACTCCGGTCACCTCGGACGACAAGCTGGACCTCGACGGTCTGGCCTCGGAGGTGAAGTTCTGCAACCGCTCGGGCGTCGCTGGTTTCGCCTGGCCGCAGATTGCGAGCGGATGGTCGACTCTCTCTGAGAAAGAACGCATGGATGGCGCCGAGGCCATTGTCGCGGCGGGCAAGGGCGGCAAGACTGCGCTGGTAATTGGAGTTCAGTCGACAGACGCACAGATGGCCACGTCTATTCGCTACGCGAAGCATGCCGCCCAGACCGGGGCGGACGCAATTATTGCGCTGCCGCCCGAAAAGGCGAACGATAGCGCGATGATCGAATATTACAAGACGATTGGCGCGGCAACCGAGCTTCCGCTGGTCGTCCAAACGCAAGGCGACATGAGCGTCGATCTCATTGTGGAAATGTTCCGGCAGATACCCACGATGAAGTGCGTGAAGGACGAGGCGGGCAATCCCCTAGCGCGCGTCACCCAGATCCGGGAACAAACGAACAACAAGCTCGCGGTTTTTTCCGGAAAGGGCGTGCGCGGGATGCTGGAAGAAATGCGACTGGGCTTTTCTGGGCATTGTCCCACCACCGGGCTTGCCGATCTTTTCCAGGCGGCCTTCGACTTTTGGCACGCAGGAAGGCACCGGGAGGGATTTGACATGTTCGGCAGGATACAGGCGTTTGAGACCATTCCGGGCGCTGGCCAGTACATCCTGCAGGCGCGCGGAGTGCTCCAGGAGAACGCCACCTTCCGGAATACGCCGGGAATGGGAGACAGCAGGAGAAATCCCCCTCTCGACGAAACCGGGAAAAAAGTAGTTCGCGACGCGCTCGACGAATACTTGAAGCCGTATCTGCGTGCGTAGACAGACAGCCAAAGCGTCGTTCTTGCTAGCGGCAGTCATAGCGTTGGCCATCTCGGTATCTCATGCCGCCGCTCAAGAAGCGACCCCGGCTGTTTCCGCACGGGACCAGTTTGAACGCACTTGCGCACTCTGCCACGGCGCTCATGCGGAAGGCACCGACCGCGGGCCGGGGCTGGCCAACAATCGCAGGCTTCGAAGCAGCAGCGAACATGAAATCGCGGATGTGATCAAAAGCGGCCGAGGCGGTATGCCTTCGTTTCCGCTCTCGCAGAATCAGCTTCAGGCGATGGCTCACTTCCTACGATCTTTGAATGCAACGGCATTCGAGATGCAGCCCGCTGGCGACGTATCCGCTGGCTCTCATCTTTTCTTTGGTAGCGGCGGTTGCGCTCAGTGCCACACCGCACTCGGACGCGGAGGCACAAATGGCCCCGACCTATCCGAGATCGGCCGCCAGCTGACAGTTGTCGAACTCGAACAGTGGCTCAAAGAGCCGGGCGCACGAAACGCATCTGGCTACAGCGTGGTGAACGTCCGGCTTCGAGATGGTAGCTCGCTGCGCGGGTTTGCGCGTAGTCGCGGAACGCACGATCTGCAATTGCAAACCCTTAACGGGCAGCTCCGACTGCTGCGTGACGACGAATACACGTCGATTACCGAAGAGGCGTCGCCTTTCATGCCCTCCTTCAGCGGTCCTGCCGAGCAGCGGCGTGACCTGATTGCATTCCTCAGCACTATGGGCGGCACGCCCGTGGGCCCCGCGGCTGCCCAGCCAAACGTCACACCAGACGCCATCAACGCCATTCTCGAGCCCGCTCCAGGAAATTGGCCCACCTACTTTGGCGTCATCAGCGGGAACCGCTATAGCGCGCTCGCTCAAATCACCAAACAGAGTGTCGGTCGGCTGCGGCTCGACTGGAGCTATTCGATCCCTTATTTCGGCCTCGAAACCACGCCCCTGGTGATGGACGGCGTGATGTATGCGACAGGGCCGAACCAAGTGTATGCGCTCGATGGGCGCAGCGGTCGCGAGATCTGGCGTTACGCACGGCCGCGCACTCCCGGCGGAACAATTGCGGGGGATGCTGCGAAGGGCGCGAACCGGGGTGTTGCGATGGTGGGTGACCGCGTATTCTTTGTTACCGATGACGCGCACCTGATCTGCCTGCACCGGCTTACCGGCGCAGTATTGTGGGACGTGTTCATGCCGGAGCAGCCTGAACACTACGGTGGCACGTCAGCACCTCTGGTCGTTGGCGATCTGGTGATCACCGGCGTTTCAGGTGCCGACGAAGGCATCCGCGGCTTTGTGGCCGCTTACAAAGTGACAACCGGTGAGCTTGTGTGGCGATTTTGGACTGTTCCGCAGCCCGGTGAGCGTGGGTCTGAAACCTGGAAAGGAAGCGGCACCGAACTCGGCGGCGGTTCCACATGGTTGACTGGCAGCTATGACGCCGAAACGGGCATGCTGTACTGGGCGACTGGCAACCCCTATCCCGACACCGATGGCGACCACCGAAGCGGCGACAATCTGTATACCGATTGCGATTTGGCTCTTGATGCCAAGACGGGCAAACTCCTGTGGTATTTCCAGTTCACGCCGCACGACCTTCACGATTGGGATGCCACCGAGCCTCTGGTTTTGGTCGACGCAGTGTTTCACGGCAGCCAGCGCAAGCTCTTGTTGCACGCCAATCGCAATGGCTTTTTGTATGTTCTGGACAGGACCAACGGGAAACTGCTCCAAGCTTCGCCCATGGTTAAGAAACTGACTTGGGCGAGCGGTGTTGCCGAGGACGGCCGTCCGAAGCTATTGCCCGCCAATGAGACCAGCGCCGGGGGCGTGAAGACCTGTCCCGCCGTTCGCGGGGCGACGAACTGGTATTCAACGGCTTATAATCCCGCGACGCATCTTTATTACGTCATGACCGTGGAAGATTGCACCCTCTACCGCAAATCGCAGAATGGCGGATTCGGCCCTGTGCGCGACCCCGACGATCCGGCGATGAAGTACCTTCGCGCTTTTGACATTGAAACCGGGGAAGTCGCGTGGGAACTTCCGTTGATCGGACCTCCGGAGGCGAATTATTCCGGCGTGCTCTCGACTGCAGGTGGTTTGGTATTTTTTGGTGAAAGCAGCGGCGGCTTCGCCGCCGTGGACGCCAAGACGGGAGAGTATTTGTGGCATTTTGAGGCCAATCAACCGTGGAAAGCTTCGCCCATGACCTACGAAGTCGCCGGTCGTCAATATGTCGCGATCGCGTCGGGAGCTAATATTCTATCGTTTTCTCTTTCGGATAAATGAAGAGTGCTTTGAGGAGGCATCATGACGAATAAGAAATTCTCGCGCCGAAATTTTCTGCGCGAATCAGCCATAGGCGTCGCGGCCACATCCGCTGCGGGAGCGGCGGTGGGAGCAGCTTTGAGTAATCCCGGGCTGGCTGCTGCGCAAACCGTGGGAGTCAAACCTGCCGACCTGCCCGATTTCACGATCAAGGAAGTGAAGGTCTACGTCGTCGACGTGACGAATTTTCATCGACTGAACAGCTCAGAAACCGGCGAGATCGTCTCGATCGTCACTCATGACGGGGTCGAAGGGAATTACACGCTGGGCAATCGCGGCCGCACCGAACATTGGCTGGACTGGGCGAAGCCAAACCTCACCGGCAAGAGCGTGTTGGAGCTGCTTCCAACGCTTACTGCAACCTCGGGGATGAAGGGTCCGGGCGGATTTGGGGTACCGCGCACGCGCCTCGTCCCACCGGGCACCGGGCCGGGTGGAATTTCGACCAGGCCTCCGGCAGGACCGGGGGCGGCGCCCGCTTTTGGCACCATGACGCGTGGCGGGGGAACTTGGCCGAACAACTACACTGCCGCGGCTGATATTTGCTTCTGGGATATTTTGGGCAAAGCGGTGAACCAGCCGGTGTACAAAATTCTGGGCGGTGGCGCGAAGGATCGTTTGATGGCCTATGCAAGCTCTCAGCACTTGGCCGCCGTGGAAGACTATGTGGCGGATGTTGGGAAGGCGAAAGCTTTAGGCTACAAGGGTTACAAAATCCATCCGGGCCGCGGTCAGCACACCACAGGACCTGTGATTCCCTCATATGTCGGGCATATGGAAGAGATCAGGGAAGTTCGCAAAACGGTCGGCGATGAGTTCGTTCTCATGCACGATCCGGTTCAGCAATACAACCGCCACGAGGCCATGACGGTTGGGCGTCTGCTGGATGAGCTCGACTACGCATGGTTTGAGGATCCGATAAGCACGGTCGACACGGAGGGTCTGGTGGAGTTATGCGCGGCGCTCGACGTGCCCATACACGTCGGCGAGTTTTTGTATTCCATTGCCGACTATGCCGAATACATCAAGCGGGGAGCGTTGGACGTGGTGCGGCTCATTGCGGACAATGTCGGCGGAATGACTGGATCGATGCGTGTAGGACTGCTGGCCGATGCATTCGGATTGGAATGCACGCCGCACAACTGGGGGAACGTGCTGGATCTGGCTGTGCACTTCCACCAGGAATTGGCCTTGCCAAACGCCTACTGGTTTGAAATGCCCTTCCCGGCGGAATGGGTTGACCGCCCCTACCACAAGGATAGGTTCCGTATCGACGAGGAAGGCTACGTGCTGGCTCCCACGCAGCCAGGTCTCGGCTATCCGATTGACCGCGATGTCCTGGATAAGATGGTCAAGCGGATCGACCGTTAGCCGTTCCAAACCGCGGAGTAAATTGGTAGCCCCGCGGGCGCACGGTTCAGGCGCTGGCATGACGGACGGCCGAACACCTCGCCCAGAACGGGGACTCGGTCGCAAAACTCAAGGTAGCATCACGGAGTCCGGCCTGCGCGGAATTAGGGATCGATTGCCGCCTATGAGCGACCCGACACATAGGGTAACTCTAGAAGCCCTATGTTGCTGAATCCTCTAGTCTCTATCTGCGTCCGCTGCGACATATAGCCATCCGGCTACGGAAACGGCGGGGGGCCTTGTTTTCTGACAGCAGTAGTGTCTTACACTTTGCCGTGCTCAGCAATATGGGGTGACTGGGAGCCGGTGAAACTGATCGAGTGGCATCGAGAAAAAACAGGCACGATCGAACGGGCACACGACGTGCTGAACAATGAGTTGGCGAGTGGAGTGCTGCCATCCGAAATACTGGGGGAGGCCACGCCGCTTGGTTGCGGTTTGCGGTGATCTCCTACAACGCGCTGAAGGCTCTGAAGCGTTTGGCGTGGCCCGCAGATTTATTGAGGGCACGCCCGAAGCGACCTTGCGGCTGGCCACGGAGACCGAAGGGATCCTGCTGTGGGCGATTCCAACCGCTTCAAACCTAAGGCGAACAAGGAGGAGCCAGAGCTTACGACGGATTTGCAGAGTCCCTTTTGGATGGTGCTCTTGGGGAAAAACTGTCGCCCGCTCGGTTCCGGATCGATCTGGCTCAACCGTTCGCCTGGCTCAATCCAAATTGCAAAGTTCCCAATGCATTCTGCCTGCCACCAAGTCAGATTTCAGACCGTCGACGCCAGTCGCTGGCTACCTTACTGACGGAATTGGTCATATACACTGGACTTTACAAGAAATGAGCCCTCCAGTACGCTACCATTCCGAGGCCAGTCTATGCCTTACAGGTCCATAACACGATGCCGAATGGAGAAAGCGATAATCGGAATCGCCGCGTGCGTGCTGTTCAGCGCTCTTCGCCTAAGCGCGCAGGAGCGGCAAGTGTTCAAGGGTGAAATTATCGATAGAAAGACCGGCATCAGGTATGTGCTTTCGAACACCGAGAATAAAACGGTCTATCATCTTGATGATCAGGAGACGTCGGGGGCGTTTGCGGGCGAGAGCGTGCTTGTAATCGGCTCGCTCGATCAAGACACCGGCACCATTCACGTCACCGAAATGATGCGCGCCTTGTCCCCCAAGGTCATGAAGGCCGTGCTTGTCTATGTCGACTGCTACGACTGCCCCAGAGAAATGGCCGCAGCGAAAAAAGCGGGCCTCCGTGAGGTGGGGAATTGGAAACGATTTTATCTAGCACCTGACCCCCACAGAGCGGACCTGATCTTCCTTTTTTCGGCGGCTCCCTATCTCGGCGACTACGTAACTCGCGACAGACCGCCGGCCAGGCGGGTCTCCGTGGAAGTTACCTACATGAATGTGATCGATCCCCGGACTGGGGAAAGACTGTGGGGCGATTCCCGAAAATGGGGAAGCTGGTTTGTGGGCGAGGCGACGAAAGACTTGATCGACCAGTTCCGAGCGCAGATTGACGCACAGGAGGGGCGGGTCGCGCAACTGCTGGCTTTTGACGAGGACCAGCATCGCGAAGCCCCCACGAATCTAGGGAAGTAGTTCCGCCCGGTCGAAGGGTCGCGCCAATTCTTCCGTGCCGTTTACTCCGGCCGTGGAACACCGAAACTGCGCTCCTTTCCACAGCGTGCTTTGTTTGCCGCATTTCTTCACTCTGGTTTCTTCACGATCCCGCCCTGCCCCCTGCATCCGTAATGGTTGCGCGAGGTGAGCCTGAGCTTGATCGGCCACACTATGGGGTGTTATCGGTGGCGCTAGACGATCTTCGGGATGGAGAAAGCCTGCCCCTGGAAGGGTAAACTGTCTATGGATATCGCGCTCAGGAGTTCGGATTGGGAAATTATCCTGGGATCGGCCGCAGGATTGACCTGCATATTTTATCTGTACGTGTTCGTGAAATCTGCGAGAGAGCGCGATAGCCGGGTGCTCAAAGTTGCGACCTGTGTAGCCGTATCGTCAACACCTCCAGCGGCCTCGGCTCTCTTACTCGGAGCGCCAGTCCCAATCCGTCCTCCACAAACTTGATTGGTTACAGTGCGTCCAGGGCCGCGCTCAATATGCTCACCGTGCAGCTTGCCCGCCTGCCTAGCGACACTGCCATCAAGGTAAATTCCGCCGCGCAGGGTTACACGGCCACAGATCTCAACGGCTTCCGCGGGACGCAAACGATTCCGGAGGGAGCCGTCGAGCCAGTCCGCCCTGGCGCTGCTTGCGGACGATGGGCCGACCGGCAGCTACTCCGAAAGGGCCGGAACAGTTCCTTGGTAGCTTTGTTTGCGGAAGCTCTACATGCTTGAGCCCAAGCCGAACAAGAAAGGCGCACGTTATGACAGCAGACGCAGCCGGGAATACGACGAACAAGACCGCAATTATCGCGGTTGGAAGCCGCGGCCTGGGCCGAAATACGCCGATTGTCTACCGCGAATGGGCAGATGATAGGAGACGCTGCTCGTGTGCATCAAAGTGGTGGCCTGGGCCGAGCACATCTTCGAGGAAGGCATGCTTTACGTCCGCGTCCGGTTTACCGACCAGAGCGAGTTGTGCTGGGTGCTCCAGACCGCCCATGTGATCCTGGAGGCCGACCTGACCGACTGGAAAACGGGAGACGGCAAACAGCTGGCGGTATTCGTGCAGAACGAAAGCGACTTCCAGTAACACACATCAACACGCAAAGCACCACTCAAGGGATTGACCATCCTGCGATCTCCCGGCCAAGTTCGTCTACTTCTTCCGGAATTGGACGAACCGTGTCGAACAGTTGTTCAACTTGCTGTACTTATAGGGATGAGAATCGGTGAGATCCTTGCTCTTCGATGGAAGCGTAGACTTTATACGCGGAGCCATCGAGGTTGCAGAGACCTTTTCGGATGGCGAGTTCGGCGTCCCGAAAACACGCAGCAGCAATCGCGTGCTTCCGATAAGCGAGCTCCCCCACCGTTTGCTTGATGCCTATCGCGTCGATTGCTCCCGCATGTGATCGGATCAAACAGCCAAGAGTTTCGTGGTATTCCTTCCGGCACACTCATGCGACACTGCTTGCGGACGTGAGGGAGTCGATCAAAACCGCTCAATCTTTACTGGGCCACTTGGATCTTGGTACAACGCTTAACACATACGCGCACGTGATCCTTGGATTCGCAGCGGCGTGCCGTCGAGCGGGTCGCGGGAGTCTTGTTCTCAGATGTTCTCAAGTCGGAAGACGGGCGAAAAGAAGGAAGGGTCAACTAACTGGGTTTGCAAGGCTTAAGAAACAGTTGGTGGGCCCGCAAGGATTCGAACCTTGGACCAACGGATTATGAGTCCGCTGCTCTAACCAGCTGAGCTACGGGCCCCACCTTTGTAATGTGATGATTTTATATTGATTTACCGCTCCTGTGTCGAACAATAAAAGAACCGAAAAGCGGAGGTGTAGTAAAAGGTGTAGTACGTTTTGAACGGTTTTGGTGATTTTTCCGCAGCAGTAAAGCCTAATCTCAAAATCAGCGTGTAGTTTTTCGGTTACGCGGTTCTGATGCGCTTGCGGAGCCTCTACCCTGGTCTGATCCTTCGGCGTCAGGGCAACGTGAGTACTAGGCTGGTATTTGATGTCCGGTAAGCCGACTCATCGGGACTTGACAATCAAGCCGCACTCATCGCGGTGCCACTGAATTGTTTCGTAGCGCGAATTTCCTTCACCGACATTCTTATACATCGCAACGATCACAACGTTGTCCCAGTCTTCTTCTGCGCCTGGGCAGCTTTCCATACACCCCACGACGTCAAAGAATCCACCAATCTTGAATTTTCCGCGTTCGCTTGCTGGAACGAGTTCATCTTCAATACTCTTCATAACTGTGTCATCGATTGCACCAGGGCCCGGCAAGCTTTTTACCAGTCCCTCAGACGGTTTCGGGCTGATAACTAATTCACAGGTCTTTCCGCTGGGGCCATAGGTCGCCGTCACAGTGATATCCGGTCTAATGAGAAATGTTTCTGCAATAGGCTGGCCATATCGCTGTCGAAGAGCCTGCGAAGAACTTGAATTGCCAGGATCATCCTGAACCTCCAATGTAAAACCGTAGTGATATTGGTTCAATCCAGGTTTCGGCGGGGAGGTGCTTTCTGGACTGGGTAGTTTGCCAGCGAGGTGAATAACGATCAACGACGCCGGTTTCCCGGTTTCCTGTTCGTAGTGCTCCGCAGCCTTGAGGACTGCTTGGCCAATGGTCCGCGCTGGTTCAGGATCAGGGCTCCTCGGTGCCGGCGTCCGCTGGGCATAACTCGCGATGGAAAATAAAACTGCCAAGACACCGCATTTCAAGCATTTCGTCAATAGCGGTCGGTATATCATCGGCTTTCTCCCTTTTGACAAGGCTCTGAAGGGTCATGGAGATGGTATCAGAGGCAAGAACTCGGAAAAATTCAAATGTGCCTACTACCCTCACCGTCAAGTCATAAACGCCGTTACCGGAAGTTTGCAGAGCTAGCCCACCATCTGTCCGGTTTGCCGACTTCCAACTCCCCTGACCTATGGTATTGTTACTTCGCGGTTTAGGTGTATCTTCATGAAACAACACGTGCTGCTGCTCTGCCTCGCGATTGCGTTTCTTTTGAGTAGTCAGGCCTATTCTCAAGACAGCGTCGCGAATTGGTTTCCAGTTCATTTAGGCGACAAATGGATTTATGAGCATGAGACTCGCGACGCTGGCGTCAATGGCAACCTGCCGCCATTAGAAATTCATCGATGGCAGACCGAAGAAACCGTAACTGGATCGTCGAAAATTCCCCAAGGCACGCTAGTCGAGATACAAGTTCGGATTATCCAAGGTTCTCTGCCAACAGGATGGCGCTCATATCCACACCGGGCATATCTCATCCGAGACAATTGCCTTTACCTTCCGGAGTACGGCGAAATCGCTTTGGACAGCTCCGGTCATCAACTATCCGCAGACTTTATCGAGGGCCTAAATCACTGGGCCTCGCCGGATTTCTGTTTTTCGTTCGTCCTTCACAAAAAGTGGGGGGCACCCGACGGGTTGCCGGATTGGAACGTGACCCGGCCCGGGGACGCAAAGGACTGGGAGGTCGTCGGACTGAGACCCCACGACCCCTTGTCTCCTGACAAAAAACAAACATTTCACATCTCTTCAATCTCCGCATATCCCGGGTCCGGCATGACGGTGGACATCTGGTTTGAAAAAGGCATTGGTGTCATTCGAGAAGACGAGATTCATCACGGCACAATTGGCGAAGAAAAGACTCGTCTTGTCCGGTTCCAACCTGCTTCGCGGAAACCCACTGCTTGAGGCGAAACTCCCTGGCGGGCGCTTAGTCGGGAATGAGTCAGCAACCTTTGTTCATTGTTGTGACCAGAATCGCGCCAGCGAGAAGTAACGTTTCCGTCAGCAAGAGAAACCAGGCGAATGGTTGGAGATGGCTACGCGATGGGTAACTCGACATTTGGTTTAGACCCCGCGGCAACCTTCCACTGCGCACCCTTTGGCAGCCCACCTGGAATTGCGGGGGTTGAAGCATTGCAACTGGACGTGGCGCCACCGCCGAGGGGAAAAGCCATTTACTTGGGGCCCAAATCGAGCACCTGAAGAATAGTGTGGTAGATTCGGGTGGATGAGGCAGCTATATGAGAACGCCGGCTTCTAACTTTGAGAGGAATTCGGCGACTCGCATCCACGTGTTGAGGATTTCATATGCGATCTGACATTGTTCCAGGGGCTATCTTCCCCGACTATGTGCTTTCCGATCACACCGCGAAACGCCGGAAACTCTCCGAACTGCAAGGACAACATCCAATGGTTCTCGTACTGAGCCGCGGCGGTTTCTGCCCCAAGGACCGCCGGCAGGCGGAAGGGCTGGTTGAACTCCATCGTGAGCTTGAGGTTGCCTATTGCCGGCTTGTCACAATCAGCACCGACAATATCACTCAGACGAATGAATATCGTAGCGGGGTCGGTGCCCACTGGCCTTTCCTCTCCGACGCGGGGCGGATCGTTCAAAAAGACCTTGACATCGCCGAATACACGGATCCTCTCAACAATCCTATGATTCCCCACGTGATTGTGCTCGAGCCCGGTCTTGTCATTCATAAGATCTACAACGGCTACTGGTTCCTGGGCCGCCCCACGCTGGAAGATCTCCGTCAGGACCTACGTGCCGTTACCAAGAAGTGCCGACCGGACTGGGACATAACAACACCCGAACTCAAAGCGGCGTGGCAGCAAGGCCGCAGGGAACTCTTCTATCCGTACGGCAAAACGTACGTCCAAACTCTCGGTGAACAGGATTAGGAGTGGTATCGCCACCAGCTACACGCTGCGTCGCGATTGCCAAGCGCGAATCCTTGACTCCTTTCATGAGAAACGGTAACCGGACATCACTTCAAATGTGGGTTTGTTTGGCTTCGATCCTGAGTTAGCCGTTTACCAGATCAAACCACCGCGCGCAGCGTCACACTGAATCATTGGCGTCATCTTTTTTGTAAGGTAGAGAGGCAGATCAGCACGCCCGCGAAAGATAGCGGAGGGTCCCGGCGGTGGTCGAAGACAAACGAAACGAAATTAACCGACTGGCCCCCGATTGTGCTTTGAATCATCCAGGATGCTTCCCGGAATCGGGAGCCACTTTTCCGCATTCATCGCCTTTAATGCTAGATCACAGAAAGCCCAAGGGGCGGAAAACTTATATCGCCCGTGAGAGAACGACACAAGAACCCAAGCATGTGGTGTCAACTGCTTGCCCCCCGCACAGCCAACGCTCATGCGTTCCTCACCTTCCGGTACAAGACGTGTCTTCTTAGCGGGTGCTGGTCGTGTAATTTCGGATGGTCGAAATCACCTTGTTCATCGTAGGTCATACCGATTCCTTCCATGACGCGACGAGAACGAAGATTGTTGACCGTAGTAAAAGAAACGATTTCGTCCAGTCGCAAGGTCTGAAACCCGAATACGAGAGCTGCGCTTGCTCCCTCCTTGGCGTATCCCTTGCCCCAGTAGTCGAATGCCAGCCTCCAACCAATTTCCACACAAGGAGAAAACGGGAGAGGATAGGCCGGCACGTTGAGCCCGATAAAGCCGATGAAGGCCCTTGGTTCTTTAAGCTCGGCAGCCCAGAATCCAAAACCATCTCGTTCAATTCTCTCTTCGAGAGTTTCGATCATGGCTTCCGTCTCAGCACGGCTGAGGGGGGCTGGAAAGTATTCCATCACGCGGGCATCTGCATTCAAACTGACAAATGGCTCAACATCGCACGATTGCCAGCGGCGGAGAATTAGGCGGCTTGTCTCAATTAGCATGACGGCGAATCAGCCCCGTCCCGCTCGGAATGAAGGATTCCCGTTATGACCACTACGCTGATATCCTTGCCGAAACGCGCCTCCGATCAGCGGATGGCTCAGCCGCACGTGACTTTCGAGCCGGTATCCTGGCGGTAGTAACCTAGATCGCATTCACCGGCACCGCCCTGGTTTCAGAACTCGACAAGGTCATTTTCAAAAAGGGTTAGGGCTTGGCGACTCGCGAGTGGAACATCGCCAACACGCCGGACCTGAGGTTTCGTATCGGCTCCCTCACCAAGCAATTCACTTCTATGCTCATCATGCAGCAAGTGGCCAAGGGGCCTATTCAGCTCGAAGGCCGCCTCTCGCACGTGTGCCGGAGAGAATCAATCGTAGAATACGGCGGCCCCGCCTTTTTTCATGTGTTTGCCCAAGCTTTCCGGCCACCGTTCTGTCCACGGTGTCGGCGGCTTTCAAAGAGATGTCCGATCGCTGTAGTTTGCTTCGAGTTCTAGCCCAGCAGTGTAATCAGGTTCGCTCGCCAGCATACCATGGGGCGCTCACGGTAAAAATACGTTCATTGCCGCGCGCCAGCAGCACCCATTCAAGCAACCTCCCGCGCTGATTGTGTAGGAAGTATTCATACCAGCGGTCTTCGACAAGCTCAGGTATCACTACGATGATGCTACGCCCGGGGTTCTTCTTCGAGAGGTTGAGAACGAACTGCACGATGGGAATGATCACGAAGCGGTAGGGGGAAGCCAGCACGTCGAGCTTCGGCGGTTCCTTGCCCGCCGCGCGGAAAGGCTGGTCGACGTAGCGCTCCCAGTCATCCTGCAGCGGTTCGGGGTGCTCGTTGGGGTCGACGTGCAGCGCGATCACATCCGGCGAGAGCCGTGCCGCAAATTCAATTCCCCGCCGGGAGATGTTGCTCCAGCGGTCGATGGCAATTACGGCGATGGGAGGCTGGCTGATGCTCGCGGTGTCGACGGCACACCTGCAAGAGGTGAGCATCTTCACATGATGATAGTGGCGGCGCACGACGACGAAGAGAAAGATGGTTGCCGGAATGAAAAGGAGCGTGATCCACGCGCCTTCCATGAATTTCGCGACCAGCACCACCACGGTGGTGACGCCGGTTACGAACGCCCCCAGTCCGTTCACGAGCGCGCTCTTGAGCCAGTGCGGCTCGCGGTTCTTCAGCCAGTGCATCACCATGCCGGCCTGCGAAAGCGTGAAGGCCAAGAACGCGCCCACGGCGTAGAGCGGGATGAGCCGGTCAGTAACGCCGCCAAAAAGAACCAGTAGCGCGCCGCAGAGCACCGCCAGCACGGCGATGCCGTAGGTATAAACGAGTCGCCGCCCGCGATACCCGAAGGCGTGCGGCAGGTAATTGTTCTGCGCGATGGCCCGGCAGAGTCGCGGGAAGTCGGCAAAAGCGGTGTTGGCGGAGAGTGAAAGCACCAGAAGAATGGAGCCCACCGTCACGTAGTAGAAAATGCCCTTACCAAACACGGCGGCGACCAGCATGGAAAGCACGCTCTGGTAGCCCGGCTTGCCGGGGTCGGTGGCGGCGATGCCGTAAATCCTCACAAGGTAGGAAATCCCCGCCAGCATCACCGCCAGCAGGAAAATAATCACGGTGAGGGTCTTGCGGGCGTTTTTCACACCAGGCTCGCGGAAGGCCTTCACGCCGTTGCTCACGGCCTCCACGCCGGTCAGCGCCGTGCAGCCGCTGGCGAAAACCTTGAGCAGCAGCCAGAAGCTGACCGCTGCGACCATCGGCGGTGGGGGCGGAAGCTGCGCCGCAGGCGTGGGATGCCCACCGCTCAGCGCAACTCGCAGAATTCCTCCAGCGATTGTAACGAGCAGCGTGCCGACAAACAGATAGGTGGGAAGCGCAAAGGCGAGGCCGGCGTCGCGCACCCCGCGCAGGTTAAGAATGGTGATCACGATCAGAATGCCCACGCACAAAGTCACCGTGTGCGGCAACAGCGATGGAACCGCCGAGACCAATGCGCCCACTCCCGCGGAAATGCCCACGGCAGCCGTGAGAATATAGTCGGCCAGCAGCGCGGCTGCCGCCAGCAACCCGGCCTGCGCGCCAAGATTGAAACGCGCCACGGTGTAGGAGCCGCCACCGGAGGGATACGCGGCGATGGTCTGGCGATAGGAGAAGTACACAACAATAAGCAGCGCGATAATCGCCGCGCTGATCGGCACGATATACCGCACGCCAAGCAGCCCCAGGGGAATCAGCAGACTGAGCGCCGCCTCCGGTCCGTAGGCGGCCGAGCTGAGCCCGTCGAGGCCAAAAATGGGGATGCCTTGCACGGGACCGACCTGCTCCGCGCGTTCGTCACTGGTCTTGATCGGCTTACCGACAACAAGGTCTAGTATGTTCATGAACTATCGCGCTTTTCACGGTTAATGGCGTGAAACTGGAAAGAATAGCCGAATCCAATGAAGTGATCCACGGCTGCCGAGGAAAGGCCAAAGCCGAAATGAAAGTCGAGCTGCTGGTTGGGTGTGATCTTAAAAGCTGTGCCGGGGTGCAGGAGATGTTGCGGACCTCCGCGTTGCGGAAAGTAGCCCGCGTACTCGACAAAAGCGTCCCACCGACTGGTAATCTGCCGGTCGAGCAAGAAACTCGCCTGGCCCGTTAAATTGCGCCTGGCACCTTCGGTTGGCCACAAGAGAGAAAACATACCGGCGGCGGTCCAATTCTTGGATATGGGATGCGACCAGGGCAGCTGTACCTGGGGGTCATAGCCGTGACTGGATATGGTGTTGGTTCCAGTCGGGAAGCTCAGCGTGATAACCAGGGAAGCATCGAAGCCCCCCGAATTCGCAATAAACTGCTGCTTAACTCCTAGACCGAGGTCTCCCCACCCTGAGCCAAAGCCGCGCCCCGTATCAAAGTTCTGGAAATAATCTGGCACGCCGAAACGCAACTCCATCTTCGAAGTGAGTTCAAAGCGGGCGAGCGTTTCTGGCAAGTCGAAGCTACGCTGTCCCTGGTTTCCAGTTTCGGTGAGACCGTTTTCAAACAGCAGGTAGCCGCTCGGTACGACAATGCTCGAGTCGGTTATGGCAGGGCGATCTGTAGTGATCGCAGGTTGCGTGCTGGCACTCGACTGATCCTGACCGTAAAGGGAAGTTCTAACAGGAATCCAAAACAACAACAAGCCCGTGATGACTAGTTTGTTGCGCCAGTCCCTTGATAGCCGCCTAGCGTATACGGGCAACAAGCGTTGGAATTCCATTCGGTCAAGTCTAATGGACGTTTCTCAGTCCACTGCGATTCGAGCTGCTTGCACCTTTTTCGGGGGCAATTCTACTGTCCGATCGATTGCGTCGCAAGCTGCCTGCAAGGCATGTTCTTTGGCTAGGTCCATCGTCGGAAACTCCTGGTCTCCACGATGGATCGTTTGAGTCCGTTCTGGGTGCGTTATCAAAGTGTAATCGCACTTCCAGCAGAAGTGCGGTTGTTGATGAAGCTCCAGTTCGATTTCCACGCCTTTGTATACCGCTTGAATCATGGTCGACGGACACTCCTATCGCTTAAATCATCTGGCAATTTATACCCTCCGGCAGAATGCCACCGCCATTTTAATTTTTTATCTTCTCGATCGAAAACTTGGTCCGACTTACTTATGTCTTCATTATCTTCCCCAAGTCAGCGGTGTTGTCTGATCAGGTGACGAACCGGGCTTTTCGGCACGCCATACCGCTCTGGCCGGTTCATTAGCTTAGGCGCATAGTTCTCACGACGAGTGTGGCGTATATCTTTTAGGAGGCACTCGTAATGAAAGCACCTGTCCTGGAAGGAATGCGGGTCCTCGGGCCGATCGCGGTAGCGATTGTCTATATCTCGATAGTCATGCCGTCAAACACATGGACGCGAACCAATCAGTCTGCCCCCCAAGCCGTTTGCGCTGCATAATTCAGGTGATATAACCAAGCGGCGCCCTCTCCTCAATATCGAAAAGAGTGGACACGCATGAATAAGACACGCTCGCGTTTGCACGTAACACGTGTGGCCAAGCACCGGAGCCAATCCTATTTCTTATGAATCGTCGCTGGTTTTTTCGTTGGAGGCGTTAGCGATTCCCGCTTGTTCTAAATTGCTCTCTTGAAAAAGTGGGCGACCTTGTGTCCGGCTTCCTCCGTGTAGTAGACGGTCACTTTCGCGGACTTTTCGGCGCCCTCGCCAACGCCCTTTCCGGCATCCTTGGCGGCGCTGTCGGTTAGACGATAGGTCTCCTCCGCGCCGCTGCCGGTTTTGAGGGTGAGTGTCTTGGCGCCGCGATCAATGTGGGTGACCGTGGCGTCGGTGACCTTCATTCCATCCTTCCCAATATTGTCGATCTCCTCGGCAGTTTCCTCGGTTCCTTTAGCCGTGTAGTGAACGGCGACGTCGCTACCCTCCTTCAATCCATGGAACGTATCATTGGCACCCACAGCAGTCTCGTGCGCGCCGTGGACGGTGGTTCGCTCCACGAAGTGAAGGGTATGTTTGGTTCCGTCAGACAATTTGACGACGACTGTTTTAGCGGCATCGTCCAGCTTTAGGACCGTCCCCACCAGAATGCCGTGACGTGGCTCGATCGCGAAGACCTGCCAGCACAACGCAACAACCAGCATCATCGTTACAGAGAAGCGCTTCAGCATATCTACCCTCCAGCAGAGTCTTCCGTTTTGGACCTCTGACTCGCCCATCGTACGCTTGTCCAGTTTTCGAGACAACGAATTTGCCGCCAGGTCTCAGCGGGATTGCGAAGGCTAACTGAGTAAGGCCTTTCTGAAGCTCCGTTGCCGGGTGCGCTGTGCGAAGGCTGGGGTCCACAGCGGGAGTTAAACCCGCCCGGGAAATGGTTCGCTCCACCCGGTAGCAATCAGAGCAGGAGTGGAGGCAGCGAAACTGCTGAAGCCTTTGGTGCAGAGAGTCGCCAGGCGACAGAAGGAAAGTAATGCTTGAAAAAAGGCTTGGGAAACGCCGGCTGCAGGGTCCTTGATAGTGTCACCAGGACTAGGCAGCCAACCCTGAGGCGATGGATTTTTGCGAACCGCCCGAGAGTTCGTTCATTAACCGGCAGACAGCAGCCCCGGATACGCGTTGCTTTCTTGCAACCTGGGTCGATCAGGTTCTTTTCGAGTTCTGCGATGGCCCTGACGATCACGACCATTGCCCCACGCGAGCGGACCTCTGGTGTCGATATTCTCGCGGAAACCGATACGGATAAGACTTGCAGCGATCTTATTTCCTACCTCGTTTCAAAAGTCCTCCCGCCAGAACCTGCGGCAGATACCCTCTGTGGCCGGCTACCTCCTACGGACGGCCAAATTGCCAGACCTCTCCCACGCCAATTGGTATAAGCTGTCGCGTTAGTCGCAGCAACGATTACCGAAGAGAGCATGAAATGCGGCGAAGACTTGAGGCTTTGCTGATCCAGACGGTCCTTGTCTTGGCCATTTCGCTGACCGCCTGCGTGCTCACGCGGGCGCAAGGAACGCCGGTTGAATTGCGCGGTCAGGTGAATGATGAAGACGGTCATCCCGTCCAACGCGCCGAGGTTACCGCGAAATGGAGCCTGAACCATTCATTCACGGTTTATACCGATGCTGCGGGACAGTTTGAAATCGCTCCCATCGAGGACCGCGTTTCCGTTTCGATTTCCAAGCCGGGGTACTTTCAAACGAAAGATGAGAACCTCACCCTCACTCCCGGTGTAAACGAGATCACGTTTGCGCTCAACCACGAGACCGAACTTCACCAACAAGTGAACGTCGCATCTGGCCCAAGTCAGGTCGATCCAGATACGACGAGTCATCAGGAGACGCTTGTTCAGCACGAGATTTTGAACACTCCCGTAAGTTCTAGCCATGATTTGCAGCAGAATTTAATTCCGATGCCGAATGTGCTTATGGATTCCAGCGGGCGGGTTCATATCGCCGGGGCGCGGCAAGGGCAAACCGAGATCCTGCTCGATGGTTTCGAGATCAACGATCCCGCAAACGGATCGTTCACTCCGCGGCTCAACGTGGACGCGGTGCAAACGGTATCGGTCGAAACCGGCGGCTACGGGGCCCATTACTCTCATGCCGGAGCTGGCATCCTGGCGCTGGATACCAGTGTGGGTGACGACAAATGGCGCTTCGGAACCACGAATTTCTTTCCGGGCATCAGCATTCGAGACGGCGTGCGCTTCGGCAATTGGTTTCCCCGGGCAACACTGTCGGGACCTATCAAGAAAGGGCGCGCTTGGTTTTCTGAGGCGATCAGTGTTCAGCACAGGCTTACGGTGGTCAATGGATTGCCGGAAGGACAGAATGTCGCTACCGAATGGGCAGGTGATAATCTCGTCCGCGCGCAGGTGACTCTGACACCGAGGAACATTCTTCAGGGAACCTTTCTGTTCAACCGTTCGAGCGATCCGCAAACCGGGTTAGGACCTCTCACTCCACTTTCGACAACCACCGACGCCCAGGCTAGGCGCTATTTTGCATCCGTGAAGGATCAAATATGGATCGGCAGGACGTTGCTCGAGCTCGGCGTAGCGGACGACACCGGCCGCAGCACCAGCGATCCCCAGGGGAACGCAACCTACGTCGTGACGCCGTCTGCATCGTCAGGCGATTACTTTCAGACAACCGCACAGCAGTCGCGTCGGCTGCAATTCGTCGGCGACCTCACCTCGGGCTCACTGAAACAATGGGGAACTCACACGCTGTCGGCGGGCTGGAATGCGGATGCGATCGACTTCGCTCAACAGGCTGTGCGAACAGCGATCGATTTCGTCAGCGCCGACGGCCCGCTTTCCGATCTCGCCACATTCAGCGGTCCGGCGGCGTTTCGGCTCTCCAACACACAAATCGGTGGCTACGTGCAAGACCTATGGCGGCCGGTGAAACCAATCGTATTTTCCGTGAGTGTTCGCGGAGATTGGGATCGCCTGGTCCAGCAAACCCTTGTGCAACCCCGTCTGGCGGTGAACTGGCTTCCCAAGGAGGACGGCCGGATGAAGTTTACGTTGGCCTGGGGGGAACACTATCAGCCAATTAACTTGACGATTGTAGGGCAGGGCTCCGATCAAGAGCGCATAGACACTTTTTACGATAGTACGGGTTTGATCCCGCTCGGCAATCCGGTGACAAGCCAGTTCATCGTGCCGCGGACCGGGCTCTCGCAACCGAGGTCTTACAACACGACTGCCGAGTGGGACGAGAAAATCTCTGCCAGTACGTTTGTGGGTGCAGCCTATCTCCTGCGTAAAGGGCGCGATGCGTTCGCATGGGAAAGCGAGCCGGGCGGAATCTTTCTATTGCAGAACAACCGGGAGGATCGGTTCATTTCAAGCGAGGTCTGGGTCCGGCATGCCTTCGGCAATGGGGCTGATATCATGGTGGACTACACGCGCTCGCGCGCAAACTCAAACGAAGTGTTGGATCCTTCGATCTCGGCTTTGATCTTTGCCCCCCAACAGCCGGGACCGCTCCCCTGGGATGCGCCGAACCGCGTCGTCTCCCGAGGGTGGACGCCGCTGCCGTTCTGGCAACTGCTGTTCAGTTATTTCTTCGAGTACCACTCGGGCTTCCCATTCAGCGCCATCAATGAGCAGCAGCAACTGGTCGGTCCGGCGAATGGTTTTCGTTATCCGAGTTACTTGAGTCTAAACGTGGGGCTGGAGAAGCGCTTTCACTTTCGTAAGCGAGAATGGGCGGTTCGCGGCTCCGCTATCAACCTAACCGATCACCAAAATCCGACCGCGGTCGTGAACAATGTAGACGCGCCCAATTATCTAGCCTTTTCAGGAAGACAAGGTCTGGGGTTCACCGCGCGGCTTCGCCTGGTCACCCAGCATTGAAGGCCATGTTGATCACAGCTCCCCTACAGAGTTTTCTCCCGCGACCGATGGCGTCGCAGCCTGAGCCCGCCCAGATCCGCGATTCATTTGCATGTGAATCCGGGTGCCATCCGAAATATGCAGGTGCAAGGCGCTAAGTCCCGATTGTCGTCCGTGTAGAATTCTGGGCCGGTAGCTGTCCGGGAACTACAGGGGAGTTAGTGCCACGACGATCCGCTGTCGCAATGTCATTGTTCGGCTCTCGGAAAGCCGCTCGCGCTTTACTCTGGCAACTCACAGTCAAGCCCGAGGCGACCTGGCGACCGTGCCGGTCGATTTTTGAACAGAATTGCCCGGACGAACAGGGCGCGTGCGTCCTCGTTTCCGGGAGGTCTTCCCGGGTAAATCGCCGGAATGTATTCCGTGTGGTGGTACAGTATTCGCGGTATGCAATCTCTCTTGTTCGCTGTGCTCCTGGCCATCCTGCAGACAATCTCCCCACTCCCAGGGAACCCACCCCATCGCACGAGCGGTGTCAGCAGTGGCGTCAAAAGGGATGCCACTGCTAATCAGGCTCCCGCCAATCGGTGGCAGTCCGGTTCCAAGATCCTCGCATCGCAAACACAGAATCCGGGCAATTCCCCGCAAACCGAAGAGCAAGCGCAGTCGGTACGAGTCCGCGAACTTCCTCCCGTGTCGGTCACTCGGGACTGGGCCGATTGGGTACTCTGGGTATTCAATGGCCTCTTTATCACCGCCGGTATCGCGGGTATTCGGCTCGCCTACGGGACTCTGAAAGCCGTAGAAAGGCAAACCAAGGCTACCGAAGACGCCGCCAATGCAGCCGGGAGAAGCGTGGATATTATCATCAGCAAAGAACGCGCCAGAATCCAGATCGAAATGAAAGGAGACCCCGTGATATGCGGACCAGAAGATCCGATCCCGATCAACGAAGTGAAATACATAGTCCGATGCCATGGCACAACTCCGGCGCATATCTTGGATACGCACGCTTGGGCTGTGATAAGCGATTCGGACATTTCCTCGGACCACCTTTTGATCGACGAATTCTATCCGGCAATGATCATTCCATCTATCGTGACGCCAACCAATGAAGGCGTTGAAACAGCAGCCAGTCTGGTCGGTGACGCTTTGACCCACGGCATCGACATTGCTGATCTTGTGCGTAAAGGTGACTTGCTCGTTCATTTCTACGGTTCTATCAAGTATCGGGACGTATTCGGCGGAACCTGGATATATGAGTTCAAGCACAGGTGGTGTGTGGGGCCTTACGTAGGTGGCCAGTGGAGGGGGCGCGGAGAAGAGAAAAGAGCCGACGAATCCGACCGACCCGACAGCTTGCAACCAAATTGAGCCGCTACCCGAGGGCCCATGGATCGTCCTCGGTCGATCTCCGGTAGCATGGACATGTTGCTGGCGCATCGAATCCTGATATACTCGCGCCGCCTTTTCATGCGTAATCCCGTTGCGCAGAAACCAAGAAGGCATCCAGCCGGCTTGATTGCCCGGTGGATCTGTTCACCCTGGAGGATCCATGACAGTTTTGAAAGTGTGCTACAAGCACGGAGTCCGGTTCGATGAGAAATATTACCTCTCGAAACACGTTCCGCTTGCGGAAAGCGCCATGAGCCGCCACGGACTCAAGGGCGTCGAGATGGCCAAGATCACCGCGACCCCGGACGGCTCGAAGCCATCCTACCAGGTGATTTTCACCGCGTACTTTGAATCGCCGGCGGCCCTGCAGAACGCGATGCAAGATCCACGCATGGGCGAGGTACTGGGCGATATCGCAAACTATTACGACGGTATGCCGGACGTTCTCATCGGCGAAGTCGTCGCCCTGCCAACCCGGGCTTGAAGAAAACGCGCCCGACCATGATTGCCGGCGCTCTAGAGGATGATTGCTGCTTCGCGGGCAATCACGGGAACCGGTGCACCTGCTTGACAAACGGAACGCTCGTAATATTAGATGTGCCCGGGAGTTTCGCCCACCTCCCGGTACGCGTTGGAATGAACCAATCGTTGGCGGAGAATGAAAGCGAAACGAATCCTTCTTATCGTCCTTGCCGGCCTTCTTAGTCCTCGAGCCTCCCTGCAAGCACACCACGGCTTATCGGCGTACGACATGACGGCGACGCGTTCCCTAAAGGGAACGATCACGAGCTTCGACCTTGCCAACCCACACGCCCAAATCGGTCTTGACGTAAAGGGTGACAGCGGAAGCGTGGAACATTGGACGGTGGAGAGTGGTCCCGCCATCCGCGCCATGAAGGAGGCAGGCTGGCATTCCGATTCGCTCAAGCCGGGGGACGAGGTTACGATCTTCTTCCATCCGAGCAAGCGTTCTGTGAACGTGGGAGTGTTGATTCAAGTAGTTTTCCCTGATGGACGCGTGCTTCCTTTGAAGACGTCCGGGGACAAGACCCAGCCCAATAACTAGTGCAATGTATCGTGTCGCGTTGGTTTCGGGCAGGTGACGGGTTTCGGTTGTAGATCAGGTTCACATTGAAGCGCGGGGACTGCATGATGAGAATTCGCCGTTTGGGACCAGTCGCTACTTTGATGGCGGCGCTCTGGTTCTCCCCCGGACTGCACGGCCAAGCCCAAGGCGGCCCGCGTGTGCCAAGCTCTGGACCCAAGGGCGACCAGCCGTTTGACCCCCATGATCTGAGCGGCCCTTGGATCGGCGAACGCCCTCGTCCCGGCATTCTGAATTTCGGCAGCTTCGACCAGAAGATCCCCGAACCGCCTTTGACCGACTGGGCCAGGCAGCATTTGCTCTACAAGTCGATTTCGCACGACGCCCTGGGTGGCACGCACATCCCCGGATGGGACCGTGCTGGGCATGTTTGCTATGTCACCTCCGAACCCTGCTTTTCTGCCGATCCCAACGGCGTGCCGGCCAACGATCCGGATGGCGAATACCCGGGCAAGGATTGTGAACCCTTGTCTTCTCCTGCGGTATACGACTGGCCTCGCAATGGTGAAATGGAGCTTCTTTTTACGCGCGCAGGGGACCGTATCTTTCAGCTCTTTGAGTATCACCGCGAGTGGCGCACGTTCTGGCTGAATCGCGAACATCCCAAGGATCTTGATCCCACTTACGAGGGCGACTCGACCGCCCATTGGGACCGAGACACCCTGGTGGTCGATACCATCGGCTATAACGGCAAGACCATGGTCACGGTGAATGTCGGGCATTCTAAGAGCGACGCGTTCCATCTGGTGGAGCGTTTTCGGCGTGTGGACCATGACCACGTGGTGCTCGATATGACCTACTACGATCCGAAAGCGTGGGGAGACAAATTCTGGCCGGGTTTCCGCAAATACTTTATGTTGGCGCCCAAGGAAGATTTTCAGGAATTCATTTGCAGCCCGAGGGAATACCAGTCCTACGACAAGGCGGTAACAATCCCGGAAGAAAGAGCCAAGTCAACAAAGCAAGTAGAGTGATTTTTCCCGCACCAGTGTTTGAGATCAGTGCAAAGCTCTTCCTTTGCGATTTTTTGCGGCACAGTTTCAGAGCATGCTGCACAAGATCATTCGGTCTTCCGAGACGATGCGAAACATTTTGATGAAACGGATCAAGGTATTCGCGTTGCCAATCCTTTGCTTCGCTCTCCCCGCTGTGACCGCCCCGACGGGGACTCAGCCCGCTGCCGGTGGTGTTTCGGTCGGTTC
Source organism: Candidatus Acidiferrales bacterium (assembly GCA_050015335.1). Taxonomy (GTDB): domain Bacteria; phylum Acidobacteriota; class Terriglobia; order Acidiferrales; family UBA7541; genus Palsa-295. Next base: position 68,875 of record JBEKBP010000003.1, on the reverse strand, counting down.
CGACAACATCGGTGGTCTGGTGAGAAGCTCGCAGGGCCCTGAAGCGGGCGTTTGGGTCATCGCCGAAACCGCGGACTTACCCACAAAATTTCGCAAGATCGTGGTTACCAATGACCGCGGCCAATTTCTTCTCCCCGATTTGCCTTCAGCCCGTTACAAGATTTGGGTAAGAGGTTACGGCCTGGTGGACTCAGACCCAGTGGAAGCGACGCCGGGGAAAACACTGGCATTGAAAGCAGCACTTGCCCCCACTCCGCGCGCCGGAGCGCAATATTTTCCGGCCAGTTATTGGATTTCTCTGCTGGATGTACCGCCCCAGAGCGCGTTCCCCCTGACCATTCCTGGCCCACACACGCCTGCGGTAGTCGCCACACAAACCGAATGGCTCTATGCCCTGAAGGGCTGCTATGGCTGCCATCAGATGGGAAGCAAATCGACGCGTGAGATTCCGGCGAGCTGGGGCACGTTTGGAACCAGCTCCCAGGCCTGGGAACGCTTTATTTCCTCGGGACAGGTCGGCCAGCGAATGATGGACAGCCTTAACCGTTTCGGGCACGACCAGGCTCTGGCGATGTTCGCCGATTGGGGTGACCGCATTGCCAAAGGAGAGTTGCCGCCCGTGCCGCCACGGCCCGAGGGAGCCGAACGGTGCGTGGTGGTCACGGTTTGGGACTGGTCTGTTCGAGCGTCATTCCTTCACGCCCTCACGAGCACCGATCAGCGGAATCCCTCGGTGAATGCGGATGGCCCGATTTATGGTGCCGATTGGTCGGCGGGAGCCCTTGCCGTGCTCGATCCCGTAAAAAACACGAAGGCCATGATTGAGGTTCCTTTGCCCAATGAAGACGACCGCAAGAAATTCGCTCCCTGGTCGCCGCAGTCCCAGCTTGCGCCATCGGTTTACTTTGGCGACGAATTGGTTTGGAAAGATCCCGTGAACCCGGGCGCAATCGCCATGGACGCCCGAGGCCGCGTATGGTTCAACGTGCAGAACCGGCTCGATAATCCAGCTTATTGCAAATCCGGCTCGCGCAATCCTTACGCGAAGTATTCTCCCCGGGAGTCTGGCGGCGTGGGAGTGGACATTTACGACCCCAAGACCCGCAAATTCGAATTCATCGATCAATGTGTCAAAACCGAACGCCTTGTTTTCGCCGATGACAAAGACCAGACCTTGTACTTTGCCATCGAAGGGAATCCCGGAGGAATCGGCTGGGTCAACACGCGCGTTTGGGATGAAGTGCACGATTCCGAGAAATCGCAGGGGTGGTGTTCGGCCATCGTTGACTACGACGGGGACGGTATTGCATACAATGCGGTCGATGACAGCATTTGGTATGCAGCTTTAAATCCCAGGCCCGGGAGGCTCATTCGCATGACGAGGGGTAGCAATCCGCCGTCCACATGCATGGCGGAAGCCTACGAGCCGTCGGCCTATCAGTCTCCTGGAATGGGCGGATCCCACGCGAGGGGAATCGATATTGATACCAACGGCGTGGTTTGGACCCCGTTGGCGCCGGAGGGCAATCTTGCCAGCTTTGACCGCCGCAAGTGCAAGGCGCTGACCAAGGAAGCAGCCACCACGGGCCCGCAGTGTCCTGAAGGCTGGTCGTTCTATGCGATACCGGGCGCCGCCTTCAAGGCCCAACCGCATGTGAAGTCGGACTACAACAATTACGTATGGGTTGACCGTTATAACTCCCTTGGCCTGGGCAACAACATCCCCGTTGTGGACGGGGCCAACTCCGATTCGCTTCTCGCATTCCAGCCGAAAACAAGGAAGTGGGTTCGAATGCAAGTTCCCTATCCCATGGGCTTCTTCTCACGTTTCTTCGATGGCCGGATTGACAACGCAAATGCCGGGTGGAAGGGGCGAGGTTTGTGGGCCGCCAACGAGACACGAGGTTCCCAGCTGACCGAGGGCGGCGCGAGTATGCCGAGTCAGCTGGTACATTTCCAAATCCGGCCCAACCCGCTTGCGAAGTAGAGGTTTCTTTCTCCTGCTGCCTGAGAAGCAATCACTTCGATTGCTCCCGAAGAAGGCTTATCGGGAGCTCCAACGGGTTTTCCGGTTGCCTTTTCGCTTTCGCCTGTAGTAGTTTGCCCGCGACGGACAGGCTGAAAGCGCCAGCGAACGGGGGGACGAGCCTTCTCATGGAGCGAAAAAAATCCTCAGACTATAGCCACGAGTTATTCAATCTCTACGACGAGTACGCACACGGCGAAATCACGCGCCGCGAGTTCACCGATCGCGCCGCGAAGTTCGCCGTTGGTCTGGGCGCAGCCGCGCTCCTCGATAGTCTGCGCCCGAATTATGCGCTGGCGCAGCAGGTGGCTAAAGACGATCCGCGCATCAAGTCCGGCTATGTAGATTACCCCTCGCCGAAAGGCTCGGGCAGGATGCACGCCTATCTTTCCCGCCCGGCCAAGCCCGCGGGCAAGCTGCCGGGAGTGGTCGTGGGTCATGAAGCGGGAGGACTCAACCCGTACGTGGAGGACGTGGCGCGCCGCCTAGCCCTTCTTGACTTTATCGCCCTGGCTCCCGATGCTCTGACCCCTGTGGGGGGATATCCGGGAGATCAGGAGAAGGGATTGGAGCTTCAAAAAAACATGGACCGCGCCACGATGACAGAAGACTTCGGCGCGGGCGTGAGCTACCTGCAAGCCGATCCGGGGTGCACGGGCAAGGTTGGCATGGTCGGTTTCTGTTTTGGAGGCGGAGTAGCGGTCCAGTTGGCGATTCAGATGCCGAGCCTGGTGTGCGCGGTCTCCTATTACGGACGCGAGCCGGCGACCGAAGACGTCGCGAAAATCAAGGTGCCGCTGCAGCTCCACTATGCCGACGTGGATAACGCCGCAAACCCGGGACGTCCGGCCTTTGAGGCCGCTTTGAGGGCAAATCATGTGGATTACACGGTCTATTCCTATCCGGGAACGCATCACAGCTTTCACAACGATTCCACACCTCGCTATGATGAAGCGGCCGCAAAGCTAGCCTGGCAGCGCACGGTCGATTTCCTGAACAAGAATCTGCGCTGACATGCTGATCCCATCGACGGAAGTCCTTGAACGCTGGCGCGGTTCCATCTTGGCTTCGATCTGTTCAGTACTGCTGTTTTCCGTGGTGATATCGGTCCCGTCGTTTTCCAGCCAGACCGCTTCAAACGCACCGCCGAAGCGGATTGCTTCCTCGGAAATTCCTCACTTGAGCAAGAAGGGCTCGGCCAGCCAGCTCATTGTTGACGGCAAGCCTTTCCTGGCTTTGGCCGGAGAACTGAACAACGACAGTTCGAGCAGCCTCGACTACATGAAGGGGGTATGGCCGAAACTTGTCCGGGCGAAGCTCAATACCATCCTAACACCGGTTTCCTGGGCACAGATTGAACCACAGGAAGGAAAGTTTGATTTCAGCGTGCTCGACGGTGTAATGGAAGGAGCGCGAGCGCACAACCTGCATCTTGCGCTGTTGTGGTTCGCGAGCTGGAAGAACGGCCTCTCAAGCTATCCGCCGGACTGGGTGAAGAAGGATTTCGAGCGCTTTCCGCGCGCCCAGATCAAATCGGGAAAAACTCTGGAGTTGCTCACACCGTTAAGCGATGCGAACCGGGACGCCGATGCCCACGCCTTTGCCGCCCTCATGCGGCATCTGAAGGAAGTGGATGGCGAGCAGCACACGGTGATCCTGATCCAGGTGGAGAACGAAATTGGGATGAGGGAGGATTCCCGCGACCGCTCGCCGTTGGCCGACAAGGCTTTTGAGGGGCCGGTGCCGCAGGAGCTGATGGACTACCTCCAGCAGCACAAAGACACCCTGATTCCGGAGTTTCGCGCGGTATGGGAACAGGCCGGTTTCAAAACATCCGGCACCTGGGAGGAGGTGTTCGGCCGCAATGCCGCAACCGACGAAATCTTCATGGCTTGGAGTTTTGCGCGGTACATCGGACGGGTAGCCAGGGCGGGCAAAGCCGAATACCCGATTCCGATGTTCCTGAACGCGGCGTTGGCCGGAAGAACGCTGGAACAGGAACGAAAGGGAGAGCGAACCAGATTTTCCGCTGTCGGCGGCCCCATGGACGATCTGATGGACATCTGGCGCGCGGGTGCGCCGCACATCGATATCCTCGGGCCCGACGCTTACAGCAACTTCGCGGAATATGCGACACGGTACGACCGGTCAGGAAACCCGCTATTCATTCCCGAGACGGTGGGCGGATCGGTAGGCGCGGCCCGCGTGATATATGCCTTCGGCCGTCATAACGCAGTCGGCTTTTCGGCCATGGGTGCCGTCGAGAGGTCACCGGACCCCGACGAGCAACTGATAGGCAGCTACGACCTGATCGAGCAACTGGCACCCCTGATCGAGAAACACACAGGCGATGGCATGATGTCCGCCGTGCTGCTGGCGCCCAACGATCCGCCGCAGAAGATACAAGTGGGGAATTACACGCTGGAGGCCGGGTTTCTCACGCCCCGCGTTGCGCCTATGACGCAACCGACCGAAATCCCGCCCTTCACCTACGCAGCGGCGATTTTCATTGCCGCGGGCCCCGATGAATACTTCGTGGCCGGCAGCGGCGTAACCCTGACCTTTTCTCCCAACACACCGGGTCCGCCGTTCGCCGGGCTAGCCACCGTGGAAGAAGGGTCTTTTGTGAACGGACGCTGGGTTCCCGAGCGCCGATTCGCAGGCGACGACACCGAAGAGGGCGACATGATTGTGATGCGCTGGGCGCCGGGAAGCTGGGTTCCGTTCTACCGGCAACGCGCGAGCAGATCGCCCATCCAGCGCGTCACGCTCTACCGCTACCGTTGAGCGGCCTGCGCGCTCGTGCTATTTCATCGGTTCCGGTTCGTTGGTACCCTGCATGAGCACTGCCTGCCAGCCTTCGGGCCTGAATGCCCAAACATCGGAAAACCTCACATGCATCAATTGCGATTCCGGCGTTCGGTCCGATGCAGTTCCTGTTTCGGTCACGTCGACCTGGCCGCTCAGCACGGCCAGGCCCTTGTATAGGTGCACTTGCGTGTCGAGGGGTTTGAAAGTCACCTTGCCGGGCCTTCGATTACTCGCCGCTTGGGAAAGAAGGTCAGCCTTCGTTTGAGAGTGACCGTTTAAGTGTATGAAGACAAGATCGTCTGCCAGTAGTCTCTGAAAAGCTGCGGCGTCACTGTTACTGAGCGCGTTGAATACTTGCGTCTGCAGATTGAGGGCTTCGGCCTCGGTTACTTGTTCGCCACCTTTCTGTGGCTTCGCTCCGGGCAATCCCGGGCTCATGCTGAGCAGCATTGCCGCCAATGTGCCGGTGGCAACCCGGGAAATCAGGCGTTCGCGCATTCGGGGCATAGGAATTCCTCCAGTTTGTTACTCTTGGTTGTCGACCCGCGCGAGATTTAACCACACGGGTCAATCTGCGGCAAGGAGCGCCATGCGCGTCGTAGTCATCGGGGGCACCGGGCACATCGGTTCGTGGCTGACGCCGCGTCTGGTACGAACGGGGCACGCAGTGATCTGCGTGGGGCGATCCAGGCGGCAGCCCTACTGCCCGGACGAAGCATGGAGCGACGTCGAGCGCATTGTGCTAGATCGTGTGGCTGCCGAACAGGAGGGAACTTTCGGCCCAAGTATTCTCGCTCTCCGCCCCGAGATGGTCATCGATTTGACTTGTTACACGCTAGAAAGCGCGCGGCATTTGGTCGGAGCCCTCAGCGGGCACGTGAAACGGTTCCTGCACTGCGGCACTATCTGGGTGCATGGGATGGGCATCGAAGTTCCGGTCACCGAGGAGGCGCCGCGCCGCCCGATCAGCGATTATGGACGCCGGAAAGCGGCTATCGAAGAATACCTGCTGGAACAGAGGGCCAAGACCGATTTTCCTTTCGCCATCCTGCATCCGGGACATTTGGTGGGGCCTGGATGGGTACCACTCAATCCCGCGGCTAACTTTGATTCCGAGGTCTTCGCGGCGATCGCGCGCGGCGATGAGATCGCCCTACCGAATTTTGGCCGCGAAACACTGCATCACGTCCATTGTGAGGATGTCGCGCAAGCGTTCGTTCAAGCGATAGCAAACTGGCCGCACGCGGTAGGTGAAAGCTTCCACGTTGCCTCCCCGGCCGCGTTGACGATGGCGGGCTATGCGGAGTCGGTGGCGGCCTGGTTCGGCAAGCCAGCTCGCATTCGCTTTTTGCCCTGGGAACAGTGGCGCATCACGGTGGCAACAAAAGACGCCAGCATCACCTGGGACCACATTGCGCGGTCGCCGAATTGCAGTATCGAGAAGGCCCGCAAGCGATTAGGTTACCAACCCCGCTTCCGCTCCCTGGAAGCGATCAGGGAATCGCTCTCATGGCTTTGCGCGAGCCAAACCGTCCCAAGCTTGGCCTCTTTTGCGCTCTCCTGACGGCTATCTTTGTTTCGCAAGCGCCATCAAGGTTTTGGCACTACTTGCCGCGGTTCCCGTCGCCTTTTTGGCAGAGCAAATACAATGTAGCCGAGATTCGCCTGTTCTGCTGCAGCAGCATCCTCACGAAAGGAGGAAACGCCTCCCCTTCGCATGCCGAACACCGGCGGAGGACCTGAGCCCACAACCAGATATTCACGCCCCCCGGCTTCATATATCGAAGGCAGCCCACTTAGTCCGGCAGGCATCTTGTAGGTCCAAAGGTCGTCGCCGTTGTCCACGTCGAAGGCGCGCATCTGGCCGTCTTTGGCGGTCACAAACACGAGGCCCGTGGCGGTGACCACCATGCCCACGCGTTCGCCGCCGGCGAGCATGCCCGTGTTCTTTCCGCCTTCTTTGACGGCTTCTTCGTCTTCCCCCAGCGGCTTGCTCCACCGCATGGTCCCGGTGTTCAGGTCATAAGAGATGATTTCAGACCAGGGCGGACCGATCACGCCCTGCGCCAAGCCGTAGTTTGAATAAAGGCGTTGCGGTGCGACGACTCCCTCGGGATAGGGAGGTCCGACGAATCGATTGTTGCCACCATAGAGCGCGTTCAGTTGGCGTGGATTGAGCGACGGCAATAATCCGCCGGGCGCGCCGCCATTGGCGACTACAGGCCCCGTCATGGGCCGCGGCCCTACGGCTGCGGTTGCGCCAGGCCCCCCCACGTTCGAGAGATAGGTGTAGAGTTCATCGACCGCCGCTGCGCTCAGGTCCGGATGAGCCGGCATCCGGCCCTTGCCAGACAGGACAATCATGGTGAATTCCGAAAGATTGAGGCGCGACGCAACTCCGGTAAGAGACGGAGCCTCAACTGAACCGGCCAGGTCCGCGCCATGGCAGGCCTGGCAATTCTGTTGATACTCCGGTGGCGCCGCTACACCACCCGGGCCGCGCCTGCCAGCGGTGCTTGCAGTGACTGGCAACTCGGGTCCTTGGATGTTTATCAACGATGGGTAGTCCGACGTGGTGACGAAGAAAAGCCCTCTGTCTGGATCAGAAGCGCTCGTCCCGCGATTGCTTCCGCCGCGCGATCCAGGAAGCTGAACGGTATCTCTCTGGTACCCGGCCGGCGTGAACAATCCCTCATTGCGCGCGCCCGCGATTTTCTCCTTCCACGTCGCGCGCTCCTCCGGAGTCAGGAAAAACGGATTGATGTCGTCCACCGTCATCTTCTGGCGGGCGAAGGGAGGGGGCGCCGTCGGAAAGGGCTGCGTGGGCCATGCTTTTTCTCCGGGCACATCGCTTTGCGGTACCGGGCGTTCCTCGATCGGCCAGAGCGGCTCGCCCGTGACGCGATTGAAGACGTACAGAAAACCGGTCTTGCCTGCCTGTGCCACCGCATCCACCAGCTGCCCGTTATGGCGGACGGTCATCAGCTGGGGAGCCGAACAAGGGTCTGAATCCCAAAGGTCGTGGTGAACTTCCTGAAAATGCCACAGCCGTTTCCCGGTGCGGGCATCAAGAGCCACAAGGCTGTCGCCAAACAAGCCCGCGCCGATCCGGTCCGCGCCGTAGAGATCGTAGGTGGGCGACCCCAGCACGACATAAACGATCCCGCGCTTCTCATCGAGCGAAAGCTCGCCCCAATCGTTCACACCGCCGATGTAGCGCCATGCATCTTTCGGCCAGGTGTCATAACCGAACTCCCCGGGATAGGGGACGGTATGAAAAGTCCACACCACCTTTCCCGTGATCACGTCGTAGGCGCGAATATGCCCGGGAGGCGCCAGAAAATTCTCGCCCGTCGACGATCCTTCGATGATCAGATTTTCAAACACGCGCCCCGGCGCATCGCTCTTGATGCGCGCCACCTCGGCGGGCACACGGTCAAGACCTTCCCGCATGTCGACGAGCCCGTCCTCGCCGAAGCCCAGAATCGACTTGCCGGTGCGGGCATCGATTTCTTCAAGAAAGTGATTGATCTGGAAAATGAGCCGCCGGTCTTTGCCGTCTTTGCTTTCCCAATAATTCACGCCGAGCTCTGCAATGGTGCTCAGACCGGTGTGGATCCAAATTTCTTTTCCTGTCGCGGCATCGAGGGCGATGAGCGAATTGTTCCTGCCATAGACATACATCACGCCGTGGGCAATGATCGGGTTCATCGCGGAGGCCCCATTGAAATAGCTCCAGGCCACCTGCAACTGCTGGACGTTGCTCTTTTTGATCTGATCGAGGGCGGTGAACCGGGACGTGTCCGCGCCGCCGCCGTAGTCGCTCCACGATTTGTGATCCTGCTGCGCCACCACGACCGAGCCGGCGATCATGATCGAGAAAAGCAGCAGCACCGTTTTCTTTGCCGATGCCTGCATGAAACCTATTGGCCTCTTTGCTTAAACACCCCTGGCTTACCCCAGAAGATGAACGTCCCAAATCGGGTGGCGGTGACAATGTCGAGGGCGCCGTCGTTGTTGAGATCGGCGGCATAGATATCCGAGCCGGCACCGGAGCGATTGTGGATGAGTTCCGGAACGAACTCCGCGCCACCCGGGGCTTTCGGGTTGCGCACCGTCTTATACCAGTAGAGCACCGCCGGACCGTATGGGTCCGGATCGAGGTAGTCGTCGCGATGCGACCAGTAACGCTTCCCTATGATGAAGTCCGGTATTCCGTCGCCGTCCACGTCGCCATAGGTCGTGCCATGTGGTTCGGTGAAGGTGACGCCTCCGGCATTCTTCGTCGAGAGATCATCCATGATCATGTGTTGCACGAATGAAATCTTGCCCGCGGAGTCGCGTTTCTGCTCGAACCACGCCAATCCGTATCCATGCACGTTGAGCGCGGTGACGATGTCGTTGAGGCCGTCGCCGTTCACGTCATAGACGGCCATCACGCTTCCGCCCATGATGTTGCGCCCGTAACGCGCAAAGGCCTCCCGATGATACGTCCAGGCTTCCTGTTGGCTCCCCGGAGGCGGCTGTTCCCACCAACCGAACGCATTGATGATGTCCAGCCGGCCGTCGCCGTTGATGTCTCCCACCCCGATGCCGTGGGCCGTTGCATACCCCGCTTGTGAGACATTGTGCACGATCCAGGGACCGGTGGGATTCGCGGGGTCGGGCTTCGCGTACCGAACATAGCCCTCCGCCATGTACACAAGTTCCAGTTTCCCGTCGCCGTCGATATCGCGCACCACCGCAATCTCAGAGCTGAAGGCTGGCACCACCAGGTATTTGTCCCAACGGCGGGATTCGCCCCGGGGGTTGACGTAGAGCCACACGCCCGGTTTCCCGGAGAAACTGCAATTGATCACGTCCGGCCAGCCATCGCCCGTGAAGTCTCCAGAAAACTGCATCCAGTCATCGCGCGCGTATTCGTCGGAAGGATTGGTCGTCAGGGCTTCATAGATCTCGCGATGCGTGGTGTAGTCCGGCCCGAAATAGATGTGTGGACCCGACACGATGTCCATCACGCCGTCCTGATTGAAATCGGCGGCGCTGGCACCCCAGGAATAATAGAAATCGCTCAGCCGCTGCATCCGGAAGTGGTCGGAAATCTGCTCGGGGACCCGCGTCATGATCGACAGGTCTTTGTAGGAGACGTCTTTAAACTGCACGTCTCCGGTTCCGCCGACATAGAGCGCGAGGGGACCGTAGTTTCCGATGTCGTCTTCTGCCACTCCGCCGGCGACCTCGCCGCCGTTATTCAAAAACGAACGAACGATATTCGCGTCCAGAAACGTCTCCACCGTGTTCCATTCCCCCGCGCGCAGGCTCGCGTCGGGAGCAGTGACGGGCAGGGTGGCTCCCGGAGGCAGGCCCGGCCTATCGACGGGCGGGCGTGGACGGGTGGGTGCCTGGGGGTCCAAAGGAGGCGCGATGCGCATCTGTCCTCCCCCGTGGCGCAGCTTCTCGCGCTTGAGCTCCCGCCCTTGGGCGTCGAGTGTGAGAGCATAGGATGCGAGATCCCCTTCGTTGAGCGACACGAACACACCCTTCATGCCGCCTTCCGGTGTTTTCTCGGCGCGCATCAACAAGCCGGTCTTGCATCCGGCCGCGCACCTGAACGATGCGTAAAAGCCGATGTCCTGATAGGAGTGATCGACTACCAGCCATCCGCCGCCTGGTTGCGTCGGCGCGCCGGTGATCTCGCCATTCTCCGCGCTCCAATTGGCATCGCCCAGCGTGTGCCAACCGGTAAGGGCCGAACCTTTAAAGGAGGCGTCTGGGTGAAATGACGGTCCGGTGCCGTAAAGCCGGGCCACTGTGGCCAGAGTAGCGAGCGCTACAAGCAGAAAGCCTTTCCCAGACATGTTTGTCTCCTGGGCGTAACACAAAAATCAGGCCGCCTATTCGCCCCGGCAGAAGAGCGCCAGGCACCGGCGGAAGCTTCCGCCGGGAGTCAAAGTAGGTGCACGGAAGCAAACTTTCGCACGACCGATCCGTACACGCACAGCCCTCGCTCATCGTGAGACGGATATCGCGCTATGTGGTATCAAGCAGCCGGCGCCAAGTCAAGCTGAATACAGGCGGACCCGAAGTCCATTTGTCGAAATTGCGCTTTTTGAGGATTTGCAGCGCGAAAGGCAGGGCCTGGAATAGAGATCCGCGGAACTCGGGCAGCGCCTGCTTTAATGGGAAACTGGACAGGTCTAATACTTGTAGAAGCCGCGGCCGGATTTGCGGCCGAGCCAGCCGGCAACGACATACTTCCGCAGCAGCGGACAGGCGCGGTATTTCGGATCGCCGAAGCCTTTGAACAGGACATCGAGGATATCGACGCAGACGTCGAGGCCAATGAAATCGGCTAATTCCAGCGGGCCCATGGGATGGTTCATGCCCGCCTTCATGACGGCGTCGACGGCCTCGGGCGTCGCGACGCCTTCCATCACCGTGAACGCGGCTTCGTTGATCATCGGCATGAGAACGCGATTGGACACAAACCCTGGCGAATCGTTCACCGCGACAGGGGCCTTCTGCAGGGTTTCGCACAGCGACATCGTCGTCTGAAACGTTGCATCGCTCGTGGCTAGTCCGCGAATCACTTCCACCAGGACCATCACGGGAACCGGGTTCATGAAGTGCATTCCGATGAAATTTTCCGCGCGCGTGGTTTCTGCGGCAAGCTGTGTGATGGAGATCGAAGACGTATTGCTTGCCAGAATGACTCCCGGGCGGAGAACTGCGTCGGCATCTTTCAATACGCCGACTTTCAGATCGAGCTGCTCCGGGACGGCTTCGACTACAAAGTCCGCCGCAGCAAGAGAGCAAACGTCGGTAACCGGGCGGACACGCGCCAACGCGGCCGACTTGTCACCTGCGCTGATCTTGCCCTTGTTTACCTCACGGTCGAGGTTTCTGCCGATCGTTTCCAGACAGCGATCCAGCAAGCGCTGCTCGATGTCGCGAAGAATCACATTGTATCCCGCGCGGGCGAATACGTGCGCGATGCCGCTTCCCATTGTGCCGGCGCCGAGCACGCCGACCGTTTTGATCTCGCTGGAAGGCATGAGTTTCGATGATAGCGGAAGCAAGGTGGAAGTTGTAGCGCCGGCTCGTTGTGGTCGTTGTGGCTGCCGCCATTCCGGGAGAACGAAGCGATCCTTGCTTTGTTTCCCTCGGCAAGACTCCGTTATGCGGGCGGCGAGGCTTCTGTGACTTCCCGGACAATTTCGCGGGCGCGTGGCGCCGACCCGAGCATCACACGGATTCTGAAATGGTTTTCGCTGTCTAGTTCGCAGCCGATTCCATTTTCGTGCAGGCTCGCGATCAGCATGTCCTTGGTGTCGGCGTCGTTGCCGGACCATACCTCAGCCGTGGCATCGTTCGGGTCGTACTCTTCGGGGACGGCGTCCGCCGCGGAATCGAGAATAGCGCTTTGGTCTTTTCCTTGCGGGTCGTTCGAGGACTCGGAATCGCTAGTGGACTTGCTTAATTCCTCCTGGCCGTCTTCGAACTGGCGGCGGGCCTCTTCCAGCACCGCCTGCGCGGCATTATGATGGCGGGCGGGGACGAAAATTGCGTAGGCGGGCTGCGCAAGGCCGGGCAGGAGTCCGACATCACGGGTTTGCGTGTGATGCGGAATTCCGGATTGATTGAGGGCCGCGGTAATCGCGCCGGAAATGGTCATGTCGGTCCCCGTCCACAACAGTTCGGGGCCGTCGGCGGCCTGCGGACGATCTTTCGGTACGGGCGCGTCCAGGTGCTGGACAAGCTGCGCGCCGCAGTCGGAGCAGCGCGAAAAACCGGCGCGGTATTCGGTTGTGCAATGGGGGCAGAACATAACCGACACGGATCATAGCCGAAGCGGGGCAAAGAAAGAAGACAGATGGCAGTCCCTGCAGTCCCTACAAAGCGACCGGGAGATGACGCGGGCCAAAGTGCGGCCCTCGGAATGACCACCAAGCGCTCGGAGCTAAGGACGCTCGATGGCGAGCGCGACGGCGTTGCCTCCGCCGAGGCAGAGGGCGGCAATACCGCGCTGGAGGTTGCGGCGCTGCAATTCGTAGAGCAGCGTAACCAGTACCCGCGCTCCGGATGCGCCGATCGGGTGCCCGAGAGCGACGGCACCTCCATTCCCGTTCACTTTTTCGGAATTGAGTTTCAGCTCGCGCGTGACGGCGATGGCAGCGACGGCGAAAGCTTCGTTCAGCTCATAGAGGTCAACGTCCTTTTCGCGGTCCCAGCCGGTTTTCTTCAACAGCTTTTCGACGGCATCAACGGGAGCCATCATCACCCACTTCGGGTCGACGCCGCTGACGGCCTGGGCGACGATGCGCGCCATGGGCGTCTTGCCAAGGCGCAGTGCGTTGCGCTCGCTCGTGACGACCATGGCGGCCGCGCCATCGTTCGTGCCTGGCGCGTTGCCGGCGGTGACCGTGCCGTCTTTCTTGAAGGCGGGCTTCAGCTTGGCGAGTGCTTCGAGAGAAGTATCCTCGCGCGGGGATTCGTCCGTCTTGACGACAAGCGGCCCGCCCTTCTTCTGGGGAATCTCCACCGGCACGATCTGCTCGCTCACGAAGCAGGACTGGATCGCCCGCACCGCCTTGCGATGGCTCTCGAGCGCGAACTGGTCCTGCTCCTGCCGCGTGATCTTGTATTTTTCTGCCACCAGCTCGGCGGTCATCCCCATGTGAAAGTTTTCATATACGTCCCATAGGCCATCGACGATCATGGAATCGAAAATCTCCTGGTTGCCGAGGCGGTATCCGCTGCGCGCGCCCTGGAGCAGGTAGGGACAATTCGACATGGATTCCATGCCGCCCGCGACAACGATTTCCGATTCGCCCAGTGTGACGCCCTGCGCGGCAAGTCCCACGGCTTTCAGCCCGGAGCCGCACACTTTGTTGATCGTCATCGCGGCCACCCGCGAATCGAGACCGCCGCGAAGCGCAGCCTGACGTGCCGGATTCTGCCCGAGCCCCGCCTGAACGACGTTGCCCATAATGACCTCGTCCACGTGCGCGGGCTCGATCCCCGCCCGGCGCACGGCTTCGGCCACAACTTTTGCGCCCAGCTCGGTTGCGCTGAGGGGTGAAAGCCCGCCCATGAATTTTCCAATGGGCGTGCGGACGGCGCTCAAAATGATGGGTTGCTCCATGGCGGACTCCTTCGGCAAAACGAGGACGATTCCCTTCTATAGCGTCAGTATAGGCGGGCACTCCCAGAGGGTCAATTTGACGCCGGGATAGGGGATGGGATGGAGCCAAACGGCCCTGACTGTTCAGGCAAAGCTTGGCATTGTAGGGAAAGTAGGTGTGGAACTTCAGAAAGAACGGGCCGAAATCTCGGTCCACGATATAGACCTAGAAGTGGTTCACCATAGGGGCTGTTCTCCTAGCAAATCCTAGCAAATCCCAGCAAATTCGTTGAATCGAGGGAAAGAAACGTCTATCATCCGCGAGTCTAGGGCTTCCAATCGGAATCGCGCGATGACGTATTTACATGAACCTGGTATCCCGCAGAAATCCTCAGTGGCCGAGAAATTAGTCGATGCGCTGTCCCCGAAGAACCTTGCGTTGCTCGCCTTTCTAACCCTGATTTACTTCGTTGTCGAGAAACTGGGGATGAGGCTAGCATTCATCCATCCGCTTGTGACCCCCATTTGGCTTCCCTCGGGTGTCGCGCTTGCTGCCTCTATTCTTTACGGGTACCGCGTGTGGCCTGCGATATTTGTCGGGTCTTTTCTCGGCCATGCGACCACATCAGTGCCATCTTTTTTAATACCAGTGGGAGTGACGCTGGAAGGACTCGCCGGCGCTTATCTGGTTAACAGGTTTGCTCACGGAGTGAAGGCTTTTGACGCCGCGAAGGACGTTTTCCTGTTTGTGCTGGTCGGATGCATAGGCGCTCCCTTAATTAGTCCTACTATTGGGGTCGGTGAAATCTATCTGGTGGGGCATGCCCGTTTGGCGGGCTTGGGGCTCATATGGCTCACGTGGTGGCTCGCGCATGGGATCGGCATTCTATTGGTCGCACCCTTCTTGATATTGTTGCTGCGCACTTCTCGCCACGGAATGGACGGGGGAGAGTTCGGCGAGTTAGCTGTTTTACTTCTGGGGTTGATTTCTGTTTGTTTGCTTGTGTTCGGTCCTCTTTCAGTCTCGCTCAACAAGAATCACGTCGTACAAGTGTGGCTTTGCGTTCCCTTCTTGGTTTGGTCGGCCTTCCGATTTTGTCCCCTGGAAGCAGCAGGAACCACACTCATCCTGTTCGGGAGCGCCATTTGGGGGACCTTGCATGGATATGGCTCTTTTATGGCCAATAACCTAAGGACCTCTTTGGTTCTTCTGGACACCTTCATTGGCATCATCGGAACAATGACTTTGATCGTTGCCGCCATGGTTGTGGAACGAAGACGGATCGAAGGAGAGCTACTCGGAACACAAACCCTGCTGCAAGAAGCGGTTGCAAGAAAGCAGCGGGATCTTCTTGTGACTGTTCAAACGCTGGACGTGGAAGCCACTGAGCACATGGAAGCCAAGAGGGCTTTGCGAGAGAGCGAGGAGCGACTCCGGCGACTAGCAGAGAACAGACCGCGGAATTAGGGGAAGACCTGCAGGAAACTCAAAATCTGGACAGAGGCTAGAATGATTATTGGAGAGCGACTCAGGCAAATCAGAGGACAGAAAAACGTTTCGCAAGGTTACATCGAGCACAAGACGGGGCTGCTTCGTTGTTATATCTCTCGCGTAGAAAATGGGCACACGGTGCCAGCAATCGAAACCCTCGAGAAGTTGGCGAGAGCTTTGGAAGTCCCAATGTACCAGCTTTTTTACGATGGGGAAAAACCACCAGAACTTCCGGCACCCCCCCGGCGAGAGAAAGGTGTTTCCGATCGATGGGGTGTCACTGGCAAAGGAGCCCGGTTCTTGCATCGGTTCCGCACTTTGCTAAGCCGAATAGAGGAAAGTGACAGGAGCCTGCTTTTAGGTCTAGCGCAAAAAATGGCCTCCAAAGGCAAAGGCTGATTCTTCGAGATAAAAGTAGCCAATTCCATCAAACCTCGTTATGCAGGTATTCGACGAGCTGCTCGGCCACGCCGGACGCGGAGCAATACTCCACTCTCCGTTACGGCTGCGTTCATCCGGAGTTAGTGGTCAGAACCCGGAGATCTCCCTTGAGCAGCGGCAGCCGGATTCTGTTCAGGCACCAAGATTTTCCCGACCGAATTGGGAATTTCGTTCGCATGCGCGACCAGTTGCGCTACTTGCCAAAGCTCCGTATCCGTAAGCACGCCTTTAAAGCTCGGCATCCCGGACAGCCGAATTCCGTTCGCCACTTTCCAATAACTCTCCTGCGGGGCGTCGTCGGTCACGCCCTTGCCTTTGAATAGCAAGGTCGGATGCGGGTACATGTTGCTTGATATCGCGGGAGGATCCTGATCAGGCAAGCCATGGCACCAGTCACAATGGTCGTTATAGACCTTCGCGCCGGCCAGCAAATTCTCCTCACTCGCGGGAATCGGTGGTGATGGGATATGGACCTTGTCGATATGGGCATCCAAGGATTTGCTCGCCAATGTTTTCTCATAGGGCATGGGCGGATCGGCACATGCCGCCGGCGCCATTCCGGACGCAAAGTAGTAATAGACCGCGCCTGTCAAAAGCAGCGCACCGGTCACCATTCCAATTGCAAAAATCTTGATCACGATCGACTCCTGGCAGGATAGACTGGCTTTCTAGTTGGGCCTCCGCTACGACATAGTATACTTGCGCGGTGTAGGTGAGTGAATCATGCGTGGGGCGGTTCGAATAGGGGTTTTCTCGTGCCAAGGCGTTTCGTGAGAAGCAGCCGGTTTCTATTTTCCGCAGTGCTTTTGCTTGGATTGTGTCCGGTGCCTGCAATGTATGCGCACCACGGCAATGTGACATACGATATGAAACACACGGTTGTCCTAACCGGAACGGTCACTCAGTTGGAGCTGGCGAACCCGCATTCTACGATTGCTTTGGACGTGCGGGATGAAAATGGCATCAGCCATTGGACGGTCGAATTCGGCGTCCTGCGGGAGCTAAAGGACCAGGGTTGGACCGAGACCACTCTCAAGCCAGGTGATGAAATAAAGATCGCTGTGCACGCCAGGAAGGACGGCGATCACTCAAGCATCCTCGCCAATGGAGTAATTACCTACGCCGACGGGCGCCCCTTGCCTCTAAACCCAACCCCGGGCCAACACCGCGTCATTCATTGGTAGAAATTCCTGTCCCGGCACTCCCCCATTTCGATCCGGGAACGGCTACCGAGGGTGTGCGGTGCTGCTTGGTTTAAACCCTTCGCTGATGAGAGCAGCCGGGGGCCTCGGCGCTTCCTTGGTCATGCTGCGCGCATGCTCGGCGTAAAGATTCGCAAACTCCTGCGTAGGCGTACCGGGAGCACTACCAAACGGCTGACCTCGCCAATTGCAACACCTCGGCCAGGTGAAGTGCTCGCCGGCCGGTCGATTGAAAAATCTGTTCGCGGCAACTGAAGCCGTCGGAGACGATCAGGGTTTCCTCCTGAGATCGACGGACGGCGGGGAGCAGTACGCGCTCCCCGACCGCCTGCGACACCGCGTATTTCTCCTTCTCAAAGCCGAACGGACCGGCCATTCCACAGCATCCTGCATCGAGTGTTTGCAGTCCCACGCCCATTTTCCGCAGCAGGTTTTCCTCGTCATCCATCTTCATCAGCGCTTTGTGGTGGCAGTGGCCGTGCAGCAGTATCTTTCGCGCGAGTTGTGGCGGTTGAAAGCCGGGCGCGCGATGCTCGAGAAACTCGCTCAGCAGGTAGGTCTGGTTACGCAAGCGAATGGCTCGCGGGTTTTCGGGGAACAGATTGCAAAGCTCGTCCCGAAATACCGAGGCGCAACTAGGCTCCAGGACGATGATCGGAACTCCCGCATCGATTGGTTCGCATAAAGCTTGCAGGATATTGCGCAGATACTGTTTGGCCTCATCGAGCATCCCGAAATCATAGAGCGGCCGCCCGCAGCAGAGATGCTGCCGGGGAACTCGCACGTTGAATCCCGCGCCTTCCAGCTCACCGAACGCCGCGCGGCTGGTTTCGGGATGGAAATGGTTATGGAAGGTATCCGGCCACAAAATGATGTCGCGCCGCGCCGCTGGCCCGTGGGAGGCTCGACGGCCACTGGTTTCACCGACATCGGGAACGCGATTCTTGTGCGCCCAACGGCGAAAAGTCTCGCCGGCTAGCCACGGCATCTCGCGTTGCGGCGCGAGGCCCAACGATTGGCGCATCAGATAGCGAAGAATCGGCGTGTGATTTGCGAAGTTCGCAATCCCTGGCGCCAGTGAGGCGAGCCGCAGCCATTTGTCCACCATGCCGAACGCATAAGCCCGGAGCGGACGCGGATGGACCTCATAAAAATGGGACAGAAACTCCGCCTTGTAGGTCGCCAGATCGACGTTGGCGGGGCACTCGGTCTTACATGCCTTGCACGAAAGGCACAAATCGAGGGATTTTTTGACGCCTTCATCGCTCCAACCGCCGCCCGTGATCTCGCCCTGGAGCATTTCAAAAAGCATGTGAGCCCGCCCGCGCGTGGAATGTTGCTCCTCGAGCGTTACCATGTAGCTGGGGCACATCGTCCCCGCGTCTTGTTTCCGGCACGCCCCAAGCCCCAGGCATCGAAGGGAGGCTTTGGCAAAGGAGCCATTGTCCTCGGGAAATTTGAAATGTGTGTGCGGATCAAGCGGCTTGTGGTCGGCGCCCAGCCGCAAATTCTCGGTAGGCAGGTAGGCATCGACCACTTTATGCGGATTTAGCCGATTTTCCGGATCCCAGGCGGCTTTAAATTCGGCAAAGGCCCGGGTCAGTTCGGGGCCAAACATTTTGGGCAGCAGCGCCCCGCGAGACTGCCCGTCACCGTGTTCCCCGGAAAGCGAACCACCATAGCTGACCACCAGGTCCCCGGCCTGATCGATAAACTCGGCGTACTTGCGAATCCCTTTCTCGCTTTCAAGATCGAAGCTGACGCGCATGTGAATGCAGCCGTGCCCGAAGTGTCCGTAGAAGGCTCCCTTATATTCGTATTCATCCATCAGCTTACGAATATCGCGCAAATAAGCCCCCAGCTTTTCGGGCGCAACAGCGGCGTCGTCCCAGCCTTCCCATTCAGCGGGCGCCCCGGGCGCGAACGCGGCCGCGCGCGGTCCTGATTCGCGTATTTGCCACACCGCGCGTGCTTCGGCGCTTGTGTAAACCCGCGACGCAGGCGAATGGGGAACACCCTTCAGCCGTTCAATCAATCGCTCAGAAAGCCCGCGAACTTCGTTCGGATCTTCCGCGCCAAATTCAACCAGCAGAAATCCGCCGCCTTCCGGCAGGAGATCAAGGTTGGGCGCGCGCCTTTTCCGAAGCCCTTCGACAATGCTTCCTTCGAAACCTTCGAGACCGATCGGCTGGAATTCCAAAATCTCCATCACATGGTCTGCCGCTTCAAAGGCGTCCCGATAGCCGAGGGCGACCAGACTGCGGTGCTGCGGGCTGTGTATCAGTTTCACTTTGGCTTCGAGCACAATCGCGCAAGTGCCCTCGGTTCCTACCAGGGCGCGAGCCACATGAAACCCGCGCTCCGGCAGCAATTCATCTAGGTTGTATCCGGAGACGCGGCGAGGAATCTGAGGAAAACGGGCGCGGATCAGCGGCGCATACTCATTCCGGATGCTTCGCAGCTTCGCATAGACTTCGCCAGGGCGCCCGCCGGCGGCCATGATGCGGCCGAATTCGGCGTCGCTGGTAGCCCCCACCGTCATGTGCGTGCCGTCGGAAAGCAGAATCTTGAGTTCCTGGATGTTATCGACGGTCTTGCCGCCCAGCAGGGAATGCGTTCCGCAGGAATTGTTGCCGATCATTCCTCCGATGGTGCAGCGGTTGTGCGTCGACGGGTCAGGAGCAAAAGTCAGCTGGTGCGCCTCAGCCCGGTCCCGGAGAGTGTCCAGCACGACTCCGGGCTGCACTGTTGCGAATCCACGATCGGGATCGATTGCCAGGATCTGATTCATATACTTCGTGAAATCCAGCACCACCGCGACGTTGCAACACTGCCCGGCCAGGCTCGTTCCGGCGCCGCGAGCCAGGATCGGAGCGCGGTATTTCTTGCATGCCGCCACCGTTGCCATCACATCATGGGAATCTCGAGGGACCACCAGGCCGATAGGAACCTGGCGGTAATTGGAAGCATCCGCTGCGTAGAGGGCGCGGCTTCCGCGATCGAAACGCACTTCCCCGCGCACCGCGTCTTTCAATTCCGCTTCGAGATGGGAGGCCTGCTCGAACGAATCGACAGGCTTGGCGTGGGAACTAAGCGGCAATGGAGTATGCGGATGCAAAAGATTCTGGTACCTATCCCTTTTCCCAGGATGAATGTCTACCGTCCGGTTCGCGCCTCGCTCGATGCCTGACTCATGCTGTTGCTTTCACGGATTGAGCCCTGAGCAAATCGGTCGCGGAGGGAAGTTCCTCTTGCGGCTTCATCCAGAACGCCAGGATCGAACCGAACAACAGCAACCCGATACTGCCGACGAAAGGCAACTCCCAATTCCCCGTCCTGTCGATCAGGTACCCGCCAATCAGAGGAGAAATGATCGCTGCCAGAGCCGATCCCTTATTCATCAGGCCGCTTGCCGAGCCGGAGAAGCGCGGCGCGATATCCATGGGGATGGCCCACATCGGCCCAACCGTGAATTCCGAAAAGAAAAATGCGGAGCTCAGGCAAATCGCCGCCCACGTCAGGTTGTGCCAGAACAGGATCGGGACCATCGAAGCGAGCGAGCAGAGAAATCCGGCCACCACCAGGTTGCGCCGAGCCTTATTCCGGTCGCCCGTCCTGCGGAGGATGTTGTCGCTCCATGCGCCACCCAACGTATCCCCGATCACGCCCGCGAAAAAGACTCCCCCAGCGAAGAGCGCCGAGCGCGCCAAATTCAGTTTGTAGCTGTGCAGAAAGAATTGCGGAATCCAAGCCAGATAAAGCCACAGCGTCCAGCCGTAGCAGAAGTAGACGATCGTTACCGGAAGCATCCGGCGACACAGCGCAAACCACCGAACAGGTTCCTTTTTCTGGCTCGCCCGCAAGCCGTAGTCGGCCATGCCACTCAGTTCCTGTTGCGTCATTCCCCGGTGCGCACGCGGGTCATCCCGGAAATACACGGCCCAGATGATTGCCCATCCGAGGCTGATAACCCCGAGGATAAGGAACGATCCTCGCCAGGTAAAAAGCGCGATCAGCCAGGTAACCAGGGGTGGCGTGAGTGCGTTCCCGAGCCGCGCGCTCGAGTGGGTGATGCCCTGGCTGAATCCCCGCTTATCCTCGGGCATCCAATCACTGATCGCGCGAGTCGCGGTGGGGAAGGTTGCGCCTTCTCCGAATCCAAGGAGCACACGAACGGCCAGCATCGCGCCGAGGGTGGTTACCAGACCGGTGAACAGAGTGGCGCCGCCCCAGATGAGCGCGGAAATCGTAAGCGCCTTGCGCGCTCCGAAACGATCGCTCACCCATCCTCCGATGATTTGAAAGACGAGGTAGGGATAGGCAAACGCCGAGAAGACCAGTCCCACTTGGGTATTGGACAGATGCAGATCCTGCTTGAAGACAGCCGCTGCCGTGCTCACGTTGACGCGATCGATGTAGGTGATTGCATACATCACGCAAATCAGCAGCAGCACCACGTTGGTGGTCGCGTAGAGTTTTTTGCGCCGCATGGTCGCCTTTTGCCGAGCGCTCGGGGGCCTGTAACCAGAAGCTTTGAGAGTGTAAGCCATTTAGGGAACCTGTCGAAACGTTCTCACTTCACGAGCCCTGGCGGGCAGTCCAAATCACTGACGCGAGCTGACTGCGCCGAGCTTTTTTTAAGGTTGGTGGCCCGGGCTGGCTGGTACACTCTGTAACCGTCGTTTCCTAGGTTCAAGCCTGTACAGGCCCGAGCCCGATGCGCGCTCAACCCTTCAGATCTCATGGGGGATGGAGAAAGTCAGTGGCGATCCAACCGAACCAGTTGCCGGGTGTCGAAATACTAGCGACTCAAGATAGCCAGACCGAACAGATACTCACCCCCGACGCTCTAGAGTTTGTTGTCGATCTTGAGCGGCGTTTTGGTCCGCGAAGGCGCGAGTTGCTCGCGGCGCGTGAGGAGCGCCAAAGGCGCCTCGATGAGGGCGAACGCCCCGATTTCTTGGCTCAGACGGCTGATATCCGCGACGGCAACTGGACTGTGGCTCGGCTGCCCGCCGACTTGCTGGACCGGCGCGTCGAAATTACCGGCCCCGTTGATCGAAAGATGATCATCAACGCCTTGAATTCGGGGGCGAGCGTCTTCATGGCCGATTTCGAGGATTCCAACACTCCCACCTGGAGCAATCTGATCGACGGCCACGTCAATTTGCGCGATGCCGTGCGGCGAACCATCACCTACACCGACCCAACAACAAGTAAGGCCTACAAGCTGAATCCGCAAACAGCTGTCCTGCTGGTTCGGCCTCGCGGCTGGCACTTGCCTGAAAAGCATGTCCTGGTCGATGGCCAGCCAATGTCGGGTTCTGTGTTCGATTTTGGACTCTACTTCTGGCACAACGCGAAAGAACTATTGGCGCGGGGAACCGGTCCGTATTTCTACCTCCCCAAACTGGAGAGCCATCTGGAAGCGCGTCTGTGGAACGATGTATTTATTTATTCGCAGGACGTGCTGGGGATCCAGCGCGGAACCATTAAGGCCACCGTTCTGATTGAGACGATCCTGGCGACTTTCGAAATGGACGAAATGTTGTATGCTTTAAAAGAGCATTCCTCCGGACTCAACTGCGGACGTTGGGACTACATCTTCAGCTTTATCAAGAAATTTGCGAACGATCCCGCCGCCGTGCTACCCGATCGTGGCCGCGTCACGATGTCGACGCACTTCTTGCGCTCCTACAGCAAGCTCGTGATCAAGACCTGCCATCGCCGGGGGGTGCATGCGATCGGCGGCATGTCGGCCTATATTCCGAATAAAAGGGACGCCGTCGCAAATCAGAACGCGATGGATCAGGTTCGCGCCGACAAGGAGCGCGAAGCAGCCGACGGCCACGACGGCACGTGGGTCGCGCACCCTGGACTGGTGAGCATTGCGAAAGAGATATTCGACCGCGCGATGCCGCAGCCCAACCAAATCGACCGAAAGCTCGAAGACGTTCATATCACTGCCGCAGACTTGCTCGCTGTTCCCCAAGGGGATATCACCGAGGCCGGCCTGCGGCAGAATATCGCGGTGGGCATCGGATATCTGGAATCCTGGCTGCGTGGCGTTGGATGCGTGCCTCTGTTCAATCTGATGGAGGACGCCGCCACGGCGGAAATCAGCCGCGCCCAGCTCTGGCAATGGGTTCACCACAAAGCGCGCTTGAACGACGGTCGCGCGGTGACGCGGGAGCTTTGTCTCCAGGTCATTGACGAGGAATTGGCAAAGTTTCGGCAATCGGTGGGAGAAGGCCCGTTCGGTAACGGCCGCTACGAAGAAGCCGCGAATCTGCTGCGCGAACTCATCCAGTCGGGACGATTTGTCGAGTTTCTGACGCTGCCGGCCTACGACCGTTTGAATGCAGCCGAGCATGCTTCGGCCGGGAAACAACCGTAGTCTTGCGGTCCCCCGGCTGGTTATGATCCGGCTGCGGATACTCTGTTAGAGGCATTCCCAATGCACTCCGGGCGTCACTTTCTGCAAATCCCGGGCCCTACCAACGTGCCCGATCGCGTGTTGCGGGCAATGGATCGTCCCGTAATCGATCA
The DNA here is from genome assembly GCA_050015335.1 of Candidatus Acidiferrales bacterium. Classification (GTDB taxonomy): domain Bacteria; phylum Acidobacteriota; class Terriglobia; order Acidiferrales; family UBA7541; genus Palsa-295. Next base: position 45,230 of record JBEKBP010000003.1, on the reverse strand, counting down.
CCGCAGCGCCGAATTTGCCCGGCTGGGCACCGAAGTCCTGGAAGGCCTCCGGCCCATCTTCCAAACCGGTGGACCGGTGGTCATCTATCCGGGTTCCGGCACCGGCGCCTGGGAAGCAGCGATCGTGAATACACTGTCTCCGGGCGATCGCGTTCTGCTGTTTGAAACGGGTCACTTCTCCCAGCAGTGGCGCCAACTCGCGGAAAAATTTGGCGTTCAGGTTGACTACGCTCCTGGCAACTGGCGCAGGGGCGCTGATGCGGCCGAGGCGGAAGTCCGCCTTAGCGCGGATCGAAATCAAACCATCCAGGCCGTCCTGGTAGTCCACAACGAGACCTCCACGGGTGTGACCAGCCGCATCGCCGAGATTCGTGCGGCGATGCACCGGGCGCGCCACCCGGCGCTGCTCATCGTGGATGCGATTTCCTCCCTGGGTTCGATCGACTATCGCCACGACGAATGGGAAGTCGATGTCACCATCGCCGGTTCGCAGAAGGGACTCATGCTTCCTCCCGGCATCAGCTTCAACGCCCTCTCTGAAAAAGCGCTCGCCGCCAACAAAGCCGCGCGATTGCCGCGATCCTATTGGGATTGGCAGCAGATGCTGCAAGCCAATCGCCATGGGTTTTTCCCCTACACTCCGGCAACAAATCTAATCTACGGATTAAGAGAAGCCCTTCAAATGCTGCACGAGGAAGGGCTGCCAAACGTCTTCGGCCGCCACCACCGTCACGCGGAGGCAACCCGCGCAGCGGTGCGTGCATGGGGATTGGAAATCGTCTGCGAGGAGCCGTTGGAATACTCAAGTTCGCTCACGGCGGTGTTCATGCCGGGGGGGTACAACGCCGACCGCTTGAGAGAAGTCATCCTGGAACAGTTCGACATGTCGCTCGGATCGGGCCTTTCCAGGTTCGCAGGCAAAGTGTTTCGAATCGGGCATCTCGGCAGCTTCAACGATCTCATGCTGGCAGGGACGCTGAGCGGGATCGAAATGGGCCTTCGGCTCGCGGGCGTGCCCCACAGCGAGGGGGGAGTTAACGCGGCTCTCCATTCCCTCGTGGAAGCACGTTGGGCATCCGCCGCTTCCCAAGCCCGCGAGCGCGGCCATTGAGAGCTCTGCCCGCGGCTTCGATCATGCCGGGGCCGCTGGTGACGGTTCACAAAATCGGACAGGTGAAGGGACACGGCGTCAGCAATCGGCGACGGCTCGGAGGCAAATCCCCGCCCACAGCCACGCAAGTTGCTGATTCTTTTGCTGTTGGTCTGGTGGGCTGATGGACGATGTTGTGCCGTAGGAAAGAAGGGCTTTTGCGCCTCGGAGGCAGGCCAGTGCCGCTTGGACGAAAATGGATCGCAATCTTGGCTGCGTTGACACTGGCTACTCCGCTGCTCGGCGTGGATCAGCCCAACGGCCCTTTGACCGATCAGGATGTCCTGCAGATGGTAAAGGCCGGATTCGACGACACGACGATCCTCCGCTACATCCAAGCCAACGATGTGGACTTCGACCTTTCGATTTCCGCCGTGGTTTCTATGAAGAACGCGGGAGTTAGCCAATCTCTCATTCAGTCGATGCTTTCAATCGAAGTCGCCAAGAAGGAAGTGGGTGTAGACGCAGCGCTCGCGGCCATCTCGGCCACGGCCTCCAATGGCCGGGATGATGTGCATGTGTTTGCTCTGCTCAACGGCAGGTTGGTCCCGATCCAACCAGAAATAGTCAAATGGCGCTCGACGAACGGGTTGCGCAGTGTGGCGTTGCTCGGTTTCGAAAAGGGGCCCTTGATAGGAGCGGTTAGCGGGCCGCACAGTGATCTGGTCACCACCTGGCCGCCGCTGAACATGGTTCCACTCGATATCGCGTTCTACGTGCTCACGCCCAAAGGGAGCTCGGCAGCCGACTTTCAGCTCTTGCATTTGTCTGAGAAGAGCGATCGCCGTGAATTCCGGACGATCCCCGGCGATCGGGCCCACACTTGGGCCACCCCTGAAAATACCGCCGCGTTTACCCTGGAGGCTGTGGCACCCAGGGTCTACAAAATCTCTCTCCCCAATCTCAACGTGGGCGAGTACGGACTGCTCACCTCAACGACCCAGGTCAAGGGGAATTCCGAGTCCGAGGGCACGATCTACACCTTCCGTTTGGTTGAATAGCGCTCCTGCGCACCGCGTCGGGAACATCCCCATTGTGTATTCTCGTGCTGGCCCCCCGTCCGGTGTCAAAGTCTACGCTCCTGGCCGAAGTTCGTCGCGGAGTTTGCCGCGAGCCGAAGCGTCAGATAGAATAGCCGTTTTGTACAAGGCACAAAATGAAGCCGATCATGCTCCACAACACGCTCACGAACCGCGTTGAGCCTCTCGAACCGCTCCACAGGGGCGAAGTGCGCATGTACACGTGCGGACCCACCGTGTATGCGTTCGCGCACATCGGGAACTTCCGTACCTTCATATTTCAAGACGTCTTGCGCCGATTCCTGCATTCGCAGGGCTATCGCGTGTTGCACGTCATGAATGTCACCGATGTGGACGATCGCATTATCCAAAGCGCGGCTCACGCGGGGGTGAGCATCCGAGAATATACGGAGAAATACATACGCGCGTTCCTGGAAGACACCGCGGCCCTCAATATCGAGATGCCGGAGGAGTTGGTTCGCGCTACCGATCACATCGAAGATATGGTGACGCTGATCGAGAAGCTGCAGCAAAAGGGGCTTACCTACAACACCGACGGCTCGATTTATTTCCGTATCGCCAAGTTTCCCGATTACGGAAAACTCTCCAAGATCGACGTGCATGGGATGAGGGCCGGCGCGCGTGTCGATGTGGATCAGTATGAGAAAGACGACGCCCGCGATTTCGCGCTCTGGAAAGCGCCCAAGCCGGGCGAGCATTTCTGGGAGACGCGCATCGGTCCAGGACGCCCCGGCTGGCATGTGGAATGCTCGGCGATGTCGATGAAATACCTGGGCGACACGCTGGATATTCATACCGGCGGCGTCGACCTTGCGTTCCCCCACCACGAGAATGAAATCGCGCAGAGTGAAGGCGCGACGGGACACCCCTTCGTCCGCCACTGGCTCCACGCGGAGCACTTAATTATCGACGGACAGAAGATGTCCAAATCGCTAGGGAACTTCTATACAGTAAGGGATCTTTTCGCGCGCGGGCAGAAGCCCTCGACAATCCGCTACTTGTTGCTCTCGGTGCCCTATCGCCGCCAGCTGAATTTCACCGAAGATGGGTTGAAAGCGGCGGAAAGCTCGATCGAGCGTCTGCGTAATTTTGTGGCGCGGCTCAAGGCTGCCCAATTCGCTCCCGGTTCAAGTCCCCCAATGGTCGGGCGGGTGGAAAAAGCGGAGAGCGATTTTGATGCTGGTCTTGCCGATGATGTGAACACCGCGGTGGCCCTTGCCGCGGTTTTTGAGCTCGTTCGCGATGTCAATACCGCCATGGATGGCGGCACCTTCCTGCAGCAGGACGCTCCCCGCGTGCTGGCGGCGATGGAGAAGTTCGACGCGATCTTGGCCATCCTCCCCGACGATGACGCTGAGAAGTTGCGCAAGCTCGGATTCGGTGCCGAGCCCCCACGGATGGTCGCAGCACAGATAGAAGCCCTTATCGAAGAGCGCCTCGCAGCCAAGCGCCGGCGTGATTTCAAGCGCTCCGATGAGATCCGCCAGCTCCTTGCCGATTCTGGTATCCTGCTGGAGGATAACAAGGATGGTAGTGTGCGTTGGAAGCACAAATGAGCCCTCGTTTCTAGCGTTGCCGTTGCCGCGGAACAGATTGGGCTGTTCAACCCCTCGGATACACGCTTGATTTACAAATCCGGCACGCCGCTTCCCATGAAAAGCCGCCGCACGTCTAAAAGATGAGAAACTCTTGGAGTTCCAGTCATGCCGGTGACCACCACATTGAATCAGCTCAAGTTGCCCCGGCTTGTTACCAAGCTGCCGGGTCCGAAAGCCAGCGAGATCATCGAGCGCGACCATCAGATCGTGTCTCCCTCCTACACCCGCGACTATGGGCTTGTGGCCAGCGCCGGTCGCGGCGCAATGATCGAAGATGTCGATGGCAATACATTTCTTGATTTCGCGGCAGGAATAGCCGTGGTAGCCACGGGGCATTGCCACCCCGATGTCGTCGGCGCGATTCAGACGCAAGCGGCCCACCTGATCCATATGTCGGGGACCGACTTCTATTACCCCGGCCTGGTGGAACTCGCGGAGAAGCTGGTTGCGATCACCCCCGGCAAGGAGCGCAAGAAGGTTATTTTCGGCAATTCAGGCACCGAGGCTATTGAAGCGGCCATGAAGCTTGCGCGATACCACACGAAGCGCGAGAAATTCATCTCCTTTTACGGCTCCTTTCACGGCCGGACGATGGGTGCTCTCTCGCTGACCGCGAGCAAGTCGGTTCAGCGGAAGGGGTTTGGATCGCTTGTCCCCGGCGTTTTCCACGCGCATTTCCCCAACACCTATCGGGAATCGGGAGGTATCCGACCGGAACACGCTGCAGCAGATGCTCTTTCCTACATCGAAGACGAACTCTTTCGGCGCGTCGTCGATCCGAGCGACGTCGCGGGTATTTTTATTGAGCCGATCCAGGGAGAGGGCGGCTACCTGCCTGCTCCCGACCAATTCCTGGTGGGACTGCAGCGTATTTGCCGCGAGCACAACATTTTGCTCATTGTCGACGAAGTGCAATCCGGGATGGGACGCACCGGGAGCTGGTGGGCCCTAGACCGCTCCGGCGTCGAGCCCGACATCCTGTGCACAGCCAAGGGAATCGCATCGGGTATGCCCCTCAGTGCGGTGATCGCCCGGGCGGATGTGATGGATTGGGAGCCTGGCGCACACGCTTCCACCTTTGCAGGGAATCCGGTTTCCATCGCCGCCTCGCTGGTCACCCTCGGCCTGCTGGAACGAATTTATATGGCCAATGCCCAGCGCATGGGCGCCTATATCATCCGGCATACGGCAGACTGGCGGAAGCGGCACCGGATTGTGGGTGAGGTTCGCGGCAGAGGCCTAATGATTGGCATCGAACTGGTGCGCGATCAAACCTCCAAAGAACGGGCGCCGGATTTGCGCAATCGGGTCATCCAGATGGCCTTCGAGAAGGGATTGCTGCTTCTGGGGGCCGGGGAGAATTCGATCCGCCTGGCTCCCCCCCTGATGATCGAGGAGGAACAGGCTGAATTCGCAGTCACCACTCTTGACGCCTGCATCGCCGCCGTCGAAGGCAACACATAATTTCCCCGCGGCCCCGCGCAAGGCTTTGCTACGATTGGAGGCCCGCTTTGGCGGGCCTGTGTTATTTTGTGCGCGCCATCGCTTGTGAGACTCCCCACGTCCGGGGAGTCTGCGCACCTGCTTAACCCGGAGGAAAGTTTGCCACGCATTCTGGATGTCGGTTGCGGCCCGACGAAATACCCGGGATCGATCGGACTGGACATGAATCCGGCCACCGCGGCTGATGTGATTTGCCACTTGGATCGAGGCGGCCTTCCCTTCCGCGATAATTCATTCGACCAGGTGCGCGCCGAACACGTGATCGAGCACGTGGATAACATCATTGCCACCATGGAGGAGTTCCATCGCGTCACGCGCCCGGGCGGGACAATTTTTCTCGCCACGCCCCACTACACCGACTACAGCTCGTTCCGAGACCCCACCCACCGCTGGCACTTAAACACTTACTCGTTCCTGTATTTCTATCCGGGTGGAATGCACGGCCGTGATATGTGGTACACCAGAGTGCGCATGCGCGAAGTGAAACTCAATCTGAGCCTGCTGAAGCTTTGGCGGGCATTTGGTTTTCAATTTCTCGTAAACCACAGCCGGATGTTCCGTCAATTCTGGGAGCACTATCTGAGCTTTGTGATCCGCGGAAAATTGATGGAATTTACTTTCGAGGTCATGAAATAAGCGCAATGCCGCCGTCTTCTCGTTTGTGACACAGACTCTCCTGGTGTCGGTAAACAGAGCCATCCTTCGCCCGTGACGGGATGTCTTCGCGCGTTCACCCTAAAGACACGCAAAGGGAGCACCACCCGACGTGCGGCTCCACAAAGGCGCGTTTCTACCGCAAAGCATCCTGTCTCATTGATTCGGTCGGCACCGAATCTTTCTTGCCGCCACTTTGGTGGGCACGGCATTTGCTGATATCCTTTGTGACCAGGTTGCGGCGGCTCATGGGTGCGCGACGATACTGCTACAGACAGTAGGTCGGTGAATCTCGAGGAGGAGTATTGCCCGAACTTCGTAAGGACCCCATTACGGGCCGCTGGGTGATCATCTCGACGGATCGTTCCAGGCGCCCCATGGATTTCCTCCGCGAAAGTGTGCGCATCAAAGGCGGCAACTTCTGTCCCTTCTGCCCGGGAAATGAAGGCAAGACGCCATCCGAAGTCCTTGCCTATGGACGAAGCGGAAGCGGGAGGGACACGCCGGGCTGGTCCCTGCGCGTGGTTCCCAATAAATTCCCGGCGCTGGGAATCGAAGGATCGCTCGACCGGGAGGGTGAAGGTCTTTTCGACCGCATGAATGGAATCGGGGCCCACGAGGTGGTGATCGAATCGCCCGACCATATGAGCACCCTCGCCACGTTGCCGAAGCGGGCGGTTGAGGAAATTCTGTGGGCCTGCCGTGACCGCATGCTCGACCTGAAAAATGACCGGCGCTTCCGATACATCCTGCTCTTCAAGAACCATGGCGAGCCCGCCGGGGCGTCTCTGGAACACACGCATTCGCAATTGATTGCCTTGCCCATCGTCCCCCGCCGCGTGCGGGAAGAGGTCGACTCCGCTAAGCGCTACTACGACGAAAAGGAACGCTGCATCTTCTGCGACATGATTCGCCAGGAAATCGACATTGGCGACCGCATGATTTTGGGCAACGAATACTTTCTTGCCTTGGCGCCTTACGCACCACGTTTCCCGTTCGAAACCTGGATTCTGCCCCGCCAACACAGTTCCGCTTTCGAAAACATGCCGACGCCTTATTACGGCAGCCTGGCAGAAGTTTTACGCGATTTTCTGGGCCGCCTCGATTCCGTGCTTTCCTTTCCGTCGTATAACTTCGTTGTGCACACCTCGCCGCTCGGAGAAGAAATCAACGATCACTATCACTGGCACATCGAGATGATGCCGAAGCTCACCAAAGTCGCGGGGTTTGAGTGGGGAACCGGCTTCTACATCAATCCTACGCCCCCGGAGGAATCGGCGCGCTTTCTGCGGGGTGCCACCTGATCGTGCGCTTCTGGTAGTTCCGGACGGGGCGATTGTCGCGTCGCCGTCTTTCCTGCCTGTGCGAAACAAGGTCACGACAGGCCCCGCCCCGCCATGGGGGACGACCCGGGGACGCCTGACCAGTGGAGTTTTGCCGCTCCGGGTGCTACTTTGTCCGACAGCGGACCGCAGGGGCGGCAACGGGCAGGCCCGCAAGAAAACAGAGGATGAATCGCGATGACGTGGCGTAAACGGCGAGCAATCGTTGTTGGTGTTGTGATTCTGTTTGTGGTGCTGATTCTCGGAACCGCCTCCAAGCCCCAGCGCCTCGCATCGAATTCGGTTCTCGTGATCGATGCGGAGGGGACGATCGAAGAGCAGCCTCCGGTGAGCTTTTTGGGCAGCCTCACTGGTAGTTCCGTTCCCGTGCTGCACGATTACCTTGACGCGATTGACTCAGCACGCACCGATTCTCGGATCAGCGGCGTCGTCGTGCGAATCGCTCCTCTCTCGACCGGATGGGGAAAGCTCGAGGAAATTCGAGCCCACCTCCTCACCTTCCGGACCAGCCATAAGCCCAGCATCTGCTACCTCGGCTATGACGGCGTGGGGAACCCGGAGTATTACCTAGCGAGTGCCTGTGAGCAGGTGTGGCTGGTGCCCTCCAACTCGGTGAGTATCCAAGGAATGATGGCCGAAGCGCTGTTCTTTCGCGGCACACTCGACAAGTTGAAAATCATTCCCGAGTTCTATCACGTGGCCGAGTTCAAGACGGCCTATAATATGTTCACGGAGAAAAAGTTCACGCCGCCTCATCGCGAGGAAGTCGAATCCGTCCTGCGCAGCATTTACGCCCAGTACGTAACCGGTGCGGCCGCTGCGCGTGGCATCGACCGCGTGAAATTCGAATCGTTCCTGAATGCCGGGCCCCTCTCGACGAGCGACGCAGTCGAGGACAAGATTGTGGACAGGCTCGGGTATTGGGATCAGGTGCAGGACTACTTCAAATCTCGCTATCGTGGATGGAACCCCATTTCTGTGAATCGATACCGAACTTTCTTGAGCAACGATGGAATCGGAGGCGACAAAATCGCCGTCGTGCATGCGACCGGCCTGATCGTTTCGGGCGAGTCGCAGGCCACGCCTGGCGGCGGATTTGTGATGGGCGGGGATTCGGTCGCATCCGATATCCGCGATGCGCGAAACGACGCGAGCATCCGAGCCATTGTCCTGCGTATCGACTCAGGCGGCGGTTCGGTGGTGGGCAGCGAAGTCATCCGCCGCGAGGTGGAGCTCGCTCAAGGCCAGAAACCCGTTGTTGTTTCCATGTCGGACGTTGCCGCGTCGGGAGGATATTGGATTGCGACTCCCGCAGCCAAGATCATCGCGGACGCCAATACCATCACCGGTTCCATCGGAGTCCTCACGGGCAAACTGAATCTTTCGGGCCTCTACAATCTGCTGGGCGTTACCAGCGACTACGTTGCTACCAGCGACAACGCCACTCTTTTTTCCGATCAGCAGAGTTTCACTGCGGTGCAAGAGGCCTCCATTAAGAAATCGCTTGACGACACCTACATGCAGTTCACCGAGGGGGTTGCCAAGGGTCGCCACATGTCCGTCGAGGCGGTTGACAAGATCGCCAAAGGGCGCGAATGGTCTGGTGCACAAGGGAAGGAACTGGGACTCGTCGACGAGATAGGTGGATTTGACCGCGCCATCGAAGTGGCAAAGGAACTTGCGCACATACCCGCGAGCGAGAACGTTCACATCGTTCGCTTTCCGGAAGAAAAAAGCATCTTCGAGGAGCTTCTCGAGCGGGAACAGGACCATGTGACGCAGTCGCGCTCGCTGGAGGAGACGGTTCGGAGGCTGGTAGGCATGATGGACCCGGTGCAAGCTCGCATACCCTATGAGCTCCACATCCGGTAGCCGCCCGGCCCGTCAAGTGATTGTTTTCGGCAACGAGTCGCCGGGACGCTCTTCAAGAAATTTCGCGAATCCAATCAGTGACGTCATCAACTAAATCGCGCAAGACTCCGGCATCGCTGGTGCCCGAGGATTTGAGCACGTGAAAGGAATGGTCGGCTCCCTCAAACGTGCGTAGCCTCGCGCGCGAGCCGCACCGGGCGCAGATCGGCCGCAGAAGCTTCAGGTCCGCGAATGCGTCGCGGGTGCCTTGAAGAAACAACATCGGTACGGCGACCCGCGCGAGATGATCGCCGCGGTGGGTCCCGGGGCGATTGGGCGGATGAAGCGGAAAGCCGAAAAACACCAGGCCTCGCACACTTTCAAGCGGCTGTTCTGCGGCAGCCATCGATGTCATCCGTCCGCCCATCGACTTTCCTCCAGCGAACAAAGGAAGATGGGGAGCCAGTTGCCCCCCTTTGTTCACTGCTTCCCGCACCGTGGCGGTGAGCACGGCGGGCGAGTCGGGTAGCTTACGGCGCTTTTCCATGTACGGAAACTGATAACGGAGCGTCGCAATTCCGGCGGAGTTCAGTTCCCTAGAGAGATCTTCGAGAAAAGGGTGGCTCATGCCGGCGCCCGCGCCGTGAGCCAGCACCAGGAGGCCCTGCGGGTTTGCGGGGCAATCGAATAGGCCTGAAACCGTGTCGCCATTGGGCAGATTCAACCGCGTTCGGCGGGGGCTCGTCATGCGGGCAGGATATAGAAACGCATCAGAGAGTAGCCGGGGCGATTCTAGCACGGAGGCCGCAGGGCATTTCGGGCGAGTGATTCGACCACGCCGTCGGTTGTGTGGCAACATATCTGGTGGGGATATCGGGCGGGGATATTGGTTGTGCGAAAGGAGTGACAGGTTATGGCAAAAGCGACTTTTGCAGCGGGTTGTTTCTGGGGCGTGGAAGACGCCTTCCGGCAAGTCCGGGGGGTTACCTCGACCGCGGTTGGATACACCGGCGGCACCAAGGTGAACCCGTCGTATAAGGATGTTTGCACGGGAACGACGGGGCACGCCGAAGCCGTCGAAGTGGAATTCAATCCCGCCGAGGTTTCCTATCTGGAGCTGCTGGCCACTTTCTGGAAGAGCCATGATCCCACGACGCCAAACCGGCAGGGCCCCGATGTCGGCACGCAGTATCGCTCGGCCATTTTCTTCCACGATGCAGAACAAGAAACCGCCGCACGTGATTCGAAGGCCGTCCTGGAAAAGCAGGGTGCTTTTAAACGTCCCATCGTCACCCAGATTCTACCGGCGGCCGCATTCTATCGCGCCGAGGAATATCACCAGCAATACTTCGAAAAGCAGGGAATCCGTTCCTGCCACATCTAACCGTGGTTCCAGGCCGGGTTGTCAGGGCGTTCGGCAGTGATTCCGCCAAACGGGGGCGACTTTCAGAATCCCTTTGTTGGAGGGAATCGTTCGGTTCGAGCCTTTAGGTCGGCTCTTGCGGCTGCTACAATGGTTTTTTCTCACAATCCCAAACTCCACATCGAGGCCCTACATGGCTGAAATCCAACCGTTTCGCGCATACCGCTACGATAGAAACCGTGTTGCCTGGAAGGATGTCCTGACGCAACCCTACGACAAAATCAGCCTGGAGATGCAGGAGCGCTACTATGCGGCAAGCCCCTACAACCTGATCAGCATCGAAAAAGGGCGCGTTCTTCCGGGCGATGCCGACGGCAACAATGTCTACACGCGTGCTGCGAAAAAAGTGGACGAATGGATTCAGGAAAAAGTCCTCGTGCAAGACGCCTCCCCGAGCATCTATGTCTACTCGCAGGAGTTCCTGGTTCCCGGAACGCAAGCCCGCCGGGTTCGGATCGGGTTTATCGCGCTCGGCCGCGTCGAGGACTACGACGCACACGTGGTTTTCCGTCACGAGCGGACGCTATCGGCCCCTAAAGCCGACCGCATCGAATTGCTCCGGCGTACGCGCGTTCAAACCGGCCAGCTTTTTCTGCTCTATGACGATCCTTCGCGATTGATCGACAATCTTCTCGAAGAGACCGCTCGCCAGAGCGCACCCCTTGAAATCACCGACGAGTACGGGGTGATTCACCGCCTCTGGCCAGTGGACGATCCGGCGTTTGTGCGCCGGATCCAAAGTGCGATGAAGGATAAGAAACTCGTCATCGCCGACGGGCATCATCGCTACGAAACAGCCCTGAATTACCGCAACGAAAGCCGCGCGAAAGCCGGCAAGACGGACCCTCTGGCCGCCTCCGAATTCGCCATGATGACGTTCGTCAACACCCGTTCCAAGGGCCTCACCATTCTCCCCACCCATCGCCTGGTCAGCCATCTCGCCCATTTCGATTTCGAGAAATTCCGAAAGTCGATGGCTCCTTATTTTGATTGGTATTCCTACCCATTTCAGAACACCGAGGAGCGCGCTGCCGCCTTTGCGGAATTCCGGAAGGACCTCGAAGGCGAAAGTCACGGAAGACGGGCGATTGGCGTCTATCCAGGCGGGGGAGCGTTCTTCCTGTTTCTATTGCGTCGCGATGCCGATCTCGAAACGGTGCTGCCGGATATTTCCGAGGGGCAACGCGGCCTGGATGTGGTGCTTCTGCACCGGGTCATTCTCGATAAGGGTCTGGGAATTACGGCGGAGGCCGTAGCGGCTGAAAAAAATGTCGGCTACCAACGGGAGATGGAAGCGGCGATTGCGCGCGTCGATCGCGGCGAAGCGCAGCTTGCATTTTTGCTCAATCCCGTAAGCGTGCAGCAAGTAGCCGATATCGCCTTGGCTGGCGATGTGTTGCCGCAAAAATCCACGGATTTCTATCCAAAGTTGCTGAGCGGCGTGGCCATCTATCGTCCGGAAGGGCAGCTCTTAGTATCTTCGGTCGGCCAGTGAAGCGAAAATAAATACTGGTCGAGCGCGCCTACCGATGCTCAAACAAGTTGGTTAGTCTTAGTTGGTTAGTCTTAGCTTGACACCCGGCAGCCACCGGGCGTATTTTGGGCACCTCCACCGCGAGGGAGGCGTTCCCCCGTTTCTCCATCCACGTGGAAGCCAATGGCGCTCATCCCAGCGAGTCGCGTGGACCTTGGTTCGCGGTTGCTGCTGGCCGCGGCGGGCAAGTGGGCCCAAGATTACCGCTCCCGTGTTCCCGCGAGATCGATCCTGTTGGCTGTGGCTGTGCTGCTTTCGACCATCGCGCTGTCGCAGTCCACACCAAAGATCACCAAAGTGGATCCACCTTCGGGCAAGGTGAACGATAGCCTGACTGTTTCAGGCGAGTCTCTTGGCAAAGACTCGGTCGCCGCCGTCTTCCTCTCAGACGACAAGTCGGACTTCAAAGCCACAATTGTCAGTCAGGCAGCCGACAAGATTGTGATGAAGGTTCCGCAGGTAAAGCCAGGCGGCTACAACGTCTCGATTCAAGTTGGCACCGGCATCCTGATCGAGCCGGTTCGTTTCACGGTCGAGGACTAGCTCGCGTTCCCGTGAAACCGACCTTCGAGCAGACCAATGGCCTTCTGCGAGGCGTTCACGTACACAATTTGTCATCGGAAATCGCTTCCACCCGGAGCGATCCGTTGGGCAGGTCGGGTGTATATTGGTCCGGAACATGAAACCAAGTGGGCGAGGGCATATTCCAATGGAACGAAAAAAGGCGAGTGATTTCCCTCAGGAGTTGCTCCATATTTTTGACCGCTACGTTCACGGCGAAGTCGCTCGCCGCGAATTCCTGGACGCAGCCCAAAAATATGCCGTCGGCGGTTTGACTGCGACCGCAATCTGGGAGAGCCTGCGGCCCAACTATGCCTTTGCCCAGCAGGTGGCTAAAGACGATCCGCGCCTGAAGACCCTATACACGACCGTTGCTTCGCCTCAAGGCAATGGAACCATCAATGGCTATTACGCGCGCCCCTCCAAAGCGAGCGGAAAGCTGCCCGGCGTTCTCGTGATCCACGAAAATCGCGGCCTCAATCCATACATCGAAGACGTGGCACGCCGCTTGGCCGTCGCCGATTTCCTGGCCTTTGCACCCGATGGTCTTACCTCCATCGGAGGATATCCAGGTGACGAGGAAAAAGCGGCGAATATCTTCAGGACGGTCGATTCGAAGAAAATGTTCGAGGATTTCGTGGCCTCGGCTTCGTGGCTCAAATCTCGTCCGGAATGCACCGGCAAGATCGGCGCCGTCGGTTTCTGTTTCGGCGGCACAACGGTGAATTCCCTGGCGGTCCGCCTCCCGGACCTTGCGGCCGCGGTTGCTTTCTACGGCGGCCAACCCACTGCCGAGGAGGCGGCTAAAATCAAGGCTCCCCTTCTACTTCACTACGCGTCGCTCGACACGCGCGTGACCGGTGGCTGGCCCGCTTACGAGCAGGCGCTCCAGGCGAATCACGTTCGCTACACTGCCTATATTTATGAGGGCGCCAATCACGGCTTTCATAATGACACCACCCCGCGCTACGACGAGGCTGCCGCCAAGCTGTCCTGGCAGCGCACTCTCGACTTCTTCAACAAATACCTCCGCAGCTGACCTCGCTTTTCAAGCCATCGTCGCGGCCCCGCCATTGGAGCGCGTATCGCGCTAGCGGCATGCAAGCCTGCGCAATCGATACAATCGATAAACTGCCATTTACAATGATTGGTTCAAGGACTATCCTTCCCCACACGGGAGACCGACATGGCTCGTAAGCACATCGATTGCAGGCAATTTCCGAGCGGCAACAATTGCACGGTGGCGATTTCAGGTTCAGAAGAGGAAGTGCTCGATCTGGCGGTAATCCACGCCGTTGTGTCCCACGGTCACGACGATCCGTACGAATTGCGCAAGCAGCTCCGGCCCTTACTGCGGGATGTTCCGGAAGTTAGGAGCGCAATCGCTTAGCCAAACTCCGGCGATTTGTGGCTGCTTCTTGGGTGAAACACCTAGCGCGCACCTATTCATATGAGCTGACCGGAATTTTGTCTGGCTTTGTCTGGCTTTTGTGCGGTGCGTCTTTTCGCTTCATCACTCCGGGCGTCCCTCCTTGGGGGTCCAGCAGGTCCACAAGCATTAGCCGGAGATTCCCCACGTTGGTTGCGTAGGAAAGACCTACCTCCAGGTCGATCACGCCAGCGCGGATCATCTTCTCGATTTCCATGTCGAAGCACTGCATGCCCTCGGTATCGCCGTCGCGCATGGCATCGAGGAGCGTCTTCCCCTCCGTCTCGCCCCGCTCCACATACTCGCGGGTCCGCAAGGTGGATTTTAGAATCTCGAACGCGGCCACGCGTCCGGAGCCATCGCGCCTCGGGATCAGGCGCTGTGACACGATGAAGCGGAACGCCTTGGCGAGCCGGTTTCGCACGGTGGCTTGATCGCCCAGCGGAAATGCCCCGATCAATCGTTCCACCGTTTTCGACGCATCGGTCGTGTGGAGCGTGGAGAAAACCAGATGCCCTGTTTCGGCAGCCTCCAGAGCTACTTCGATCGTCTCCCTGTCCCTCATCTCGCCCACCAGAATGACCTCTGGCGCCTGCCGCAGGGCGGCGCGCAAGGCCAGCCCAAAACTCAGCGTATCGCTGTGGAGTTCGCGCTGGTGCACAGTCGACATTTTGTGGGCGTGCAGAAATTCAATCGGATCCTCAATGGTGATGATGTGATACGCATTCTCCAGGTTGATCTTGTTCAGAATGGCCGCCAGGGTCGAGGATTTTCCGCTGCCTGTCGGTCCCGTGACGAGTACGATTCCATTGCGCAGTGCGGCTGCCTCTTGCAATTGTTCCGGCAGGTTTAAGGCCGCGAAATCCGGTACCGCACTGGGAATCACTCTCATAACGATCGCACAACTTCCGCGCTGGCTGAAGACGTTTACGCGGAAGCGCGCCACCTTGGTCAAGCCATAGGAAATGTCGCAGGAACCTTCCTCCTTTAACTTCTGCCTGGCTTGCACATTGCTTCCCATCAGGTCGGCGGCAATCTCTGCCGTGTCGGCGGAGGTCAGCAGTCCCACACCCTGAATGTTTACGGCCACGAGTCTGCCGTTCACTTTTACCTGCGGCAGCCTTCCGGGAGAAAAAACAAGATCGCTCGTACCGGGCGCACTCTTCAGCATGGTGGCGATCAGGCTGGGAGTTGGCAGTCTTGCTGGAACCGGCGGTGTCGCGGTGTGTGGCGCAGACGGCTGCCGCACCTGTTCTGCCGCCGCAGGTTGTGGGGTGTTGGGTGTTTGCATTGGATTCCCCTTGCCACCCGGAAGCAGAGCCCGGGCGGGACCCGTCCTCAAAGTACCATTATGAGCGGATCGAGGTCCGGCTCGTGCGGAACAAATCAGCCTGTTTTCAATCAATCAGCGTGGAGACGCCAGGAAATTCACGACGGCAGCGTTGAAGGATTGGGGCTGTTCGACGTTGGACAAATGCGCCGTATCAAGATGCACGGCCTTCGCGTTGGGAATTCCGCCAGCCAGGATTTCTCCGTGGCTCGCCCACGGCGTGGAAACGTCCCGGTCGCTGCCAATGACAAGCGTGGGAACCGGAATTTTGGGAAGCAACTCGCGGTGGTCCATGTCGCGGATTGCCGCACAGCAGGCTGCGTAGCCACCCGGATTCGTGGCGAGGAACGTCGCGCGGATCGCCTCCACGAGGGGGTCATTTTTTGCGAGCGTCTCCGGCGAAAAAAAACGGCCCATCGCTGCATCGACGATGGCAGACATGCCGCGTTCGAGAACGGCGCGGCGCCGTTGGTCCCAGTTCGATTTCGGCGGGGCGTGCGGCGAAGTGTTCGCAAGGACCAGCGCGGTAACCCGCTCGGCCGCGTTAGCGCCCAGCCATTGTCCGATCATCCCGCCCAGCGAAAGCCCGAGAAAGGCGAACTTCGGAATTTGCAGGCCGTCTGCCAACGCAAGAACGTCGCGGCCTAATTGCTCCATCGAGTAGTCGCCCGAAGGGGTATCCGAGGAGCCCAATCCGCGCGTGTCATATCGCAGAACGCGGAAATGCCGGAGCAGATCGGGCACCTGAAGCGTCCACATGGCGATATCGGTGCCGAGCGCATTGGAAAGAATCAAGGCGGGATTTTGCTGGTTCCCCTCCCATTGGTACCGCAGCCGCGTATTGTCGACCGTGATCACCGGCATGGCACCACCAGTATATATCCGCCGGATAAGGATCCGTTGTTCCTCCGCTTTGTGAAACCACGCGTCAACGCTGCCAGCGGCAGCTCACACTCTGCCACCGGCGATGGCGCAATGTCCCATCCGCGTAGGGGGGGTATCGACGGTTTGCAGTTGTAAGGGGGCGGAGCCGAAGAGTCTATAGCGCAACCGACTGGCGATCCCACCCTTGTACCACGCGTCGAGGACCGTCTTACTTACTGGCAGCCGTCACGGTCTTGTTGGCGAGATAGAAATAGCCGACTTTGTTGTTGGGATTTGTGCCATACCACATCCGTCCTTGTGAATCACGGAAGAATTCCCGCATGAATAGTTCCGCATGCGGGAATGGATACTCGATCACCTTCCCGGTTTTCGTATCAAAGCGCCCTATTACGTCCATGTCGTGCGAGTTATACCAAAGGTAGCCATCGGCATCGAAGCCCAGCGCATAGGGAGTAGGATCGGGGCCTGGAAGCTTGTATTCCTTGAAGGTTTGCGTGTTTGGATCAAACTCCCCCATTTTCCCGGCATTGAACTCGTCGAACCAAATCATGCCGTCGGAGGCGATTTCCATCCGCCGCGGCCCGCCGCCGGGCGTTGGCGAATCCCACTGCGTAACCTTCATCGTCTTCATATCGATTTTGCCGATCTTGCTTCCGAAAAGACGCGTAAACCAGATATCGCCATTGGCATCCTGCCGCACATCGTAGGAATCCTTGACCTCTTCAAAGCGTGTGAATTTCTTGGTTTCCGGATCGAATTTGGTCAGCGGAGCACCGGTGGACCACACGTTTCCGCTGCGATCGATGCGGATTGTGTGCTTGGATCCTTTGCCGGGATCCTGATATTCCGTAATTTGTTGGGTGTCGGGGTCCCATCGGCCAATCTTGTTGGAAGCCTGTTCGGCAAGCCACACCGAGCCATCGGGGGAAGGCACGGCTGAGTGAATGGCTGCGGTGCCGATATGGGGGACTGGATAATCCTGCATCTCTCCTGTTTTCGGGTCAAGGCGCGTGATCTTGTTGGACGCTCCGAAATTCGGGATCCAAAGATTGCCGTTTTTGTCAGGAGCGGCGCTGAAGGGCATGCGGCTCGGCGCAGGCATGTCGTATTCCACGTATACGATATTGAGCGCGTCGCTGCTGAATGGACGCACGGTGGCCTGATAGCCGGGCATCTCGACAGGAGACTTCGGGAGCACCGAGTCCGGGCCAAACAGGCTTGTGATGTAGGAAGAAAGAGTTGCGGCGTCCTGATCGGTCAGGCGCGTGGCCAGCACGTAACGCATGGTAGACCGCATGTACTCGACGCGGTCGGTCCAACCGTCCGCATCCCGGGTTACCGGTGCCATGCGGCTCTGGAAGGAATGGCAGATCGCACAAGTCTCGGAAAGCAGGATGTCCTTGCCCGGCCCGGCCGGAAACAACTGTTTTCCCTGATAGAGAGAAATGTCACTCCAGCGGACCGTACCTGACTGCAGGGCGAAGTCAAACGATGCGTTCTGATCCGTCGTAAGGTTCACAGCGGTGCGGGGATCGCTGCGGTATCCGACCGCCCGGATGAAAACTCGGTACGGACCGGCCTGCAGATTTTCGATGCGATAATGCCCTTGCTCGTCCGATAGGACGGCGACAGTGATCCTCGTCTTGGTGTTCTGGGCTTCGACAAATGCGCCCTGAAACGCCCCGTTATCCGGGCCCTTTACCGTCCCGGTAATGGTTGACGCCTGAGAGGCGGAACTGGACAGGATAAATATGCCGAGCAGGGAGAAAAGATTACGGAGCCGCATGGTAACTCCTTGGCCTGTCTTGCTCAAGCAGAGGCTCCCGCCTGGGCGGCTGCATCCCACGAGCGACAGGTTCCTCCAGCAATCCGACCGCGTATGCCGCTCAATATAGCCCAGCGGAACGGATCCCACAAAGCAAAATTGTTGGCACCAGGCAGGCGCCTTCGAGCAATCACAGGAAGATCCAAGCGCTCTGGGCGGCAGGCGTCAGGTTTCTCGAGTTGTTGAGTTGCTTACGAGAATTGAAACGCGGTGTTTGCTTCCGACAGCCAGCAGACCTTTTCGTTCTCAAGGAAGAAAGGTTGCGATATGGAGTCGTTTGTTTCCGGAAACCTTGCGCCGCGGAGAGTTGGCTGCAGGAATTGTCGGGCGGTCCACTTCATGGCGTAAAGCATGGCGCGGTCAGCCTCTTTGGCCGCACGCTCCCCGAGCAGGATCACGGAGGTGCCTTCCATTTTCTGCAGGGTCAGCACCGAGGTGCGGTACAACATCAAAAGCGCGTCATACCAATTCAAGCTGATTTTTCGAATGCCGGTGCACGTGCTCACCAGGAGCATTCGCGGCTCTTCGCTGCTTTGGTATAACTTGGCCACAATTTCGTTCGACTTCAAGATCAGCACGGCCGGACGCAAAGACGCGCGAGGCTGGGATTCCTTTGCCCGTAAGGCGGCGTGCATCACGTCCCAGAGTCTTACATCGCCCTCAAGCTCTATGTCTTCGACTCGTATTGTGGGAGTTTTTGCCATTTTCGTTTTCTTGCTTGAAAAAAGTGTAACGCTTCGGTGAGTCGCGGGCAGAGAGAATCCGGGGCGCGTTGCCAATGAGATATCGTCGGTTGCGACATTTTTCAAACGTTCCGGAACCGAACAGGGGAGGCCTTTATTAGCCAATACAGCTGACCCGGCGGCAGGAATTCTGTATAATGAGCGCCTACATCGATTCAACGGCTTGGGCGTCTCCTCAGAGGGCCGAGTCCAACGGCTTGGGGTTCTATGGGCATTCGAGTAGCTCTCAATCACAAGACCTGCTACAAGTATCCCAAACCGGTATGGCTTTCGCCCCATGTCGTTCGCTTGCGACCGGCTCCGCACTGCCGTACCAACGTTTCCAGCTATTCGCTGAAGGTGACTCCCAGCGAGCATTTCATCAACTGGCAGCAAGATCCATACAGTAATCGGCTTGCTCGGCTGGTTTTTCCCCGTAAGACCACCGAATTCTCGGTGGTCGTTGACTTGGTCGCGGAGCTGACAGTTACCAACCCCTTCGACTTCTTCTTGGAACCCTACGCGGAAGACTTTCCGTTTACCTATGAGCCGACCCTGATCCGGGAGCTGGTACCCTACTTGGAGGCCCCGGCTCCGGGGCCACGGCTAAGGGCGCTGCTCGCCGAGCTCAAACGCCCCAAGCTTCGCACGGTCGATTACCTGGTGGGGGTAAATCAGGCGCTCCACAGCAGGATCAAATACCTGATCCGGATGGAGCCCGGAATCCAGAGTCCTGAGCAGACGCTTGAGTTGCAGAGCGGCTCATGCCGCGATACGGCGTGGCTCATGGTTCACCTGCTGCGGAATGTTGGACTGGCGGCGCGCTTTGTCTCCGGCTATCTGATCCAATTGGCGCCGGATGTGAAGTCGCTGGACGGACCGAGCGGAACCGAGCATGACATTACGGATCTGCATGCCTGGACCGAGGTTTACCTTCCCGGCGCCGGCTGGGTCGGTCTTGACCCTACCTCCGGCTTGTTTGCCGGGGAAGGCCACATCCCCCTGGCCTGCTCGGCCGACCCTGTTACCGCCGCCGCGATTACGGGCTTTTTCTCCGAGGACAACGAGTCGGTCGTTCGATCGGAAGCAGACGAGACCGAGGCTGCGGAGCAGGATCTTGGAGCCGAATTTGAGTTTTCGATGTCGGTGACACGGATCCACGAAGACCCTCGCGTCACAAAGCCATATGACGATGAGCAATGGGCCGCGATCGAGGCCCTAGGCCATCAGGTTGACGCGGATTTGAAGGCGGGTGACGTCCGGCTGACCATGGGCGGGGAACCTACCTTTGTTTCCATTGACGATATGGACGGCGCCGAGTGGACCATTGCGGCTCTTGGCCCGAAGAAGTATGAGCGCGGCGATATGTTGATCCGGCGGCTTCGGGACCGTTTCGCTCCAGGCGGCGTACTGCATCACGGGCAGGGGAAGTGGTATCCGGGCGAATCGCTCCCGCGCTGGGCGCTGGGACTCTATTGGCGGAAAGACGGCGTGCCCGTATGGCGGGACCGCTTGCTGGTTGCCGACGAAAGGACGCCCGGAAAGCTTTCAACCGATCAAGCTCGTGCCTTTATTGTGGCGCTGGCCGAAAGACTCAGCGTGAATCCCGATCACGCTTTGCCGGGTTATGAAGACATCTGGTACTACCTTTGGAAGGAGCGGCGCCTGCCGGTCAATGTCGATCCGCTCGACAGTAAACTCTCGAATCCTGAAGACCGGGCGCGGCTCGCAAAAGTCTTCGAGCAAGGCCTGGACAGAGTCGTCGGCTATGCGTTGCCATTGCGCCGGGACGATTACACTGATGACACAAGCAGCTGGGCCAGTGGGTCGTGGTTCTTCCGTCCCGAGCGCATGTACCTCATTCCCGGCGACTCGCCGATGGGTTACCGACTCCCGCTCGATTCGATTCCGTGGGTAAAGGAATCAGAGCGTCCCTATCTCTACGAACAGGATCCGATGGAGGATCGCGCGCCGCTGCGCGATCGAGTCACACTGTCCAAACAGATGCGACTCACCGGCGGTCTGGAACCTCGAAGCCCGTTAGGGTTCGCCGAGCAGGTGCTTGAAAGTGGATGGGGCCGCATGCGCCGTGAGCGGCGCGCGGAATCCTCAGATGTGCCGCCAGCGATAGGGGAATCAGCGCCGTGGATTATACGGACAGCGCTGTGCACCGAGGTTCGCGGCGGCGTGCTTCGCGTCTTTATGCCCCCGCAGAGGTATCTCGACGATTATCTAGAACTTGTCGCGGCAGTGGAGGACACAGCAGCTGACCTGGGCACGCCGGTTCTTCTCGAGGGCTACACTCCCCCCCCTGACCCCCGTGTGAACGCGATTCGCGTGACGCCTGATCCGGGCGTGATTGAAGTCAACATGCACCCGGCAGCGTCCTGGGACGAACTGGTGAAAAACACATCCGCGCTCTATGAAGAGGCGCGGCTGACTCGTTTGGCGACTGAGAAGTTCATGCTCGATGGCCGGCACACAGGCACCGGGGGAGGAAACCACATCATAGTGGGCGGAGCAAAGCCATCTGACTCGCCCATCCTTCGCAATCCGGGTCTGCTACGCAGCCTGATTGGTTACTGGCACAACCACCCATCGCTCTCCTATTTGTTCAGCGGAATGTTCGTAGGACCCACCAGCCAGGCGCCGCGAGTCGATGAAGCGCGCAACGACCAGGTTTACGAGCTGGAGATCGCGTTCCGCCAAATCCCCGACAGCCGGGATTGCCCGCCCTGGCTTGTGGACCGCATTTTCCGCGATATCTTGATTGATGCGACCGGCAACACCCACCGAGCCGAGTTCTGCATCGACAAACTCTACACGCCGGAATCGGCAGCCGGACGCCTGGGCCTGCTCGAAATGCGGGCGTTCGAAATGCCGCCCCATTCGCGCATGAGTCTCACCCAACATCTGCTGCTGCGCTCATTGATCGCCCGCTTCTGGAAGCAGCCCTACCGGCAGAATCTGGTACGGTGGCGCACCGAGATTCACGATCGCTTCCTGCTGCCGCATTTTGTGAGGCAAGACGTCGATGATGTAATCGATGAACTCAATGAATTTGGCTATCCGCTCAAGACCGAGTGGTTTGCTCCGCACTTTGAATTCCGGTTCCCGTTCTACGGAACGATCGAGCATCGCGGCCTCCAGCTGGAATTGCGGCAGGCGATCGAGCCCTGGAACGTGTTGGGCGAAGAACCTGGACCGGGTGGCACGGCGCGGTATGTGGATTCGTCAGTCGAGAGGCTGCAGGTGCTGGTGAACGGCATGGTTGATTCGCGCCACGTGGTGACCTGCAATGGCAATCGGGTGCCCCTCCATCCCACCGGCACCAACGGCGAGTTCGTCGCGGGCGTCCGTTACCGGGCGTGGCAACCGGCCAATTGCTTGCACCCCACAATTGGCGTCCACGCGCCGCTGGTTTTCGATATTGTAGACACATGGTCTGGACGCTCGATCGGTGGCTGCACGTATCACGTGGCTCATCCCGGCGGCCGCAGCTACGACCGATTTCCCGTGAACGCCAATGAAGCCGAGAGCCGCCGAATCTCGCGCTTTTTCAAATTCGGCCACACGCCGGGACGCGTGAAGACCGGCGAAGAGAAAATCAGCAAGGAGTTTCCGTTTACGCTCGATCTGCGAGCGACTTAAAAGATTCCCGCGATGCACCCCTACACCCCGCCGGACTCGATCAACGCCCGCCGAACGCTTTCCCCGGGCTTTGCCGAAAGGTATGCGGGAAAACCCACGTCAGTCGACGAGATGATCGAGCCGAATGGCTCCCTCCGCCCTTATTGGCAGCGGTTTGTTTCCATGCTGGACGAGCTCGGCCCTCGCGAGCTTGGAAAGCGGTGGGAGCAGTCCCGGCGTTTCATCCACGATAACGGGGTCAGCCACAATGTGTATGGCGACCCGGACGGACTCGACCGGCCGTGGAGTCTCGACCTGATTCCCCTGCTGATTCCATCGGAGCAGTGGGATCGCCTGAGCCAGGGGCTGATCCAGCGCGCGCAGTTGCTGGACCGGCTGCTGGCCGATCTGTACGGCCCGGGTGAAACCGTTCTGCGAGGCCTGCTTCCCCCCGAATTGCTCTGGGCTAACTTGGGATTTCTGCGGCCGTGCCACGCATCGATTGGGTCGCAGAGTCGCTGGCTCCATCTCTATTCGGCGGATATCGTGCGCCGGGCGGATGGGGAATTCCAGGTTCTCAGCGATCGCACACAGGCGCCGTCGGGTGCCGGCTACTCTCTTGAGAATCGCATCGTTCTTTCGCGCGCGCTTTCTTCGGAATTTCGCCAGTGTAACGTCGAGCGCCTCGCATCGTTCTTTTCGTCTCTGCGAAACACGCTTGCCTCGCTTGCGCCCGCCAATTACGACAATCCTCACGTCGTGCTGCTCACGCCCGGCCCCTACAATGAGACTTACTTCGAGCATTCCTACCTCGCGCGTTACCTGGGATATCCGCTGGTACAAGGCAACGATCTTACGGTGCGCGACGCGACCGTCTACGTAAAAACTCTCGAAGGCCTGCGGCGGGTGGATGTAATCCTGCGCCGAGTGGACGACGACTATTGTGATCCGCTCGAGCTGCATCCCGGGTCGCGTCTGGGAGTTCCGGGATTGCTGCAGTGCGTGCGGATGGGAAAAGTGGCCGTTGCCAACGCGCTTGGCACGGGCGTTCTGCAGGCGGCGGGATTCTTGCCGTTTTTGCCGGCGCTCTGTCGGCACCTGCTCGGGGAAGAACTGAAGCTCCCTTCGGTGGAGAGTTGGTGGTGCGGCCACCCGCAGTCGCTGCAATATGTTCTCGATCATCTTTCCGAACTGGTGATTAAGTCAGCGTACCCCACGCAAGGCGAAGACCCTGTTTTCGCCCAGGACCTGACGCGGGATCAATTGACCGAGCTTGCCTTGAGGATTAGTGAAGCCCCGGAAAAATACGTCGCGCAGGAGCGAGCGATTTCCTGCAGCACTCCGTCGCTTGTCGCCGACGACCTCGAGCCGCGCCACTTTGTGATTCGCTCCTATCTGGTTGCCCAGGGCGATAGCTATGCGGTGATGCGCGGCGCGCTCACCCGCATCACGCCCTCCACGGATTCGCTCGTAGTTTCTCTGCAACGCGGTGGCGGAAGCAAGGACACCTGGGTGGTGGCGGACGGGCCCGTGAGCCAGGTGACTCTTCTCCCGCCGCCGGGGGAGCCGGTGGCGATCAGCCGAGGCGGTGGCGACCTCACCAGCCGCATCGCGGACGACCTTTTCTGGCTGGGGCGCTATATCGAGCGCTCCGAATCGCAGGTTCGCCTTTGCCGCGGAACCATCACGCGCATCTCTGACCAGAGCGGCGTGGACAACACACACGCGATTGAGACTTTGCTCCGCGCCTGGCCCAAGGGATTTCTCCTGAGGCCGAATTCTGAACTCAATCTCGAATTTATAGAGGGTTTGCTGGGCGACGTGGATGGCAGCGGGCTGCGCGGGCTGATTGCCTCGGTGCATGCCTTCGCGCGGGTGCTGCGGGACCGCATCTCTTCGGACGGCTGGAGAATCCTGCAGGAAATCTACAGCGCCGTTACCGACGTTCCCGTCGACCCCAATCGCCCCGCCGCGCGCATCCCCGAGCTGCTCGACAATCTGATCGAACGGTTCGCCGCCTTTGTGGGGCTCGCGGGCGATTCGATGACGCGGGGGCAGGCCTGGAGATTCCTCGATATTGGCCGGCGGGTGGAGCGCGTGGATTTTACGGCGCGCTTCGTCAGCGGCACACTTACTCCCCCGGGAAATGATTCGGTTCTTCTCGAAGCAGTCCTGGAAGTGATGGACTGCTCGCTCACCTATCGAAGAAGATACCTCACTCATTTGGAGGTCCACGCTGTGGCGGATCTCCTACTGGCTGATGAGAGCAACCCGCGCGGGGTAGCTTTCCAGTTGGCGCAACTCGAGCAGCACCTCGCCGCCCTCCCGCGCGAGAACAATCAGCCGGACCGGAATCGCGACCGGCGCACTCTGCTCAAGCTGCGCACCTCCATTCAGCTGGCGGATTTGGTGGAGGTATGCCAAGTGCCCCCGGATCGCCCTCGGACCGCTCTTCATTCGTTGCTTGCCGATGTCACCGATCAGATCGCTTTGCTTTCCGACGCCATCGCGCGGCTTTATTTTTCGCATGCCGAGTTCTCGCGCGAACTCGGCGAAGTGTCGCAGGAGTCCACATGATTTACCGCATCGTACATAAGACGCTCTATGAATATGCAGACGCGGTGAATCTTTCGCACAATCTGGTGCGGGCGCGTCCTCGCAACCACAGCGCCCAGACGTGCCGGTGGCACGAGCTCGTTGTTTCGCCGGTGCCCGCTATTCGCGGTGAGCGTCGCGACTACTTTGGTAACCACGTTTCCTGGCTCAGCTTGCAGGAACCGCACACGCTGCTGACAATCGAGTCCCGAAGCGAAGTGGAAGTGAGGCTTGAGTTGCGTCCTGGCCTGTCTCAGGGTGCTTCCTGGGAGCAGGTGGCGGCTACCATTGCCCGGTCTGCGGCCCCGGAAACCATTGCCGTGAGGCAATTCACCTTCGACTCCCTCTACGGGCGGCGCTTGCCGGAGTTGGCGGCCTACGCGCTGGGTTCGTTTTCCGCCGACCGACCGCTTCTGGAGTGCGCCTTCGATCTCACCCGGCGAATTCATGCAGATTTCAAGTATTTACCGGGATCCACGAAAGTGGGCACGCCCAGTCTTGAAGTTCTTCGAATCCGCAAGGGAGTCTGCCAGGACTTTGCGCACCTGGCGATTGGGTGCCTGCGCTCGCTCGGCTTGGCCGCCAGGTATGTGAGCGGCTATCTTGTCACGACGCCGCCCCCCGGCAGGCCGCGCTTGACCGGGGCCGATGCTTCGCACGCTTGGATCAGCGTGTTCACGCCGGACTTCGGGTGGGTCGATTTCGACCCGACCAATGGAGTGATGCCGCTCGACTCCCACATTACGGTTGCTTGGGGCCGCGATTACGACGATGTTGGGCCGATTCGTGGAATCCTGATTGGCGGGCAGCGCCAGCGGCTGGATGTGAGCGTCGATGTCGTTCCCATCGAAAACGCTAATTGAAACCCACGCGGAGCTCAGCGCAGATTGAAATGGGCGGCGCCGTTTAGGGTTTAGGCATTCGCATAGCCGCTCCGCGCCGGAATGAACTCTGATTCTGCCTCTCCCTCAGCGACGTCCCGAAGGGGTCCTGTCAATCGACGTCTTTCAGTTTAGATAACTGCGCGTCGATGTGGGATAGGGCCTGGGTCAATTGGTCGCGGTAGCGGGGGTTCTGGCTCGCGCTCAAATCCTTTTCGACGCGGGAGCGAGACAAAAGAAGCACTTCCTTGCGACGGTGAGCTTCCATTTGTTCGGGGGTAAACTGTTTCCTCGAATTTTCCTGGTCGGCTGCTTGAGACTCCTGAATCTGATCTTCTACGGATTTGCTTTCCCATCCTTTGGCCATGCCTTCATTCTACGGCGCAAGGATTTCTACGTGCGCACCTTTTTTATTTTAAGTTCTTTTGAGAGCAACAGGACCCCCTAACGGCTATTGTGAGAATTCCCGCTAGTGCGATTCTGTCGCTTTCACGCCGGATACACCCCGGATAACCCTGCCGTGGGAATCGCGCCCGGCTGTGGGGCGCTTTGCATCATTAGCGTCCACCCAGGGGCGTTACCTTGACTACACATGTCGGAGTCGATTTTCTTGCCCGCTTTTCGCCTCTCTGATTAGATGAAATGCGGGGCAGGGCAAATCCATTCTTTGTGGTTGGGCAAAACATGCGCAAAACGATAAAGCAGCATTCCGTGGTGATGGTGGCGGTAGTCGTTTCGGCGGTCCTGTCGACAGGCTCGCCCAACTTCGCACAAAGCGTGGCCGATGCGGCCCGCCAGGAGCGTGAGCGCAAAAGGGAACTGGCGCTGCACGCGACCCATGTTTATACCAACGAAGATTTGTCCAAGCCGCACATTCTTCTCCCTGAAGACGAGGCACGGGTTGCTGCGCGGCAGAAAGAACCGACCGGAGCCGCCGAGGCGGCGATTACCGCTGCGGCGGCCACCCCTGAGCCTGCAGCCGTAGTTCCGGACGCCCCAGTTGCGGTCCCGGACATAAAGGAACTTGCAACAGCTCCTGCCTTGCCATCTGTCATGGATATTCCGACAAATATAGCTTTGCCTGCCGACGTTTCCAAGTCTGCTCCTCAGGTGGCGAGCTATTATCCGCAGCCAAGCGTTTCGGCTCCCGCGGTTGCCGGCCAGACTGGGTCAAGTCCGATCCTGGCTCTGCCGGCATCCGCGCCTGGCGCCGCGGGTATTATGTTGCCGGCGACGGTTTCAAAGCCCCTTGCCAAAGAAGCGAACAATCGACGACAGGCTCAGGTGCCCGTGTCGGCGGGAGAGATCAGCGTTCCGCCGCCGACGATCCTGTTCACCCCCCCTGTGACTTATGGCCTAGCGAACATCGTGCCGCCAGCAAGCATTGCAAAGCCCCTTGCCAAAGAAGCGAACAATCGACGACAGGCTCAGGTGCCGGTGTCGGCGGGAGAGATCAGCGTTCCGCCGCCGACGATCCTATTCACCCCCGCTGTGACTTATGGCCTAGCGAACATTGTGCCGCCGGCAAGCATTGCAAAGCCCCTCGCCAAAGAGGCGAACAATCGAATGCGAACTCAGACGCCCCCCCCGACTGCGGAAATCAAGATTTCCTCGACCGCGATGCCATTCGCAACCGCCGTGGCTTATGTCCCGGCGAACCTAGCAGTGCCCGCGCCGTTTACGCCCCCCATCGCCAGGAGCCTGACAAAACAGACAACCATCGAAGCCGTTGCTCCCAGGGTGGATTCCCCCTTTGCGGCTGCGCCGGTAAGGCTATCCCTGACGGAGCACACAATCGTGCGGCCAGAGGCTGATCCTGTCACGGAAGTCCGGCCAGTGACCTGCGCCAGGCCCTGCGAGTCGAGGGTCAGTGTGATCCCGCCTGCCGAAGTCTTGATTCGAACAGTCGGCGTTCGTCCTGACGTCGCGAAGACTGCGCCGAGCCCTGCGGTTGACCTATGGGGCCTGAACCGCAATCAAGCGATTGTGGGCAGCACCGGAAAGGTCAAGGTTCTGCCGGGAGATTCACTCTGGAGGCTGGCCGAGCGTTATTTCGGCAATGGTTCACGCTGGAAACGCCTGGCCGCGCTGAACCCGCAACTGGCTGACCCGAATCGCATTCTGGTGGGTGCATGGATCGAAGTTCCCTTGGAACGCAGACAAAGCGCGAAACACGTGGTAGTTCAGCCGGGTGACACTCTCTGGAAAGTTGCTCGAGCCGAGTTGGGAAGCCCTCTCGCCCTGAACTGTCTTGTGCAGGCAAATCCGCAACTTCACTCAGTGGATATGGTTCTTGCCGGCGAGACGCTGGTAGTTCCGGTCAGCTGCGGCGATCTCGGCAAGACTCAAAACTAAACCGGCCGGCGCCCGGCCGGCCCGCAATTGCTCTCTTGTTGGTTTCTGGCAGGCTGGGTGTAATCGCCAGCCACACTACACAGCCAGTTGGTCTGAGATTTCCCTGCTCTGACTTAGCCCTCCGCCCAATCGACGAACTGAATCGGGATGATTCACCCCACAGCGTCGGAGCCCCATCCGGTGATTGAAAGCAAACAATCTGATTTTCCAGCGACTACTCTTCGAGGCTTGTTTGAGAAAACGCCCAACCGGGGCCCTGGTGCATCTAATCAACAGGACACTGAAAAGGCCCTTTTGGGCTTCCGTAGAGTTAGAATGAAGGTCTCGCACATGGAACCTGTTGGCAATTTGACGAGTGTCAGCCCCGCGGCAAAGCGCACCGTCGACCTGCGTTTCGTCGAATTGGTGGACAAGGTGCGCAAGAATCGTCCTGGCGACGATTTCACTCTGCTGCGCCGCGCCTACGATTTCGCCGCCGAGCACCATCGCGGGCAAATTCGCCTTTCCGGAGAGCCCTATCTTTCCCATCCCTTGGAGGTAGCGCACTCGCTGGCGGACATGAAGCTCGACGTCACGTCTCTGTGTGCCGCGCTGCTGCACGATGTGGTGGAAGATACCAAGGTCACAATCGAGAGGCTCTCCGCTGATTTCGGGCCCGATGTGGCGCGTCTGGTCGAGGGCGTGACCAAGATCAGCCGCCTTGACCTGCTCGCCCCCGAAGCCCGCCAGGCGGAAAACGTCCGCAAGATGCTTCTGGCGATGGTCAACGATGTTCGTGTGGTGTTGGTAAAGCTGGCCGACCGGTTGCACAACATGCGCACCCTCCAATATCTCGATTCCGAGAAGCAGCAGCGCATCGCCCGCGAGACGCTCGATATCTACGCGCCGGTCGCAAACCGGCTGGGGATGGGTCTGATCCGTGGTGAACTCGAGGACCTTTCCTTCCGTTACCTGGAACCCGAAGCGTTTTTTGAACTGCAGAAGAAAATCGTTTCCAAACAGAAGGTCTTCGACAAATTCCTGGTCGAAGTTCAGGACATGATTCGCGGGAAGATGGTCGAGAACGGTATTCCTGCCGAAGTGCAGGCCCGCATCAAGCGCCTCTATTCGCTGCATCTCAAGATTCAGAAGCAGCAGCGGACGCTCGACCAGGTTTACGACCTGCTCGCGGTGCGCGTGGTGAGCGACACGGTCAAGAACTGCTACGCGGCGCTGGGCGTTATCCACCAGATCTGGCGTCCGGTTCCCGGGCGATTCAAAGACTACATCGCCATGCCACGGCCCAATCTCTACCAATCGCTTCATACCGCCGTGATCCATTCGGGACAGCCTTTCGAAGTGCAGATCCGCACGCAGGAAATGCACCGGATCGCCGAACAGGGCGTGGCCGCTCATTGGAAATACAAGGACGGTCGCGCGGAGACGGCTTCCTCCCCCGACGACCAGCGCATTATCTGGATGCGTCACCTGATCGAGTGGGTGCAGGAAATGCAGGAACCCAGCGAATTTCTTTCCACGCTGCGTGTCGATCTTTATCCGGAAGAGGTATACACGTTTACGCCCAAAGGTCGCGTCGTGGTGCTGCCGCGTGGCGCTACACCCATCGATTTTGCCTATGCCGTGCATACCGAAGTAGGCCACCAGTGTACGGGAGCGAAGGTGAACGGCGAGATGGTCCCTTTGCGCCACGCGCTTGCCAATGGCGACGTAGTGGAGATCGTAGTGCAGAAGGGGCACGCGCCCTCGCGTGACTGGCTTTCCTTCGTGCATACCTCCCGGGCGCGCAGCAAGATCCGGCAGTGGATTCACCTCCACGAACGCGAAGAAGCCACAGAAGTGGGCCGGCGCCTGCTCGAGAAGGAAGCGCGCAATTCCGGCTTGAGCCTGAAGAAAATTCCGGAGGAAGACTGGCTCCGCGTCGCATCCGAATATGGATGCTCGCGGGTTGAGGACCTGCATGCCGATCTGGGCTATGGCAAGTGGTCTGCCCGGCAAGTGCTCGCCAAGGCCAGTGGCCAGCCTGTTCCGGACACGGGTCCCGAACAGAAGCACCCGAAGTTGGCTACTACCGTTAAGCGCATGCTCGGAATTGACGATGCGGCGATCCTAGTGCGAGGTCACGGCGACCTGATGGTCTACCGCTCGAAATGCTGTAATCCCATTCCCGGCGACGATATCGTGGGCTACGTCACTCGCGGCCGCGGTATCGCCGTCCACAGCAAGATTTGTCCCAATGTCGAGAATCTGCTTTACGAAGCAGAACGCCGCATTCCGGTCGAATGGGCGGATGCGACCCAAGCAACTTTCCCAGTTCGTTTGCGCATTTTCACCGAAGACCGTCCAGGGATGCTCGCCGGCATTACGAGCGTCATCAGCGACACCGGGGCGAATATCCGCACGTTTGAAAGTGGCGGCGAAGACAACACCCGCGCACGCATTGAAGTGGCTCTCGATGTCCGCGACCGGAAGCAGCTTGAGCTGATCCTGGCAGGTATCAAGCGCATTCCGGGCGTCTTCGATATCGAGCGCGTCTACAACGTTTGATTCCCTCCCTCCAGACGGTAATGCTTGCGCCACAGATTCTGTCAGGCGCTAGTCCGCCCGCCTTCGGAATCGGTAGAATGGAATCGATGGGCCGATCCCCGCAAAAGCGTTCCGAACTCGCACAGATCTGGTCTGTTTCTTCGCGACTTCTTGCGGCAGTTGCAATGGCCAGTCTGGTGCTTGTTGCTGCAGGCTGCCATGACGCTATTCTGGTGGACACTGCGCCGCTCGATGCGGCCGGCATGAGCTATGACAGCATGCAGCAGGTGAAGAGCCTCAATGCTACGACACCGGAGGTTGGCGAGCTTGCCAAGGCCCGCCAAGGCGGCCTGTCGGATGCCAATTGCGTCAAGATACTTCAGATTTTCCGTGCCCAAGGCCAGCCCTTCACAGCTGGAGAAACCATCGTGGGATTGATGCAGGCGGGAATCGGTGAGTCCACTGTGGTGGAACTAGCCAAGCTGAATCAGTTGGGCTTTACAGCCGGGGAGTTGGAAGCGATGCGCCTTGCGGGCCTTTCCGATGAAACGATCCTGGAAGTGGCGCGCCGCCATGCGCAGGGCCAGACCGTTTTATCAGGAGCTTCGCTCGCCGGCATGAAGAACGCCGGACTGCGCGATTCGACGCTCCTTGAATTATCGCGCCGCGGCATCCCGGATTCGCAAACAGCAGCGATCATTGCGTTGCGGCGTCAAGGTTTACGCGACGAGGAAATTCTCAAGCATTTCGCAGGGTCCTGAGGCCCGAACCGCCGCCATTTTGATCCTTTCCCCTCCTCGTATGGCTCGGTAGAATTGGTGCATCTTGGACCGTCCCTCTCTGCGCTCGTGCCTGGTCGCCCTGGTCGCCATCTGGCTCATCCTGTGCGGAGCTGCTTGTAGTGTCCCGCTGGCTCCCGGCTATCGCATTCTGAAACAATCCCGCGAAGTGCGGTTTGTACCCGACGATAGGGGGGAGTTGCGTGTGGACTCGCACGATAGGTTTGAAAACTCGGGCACCGCCGATTTGTCCTTTATCGACGTAAATCTTCCCGACGAGACGTCCTACGGCCGCAAGGACCTTCACGCCGGACTCGATAGCCGGGTGGTCCCGCTGGAAAGCTTGCCGGGGGAGCATCAACGCTGGTCGCCTAACGCGCGGCGTATTGAGTTCGACCCGGTTTGGAAGCGCCGCGAAAGCCGCGACCTGGCGATCGAATATGCGTTCAGCTCCCCGGAAGATTCGGGTTCGCAGATCACCCTCGGGAAGGACGATTTTCACCTGGGATCTCGCGGGTGGAGTCCCCTGCCACAGCCTCCCCATCATTTCCTATCCCCTTATCCCGGCCGGCCGGCTCGCGTAATCTTCACAGTCCGGGTGCCTTCGAGTTTCATGGTGCTCGCAAGGGGCGCTCCCGCCGGCCGGAAACAGCAGGGGGAAGAAACGGTCTATCGTTTCGAGCTTCGCAAAGGTGATTTGACACCGTTCGTTGTTGCGGGCAAGTATGTCGCCTCGGCTCCGGAGCGCAAATCACAGACCGCGATTTTCTGGACATTTCGGCCTCTCAAGGACACCCCAGAACCTGCGCTAAAAAGTATTGACGCCGCATGGGGCGATCTCGAGAAAGATTTTGGCCGGCTCGACAGAAACATCCATGTGCCCCACATCGTTGAATCCACCGGGCTGCGAAATCATCTGACGGGCGAATCAGGAGCCGCCGCCGTGGCTTTTCCGGGAGGGGTGCTGGTGAATTCCGAAGCATTATCCCTCGGCATCGCCAGTGAAGCCTTTCTGGGTCCCGTGACGCACGCCCTGGCACACAATTGGTTCGGCGATGAAGTCTTTTTTGCCCCGGACGCCGCGCTCGGCATGGGCGAAGGGCTGCCTGAATATGCCACCATCGTCGTCGCAGAGAGCGAGAAAGGCGAGCCGGGACGGCGCCAACGCATCGTCGAATACTTCAACGACTATGACAAGGCCCGCAGGCAGGCCGACGAAACGCCCCTCGGCCTGACCATGCTGAGCGATCCGATCGGCCAACGCCGCATCGCCCTTGCCAAAGCGCCCCTGTTCTTCATCGCACTCGAGGATGCTTGCGGCGAGGAACCTGTACGCAGTGGGCTGAGGCAAATGGTTACTTTGTTGCGGGGGCAGGAGACCAGCTATGATGTCCTCCGCGCGGCGCTCGAGCAATCCAGCGGAAAAAATCTCGCCGCGCAGTTTCGTGTCTGGCTCAACGACACAGGAATCCCGGCGGATTTTCGGGCGCGCTATGAAGGTCCAGCAGCGAATGCACAACAATGAAGACAGAGCCACCGGAGGTTTCGTGAAAGAAATTATCGCAACAGACAAAGCGCCCCAAGCAATTGGTCCGTATTCGCAGGCCGTGAGGGCCAACGGATTTATCTATACCGCGGGCCAAATCCCATTCGATCCGGCTACCGGCCAGATCATCGAAGGCGGCGTGGCGCAACAGACGGCGCGCGTGTTCGAAAATCTAAAGGCGATCGTCGAAGCGGCTGGATCGTCGCTCGACAAGTCCGTCAAAGCCACGGTCTACCTCCAGGACATGAGCGATTTCGCCGCCATGAACGAAGTGTATGGGCGCTATCTGCAAAACGATCCCCCCGCTCGCTCGACGGTAGAAGTCGCGCGCCTCCCGCGCGACGTCCGGGTGGAAATTGATCTCGTGGTCCTGGCTTGACGCAGCGCCGGCGTCTGCACCAGGCGGAATTGTCGCGTGCGGCTGTTTCAGCGCGCTTTTTTGATCGACTCGGATATCGAGCCTTAAGCGATGAATGAATCAAATTTCGACCTTGTGGTGATCGGAACCGGACCCGCGGGACAGAAGGGCGCCATCTGCGCTGCGAAATTGCGGAAGCGCGTGGCGGTGATCGATCGCACCTTCATGCTCGGCGGTGTTTGCGTGCATACCGGCACGATCCCGAGCAAGAGCGTCCGCGAGGCCATCTTTCAGCTGACCGGCATGGCCGTCAAGGCTCTTCACGGAAGCGATTGCCGCGAGACACGCGACATTTCTTTGCAGGAACTCTCCTTCCGCGTAAGCGCCATCGTCAAGCGCGAGACCGACGTGATCCGCGCACAGTTGAAGCGCAACGGCATCGCAATCTTTCAAGGCACCGCGGAATTTGCCGATTCTCACACCCTCGAAGTGCAGGGGGAGGAAGAGAAGGTGACGCTCCACGGGGATAAGATTCTGATCGCATGCGGCACACGCACCGCGCGCCCCGCCGGCATCCCCTTCGACGGTAAGCGCATTCTGGATACCGACCAGATTTTTGCCCTCGCCGAACTTCCCCGCGAGCTGATTGTGGTAGGCGCGGGGGTGGTGGGCCTTGAGTACGCCTCCTTTCTGGCGGCTCTCGGCGTGGAAGTTACGCTGATTGACCAGCGCCCCGTGATTCTGGATTTCGTGGACCGCGAAATCTGCGACACGCTGGAGTATCACCTGCGGCAGCTGGGCACCGTGTTCCGGCTCGGCGAGAAGGTGACGCGTGTAGGGATCGATCCCCGTCGCGACCGCGTCTTCGCGGAACTCGAAAGCGGCAAGAAGATACTCGCCGATGGGTTGGTATATGCGGTCGGCCGCCAGGCCAACGGCGACCAGCTGCGTCTCGAAGCGGCGGGACTGGCTCCCGATCCTCGCGGCAAGGTCAGCGTCGATAAGTTTTACCAGACTGCCGTCCCGGATGTTTACGCCGCGGGTGACGTGATCGGATTCCCCGCCCTTGCCAGCACATCGATGGAGCAGGGCCGACTGGCAAGCTGCCATATGTTCGGGCTTACTTCGACCGCAATGTCGGACTTATTCCCCTACGGGATTTACACGATCCCGGAGATCTCCATGGTCGGCCAGACGGAGGAAAAGTTAACCGCGGCGAAAGTGCCCTATGAGTTGGGCGTGGCAAGATATGCCGAGCTGGCCAAAAGCATGATGCTCGGCGACGAAACAGGCATGCTTAAATTGCTCTTCGACCGCAACACGCTCAAGCTGCTCGGCGTCCATGCCCTGGGCCAGCGCGCCACCGAAATCATCCACATCGGCCAGGCGGTGATGTCCTACGGCGGCACCATCGAATATTTCCGCGACACCGTCTTTAATTACCCAACGCTAGCCGAAGCCTACAAAGTCGCGGCGTTAGACGGCCTGAATAAGCTCTAGAGTCACGGCTGTGGGTAGCACGGCCACTCTTGGCGGTGCGCTTTCGCGAAGGCAGGAATGTCAACCCCCACCCGGCGCGACAGTTTCGAGTTACTCGATTCGGTGCTAGAGGCCAAGTCACTGTTGCGGTAAGGCGTTTACCAGTAGTAGCTTGTTGTCTTCACACGACCTTCGTCTATTGCTGAGAAGGAACCTGTTCCCTCCAGTACAGTCCTGACCCCAGGTACTTTCCTACGATAACAGTCTCAAGTCTTCAAATCGACCGGTCCGAAGGGAAACTCTTGAGTAAGGCCGAGTCATTCCAAGTTGAAACAGCGAATCGGGGGCGTGCCTTGATCATCCACACAAGTAAGCTGCACGTAGCAACGGGTGCGGCGTTGTTCTTCCTTATCGCGAGTTGCGGGTTCTCCCGACAAAACGCATCTCAGCAGAATTCAGCGAATCCGGCCGACGAATTAGCTTCCATGGACCTAGAGAAACTGATGGATATCGAAGTCACGACCGCTTCCAGGTTTAGTGACAAGCTTTCGGAAGCTCCCAGCATAATGTCGGTTGTCACCAGTGACGAATTGCGCCGCTTCGGGGGAATCACTCTGGGTGAAATACTAGACCGCGTCCCTGGTTTGACCCAGTCCAGCCAATATTTCACCGACCGCAGCCTGGTTGCCGCAGACGGCGATCAGACCAAAACTTCAGGTGCCCATATCCTGTTCCTCATCAACGGGCGCCCCACGAGGGAAGTGATGGAAGGGGGCATTATTTCCGATCTGCTGGAATCGTTCCCAGTCGAGATTCTCGAACGCATTGAAATTATTCGCGGGCCCGGTTCAGTTCTCTATGGCTCGAACGCTTTTTCCGCGGTGGTGAACCTGATTACCCGCAAGGCGGACGGCAACGATGCCAGCATCCGCGGTCTCGTAGGAGCCAATGGCGCTCTAGCTTCGTCGGGACACTTTCTCTATAAGCAGGGCGATTTCAGCATGGTAGGGGCTTCGCAGATTCACGAAGCGCCCGATTGGAACCTTACCTACCTGGTCCCCCCGCCCCTGCAAAACAACCCAGACGCTCCGCCCGAGCCGCCCTTCCACAACTCTACTATGGTCGACCGGGGCACAGGCGACTATCTGGGCATGAACTACAAAGGACTTAGTTTCATGTCCGCCTTCACCGAGTGGCAAACCACAGCCTTCGTTCAAGGCGCCGTTGGCGAAACGCGACAAACGCGGGACTTCGCCGATCTCGGATACGAATACAAAGCCCGAGACAACTGGGACATGAACTTCCATGCGACCTACACGCGCACAACTTTTATGACGTTCGCCTATCCCTACACCGACAGAGATTCCAACGAATTTGTTGGCGAATGGACGAACCTGATCACGCTCACCTCCAAAGATCGCCTGACCGCCGGCATGCTGTTCAATCGTATTGCCGGCACGGAGGTTGCCAGCATCGACCACAGTGCGGAGGACGCGGGGGGCAACCGTCCTGCGGGCGGCTTCTACGCCCAGCTCGATCACCAGTTATTGCCCAGCGTGAAACTGATCGGCGGTTTCCAGTCCAACAAATTCGCGGGCATTCCTTTTTCCACCGTTCCGAGGGCCGGGATGATCTGGAGCCCATCGCACACGGTCAGCGTCAAGGTGCTCTATAGCGAGGCGTTTCGGCCGCCCAGCCTGGATGAAAACACGCTCAACCTCCCTGACATCCAGGGCAACCGCAACCTCCGCCCCGAAATCGTCGAATCCTTTGACCTGGGTTTGTCTTTGCAGTACACGCACTTTCAGCTCGGCGCCAACTATTTTCATAATCACCAAGTTCACAGCATCATCACCGTTGGCGAAGCTCCCATTCACTATGAGAACCTTGGCGGAGTTGTCTTTGACGGCGTCGTAGCCGAAGGCAAATACTATTTTCGACGGGACTTCTTCACCCAGGGCTCGTTCCTCTTTCAGACCAATCACGACCAGACTGGGGCGAGCAACATCACGCCCATTCCAAATTACGGTTTTAAGACCGGGATCAGCTATGAAAACAGCCGCGGACTGGTCTTTGGCCTTTTCGATGTTTCCGACGGAAAGACCAAGCCCTACGCTTACAACGTGAATCCTCTCACGGGCTGGCGCTACAGTCTTAATGCCGAATTGCGTCAGGACATTTCCAGGTTTCTGCGTCTGCGGGAAAGGAACACGGTAGTTATCGCCGTCCATGCCAATGATCTCTTGGATCAAACGGTTTGGCTGCCGGGCTTCGGTTTTTTCAACATCGACAGCATTCCCGTGCAGCAGGGCCGGACGGTCTACGCCGGATTGGAGTTCTCGCGCGGCAAGCAATAGCCGAACCTGCCGAAGGGCTGCAGGGGGCTCGTTATCGACCAGGTAGAGAAACCTTCGGCAAGTCATGGAAGCAGCGGGCTAAGTCCTGCGCAGCTCTATAGAGTCAGTCATGTCGCTTCGCGACACCCGCAAACCATGAAAATGCGCTCGAGATCGGTTTATGCGTAGTGGGTTTGGTCCTGTCCCAGCGGTTTTCATCGCCTGTTTGCGACGAGGCCAGTCAGTTCTGAAACCAACAACAGAACGGTGGTCAGCGTGCCAACGATGGTTCTATCGGGGACTCCGTGAGGGTTTCCAACCTACTGAGGCGTTTGTGGCCCCGGCATTACGTAGCGTTCCGACACCGGCCGGACTCTATCGCCGCCCGACGCGACGCCCCGCTGCTGCTGGCCCGTTCGACGACATCCTATCGTTTAGCCAGCGTGCCCATGCCGAGAAAATATATGCCGAGCTTCGCGAGCCCCACTTTGATCGTCTAAACGTTCTGCCAGTGGCTACAACCCGTGCTGGCTGGACGGGCACGGTGGCTGGCTACCGATCCCAACACGCGCGGATCACAGCGACGCAAGGGGATGGCCTCGCATAAAGGGCGGCAAACACGCTCAGGCAGGCTATCGAGAGCAAGGATGGCACCCTTTTCCCTCGGTCCGAAAAGACGGTTCCCGTTCGCTACCATGCACGCCTTCTAGCATACGCCCTCTAGTTGACGCTTAACATCGGTCGGTATACCATCCGCACGCAAGATGGGTGACCCCGCAACTCCGCCTCTCCAGGAGTGTCCCATGAAGCGCACGTTGAGAACTACGCGGAATGAGATGGAGTATTCCGTTCCCGTGAAGAAGCTGCACCAGGTCCTTGCGCCTAAGAGCTGGGCCGCTTTGGTGCTCGCTGCGCTGGTTCTCGCAGGCTTAAACGGAGCATTCCCGCCGTCAGCCTGCGCCCAAGAAGCGCGCCCGAGTGCTTCCGGCTCTGGCAAGGCGAACCTTTCGCGGATGGTCGTCGTCGGCGACTCGCTTTCCGCGGGCTTTCAGAACGATTCTCTACTCGACACGCAGCAGCCACACGGCTGGGCGAGCGTGCTCGCGGCGCAAGCGAAGGTGCCGTTGGTACTGCCTCTAATTGCGCCGCC
Organism: Candidatus Acidiferrales bacterium; assembly: GCA_050015335.1. Taxonomy (GTDB): domain Bacteria; phylum Acidobacteriota; class Terriglobia; order Acidiferrales; family UBA7541; genus Palsa-295. The sequence continues at coordinate 6,750 of JBEKBP010000003.1, read as the reverse complement.
GGGGATTCCTAACGTCCTCGAACTGGTCACCGCGGGACCACCACCGATCGTTGAGCCGGCTCCGGGCTTGGCATCTCCGGGGCGCGACGATCCTTATGTTCAGGCGACCGACCTTGCCGTGCCGGGCGCCGAACTCCAGGATGCACTGACAAGCCTGCCGTCGCTGCCCATCGACGATTTGACGGACCTGGTCCTCGGTTTCCCCGGCCTTTACGAGGGGGTTTCGCTGAGCCAAGTGGAATGGGCTCAGGCTCTGAAGCCCACAACCGTTTTCGCGTGGATTGGAAATGACGACATTCTGGGAGCGGCGTCTGAGGCGAATCCTTCCGGTGCCACCTCGCTCAGCAGTTTCAGCTCGAATTACAACAAATTGCTGAATCAATTGTCCGCAACTGGCGCGACGCTTGTCGTGGCGAATATACCGGATGTGACGGTCGTGCCCTATTTCACCCCGGTCACCACGATCGAGCAGGAAGCCGGCCTTCCTCTATTCATCATCGGGCCAATTCTTGGAATCGGGTCGGGTGACTACGTACTGCCCGACGGTGTGGCGCTGATTCCTGGCATACTGGCCAATCCTTCGCTGGGGCCGCTGCCTTCGAGCGACGTCCTCCGAGCGGTTCAGGTCCTGGAGGTCCGAGCGCTCATCGATGCCTACAACCTGATTATCACGGTGGGGGCCATCGAGCATGGAGCCGCGCTCGTGGATATTCACTCGCTCGCAGATCAAATCCGCTTGCAGGGTGTGGAAGCGAACGGCCACCACTTGACGAATGCATTTCTTGGCGGCCTATTTTCCCTCGACGGAGTTCATCCAACCGACACCGGTTACGCTGTGATCGCGAACCAATTCATCACTACGCTGAACCGGACGCGCGGGACTTCAATTCCACTCGTCAACATCGATCAAGTGGCTAGCGGTGATCCACTGGTGTTCGGGGAAACGGTTCCGGCTGATTCGCTCGGCCAGCACGTGAGTCTGGCAACTGCCAGGGCCTTGCGCTCTCTGTTTCTACATACGACGCCACCCGAGTAAGAATTGCTCGGCCTACAAGATCCCGACCGGCGCCAAGCACACCCAGCGTCGCCACCGGGAACGAGAATGGTCTCCGCTTGCATCGGTGCAAAAGCTCGGGGACTGACCGGCGACTGTCCACAAAGTAATCCGATCCTTCCCACGCGCATGGGAAAGCGGGAGGCGGCCGGGAGGGCGAGGCTGGGGTATCGATCCGCAATGACACACGTTGGTCCTCCTGGAATGTGAACCATCGCTTGCGATCCGTGCCGGCCAGCATCTCGCATGCGCAGCGATTTGTCTTTGTGCAGGCAGCGCCGCAGCAGATCGCGCACTTTCAGGGGCGTCGCAGTGGGCAACGATTGCAAGTCGGGCTCAGCCCTAACCACGGCAGCAAGGATGTCCCCTACGTCCTCGCCGTGAAACGCCTGCTTCCCGGCCAGCATTTCCTACCGCACCCAACCGAAGGCCCGGGTGTCGGTCCGTCTATCTACGGCTTTGCCCCGCGCCTGCTCCGGGCTTATGTACGCGGCCGTGCCCAGAATCACTTCATGCATCGTCGCCGCCATGCTCAACGTCGGTGAATTGATTGGATTGGGTGTCTTTGTGTCGCCCGCGAACGCCTTTGCCAATCCGAAGTCGGGCACTTTGACGTCCTTCGGGAGTCACCTTCACGTTGGCGGGCTTCAGGTCGCGGTGGATGGTGCCTTTCTCGTGCGCGGCTCCGAGCGCTTCCGCGATCTGTTTTGCGACTCCCCAGTGTGGCTTTCCGTGGCGCGCAGTGACCCTCGCCTGAGTGAGAATCGTTTACCACTCCTGTAACAACCATCTGCGGGTTCCCACGAACTGGACGTGCTACAATTCCGAGTCCGAGTAATCCTGATGCCTGACGTCCCAGCCATCGGCGACGCTGTTCTCGAAGTCATTTCTCCCGAAAAGCCCTGCCGGATTGTTCGCGTCACCGAATCGCCCTTCTTCATCGGCCGCGGTGGCGAACATGGAAAGCATCTCCAGCTGACCGACCGTCGCATCTCCCGCCAGTGCGCCGCGATCCTCTCCGAAGCTGGATGCCACTATTTGGAAGATCGAGGCCATCGCTACGGCATCTTCGTCAACGGGGAAAGAATCAACCGCCACGCCCTTGAGGACGGTGACACCATTACTTTCGGTCTTGCTAACTCCTACGAAATCACCTTCCGTTCTTCCATGGCCGACACGGCGATTCAGGACATTCTCACCCGCATCGAGAGCATATCGGGCAGCGAGTCCTCCTCCGACGGTCTTCGGAAACTTAAGCTTCTCCTCGAGGCAACGTCGCTTCTACATTCTCAGCTTCCTCTGGACTCCGTGCTCGGCACGATGCTCGATCATGCTATTGCTGTCACCCATGCCGACCGCGGGCTCTTGCTCGAGCCTGATTCGTCAGGATCGCTTCGCGTTCGCCTGGGCCGCCGCAAGGGAGGCGCGCGTCTGCCGTCAGATAGCGTCGCTCCCAGCCAAACTGCCCTGCACTTAGCCCTCGAGCGGAAATCCAGCGTCATCACGGAAGATCTCAATCAAGCCGACTTCAAGCTTCAGGATGCGCAGAGCATCATCGCGCAGGCTCTTCGCGCCGTTGTGTCCATTCCCCTCTACGCCATGCCTCGCGCAAGCAGCGCGGAATCCGCCTCTCATGTCGAGCGAGGACATTTTCTCGGAGTTGTCTACCTGGACTCGCGCCGGCCCGCCGCCTTTTCTAAACTGGACCGCCAAATCCTCGATGCCCTCGGAGTCGAAGCCGCGAGCATTTTGGACAACGCGCGCCTCGTCGAACGCGAGCGCGAGCGGCAGCGGCTCGAACAGGAACTCAGCATTGCTCGAGACATTCAGCGGGCCCTTCACCCTTGCGGCTTTCGCGATTACCCGCATCTCACCATCACCGGCACCAATTCTCCCTGCCTGGCCGTCGGCGGCGACTACTTCGACGTCTTCCCGATGAGCGACGACCGCACAGCCTTTCTTATTGCGGATGTCTCCGGCAAGGGCCTCGGCGCTGCGCTTCTGACCACCATGCTGCAGGGCGCTCTCTCGGGCATGGGCATTGGTGCTGACCCCGCACGTGTCTTCAATCACCTGAATAGCTTTCTCTACGAGCACGCCGAGGTCGACCGCTACGTCACGATGTTTTTCGGCGTCCTCCACCGTGACGGACGGCTTGAATTCATCAACGCCGGTCATCCCTCGCCACTGCTTCTTCGTCGCGGCGAGGTTGCCGAGCCTTTCACCGAAGGTTCCTTTCCGCTGGGGCTCATGCCTGGAACCAGCTACGTCGCCGCCTGTATGGAACTCCAGCCGGACGATACTCTCATCCTCTTTAGCGACGGCGTTACCGAGGCCATGGACCCCGACAAGCAGGAATTCGGTGTCTCTCGTCTCCGCGACGTTTTTGCCGACCGCGACAACACGCCCCTGGACCGTCTCCAGAAGACTGTTCTCGAGTCCGTCGAAAGCTTTACTCGCGGAGCTAGCCAGGGAGACGATATCACCCTTCTTCTTGTTCGCTACCGTGCGGCCGCGCAGGCCGCCACATCGTGAGCCTCGTTATTCTTCATCGGTATCTACGCTGGTCTAAACGCAGCCGAGACGCCTGAGGGAGTAGCAGACTCGTTGTCTCAAGCGCAGGACGAGCGTGCGATGGCATCCGCAGGACACGCTCGGAACTTCGGTGAAGCCTGCCGCTGATACTGCTTGATTTGTCGTGGATTGGAGGTAGACGCAGTGGGAGGGATGATTCCATTAACCGATGCGTCACGAAGGCCGACGCATCTTCCCATCGTTACGGCCGGCATCATTCTCGCTCGCAAACTGCTGCGTTTTTGCACTTGAAATCAAAGGCGGCGAGGAATTCGTCGTCAAGTGGTCCGCGATTCTGGCGAACCTGATTGGCGACGCGGCGGCGCTGCTATTCACAAATCCCCCAAGAAAACCGCTCAGGTACACGCCTCGCGTACCATCTGCTTTCAGAAGGACATAATTTACGAATCCGATTCCTGCAATAACGATCACTGTAATCCAGGCTCGTCGGGGATTGATGAGTTGCACGGATCAATGAAACGGTCCGGCAAGATGGGATAAACCACAAGTCCCAAAAGACCTAACAGCACGGCACTCCGAATCTCTGCTGGCTGTAAACCGCCAGCAAAGCGACGCAACTCAACTTTCCAAGCGAGCAACATCGTCATCAAGATCGCCGCTGCCACAGGTGTGAACAGATGGCCCTGCCCGGCCAATGCTCCCAAGACGAAGATCGCGAGTAACGCTGCGGACGTTGTCGCTTCTAAAGATCGATCTACTAACAAACTGCGGGTGTTTGCGAATATAACGATCAGGAAAACGCCCACGAATGACACGATAACCATGGATGGAGCAAACAGAGCAGCGACGGTTCCTAGAAGAGCGGTAAGCGCAAATGTTCGCGCACCGAGGTCCTTATTCGACCACTCCCTTTCGATTCCGACCAGAAGTCCAATATCGAGAGAGACGGCAATCTTTGCCGCGACTTCCGCCGGGGGAAACCGACAGACAAACATTGATACGGCCATACAAAAGTATATCGCTCAGATTGCAGCGCAAGGACATGAGATTGGGCATTGTTATCAAGCGAGATTGAGACCGAGCGCCTACCCGGTTCAGTTCGGGGAATCGGGGACCATCTCGGCGTGCACAATCAACCGCTGTGGGGCGGGGCCAATGAAATCAAATGGGTAACAAGTAACCAACGTCAGCGTCGGCAGCTGCGTAGCATTTAGAACCTCGATGGCATTGGGAAGAACAATTTGGAGAGAAACAACTCGATATTTGAACGCACCGGCCACGGTGGAAAAACGAATCTCGTCTCCTACCTTGATCTTTCGCAAGGAACGAAAGAAGGTAGTCCGATGGCCTGCAAGTCCCACGTTGCCGGAGGGACCGGGAAGTGCGGTGCCCGGGATGTGCCCAACAGCCAGCCTGAGTGTATTTGCATTGGAACCTTCGAGCACCTTTGTCGCGAGACCAAGAGCGGGAATCTCGATCATTCCGACCGTAGATGTCCCGCTTTGCCGGTTTACGCTTGCGGCCTTCGGCTGATCAGTCACGCGTGCCGAACTACCTCCTGCGAATAACAACACGGCAATCATCGCAGCACTTAAAATGTTCATCTTGGTTCGGAGAGTAAGGTTCATATTCCCTTCCTTTGGGCTCCAGATCGGACCGAGAAAGACAGCCCCGCTCGCATATGCACCGATTTGGAGCCCTTGGAAGGGGCTGGAGTGGCGGCATGGATACACAATAGCTTGTACTGGAATGGTTCAGCTACTGGTCACTGGGGCAGAACGTGGACACCTGCGCAACGGGCGGTTGACTGTCGAGGATCAAGTGGATTCAAACCAAAGAGTGGCTGCACAGCTGCGATTGAATTCTCCTGTAGTCCCCGTCCCGAAAAACGTCCCCCGGTCCCAGCATGGCAATTACGGCTTCCTTGCCCACCTCGTTGACCACGGAGAGCTTCACACGGCTCTTTTGAATGTACATCACATACCGGGAGGCATTCCCCTGAGTGAAGATAGTCGCGTTTTTCTGATATTCCACAATCTTTCGGGCTACACCGGTTGAATCTAGAAAAGCTTGGGCGTCAAAAACGGATTCTTTGACCGGTTTCATAGGTCACACCAATATTCGTTCGGCGGAGCTTGCGCATCGCTATTATATGCCGCTTACGGAGCGAAAGCGGACACTTCCCATGGGCATCCCTGGACACGCAAAAGGACCCTTGGAATAGGTGAGGTGAATCGAGGTGTCCGTTGACAGTGTTCAATCGAAAAGACCTTAGTAGTCGGGAAGTTCCTAACTCCTGTGTCAGCTGATCGAACAAATAGTGGCCTAGTATCCCATGCGGGCAACCGCGTTGCTGGCGTCTTCCTGATATCGCGGGCTTCATTCGATTCCAAGCGGTGATTTTTTGTCAAATGCGTTGTCTCCGATAGCTGCGATTGAATTCTCCCGTAGTCACTTGTTGGCTTGCGCGTTGAAGATTTGAAGCTAGACCACGGTGTGATCGAAGTGCGCCGTGCAGTTTGGAACGGCATCGAAGGAGACACGAAAACCCGAAGCGGAAGGCGGAATGTGTTCATTGATTCTGCTACGATTCAGTTGCTTCGTGACTTTATTGGTGGCCGTCAAGCTGGTAGACTTTTCCAATCAAGGATCGGCACGCCATTAGAGAACAGAGACATTTAGAGAAATTGCTATCTTGTGCACAAAATGAGGATTTGTGCACAGTTGCGGAAGACGCTAAGGCATCGTAGAATGAGGCAGTTGTAAGCATTTCTCTTCGCAGTCTTGTTGGGCCTGTAGCTCAGGTGGCTAGAGCGCACCCCTGATAAGGGTGAGGTCGGTAGTTCAAGTCTACCCAGGCCCACCATTCCTTCGTTTTAGCCCGTTCGAAGATCATATCGAAGGGCTTTCTGTAGGTGGGATAAACACTTACCGCGTCCACCGCACAGTTCGATAGCACCAATCGGAGCAATTTGGCCTTTTCCTGCGGAGTCTGCGTAACGTACAGAGAATGCGCCTTATTCGCGAGTTCTAAAATACGCCTCGTCAGCAGAATCTATGGGCTGATTCTGGTTCTGGGAGCCGGCCGAGCGTGTGATATAGGGCTATTTCCATGGCATCGAAGGTACGGAATCCGTAAGATCGTCTGGTCACCACTCGAA
>JBEKBP010000002.1:0-194165 GCA_050015335.1 Candidatus Acidiferrales bacterium | reverse complement strand
GCCCCAGCGATTTTAGCGCCTCGACAGCCCCTGCAAAAACCCTCCGGCTCTGCCAAGCAAGGCAACACATGCTGAATCAACCGATTATCTTTTCTTAGTGGCCCGGTTTGCGAAACTGCTGGCCGTGCCGCCCCCAGCCTTGCAAGAGGGCCTCTATTTGTGGTATTTTTATGTTGCGTTTGCCGCTCATGAGTCGCTTCTGACCTATTTCAGCCAGCTGCCGGGAGATTCCCTGCAGCTTTTTTTTTGCAAGACCGGCATGGCGATGGCGGCGAGCAGCTTTCCGGAAGCCTAAACGCTTCCGTATGAATGAATTAGGAGCAACAGAAGTGAGCAAAGAGCAGGGTACGGTGAAGTGGTTTAACGCGGCAAAGGGTTATGGATTCATCCAGCGGCAATCGGGTGAAGACGTGTTCGTTCATTTCTCGGCGATCGAGGCCGAGGGCTACAAAAGCCTGAACGAAGGCCAGGCAGTCGAATTTGAAGTGAAGCAGGGCCCCAAGGGGCTACAGGCAGAGCACGTCGTCGGTCTCTAGCTGGTGCCTGCAATAGCTTTGGTGATTTTTTGGGCTTCGGTTCAAAAGGGGGCGCGCGGCGGCTAGCCTCCGCAGGACCACGAGGAAGTGTCTGGAGCCGGATTCTTGCAGTGCTTTCTAGCGCAGTCGTCGGGGACATCCTAATCTGAAGGGAGGAAATGTGCAAATTCTGGTTGAGGGTCAGACCATTCGTCACACGCAGTATGGAGTTGGAATTGTTACCGAGTCGAATACCGACCGCACGACGATTGATTTCGACGATCACGGCGTGAAGAAATTCGTCACTTCGATGTGGAGCGCCGAACTGATCGGTGAACCTCCGACCGAAAAGCCCACTCGTCGGCGCGGGCGGCGCAAATCCGTCAAGAAAGAGAAAGCGGCCTGAACTCCGAGTCCGGCAATCCCGTCCTTTCCATCTAAGTCAACCGCAGTAAGCAGCGGCCCGGGAGTGCTTCCCGGGCGCTTTCTTTTGCCCCCTCAAAGCCTCAAAGAGCTGGCGAGACGCAGGCGTTCGAAGACCGCGGGCCACGAATCAGCTACGGGTTGACGAGGTTGTGGCGGACGGCGAAGCGCACGAGTTCGCTGAAGCTCCCGAACTTCATTTTTTGCATGATGTGATTACGGTGGCTCTCGATCGTCCTGGTGGAAACGCCCAGGACACCAGCCACTTCCTTGTTGCTTTTTCCCGAGGCGAGCAACTGGACCACTTCCACTTCCCGGGGCGTGAGCGTGGTGCCGGGGATCAGGCCTTCCATGGTGGAACCGCCGGGGCCGCGCAGAAAACTCTCCGTCATGGTCAGGGCCAGCTGGCTGGTGAAGTAAGGCTGGCGCTGGCGGATGTGATCGACGGCGGTGAGCAGCTCATTATCCGCATCCGATTTGAGTACGTAGGCGAGCGCCCCGAACCCGAGACACTCCCGGGCCAATTCCTCGGAAAAATGCATGGTGAGGACGAGGATGTCGGTGGAAGGCGATTGCTCGCGCACGGAGCGCACGACTTCAAGGCCGTTCATTTCCGGCATGGTCAAGTCGAGGACAAGCAGGTCGGGTTTCTCCTCCTTAATGTAGCGCAATGCTTCGACACCGTTGGAGGCTTCCGAACAGACCTGGATGCCGGGCTGCGATTCTAGTATGGCGCGCACACCGCGGCGGACCACGACATGGTCGTCCGCGATCACAACACGGTAAGGCTTGATGATGTTCACCGGTTTAGTTGAGGAGCCTCCGCCGAGGCGGTTTGCGAAAGACTGGAGAAGCGTTTCCCAGGGGAGAGAGGGCTCTGACTGACCCGTGCTGATGTCCTGTCGAGGTAAAGAGCCCGCGCGAGAAGGGCCGGGGATATCCCGCCGCGTCTGAAGCCGCCCTGATTCTTAGGCAGTTGCGGCACGGCTGGGGCCGCGCGCTGACGAACAGCCGGGTTGGCGCACAGATTCCTTCAACCCTCCCCCCAGAAACCAGTCTTCTGCAAACGGAACAGCCGGCAAGTCAATCCGGCGGTTTCGAGCGCGACTTCTCGTTCTCCTTTCGTGTTTTCGACTGCATTTTCGCCCAGCAACGGGGCCAACTCCGGCCGCAATTCCTGAGGCACAATTCGGGAGAGCAGCGCGGACCGTGGTTCCCCGTCCGGCGACGCTGCTCGGATCAAGTGACTTCATGAGTTTCCAAGTCCCCTTCCAGGCTTCCCAAATTGGCAACTGGTTTTGCCTGAGCCAGCAGGACTTCGCTTTCCTGAATCTTGTCTTCGGCAAGCTTGCGGTCGGTGATGTCCAGGCTGCTTCCCACAATACGGAGGGGCTCTCCGGATTCGGAAAGAATCGGGGCAAACCCGGGGTTGGAATGCGCGGCAGCGTGTCCATCCTTGGCCACACTACGAAATTCGTGTTCGACGGGCTGGTGGAGGAAATGGCCTGTGCCAGGAAACTCTTCGCGCGCTCCCGTTCGTCCGGATGAATCATCGGCAGGCAAAACTCTTCGGCAGGGATCACTTCGCCCGGGGAAAATCCGTGAAGTCTGTGCAGGTTGTCCGACCAGATCGTGGAGCCCGCTTTAAGATCCACCCCCCAGCTTCCCGCGCCGGCCAGTTTCTCCGACTCGGCGAGCAAAGCCTTGCTCTTTCGGTGCTCTTCCGCGAATTTGCGGTCGGTGAGATCCCAGGCTATGAAGCAGAGCATGCAGGGCACACTTTCGCGCTGTGCCAGGGGTATCAACCGGGTGACGAACCAACGCGTTTCGCTGGGGAACTGAGCCGGATATTCGATGCGCTCCGCGCGCCCCGTTTGCCAAACGCGCTGCAACATTTCTCGAATGGGAGTGTACTGGTCCCCGCAGATTATATCCTCCAGCTTCTGCCCAACAAGAACCGGCACCTTCCCGTGTAGAAATGCCTCGTTCGCGGTCCAGGCGGTGCGGATGGTCCCCTTGCAGTCGATTGTGAACGTGAACTCGCCGAATAATTTCACCAGGGTTTCCATAGCCCGCGCGAGCGAGGTATTCACATCGCGACTGTCACCATGCGCGGGCCCGGAGGGCATCCCGCGGACAGGCGTCGAAGCGGGAGGCGGACCAGTGCTACCCCTGCGGCGCTTGGGGCGCGGTCTCCGCGTCGCTTTTTTTGAGCTCGAGATCATCGCCGCCGCTCAGTGGACGGGAACCGATCCAAGACTCTTTCGCGGGCCGGGGAACGCCAGCGGCACAACAGGCGAAATTGAACGGAACGTAACCCTCTTTTACGCCAGTGTCAATATCAAACTGTAATACTTGTAGAGAACGCAGGGAGCAAGTTTTTGGAAGGTCGGAAGCCGTACCCTGACGAATCCGCCGCTCCGCGCGAGTAGTAGCTCGCGCAACTTCCGCAACCGAAATACCGCATTGTTCCAAATTGAAAATGCGCCCCTGTGGATCTCGATCGCGTCGGTCTGGCTGAAGCGTGCGTTGTTATAATAAAACGATCGATGTGGCTTTCTGGCTGAGCCTGAATCCAGCAAAGGGTTGCAGCGGAACAAGTACGCGAGGCAGCGGCAAATCCGGATGGATTCGGGCTAGCCAAAAAGCCGAAGGGACGTCGTCTTTACAAAGACGAGTCTTCTCTATTGGCGGGCGCGCGGGGGCACCGGGGCTGGTTCTGAAACCGCGCGCTTCCTGAGATACCACCCGAGTGCCATCCCCACGATCGCAGAAAGCAGCCCGACCGATTGGGCGTTGGACATTCCCAAGAACGAACGCGGATTGATGCGGATGAATTCGACCAGGAACCGCGCCACGCCCGTGAGGGCGAGATAGGCGGCGAATACGGTGCCGCAAGGGATGGAAGGCTCTGCCGCGGCGTTGGCTGAGGCGCCACCTTTGTTGGTGGATGGGGAGCGAGCGGCAATCTGTCTTGCGCCCAGCCGCCACAGCCACCCGGCAATCATGGCGGCGACAATCAACTCGTAGAGCGGCGTGGGGTGGACGCGCGCGGTGGTTGGGACGAGGCCCTTGGGAAAACTCATCCCCCAGGGCAGAGATGTGGGGATGCCGTAATCGCCGTCGCCGGAAAGAAAACAGCCGATGCGGCCGATGCCGTATCCGAGCGCAGCGGCGGGCGAGCCCGCGTCGAGCATTTCAAGAAGCGGAGTGCGGCGCATCCAGGTGAGCCACGCGTAGGCGGCAAAACCCGCGAGCAGTCCGCCAAACCATGCAAAACCGTACTGGCTAAGGATTTGCTCGAGCGGATGGGCGAAGAATTCGCGCGGCGACTGGAGCTCATGGTAGAGCTTTGCTCCGACGATTCCAACCAGGCAGGGAAGTGCGATAAACGCCTCGGCGGTGGCGGCCGCGGCCGTTCTATCGGGCGCGATACCACGACGAAGAATGTCGGCGCGCAGGACGAAGTAGGCGCAGAGCATCGCGGTCGCGACCATTAGGCCGAAGGTGGGTAGTGTGAGAGGACCCAGATGAAGGAAAGGAATCACAAGCAGAGAGTATACATGGCGGGGAAGGAGCCACTGAGATGGAAAATTCCTTTCAAAAAAGCTTGGCGAGGCCTTGTCGCCGTATACCGTGTATAAAAAGCGGCGCGACGATCGCAGCACGTGCGCTTTCGAAGAAAGCGATCCAAGCAGCGCAACGCTGGAAGCCGTGCGAAACATCCTGGGATTCGCCGTGAAGTTTTTTCCCCCGAAAAAACCATGCTGCTACCCTCAAAAAGGAGCAAGCCTCGGGGAAGGTAGCAGTAGTTCCATTACTGTCTGGGGTGCGCGAGCCGGCGCGCTCGGGTTGTATCGGGTTGTAACTTCGTAGTGCGGAAGGAAGTCGAATGTACTAGAATCGACGCGAATCGTTCGCGCTGCCCTCGCGTTTGTTGGCTGGTGGGAAGGCGGGTAGAAATATGGCACGCCTGATTGCTTCTGTTTGGACCGTACCGAAGCGTATGCTGCTCGGCGCGGGTGTTGCTGCCTTGCTGTGCGCGTCGGCGCCGACTGCCCTGGCGCAACATGGCGGAGGCCACGGAGGTGGCGGTGGCCACTTCGGAGGCGGAAGCATGGGCGCACCACATGGGAGTGCCCCGCCCGCGACGCATTTGTCTGCTCCCCTGAGAATGCCCTCTACGCCAGCGGCCGGGACGCACAGTCCCGCGCTGGTGCACCCGACCGTGCATCTGGCTGCACCGGCAGAGGCAAGCCGGCCGATCTTCGGGAACCACGTGACGATTGCGCTGCCACAGCCGATGGTCACGGTGCAGCCGCACGTCGTGATCGGTTTTCCGCCTCCGGAGGCAGGAGGGCGTTTTCTGTCGCCGTCGGTTGCGGGCTCAATTTTAGGGCCGAGAGCGGCGCGAAATTCAGGCGCGTTGAGCTTTTCCGGAGAAGGGCACGACATTTGGCAGAATTCGACGGCGGCAAGCGCACCGCAATCGGACCTGCACCGAAGAAATCCAATATCGCCTGGTTTTCCGACGCGGCCGGTATATCCAATTGGGGGAGGGCCGATTTGGGTCTGGCCTGTTTACGGGCCGGGATCCGGTTTTGGCGGCTGGGGCTGGGGCATGGGATTTGGATTCAACTCCTGGGGATGTGGGCCTTATGTGGGTTGGGGAGTCGGATGTGACGCTTTCCCGAACTATGATTTTGGTAATGGGAATTACGGTGACGCGTACGGCCCGGGAGTCCTGGAAGGACAGATCGAATCCCAGAACGGGCCTGCCATTTACGAGGGCAATCCCGAGGCTGCGCCTATGTATGGCGGCGGAGAGCGGCAGTTGGTGCAACTGTATCTGAAAGACGGCGCCGTGTATGACGTGACCGATTATTGGCTCGTGAATGACAATGACCTGCACTTCATGACGGTCGATGCGACGGGGAACCAGATGGAGCACGTGATCGGCTTCGGCCAGCTCGATCTGCAAAAAACGATCCACGTGAATATGGACCGGGGATACCGGTTCGTGCTGCGGAACGAGCCGCTGCAAGGCACGGAGGGGAATGTGCCGGAAGGCATGTCGGCCCCGGGGCCCATGCAACCGCCTGCCCCGCCGAACTCACCTGCGGTGCCGCAAACCCGCTAGGGCTAGGCTTCGGCAGTCGTACACGGAAGAGAAAACCGGCGACCGGCTGGACGGCATCTCCCAAAATCGAAATCCTCGGCGGGAGTGAAACCTCGAAGAGAGGTCCCCCTCTGGCTTTGGTCGGTTCGGGACGCCGATGCTGGCCGCAGCGGGGCTTAGGATACCTTTGCCACACAATAACGGATTGACAGGAATTTCTGAAAGAGCGTAAGCCTCGAATTCTCTTGTCGATTCCTTCCTGTCACGATCGAAAAAAGCTTCTTCCAACAAAAAAGAGCCGGCGAGACGCTTCGTTCTGCCAATCCGAAGCGTCTGGAGGAAATATACCGAATTGCCACACTCAGGCACCGTCGTAATTCGATTTTTCTGGGTGATGTGGCGCTGGCGCTCAACACCCAAGCGCCGTCGGCAATCAGCGTCGTGATGCAAACGGCGACGAACCGCCTGGACGCGCAGTAACCGTCGATACCCCCACGGTCACCGGCGGGGAAACGCGGGTCGTGACGAACGTGCGCGCAGATTGTATTCGCGCCAGGATTTCGTCGACCACAGGCGGACGGGGTGAGTCCCGCGGCCAGGTGGCTTCCGTCGATTAATGGCGCCTCTTGTGGTGAGCCGCGGCGTGGGCATGGCGGCTACGATGCTTCGCTGTAGCCTTTTTCTCCGGAGGAGCAGGGGCGAGATCGGAGTTGTAAGTATCGACGACAACCTTCCATTTGCCGTTGGCTTGTTTCTCCCAGACCTCGAGGTACTTGCCGTGATCCGCCGCGAGGGTGCCGTGGGCATCTTTGATCATGGAGTGGTAAACGCCGGTCGAATAAGCCAGATCGCTCGAGCGCGCGACTTCTACTTTGCCCGCCTCCCAGGACACTGAATTGCCGGAAACAAGAAGCGGGGCCCAATCGGCGCGGATCGCTTGCGTGCCGATGGCGATGGGCGCGTTTGGAGGCAGCAGGGATGCGTCGTCGGTGTAATAGGACATCGTGCCGTCCAGATCGTTGGCCTCAGCCTTTTTGGACCACTGCGCGTCGAGGTCCTTGATGGCGCTGGCATCGGCGCCGCGCGTGTCAGGCGGGGCCTGCTGACCGCAGGCCGCGAGCAGCAAAACGGCGGCGAGGCAACACCATAAAAGCGATTTCGATCCGTACATCTCTCCCTGACGACTGATCATGGGCAAATCTCCTGGCAGAAGAAGTCTTTCACGCCGACTGCACGCCTGGCTCCGGGCGCGCGCCCGTGCCGATCGACAAGGCAAGAGCCGATGCGTGACGTGTGGCTCATCTTACGGTTGCGCCGGGAGGCAAGTCAAACTAACACCGTTACACCCGTCACACGCTGCTGATTTCCTGGTAGCCGCGCAGCATTTTTCTGAAATTTTCGCAATGAGAACTCTTTGCGCAGGATACGTTCGAGCGCGTGACCAGCCCGCAGGCCTGGGCCCGGTGCGGGTGACCACGCCGCGAAGGGGACACGCTCCGCAGCGCCCGCAGAGAGGGGCTGGAATGGAGAAGGCGCAACAGGAAACTTGCAGCAGTCCGGAAGCCGTGCCTGCCAGAGGGCGGCGGCCGATTCGAGCCGTGGGTGCGCAAGAGAGTGCGGCTCGTCGACGCGTTACGCCGACCGGGGAGCTTGATGAAACGAGCCGTGGCCGAAACCTACGTGGTGGTCGCCGAGAAACTCCGGGACGGGCAGAGCGGAGCAAACCGCGCAGAAAGCGTTGGTCCGCGTGCTGAGGCAGTGCAAGCATATCCTCGACCCTCCGCGCGTGCCGGGAGTCGGTCGCGGACACGCCGACAGTCGTGAACTTGCATCACAACATTCGGCGGCCGGCGCCGAATCGGCCAAAACGCGGGAATAGGGAACCACTCTAGGGCAAACGCCTAGGAATGCTTCGAGGCGTGGTGCGCGCCGTGGTGACCGTGCCGCCCGTGCCTGTGGTGGTGATGGTGCGACGCAGCACTCGCCGGGGCGGCGAGAAAGGAAAAAATCGCCAGCGCCAGGGATACCGCGAACAATTTCGAATGCCAGGAATTCATTTTGATTCTCCGCGAGTGCGCCGGTGGAAGGCATACACCCAATGCCATGCTAGCACTTGGATTCTTGCAGGGATATGAATTTCCGTTTGGCATGACTTGAGAGGCAACAAGAGCAAAAGCAGACAGGCGGCTGGTTGTAACCGGCGGAATTGTTGGGTGCGGATGCGAAAGGGCAAAGCGGGATCCCCAACCTGAATATCGTAGGGTGAGTTGTCGAAGACGCTGCGTTTTCGGGTGCCCGACCCTTCGTTTCTAAGGGTCGGATTTGACCGTGCTTTATCCTGGGGGGGGGGCATTGTCGGGGGAAAAAAACGAGCCCTCAAAACCAGGGGGGGCCGGGCACCCGGAAAGCCCCGAAAGGCAAAACCTTGCTTTTAATATGTTGTGGGGATAGGGGCCGGTGCGGAGGCCAGGGCGACTGGTTCGGGTTCCGGCGGAGTTTGCGGCGGCTCCGAGAGCTTGGTGACGCGAATCTGGCGGGCCAGGCCGAGCGTTTTTAAGATCCAGATGCCATACCAGTTGAAGTCGATTTCGTACCATTTCAGACCGTGACGGGCGGAAACCGGGTGGGCGTGGTGATTGTTGTGCCAGCCTTCGCCCCATGTGAGCAGAGCCACCCACCAACTGTTGGTGGATTGATCGCGCGTGACAAAGCGGCGCGAACCCCAGGAATGCGTCGCCGAGTTGACAAGCCAGGTAGCGTGCAAGCCGAAAACGGTGCGCAGGAAGATTCCCCAGAGCAGGCAAGGCAAGCCGCCGATGGCGAACACCACCGCCGCGAGCAAGACTTCCGGCAAGTAATTGTATTTAGTGATCCAGACGTGAAATCTGTCGCGAATGAGATCGGGGACATAGCGGGCCTGGGTCGTGGTGTCGTGGTGCAGCGACTTGCCCATGATGATCCAGCCCATGTGCGCCCACCACTTGCCGTCGAGCGGGGAATGCGGATCGCCTTCGTGGTCTGAGAATTTGTGATGCATGCGGTGCGTTGCCACCCAGAAGATGGGGCCGCCTTCCAGGGTGAGCGTGGCGCAAATCGTCAGGAAGTATTCAACCCATTGGGGCGTTTTGTAGCCGCGATGGGTGAGCAGGCGGTGATAGCCCATGCCGATCCCGAGGCTGCCGGAGATCCACCACAACAAAATTGCCAGCAAGAGCGCTTTCCAGGTGAAGAAGAACAGGGCCGCGACCGCTCCGAGATGAAACAAAATCATGACGGAAGTCGTGAGCCAATTCACTCCGTCGGCGTGCGCCTGCTGCTTCTTCAGACTATTGAGTCTCATGGGACGATCTGAGTCCTGAGTGGATCTGATCCAAGGGTAACAGCACGCCAAGCAGCGCTTTGTAATTGTTATGTAATGTTTACGCTTAGGTTGCCGCGGACGACACGCGGGGAGACGAACGAAGATAGCGGTCCACGCCGGCGAATCGCGCACAAAGACTCTCCCCTCCCCGAAGGCCGAGGGTCGGGCACCCGCAAAACGACAGCGATTTCACAGCGGGAGCGCATAGATGAATGGGCGTTGGGCGTTGCTTCGCCAGAAATAGGCCAGGATGAGCACGCTTGCGACGGCCGCATAGGCACACCAAAGCGAGGTGAACGCGTAGCGCTTGACCTCCATGACGGCCAGGAGAATCACCAAGTTGGCTGCGCCGAACAGTATCATCGGCTTGATTTTCGAGAAAAACAGCGAGCCGCACGTGGCAATCACATAGAGCACCGCGACCGTTGTGTTGTTGGTCGCCGGATTGATGTACACGATGCTGTTACCCCGAATGAATACCTGCAGCGGGTAGGCAATCAGCGCCCACAAAATATAAATCGCCGTGCCCGCACCGGTCACGAGGAATGGCATCATGCGCCGGCGGCTCTTCCGGTCTGGCTCAAACAGCAGCACGCTGAGCGGTAACAGGAAAGGGAGGAGGCCCTGCGCGTAGAGCATGAAGGCCGCGGCCATGTTGTGGGTCACCGTCGGCGAGAGAATGCCGTCCAATCCGAGCCAGACGAAACCCTCGATGAACTGGTGAGCGGCGAACAGCGTAGGCAGCGACGCGAACAGGAGTTCGCGGCGGTGCTTCACCCGCGTCAAGGTGACCACGCCGATCGCGCCCAGAGCGCCGCTGCCTACAAAGTTCGCTGCCGCTGAAAAGCACATGGGTTGTCCTCTCCGTTCTTGGGCGCTGCGAGACTTACGCCGAACGACGCAGAACGCAAAATACTCCTGATTTAGAATTCGGATATTACCGGTATTCATGGCGAGAAGGGAAGTCCGCAGCGAGAGAAGCAATCGGGAGATGGGCGTTCCCAGGGGACTGTGCCGGCTAGGGGGCTTTGGTGAGCGGATAGCCCGTACAGGACCTTATCTCGGCCGAGATGAGATGAAAGCCGTCGAATAAGCCCATGGGGCGCGGCTGGATGTAGAAGTACACGTCGAACATGGTGCGCTTTTCTTCGTGCCCGGGAGGCATGCCGACGGTGTGGGGGGGGGCCGGCTTGGCTTTCGCGTCTTTGGCCTTGCCGTCTTTGCTTTTGTCGTCGCCCGCGGGGAGATGCGTCGTGAACGACAGGACGGCGGGGTACTCGTTGGCGACCCATTCCTGGCCTCTGGCGTCGCCGAAGGAGTAGGTGATGGCGAGGGAAGTAACGCACCAGGTTGCGCTGCCGTTCTTGACGCTCATGGCGAGGTCGTAGGTCATGGCGTCCTGGCGCGTCGATACGCTGAAATCCGAGAGGCTCACTTTCTTCTGCTCGGAGTCGGGAAGGCGGACAACCTTCACTCCGAACGGAATTTCGCCCGCGCAACTGGGCTTGGCTGCGTTTGCGGGTTTTGCCTGCGCGTGAGCGGAGGCGGTGCACAGCAGCAGAGCCAACAGTGCGAGCTCGCGCGGCGCGTGGCGGCGCGTGCTTGTGGCGCCTCGTCGAGAGGGGAAGCTCAGAGTCACAGATTCCGATGATACATCGGCGGTGCGCAAAACCCGACCATTACAAGCGTCGGAGCGTCGGGCACCCGCAAGTGATTAAGCAATTGACAGCGGGTCAGTTTGAAAGGGAAGGTGATTCCTTGTTTTACCGCCGCCGATGTCCTTTCTGATTCGGCCAGAACAACAAAAGGAGGGAATGCACGGTACCGCCACCCCAACGTAGTGCTGTCGAGAAACTTGCGACGTAGTTGTTTAGCGTGTTCCTGTACCTCAAAACTCCGCTTTTCATGGGGAATCTCGCTACTCGGAGAGACGGTTGGCCAAGAAAAACGCGCACCGCCGAGGCGGGATTTGCAAAAATCCCCTAAAAGTGGCTGTTCGACCCGCTACACAGATACCTTGCGACAAGAGCCCCGAGGCCGTAAAGGGCGTTGCGACAGAAGGCGCGAGACTATTACGAAGGTCAGGTCGGTGCCAATCAGTGCGCAACTTTCTCGGAAGGAAAAAAGCGGTCGGAAAACAACCCGATAGCCATCTTGAGAGGCGCGGCGGGGGGTTAGGTGTTTTGCTGGGCGCGAACACCCAAACCCTTGGCCGGCCGACGGGGAAGACAATGAAACGCGGCTTTCAGCGAACGCACTTTATATCATAAGCCGTCCAGCTGCGACGCGCTATTTATGCCAGAACGCATTTACTGAGCCTCCGTGCGGATGCCACCAAGCGTCCTCATCGCGGGGGGAGGCGCGACCATGCGGACGACCTGCTGCAGGCGCTCGGGCTTGAACGGCTTGGCCATGCACACAATCGCGCCCAGCTCGTGGCTGGTGGCGTAGTCGGCGGGCTGCGCGGAACGGGTCATCAGGATGACGGGCACCTTGGCGAGGCGTTCGCTCCGCTTGATGATGACGCAAAGGTCGTGACCGGACATGTCTTCGGCCTCCACTTCGGCGATAAAGACGGACGGAACGGTGTTGCGCAGAATTTCAAGCGCGGCCTGCGCGGAGGGGACGGCGATGACGGTGTATCCGTCCTGCTCGAGCATGTGGCGCATGGATTCGGCGCCCTTGGGGTCCGGTTCGATAGCCAGGACGACGGATTCGCGAGCGTCGGAGGCCCGGACCTGGGTGATAGTGGATGCCGGCTTGGACGCGGATGCTTTTCGCTCGGATTTCGCGGAGGCAAACTGCACCGCCACGCCGAACTTTCCCGCAGGCTGCGGCACGATGCGAACGACTTCGGCAGGCTGTCCCTGGTTGATCGCGCCCGCCAGGCTGGAGAACGGGAATATGACTTCGAGGAGCTGTCCTTTCCAGTAGTTCGACAATTTCGACGTGAAGAGCAGGCCATCGCGCGAAACGTCGACCGTCATGCAGACTTCTTCGAAGGGTTCGGAGGAGTTGACGACGCGCACGTGCACCTGAGCGGAGATCTTGGCGCGTCGTCGGCGACGGCGTTCGGCGCCGTTCTGCGACGACTGCCCGGCTTGTTCGGGAGCCTTTGCATTTGGCGCTGCCTGTATTGTGGTGCTTGTCCCCATGGAAACCCCTTAGAAGAGAACGTGCGGTGCCTGGTGCGCGATACTGGCTGGGTGCCGAGTCGCCACTGTTCAACTAGCATCGCATGCGGCGAACACACAGCAAATAGGACGTTCGTACGGTTTCAGTACAGGTGTTTTCGACCTGTACCGAAAATGAAACTTGAAGATGGGGAGCTAGATCGTGCCAGCCACCGCCGACGCTTCATATAACAGCCGCACGGAAGGAAACCGCGGCGCAACGTCCACTGGCACACACGATGGTTATTTCGTCCAAACGCTTCAAGATGATGATGTATAGCCGTGAAATCGGGCACGCCCTCCGGTCCCAATACCTGCGCAACAGCGACAGTCTCCAGCCCGCGGCTTCCCAGCGACTGCCTGGCGCCGCACATGCTGCGGGAACGTGCTGCTGCTCAGTGCGAGCGACGTGTTTGTCCCGCTCAGAGCATTCTCGAGCGGCGGCCGCCTGTTCAATTTGCAGCCGAGCAGCTAGTCTTAATCTATGGTCTCGGTCACAGCGGGTTCGGTCTAGGATTCTGCCGCTGCTCACGGCCGGCACCGATCCGGTGCAGATCTGCTCGGCCACCGACCCTCTGGCATTTGCGACCGCCGCACTGGAGGCAGGTTCCCGAGGGGCCGGGCGCCGGGCAGGATTTGCTGCCCACCGCACCAATGGCCACCGAGAAACTTGTCGAACGACGTTCGCCCTGCGCAGATGAAGCGAAGGCAGCGCACGCCGTACAGCTATCACCGCCGCGTGATCCACTCGTAGCAGAGCAGAACTACTCGGTCACCACGTTCAGTGTGATCGACAGGGCTCGCGAGGCGTTCTGAGACGTCCCGCTGATCACCATGTTGGTTGATCCCGAGGGCGTTGCGCCAATGCTGGCAGCCGTAGCACCTTTTTTGCAGCCGGTCAGGAGCGCGGCGCCCAGCGCAATCACCGCGAAGACAGGTATGAGGCGGCCTATCCGAAGGGGAGGCGCGAAGTCCGCCTTCGCCCGTGCCAATGGCGAGCGCCGGCGGATCGCCCGGTCCAATAACGTGAAAAGCATTGCCAGCAGCGCTGCTATTCCCAGAGGAGGGAAGCGTGGAATACGCTGTAAATCAATGGGCAGCCGCTGGATCAGGGTGTTGACTGGATTGATGATTCCCGTGGTCTGAAACGTCACCTGGAACGGCGCGGCGACGCCTGGCGACACGTTCACTGTCGGCGAGGAAAACGTGCAGGTCGTGTTTCTTGGCAAGTTGTCCGGGCACACCAGTGTCACCACGCCGCTGAACACATTGTCGGGAACAATTTGAAGGTTCATGGTGATGCCGCTGCCGGCCTGCACCGAGACCGACATCAATTGCCCGGTTCCGAGGTCTACCTCGTAGTCATCTCCGGTGCCGCTGAGCACCGTGGACGCCGAATCGGCGGTGTTCGAATCGGTGACGGTAAGCGTGGCGGAGCGGGCGCCGCTGGCCGTGGGTGTGAAGGCAACGTTCAGCGTGCAGCTTGAATTGGGGGCTAGCGTCGTCGTGCAGTTGTTGTTCTCGACGGTGAAATCGGCGGGAGTGGTCGTCTTGGGAATTGTCACTCCGGCGACAGCGGCTGCCGTGGTGTTGGTTAGCGTGAACGTTTGCGTCGCGCTGGCGCCGCCTGTGGGCTCGTTTCCTAGCGCACCGGAGGCGGGTGACAGCGAAATGCTGCCCTGTGACGCGCCCACCTGCGCGAATGCCACGATGCGGTTCAACCCTTGCTCGGCGGCATAGAGATTCCCGCTTGCATCGAAGGCGATTTCGCCTGGCTGATGCAAGCCGCTGGCAACGATGATGGTGGCGGATGTTTGCGCGTCGATGCGGAGAATGCGCCCGCTGTTCGCATCTGCAACGAAGAGATTCCGGGCAGCATCCACCGCGACACCCGAGGGAATCGCACTCGAGTCGCTCGGTGGCGGCGCCGCACATACGGAGCCGGACGAAGCCTGAGCAGGGCCCAAACCGGATACCGTTTGGATCGCGTGCGTCTGCGTGTTGATCGAAAAGACGGCGCCTTTAGAAGGCGACGTCACGAAGACAACTTCGCCATCTGGGGAAACCGCGACGGCCGCCGGGCAAGCCACTTGCGCGAGCGTTTGCAGCTGCGCGGTTCCTCCAGCCAGAACGTCGACAGCGCCCGCGCCGTGGTCCGCGATATAGAGATTTCCGGCGCGATCGAGCGCAAGGCCCATCGGCTCCACAAGGGCGAGGTTCTGGCGCGCCGCCCAGCGTCCGGCGACGCTGCGGATCACTCCTGGCTCGGTGCTTGAGGGGCCGGAGATGGCGCGGATCGTGGCGTTGCCGGTGTCGGCGATGTAGATCGTGCCATCCGGGGCGATGTTGATGCCGCTGCGCTGGAAAAGTGAAGAGGTGCTCAGATCGAACTGCGCCGCACTGGCCGCGCCGCCGTCTCCCAGCGAGCCCGCCGCGCCGGTTCCCGCGATCGGGGCCATTCTCAGATTTGCGCTGGGCATGCTCAGCCCGGCTGCAGTGCCTAGCGTAAAGATTTGATTCGGCGAGGTGGCGGTTGTGAGATCGATCGGGGCTTGCGGGGCGGCGGCGTTGACTGCCATCGCGCGGGCCGCAAGATTGCTCGCGACAACACTCACTTTGCTTGAAGAAACGATGCTGGGCGCTGGACTGCCGGTGCTAGGAGCGCTTTGCCGAGCGGAGGCTACATCTCCGGAATTTCTACCGATGGCGAGCAACGCCGCGAAAATCGCTACCCCTGCCACACAAACAACAGCCAGTCGCTGCACTCAACTCTCCCTAAGAAATATCGATGATCGACGCGCGTTTGGATTCACATGCAGGCGTTCGGGTTGTGCGTCGCAGAGCGCCATCATAACAGCGCCCGGCGACTCGTGACCAGTACTTAGTAGCTCGATGGCTCGATCCGCTCTTCAGCCCATCCGCAATTCAGGAGGAACCATGGCACCTGCATTCACGCTCGTCGACCAAGTGGACCTCGAGACAAGGGACCTCGAGCCGCCCGTTCAGGTGGCGCTTCCACCGGCGGCGCGATGAACAACAGATACCGGGTCGCGCCGCAGATGTGGCGGCCCTCGCCCTCACGCAGTGCGTTTGCGCCAAACGACGGGTAGGGAATCGGCTCCGCGTTCGTGCTGCGCGACGCAGTGCTGGCTGGGCAATGCCGTCATTCCAGGTGACAACCCCTAATATGACTTCCGCTAATGAATATTATGTTGCTATCGATCCTGTCGCTGGGAACACACGCACGCTTTGTGGTCAATCGTTGGGGGGACGACCCGGGCAGAAACAGAGGATTGACGATGCGACGGATCTTTGGGATGTGCTAAGGTAGCTGGTTTGGTTGCCGAGACTTGTGGTAGGAAATCCGTACGGCGGCCAACTGATGCCTTGGGAGAGACTGAATCTTATGAAAAGTTCCTACAACGGTGTGTCTGTGCCGTCTGACGGCGAGGCAATTGGTTACGAGGATGGGGTGTTTCGGGTGCCCGATCGGCCTGTGATCCCTTTCATTGAGGGAGACGGGACCGGGCGCGATATCTGGAAGGCGTCGCGGCGCGTGTTTGACGCCGCTGTTGAGAAGGCCTACGGGAGAAGAAGGAAAATCGAGTGGCTGGAGGTGTATGCCGGAGAGAAGGCGTTCAACGAGTTCAGGGAATGGCTTCCGCAGGATACGGTCTCGGCAATTCGTGATTTCCGCGTGGCGATTAAGGGTCCCCTGACGACGCCGGTAGGCGGGGGAATACGGTCTTTGAATGTGACCCTGCGTCAACTTCTCGATTTGTATGCCTGCGTGCGTCCGGTGCGGTATTTCGAGGGAGTTCCTTCGCCGGTGCGAAATCCCGAGCGGATGAACGTGGTGATCTTTCGCGAGAATACCGAAGACGTGTATGCCGGTATCGAGTGGCGTTCGGGGACGGCCGAGGTGAAGAAACTGATCGATTTTCTGAATAACGAGATGCTGAAGGGTACGTCGAAGCACGTGCGCGAAGATTCCGGCGTGGGCATCAAGCCGATTTCTCCCACGGGCACCAAGCGGCTTGTGCGACGCGCGATTCAGCACGCGATCGCCCACAATTGCAAGGTCGTGACGTTGGTGCATAAGGGCAACATCATGAAGTTCACCGAGGGCGCGTTCCGGGACTGGGGATATGAACTGGCCACGCAGGAGTTCCGGGGGCTGGTGGTTACTGAGCGCGAGAGCTGGATTGTTGACAACAAAGACAAGGATGGGAGCCTCTCGGTGGAAAAGAACGCCGCGATGATTGAGCCGGGGCTCGAACGGGCCACCGAGGAATTCCGCAAAGCGATTTACGCCGAAGTGAAGCAGGTGCTCGATGCAATCTACTCGACACATGGGCAAGGGCAATGGAAGCGGAAGATCATGGTGAACGACCGGATCGCGGATTCCGTGTTTCAGCAGGTGCTGACGCGGGCCGACGAGTATCAGGTGTTCGCGACGCCCAATTTGAATGGCGATTATCTCTCCGACGCGTGCGCAGCACAGGTGGGAGGGCTGGGAATCGCTCCCGGGGCTAATATCGGGGACGGCTATGGCGTGTTTGAGGCAACCCATGGGACGGCGCCAAAGTACGCCGACAAGGATGTTATCAACCCGGGCTCTGTGATTCTGTCGGGAATGATGATGCTTGAGTTCCTCGAATGGAGAGAGGCTGCTCGGCTGATTGAGGATGGAATTGCGCGCACGATTCAGCAGAAGCGGGTCACCTACGATCTCGAGCGCCTGATGCCGGGAGCCAAGAAGCTCAAGACGTCGGAGTTTGCGGGAGCGATTATCGAGAACATGCAGGCGACAATTGCGGCGGACTGACGGCGGAAGCCTTGGATTTGGAGGAAGCGAGGAGGCAGGGGAGCCAAGCTCTTCTGATTTAAGGAATTGAGCGGTTTTCTGGTCTGCGCTTCGAATCGAGACGAGGATTCAAGGGACATCGCGGGGTTCCAGTTCCCTCCTGGTTGCCCGTCGTAGAGGGCTCGCACGGCCATCGCTGTAAATTTTGAAAAGCTGTAATGTGAGCAGGAATACGCTCGGGTACAAATTCATGCTGGCGGGACTGCCGGCGTACAAGGAGATGTGCGAATGCGGAAGAAAGTGACGGTGGTTGGCGGAGGATTTGTGGGGTCAACGACGGCGCAGAGAATTCATGATATGGCGCTGGCCGACGTGGTGTTGACAGACATTCTGGACGGCGTGCCGGCGGGCAAGGCACTCGACATGGCGGAATCAGGGCCGATTCTCGGAAGTGATTCAAAGACGATGGGCATTTCTACCGGGACAGGAGATTACAAAGGGACCGAGAATAGCGACGTGATCGTGATCACGGCCGGATTTCCGCGGAAACCGGGAATGAGCCGCGACGATCTACTGAAGGCAAACTACGAGGTGATCAAGGGCGTGGTTGAGGCCATCGTAAAGCTTTCGCCGAATGCCATTTTGATCGTGGTGACCAACCCCCTCGATGCCATGGCGCAGGCGGCGTTTAGAGTGAGCGGATTCCCGAAGAGCCGGGTGCTGGGAATGGCCGGAGTGCTCGATTCTGCGCGGATGAGTACCTTTGTTGCGGAGGCCCTGAACGTGTCGGTTGAGAACGTTCATTCGTTCGTCCTAGGAGGGCACGGCGACGATATGGTTCCGCTCGCACGTTATTCAACCGTCGCTGGAATTCCCCTCCCCGAACTGCTGCCGCCGGACAAACTGGATGCAATCGTCACCCGAACGCGCAAAGGCGGCGCGGAGATTGTGAATCTGCTGAAGACGGGATCGGCCTACTATGCGCCGTCGGCCGCGGCCGTTGAAATGGTCGAGGCCATTCTAAAGGACAAGAAGAAGATTTTGCCCTGCGCGGTGTATCTTGAAGGTGAGTACGGAATCAAGGGCCTGTTTGTCGGCGTTCCGGTGAAGCTCGGAAGTGGTGGCGCCGAACAGATCATTGAGATCAAGCTGACACCGGAGGAAAAAGCAGCGCTCGATAAGTCGTCGGCATCGGTGCGAGAACTCGTCAACGTTCTGGGAATTTAGGTTCCGGGTTCTGGCCGTTGCTGTGTAGCAGTTCTGCACAGCGGTTCGATACGCCGAAATCACTCGCAGTCCGATCTGCTAAGATTTTCTCCAGGGGTTCGTCAGCCAATAAATGGACCTATTCGGACAAAACAGAGCCGAAACACGCAAAAGTACCGGAGACGAGACCGCGTCTCATCTTTTGACGCTCGATCTCTCACGTGCGGAGACGCTTGCGACCATGCTGGCACACAGCAGGGCGTCGCAGGTGGTCGAAATCGCGGATCTGGTTGCGGGGATGTATCTCTATGACTGGGATCGGCTCGCGAAGTATTGGGAATACGAAGACCATGAGCGAGTCGAAAACCTATTGCGAACGATCTGCCGGATAAGCCCCGAACGATGGAACTACTGGATTCAGTTTTACGACGAGAAGCGACGAAGCGGGGAAAAGCGACTCGGTTCCCTGCCGTTGTTGCGACGGTTGCAGAGGGAGGCGGTTCCCGAACCACCTCCAAAGCGTTCCGCTGAGTTGACCGCCGTGCTGAAGGAGGCGGAGGGAATCGCACCGTTTCGCGGCCCGTCGGGCAGCCGAAATGTTCCCATCCTGACCAGCGAATGCGTGCTGCTGTGCATCATACGAAACCGCCAGACGGAAATCAGCCGCAGGCTGGCGGCAAGTGGTGTGAAGGTACCGGACCTGGAACGGGACGCCCTGTCCTCGAGGAGAGCCCGCCGAGAAGAGTGAAGAGCCCGTTTGAGGGGTAGCAACGACAGCCCTCAGGGGCTAAGGCCGCACACCGACTCCCTGGCGGCTGCGGCACCGTGCCCTGACGAACAAGCCTCTCTAAGACCTCCACGCCCGTTCAAATGCGGGGGCAGATCAAATGATCATTTTGAAACGAGGCCACAAAACCGAGAGCGGTGCGCTTGGCCTGTGGCACAGGTACACGGGAACATTTTGTTCCACAACCATGGCGTGCGGATTCGCGATGGTGGCAACCAGCCGAACATCCCTGAAAAGTTTTATAAATTCGGTGGCCCGTTCGCCAAAAATAATCGCGCACTCACCTGTGTAGCCATGAGGCCCCCAATAAAAGTAGCTGTTATGGCCGCTGACGGATTTAGGAAGCCCGAGCTTGGGTCCGTAATAATCAATTGCTCCCGCTTCGCCGTAGTTCCCTGCCACGATCGCGCATCCGGCTTGTTCCGACGCCGGGAGGCTGTGATAGGCTCCTGAGACAGTTGCCGCCATATTGTCCCAACCGAACATGTCCGCATAAAGCTGCGGGAGGGCGACGGCGGCATCGCGCTCGGTCTTCACGCGAAATACCGGAAGGCCACTCGAATAGTGCAGAAATGTATTTACGGGAAGGATCGGCACGCCAAAAGGAACCGTCGCCAATCCCGATGCCACCACCAGCAGGGTGTATGAAATCGCAAGCCAGCGACGGTCAGGCCGAGAAACAAAGGCTTCGAAGGCTACACCGCCGCCAGCCATTAGCAACGGATAGATTGGCAGCGGATAGTAAGTTTTGCCGTCCAGGACTATGAATATTGCAAGGACAATCAGGTAGGCCCAGCCGAGAAAGCGAAAGCGCTTCCCTTCCCTGCTGCCCAAATACCAAACGAGCCCTCCCAGCCAAATGGGCAACTCCACCGGATGCAAGAATAGAATCTGCTCGAAGAGAAAGCGGACCGGTGATACCGCTTCATTCTTGAAGCGCTGCGCGTTGCGGACCACTTCGATCTGCGGCCAGCCATGTCGCACCTCCCAGATCAGATTCGGGAGAAACAGGCACAAGGCGACCAAGGCGCCCAGCCAGATCCATTTCGAGCGGAACAGCCGGTACTCGTCTGAGAGAAGCAAACCTGCTGCCAGCGCGAACCCGAAGACGAGCATCGAGTGTTTGTTTTCGAGGGCCATTCCCGCGACCAGCCCAAAGACCAGCCAGAGGTGCGGAGAAGAGCCCTTCACGATGCGTACGACGATCCAAGCGCACAGCAGCCAGAAGAGCGGTTCGAAGGCGTTCATGGAAAGAAAACTGTCGAAGGCAAGGTTGGCGGGCGCAAGCAGGACTGCGATCGCAGCAAGAAACTGGGCAAGGCGTCCGCCGCCAAGTTCTCGCGCCAGAAGGCCCGTTAGCCATACGACCGCAGCTCCCGCCAGCACGGGAAACAGGCGCATGGAAACCATCGAAGTGCCGAAGAGGTGGCGGGCCAGCCATGCCACAAAAGCGATCAGAGGCGGCTGGTCGACGTAACCCCAAGCGAGATGCTCGCCGCACGCCATGTAGTACAGCTCGTCCCGGAAGAAGCCGTAGTGATTGATCCCGGCCAGCTGGATGACCAGCTTGGCGGCGGCAAGGCAGCCTAACAGGGCTGTTGAGCTGACGGCGGCTTCCCGCCAGAACTCGGGAACTGCATCCTGCCATACAGCGACTTTAGTCGCGCTCATGTGATAGGGGGCAACAACCTACTTAGGATCGATTCCTCCTGCGATTTGTTGGCGCACGTTTGCCGTGGACACGATCGTCCCGGCACGAGATTAACTGAAACCGTATGTATATTCCATCAGACGATGGAGCCGTCTTGTTGCTCACCTCAGAGGTCAAACCCCTGAGTCGTGCTGGGGTGTTTCGGGGGCTGAAGGCCCGCCCTGCCCCCCGTGGCGCGCTCCGTCATACCTTCGAAAATCAAATACAGGTCCGCTTGGATTCTCAGGCCCAGAAATGCTTAACGATACTTGGATAGATTGATTTACCGTCAGAAAGGTTTCATGGGGGGGCCAGATGGATGCTACGACCCTCCCACAAAGAGAGCGTTCGACGGAAGTCCGGTCGGACCGCTATTGCGTGGTGGCCGGTGCCCCTGCGTGGGCGGTGGCGGGCGAAGTGATCGTTGCTGTTTGGATGCGATCGATGTTCGGGAAGTTCTTGTCGAGGTAAGCCTTCCCCTCGCTGGTAATCGAACTCTGGTCCGGGCGTTCGCCGTATCCGCTATAGAGCTTCTGGACGACGTCCATACCAGAGGTCACCTGGCCAAATGGTGCGAACCCCTGGCTGTCGAGCCCACCGTTATTCCCCAGATTGATGAACAGCTGGGTGGTCCGAGTGTTCGGACCAGCTGTGGCGAACGTCAGAGTACCGGGACGATTGCTTTGGGTGACGGGGTCGTCCTTGATGTTAGCGTTCTTCCAGGCTCGGTTGACGGCCGGGTCGGCGCCTAATCCAAACTGCACGATAAATCCCGGAACGATGCGGAAGAATGCGGCGTCATCGTAGAAGCCATGTTTGACGAGGTTGTAGAAACGGTCGGCGCCGACAGGGGCCCAAGAGCGCGTCACCTGCACGACGATGTCGCCCTTGGTGGTGACAAATTTCACTTCATAAACATCGGGGGCCTTGGCAGTGAGAGTTGCGGGCTTCAGCAGAGCTGGATCGGTTTTCATGTGTGTAGTTGTCCTCGGTTTTGCGGTCGCGGCGGGCTTGGGCGCCGCGGGTTGCGCTTGCCCCGCGAATGCGGCCAGGGGCAGCAGGTTCAGCGTAAAAACACAGAGCCGTGCGAAACGTCTCATGGCGTTCCCTCCATTTTGTGCTTTATGGCCTCCACATCTTGCATGAGGCGGAGCGTATTGCCACCAAGAATTTTCTGGATGTCGCTTTCGCAATAACCCTTCTGGAGCAATCCGCCGGTAATGCGGGGGAGATAAGAAGCATCGTCCATGCCATAGGGCATGTCGGCGCCGTCGAAATCTGACCCCAGACCCACGTGATCTGCTCCGACCAGTTTAACGGCATGGTCGATATGGTCAAGGATTTCCGTCCATTCGACACGCGGCAGCCTTCCTTGGGCCGCGAACTGACGAATCAGCTTTCCGGCCTCGGTGAACTGGCTCACTTCCTTGTCGCCGCAAATCTCACTCATGCGAGCCTCAATCTCCTGCTCCAATTGCGGATTTGCATTCCTGGCGGCGCGGAATTTGTTGCTTAGAAAGCCCACGTGGAAATTGATCTGGACCACTCCTCCTTTTGCCGCAAGGTCCCTAATCATCTGGTCGCTCAGATTGCGGGGCGCATCGCACAGGGCCCGGCAGGAGGAATGCGTAGCGATCAATGGCGCGGCACTGTTGGCCAGCGCATCGTAGAAGGTTTTGTCGGAGACGTGGGAGATGTCGACCATCATGCCAAGGCGGTTCATCTCGCGTACGACTTGCTTGCCGAAATCGGTCAACCCGTTGTGAACGGGCCTGTCGGTTGAGGCGTCGGCCCATTCAACGTTAACCGCGTGGGTGAGAGTCATGTAACATGCTCCCAGCGAATGATATTGGGCGAGAACGGAGAGATCGCTGTCGATGAGGTGCCCGCCTTCGATGCCCACCAGAATAGCGATGTGGCCCGTTGCGCACGCCTGGGATATGCCTGCAGCGGTCGTGACGAAGAGAAGATCCTGCGGATGAAGTTCGGCCTGCCGGCGTAGGGCTTCGATTTGATCAAGCGCGCGCTGGACGGCCGGCGGCCCGGTGATCGAGCCAGGCGTCCAGACGGCGAAGAAAATGGCGTTCACGCCACCTTCGCGCAAGCGCGGAATATCGACCGACCCATCCGGATGGCGCAGGCCTAGGTCGAATGTGTTGCGCAGTAGCCGCTGGGTGGTGTCGACGTGCGTGTCGATTACAAGTGACCGGAAATGGAGATTCCCTGCTTCGGGGGAAATAGTTGTCCGGTCAGGAATGCGATTCAACGGTAGAATCTCTCCTCGCCTGCGCAACCGACTGCTAACAGAGAGGTTGCCCGTCCAATTTTCTCACCCGGTCGGGTGCTATCCGAAGCACGCGGAACATGTTGATCCTAGCATGCCGGGGCATCCGTCATTTCGGTCAGGCAGAGCGATGGAGGTTACTTGCGCGGTGCACCCCCCATAGTCGCATCGCGTTTCCCCCAGCAAACGTCATATGATAGATTGCTCGGTAGCGAGAGTCCCTTGTCGACAATGATCGACCATCTGACCGAATTGAAGAAGTGGGTGGGGGAGATTTCCCCCCGGGCCGACGAAGAGGAAGGCGTCCGAATGGACCAGGCTGTTGAACTGATCGCTAAGGCTTTTGACGTTAGACTTCACGAAGTGGCCATTCTCGGCTTGACTCGCGACGGGCAGTCCCTGCGGTTTCTTGCGCCGGAAAGTCTCCGGAACATCGGGCAGATTCCGCTGTCGAGTGGAAGCGCCCTGGCCGCCAAGTCCATGCGTGAAATGCGTCCCGAGGCTGTGAATCATTTTCATGTGGTTCCCCATGCTTCCGTATTCGAAGGGGTTCCCGTGGCCGAAGACGAGCGAGCGGAGCCGATCCAGAAGATCATGAGCTCGCCGATTCTGCTCGGAAGCAAGGCGCTGGGAGTTCTACAGGTATCCCGCAAGGGCAAGAGCCCAGCCGACGCCGGCCCCGATTTTACTCCTCCTCAACTGCGAGAGTTGAAAAGCATATCCGATGCGCTCGCCCCTTGCCTCCTACTTTGTGCCAAGGAATAGCCGAAAGAATCGGGATTGGAAGACAGGCTTGGTGTTCATACTCCGCGCACTGTTCCTGCTTGGGCTGCTCGCCGCGGGGGCTTCGTTTGTGGAAGTATCGGCCGCAAAACGCTCGGTGTCGAAGGCCGGGAACGTCACCATCACGCTTCTGGATACTACCGACACGCACGGCCGAATCGAGCCCTGGGATTATTACGGAGATAAACCGGAGGACCGCGGCCTCGCCAAGATTGCAACTCTCATCAAGCAGGAGCGCGCCGAAGCGCCCGATGCCCTTCTGCTAGATTGCGGAGACACGATTCAGGGCACACCTCTCGCTTATTACTTCGCGGAGAAGAACACCTCAAAGCCGAACCCCATGATTGCGGCGTTCAATCTGCTTCACTATGACGCGATGGCCGTAGGCAATCACGAGTTCAATTTCGGCGAAGGGGCCATGTGGAAGGCCAAG
This sequence comes from Candidatus Acidiferrales bacterium, assembly GCA_050015335.1. Classification (GTDB taxonomy): domain Bacteria; phylum Acidobacteriota; class Terriglobia; order Acidiferrales; family UBA7541; genus Palsa-295. The sequence continues at coordinate 169,584 of JBEKBP010000002.1, read as the reverse complement.
GGCGAATCCAAGTTTCCGTGGCTGGCCGCCAATATCAAGGAAACCTACAAGCAAGGCGCTCCGTACTTCCCTCCTTATATCATCAAGACTGTGAAGGGTGTGCGCATTGGCATCGTGGGATTTGTAACCCCGGCAATCCCGCTCTGGGAGATCCCCGAACACTACAAGGGCTATCAGTTTGAACCTATCGTGGAAGCGGCGAAACGCGTGATTCCGGAAGTGCGCCGGCAGGTTGACCTATTGGTTGTAATCATGCACTCCGGTTTCTCCCGCGACCCTCGAAGTGGTGAGGAGTGGCCCGAGCAGATGCAAGGCGAGAACACCGCCCCCGACCTTGCGGAACAGGTGCCCAGTATCGATGTGATTTTCTTCGGCCACACGCACAGCGAGTTGCCGGAGAGATTTATCAACGGCGTGCTCATGGCGCAACCGAAAAACTGGGGGATGGCACTGGCACGCGCCGACATAGTGATGACGAAAAAAGCCGAGGGGCAGTGGGAGGTGGCTTCCAAGCATTCGCGCGTGATTCACGTCACGGCCCAGGTGCCCCCTGATCCCGAGATCATGAAGCTCGCGAAACCCTACCAGGAAGAAACGGAGAAATATCTCGACACTCCTATCGCCACTTCGACAAAAGATCTTTCCGGAAAGCACGCCCGTTACGAGGACAGTCCTCTGCTGGACGTGGTCCAAAACACAGAAATGGATGCGGGCCAAGCCGACGTATCGATGGCGACTCTGTTCTACCAGGCCGTACGAATCCCGGCTGGTGCCGTAACTGTGCGGCAAGCCGCGGCGCTCTATGTCTACGACAACACACTGTACGTTGTTCAAATGACCGGAGCACAACTGAAGGAAGCACTCGAGCACGCGGCGAGCTTTTTCTCGCAGTGGCCACTGCGGGAGGGTGAAACCGAAAAGCTACCGTCCTACAATGCGGACCAAGCCGAGGGGGTGTCCTACGAGATGGATTTGACCAGACCGGTGGGAGACCGAGTCCGCGATTTAACTTTTCACGGCAAGCCGCTCGACCCCGCCCAGACGCTGCGGGTGGCTATAAACAGCTATCGGTATACAGGGGGCGGTGGATATTTTGCCTATAAGGGCTTGCAGCACTTGCCGGTCCTGTTTCGGTCGGCTTTGGAGATTCGCGATCTGGTAATCGAGTATTTGGGGCGCACCCAAAAAATTCCAACAGACGCGGTTGGAAACTGGAAGATCGTGCCTCCGGAAGCCGTGGCGGCGATCGAAAAGGTGTCCGACGCGGACGTTGCATCCGCGACGAAGTAGCGTCGCCGTCCACTTTTACGCAACTGCAATGATTCCAGCGGAATAATGATTGACTTCATTGCGTGTGCTTGTTAATTTTCAAACCGCACAGGAACTTTCCAATTCAAATCGCGGAGGCACCGCAACCTTTCTCATGGCGTTTGTCGCAAAGCAGATCTTCCTGACCAAAGGAGTTGGAAAACATCGTGAGCGCCTCTCGAGCTTCGAGCTGGCGCTGCGAAACGCGGGAATTGCGGCCTGCAATATTGTCCGGGTATCGTCGATCTTTCCTCCCCACTGCAAACTGATTTCACGCACTGAGGGGCTGAAGCATTTGAAGCCCGGCCAGGTGGCGTTCACCGTTATCAGCGAGAACCAGACGCGCGAGCCGCATCGACTGATCGCGGCCGGCGTGGGACTGGCCCTTCCGGGCGACAAGTCCATGTACGGATATCTGTCCGAGCATCATTCGTTCGGGGAAACCGAAGAGGTTGCTGGCGAGTACACCGAAGAGCTTGCGGCAGAAATGCTCGCCACGACGCTGAACGTGGAATTCGATCCTGATTTATCGTGGGATGAAAAGAAAGAAGTCTACCGAATTTCGAACAAGATCGTCCGCACTATGAACATCACACAATCGGCCGTCGGCGACAAGCGCGGCCTGTGGACCACAGTGCTGGCGGCCGCGATTCTTCTCGCCGAGGAAGATTAGCCGAAGTTCGCTCCCCATCCTGGATGGGAGCATTTCTTAGCTGGGCAAAAAGCCATCTCAAGAGTTACCGAAGCGGTGGTTTCTGTCTCCGTCAGAAGGCCCGCCTGTCTTCATTGTTCCCCGAGTATTTCAATCCGCACTGAATCCTGTCTCGCTTCGGACTAAATTTAGCTAGCCGAGATGCGAAGCAGATCCATGCCAAACGATGGATACCCGCCGCCATCGAGCCGCGTCATGGGATTACGACGCCACTGGCCAACCGGACAGGGGGAAGGACCAGATACTCTTTCTCTACACATTGCCGCCGACAACCAGACGAACAGGGTTTTGTTATCTATCCTAACGGAGGCGAAATATGACTACCCCCGTCGATCGGAACAAGGACTTCCCTGCCCCCACCGGAGTGGCCTCCGGTTCTGAACGACAACCTCAGGAGCCCGCTCATCTGAGCGAGGTTCCAGATGTGGCGACATTAACACTTGCTGAACCCCTTTCTCCCACTGCAGCGGACCTCCATCTCGGTTCCGCAGCGCTCGCCGCTCTGTCAGAGCGCTACGACATTCTGGGCGAAGCGGGACACGGCGCCATGGGAAGCGTTTACAAAGCCCGGGACCGCGAAACGCAGCAGGTGGTGGCTCTCAAACTGATCAAAACCGAATTTGCCGCCGACCAGACGATGATGGACCGGTTCAAGAACGAGCTCCTCTTCGCCCGCAAGATTACCCACAAGGCGGTGTGCCGCGTCTACGAGTTCAACCGCATCGGTGGCGTCGCCTACACTTCGATGGAGTTTGTGGAGGGCGAAAGCCTGAGGTCGGTACTGAACCGCTTCGGAGGGCTTCCGCTCCGCAAAGCACTCGATCTGACGCTGCAAATCTGTTCGGGAATAAAGGAGGCGCACGCGCAGGGCATCGTGCATCGCGACCTGAAACCCGAAAATGTGATGATCGATTCGCGGGGGAACGAGAAGATCATGGATTTTGGAATCGCGCGTTCGATGGAGTCCGCGACGCGGCTCACCGGCGCAATGATGGGTACACCGGCCTACATGTCACCCGAGCAGGTTTCCGGAAAGCCGGTGGATTACCGCACCGATATCTATTCACTGGGCCTCGTTTTGTACGAAGTTTTTACCGGCCAACAGGCGTTCGCGGGGGAAAATCCCGTGGCGGTCGCCCTAAAGCAGATGCAAGAAACGCCGGTGCCTCCGCACGAAATTGAGCCCACCATTCCAGTGTCGGTTGAGCGAGCGATCCTGAAATGCCTAGAGAAGAATCCGGACAAGCGCTTCCAATCGATTGCAGAATTGGAGAGAGCGCTTACGTCCTCTGGAATCCGCGCCATTCTCGCTTCTCCGAGAGATCCGGCGCAAACCTTGGCGAATCGCGAGGCAATCGCCCGTCTGGCAACCGGAACCCGCTCCCTTACTGCACGCACCGCGCCGGTTGGGAAGCGCACCGTGCCTGTTTTGTGGATCTTACTGGGAGCGTTTATCGCTACAGCCGTCGCCAGCGGAGTGCACTGGGCGGCCCTTTCCCGTGCCGCGAAGAATCTGCCGCCGCCGTCCCGTTTGGCTGCCCCCGCTCCACCAGAGTTCGCATGGGAAAAGCAAAGATCCGAGCCGCCGGGAACCAGGCCGCAGCCGGCAGGACCCGTTCCTCAATTTGTACCCAAAAGCGAGCTGGAAACACCAGCGAGCCGGGCTGAAACGGTGACGGAAACCCCAGCGCCCGCGGGGAGCGTTCCAGCAAGCGGTTCGCCGGCCGAGCTCTCGCAGGAGCCTCCTGTCGAGCCGTCTGCCACTCCACGGCTCCCTCGCAGGGCTTCGAAGTTGGAGGCAGGGGGCGCTTCCGCGAATTCAACGGGCTTCACCTATCTCTGGATCGGCCGATTCCAACTGCAAGACAGCGCACAAGACGCTGCGAGAAAGATCGAAGACCTGGGCCTGCCCACCATCGTGGTTCCCCGGCGCAACCCGAATGGTGAGTTCTTCGTGCTCCTCTCCGGACCATTCGGCCCCCAGAAGGCCCCGGATGTGATGCAGCAACTCGAGAGCCAGGGTTTCACCAACATCCACGCGATCAAGAATCTGAACCTCCCGCAGAGGTCGAACCAATGATGGAATTTGGATGCCGGACAGACAAGGGCCTGGTTCGGGTGAATAACGAGGACTTCTCCGGCTCTGCGACGGAGCTCGACCTTTTCGTTCTCTCGGATGGGATGGGCGGACTTGAATCGGGAGAAGTGGCAAGCAGGCTAGCGGTTGATACGGTTCTCGACCATTGCCGCAAGGCGGCTGCAGATTCGTCGCTTGCGCTAGTCGGCGAGCCCATTCCCGGTGTCTCGAATGTCTCGAATCGCCTGGCGAGCGCCGTGCGGCTTGCCAACGCGACGATTTACGGCGAATCGGTTCGCAAGCAGCCCGGCCAAGGAATGGGTGCAACGGTCGTCGCGGTGCAGTTCACCGACGGCCGAATGAGTATCGCGCACGTAGGAGATAGCCGCGTTTATCGCGTGCGGGATGAAAACCTCGAACAGCTCACGCAGGACCATTCGTTCGTGGGTGAACAGGTCCGGCAAGGGACGATGACGCAGGAGCAGGCCGACGCAACCCATCTGAAGAATGTGCTGATCCGTGCGCTGGGCATCGATTCCGAAGTCGAAGTGGACGTCAGCGAAGAGTTCGTCATGGACACCGATACGATTCTGCTTTGCTCCGACGGGCTTACGCGAGACCTCTCTGACGCGCAGATTTTTGAAATCCTGGCCGATGCGGAAGGTCCGCAGGAAGCGGCCCATGACTTGGTCAAACTTGCAAAGCAGGCCGGCGGCGGAGACAACATCACGGCAATCGTGCTCCGTCCGGCGTCAAGATGGGCGTGCGCCAGGGGCCGGCTCGGTGTGTGGGGGAAATGGTTCGGCCGCTGATTTCGACCGCTGGGAGGTAGGGCAATGCCGACACTCGTGCTGAAATTTGAGAACTCGGTTTTGACGGAACGGCCGTTGGATTCGCAGGAGGTGAGCATCGGGCGTTCGCCGGACAACGGACTCGTGATCGACAATCCCGCCGTTTCGCACTATCACGCCCGCGTGTTCAAAGAAGAGGACCGTTTGATGCTGGAGGATTTCGGCAGCTTGAACGGCACGTTCGTCAACGGCCAGCGCGTGCAGATGGTGATGCTCAAACCGGGGGATTCGGTAGCCATCGGGAAGCACACCATCGTCGTCGCCGATTCGCGGAACGTGGCCGGCTCCGCAGAAGCGGGCCACGCGAAGCCAACGGCACCGAAAATCAACGAAACGGTGATGCTCGACACGAAAGCGCGGCGTGACTTCATTCAGAAAATAGCGGCCGGCGGCGAAAGCTCACAGGTTGCTCCAGCACGGCTGAGAATCGCCACCTTGGTAGTCAGAAAGGGCAAAGCGGATCGGCAAGAATACGCACTCACCGATAAGCTTGCCGTGATCGGCAAGTCCGGGATGGCCACGATCAAGCTGAAGGGCTGGTGGGCCCCCCGAGCCGCGGCCCAGATTAACCGGCGTGAGGACAACTCTTACTACATTGGGCCGGCCGGCAAAGTTCCCTGCGTAAATGCCGATGCCATCCAAAGGCCTCAAAAGCTGTCGGAAGGCGATATCATCGAGGTCGCAGGGCTGAAATTGGAGTTTCGGTATCGCGACTGAATTAGTCCCGCGCGCCTTTTGCGTGGATTGAGTCCCCCATCGAAACCTTCCGCAGGTTGCAAAAAGCATCGCTTTTACCGTTTCACCACGCCCTCCATACCGAATTCCGCGTATGGAGATTTCGGACCAGTGGCATAATTATCCGGCAAGGGTTACATCTTGAGCGTTTGCACTCACAGGAGGCTTCGATGGCACGCAAGTCGGGCGGAAGAAAGTACGGCAGAGCTGCAACGAAAAGCGTAGCGAGCGCCATGCGCCGAAGGAAGCGGGGCACACTCAAATCAGGGAAAGGCGGCAAGGGCGGCACCGTGAAGAGCCGCGAGCAGGCGATCGCCATCGGGCTTTCCGAGGCACGTCAAAGGGGTGCCCAGGTACCGGCGAAGGCTTCGAGCTGAAGTGGATTCTCAATTTTCGCGTTCCCTTTGAGACAACGAAGCTACCGTCCCACCCCGACTCTCCACATCGGCCACATCGGCGAAGTAATTTCCTTTCCTGCAAATTGAAGGTACCATCCCATTTGAAGGTATTTCACGCAGGCTGTTTTCTCTTCACTCATGGCAGAGACCTATAGGTTTGCCGACCTCCGCGAGATCCTGGCCAAAGCCAATGAGGAGAAGTCGGGCGATCGGCTAGCCGGCATTGCCGCGCGATCGGAGAGTGAACGCATCGCCGCCAAGCGCAAGCTCGCTGATTTAACCCTCGGCGAAATTCTCCAGCAACCATTAATTGACCCGGATGAGGACGACGTTAGCCGCCTTACTCTCGACAGCTTTAGCGAAGAAATCTTCCAGTCAATCAAGGGCCTCACGGTGGGCGAATTTCGGGAATACATCCTGGACGATGAGACCAGCGGCACTGATCTGAACAAACTGCAGTGGGCAATTCTTCCAGAGATGGCAGCGGCGGTCGCCAAGATCATGAGCAACAAGGATCTGGTGCTTGCCGCGGCGAAGATCCGCCATGTGACGCGCTGCCGGAATACGATGGGCGAACCCGGCGTTCTGGGCATCCGCATACAGCCCAACCACCCGGGAGATAACCTCGGGGGAATCCTCCTCTCAGCTTTCGAGGGGCTGCTCTATGGATGCGGAGATGCGGTAATTGGCGTAAACCCAGCATCCGACTCGGTGGAAACAACCAAGGCAATTCTCTGCGCGCTCAATCGCCTCGTGGAGGTCTACAAGATCCCGACACAAAGCTGCTGCCTTGCCCACATCACCACGCAACTGGCCGCCCTGGAGTTCGGCGCTCCGGTTGATCTGCTTTTCCAATCGGTGGCGGGCACTCAGGCGGCGAATCGAAGTTTCGGTATCACGCTCGCAACGCTGCGCGAAGGCCAGGAACAAGTTCTCGATCATCATCGGCAGCGGGACGTTCCGTGGATGGGCGAGCAGTTCATGTATTTTGAGACCGGGCAAGGAAGCGCGCTCTCCGCCGAGGCTCACCACGGAGTAGACCAACTGACTCTCGAAGCGCGCGCATACGGTGTCGCACGGTGTTTTGATCCCTTCCTTGTAAACAGCGTTGTTGGCTTCATCGGGCCGGAATACCTCTACGACGAGCGCCAGATCATTCGCGCCGGCCTGGAGGACCATTTCATGGGCAAGCTTTTGGGACTGCCGATGGGCTGCGATGTCTGCTACACCAATCATGCGGATGCGGACCAGAACTCCGCGGACAATCTCCTGATTATGCTGGCAGCGGCGGGTTGCAATTATTTCATGGGAGTTCCCTGCTCCGACGACGTGATGTTGAACTATCAGTCCACCAGTTACCACGATGCGCTCGCGATGCGCCGGCTCTTCCGACTCAAGCCCGCTCCCGAATTCGCGGCGTGGCTGGAGTCGGCTGGTTTCTATCGCGACGGCGAGCCAGCTCTGATGGAAGCAGCCCAACGGAACCAACTGCTGCGGAGGCTCGAGTCCTCACTGGCAGAGGTTCTCTAGTTGTGAACGATCGCCAAGAATCACCAAACATATCAGCGGTGCGCTCGGATTTGAACGACCTTGTGCACAAGATTCGCGCGCGAACGCCGGCGCGACTCCTGGCGGGCCGAGCGGGAAGTTCGTACCGAACGCAAACCCAGATGGAACTCCGAGAAGCGCATGCAGCCGCACGGGACGCGGTGCGGGCGGAACTAGAGCCCATGGCGGCCTTTGGTGCGGCGTTCGTTCAGGAATGGCGACTCTTCGAAACGTATACGCGGGCGGCCTCCAAACACGAATACCTTCTGCGGCCCGATCTCGGCCGGCATTTCGAGGATAACTCACGAGCCGAGATCCAAAAGCGCTGTCTGAAGGGCAGCGATCTTCAGATCTCGATCGGTGATGGGCTGTCGGTCCCCGCAGTGTCAATCCAAATCCCTGCACTGCTGCCCTTGCTTGGTGCGGGCGCCCGAGGGCGAGGGTGGCAACTGGGCCAAACCTTCATAATCCATCACTGCCGCGTGGGAATTCTGAACGAGATCGGCGAGATGCTTGAACCTCGCGTGGCGTTGCTGCTAATCGGTGAGCGTCCCGGGCTGGCCACGGCGGAGAGCCTGTCGGCCTATATGTCTTACCGCCCCGGCAACCAACACACCGACGCCGACCGGAACTTGATCTCCAACATCCACAGCCGGGGAGTGGCACCAGCCGATGCTGTGGCTCGCATTTTGAATCTCGCGGCGCGGATGATAAAAGCAGGAGGAAGCGGGTACAGCGTAAAGGAAGAGGCGTCGTGGTCATCGGAAGAGCTCAGGTAATTCCTGAGGCGACCGAAGCAGTCAACAGGGTGCGAATGGTGACCAGAAACCCCGAGGAGGTACTCCCGCCGGACAACCATCCGCTTTGCGGCTCCCGTTTGCCACGGCGGCAGTTTCTCTCTGGGATTGGCGGGATGGCCACGCTTACTGCGAGTTCCTTGCTTCTGGGGCACCACTTGGAGGCCTCCGCCGGCAGCTTGAATTACGGCCGAATCGATGTCCATAGCCATTGCGCCCCACCGCGTGGGTCGGCGTCATCGGCACCAAGAAAACGCTCGGCGTTTTGGGGAACGCCGACATCGTGGGCGCGTTCAAGGATTGGACACCCGCAAAATCGATCGGGCAGATGGATCGGGCAGCCATTGCCACCTCCATTGTGTCGATTACGACTCCGAGTGTGTGGTTCGGAGACAACGAATCTCCCGTGGATGCAACGCGCCACCTCGCGCGCCAATGCAACGACTACGGTGCGAAGACGGCCGCGGACTTCCCCGGGCGTTTTGGACTGTTCGCGCTGTTGCCATTGCGCGACGTGGAGGGAAGCCTCCGCGAAATCGAGTACGCACTCGACACGCTGCAGGCGGACGGCTTTGGATTGCTGTCGCATTACGGCCAGATATACGGTGACAAGCTGCTGGGCGATCCCGCATTCGCGCCCGTGTTCGAGGAATTAAACCGGCAAAAGGCGATCGTCTACGTCCACCGCAAGATTTCAGCCGGGCCGTATGAAATTTTCAGCTGGGATGTTCACCGCGCGATTCTGAGCCTCTTGAAGCCACCCGTCACCGGCGCCGAACGTGGATACAGTGCACGCTTTGCTGACATTCGGTTCATCTTTTGCGATGCCGGGGGCACGATGCCCTTCCTCGTTCGGCGAAACACAGCCCCGACTGGTGCGGCAGGAAATCCTACCCTGGTGCTGAGAGCTCCTTGCTACGCGAAGTGCGGAAATTTCATTACGGCACCGGGCGTTCGAACAATATCCACACAATGACTGATCATGCCTGTGTCGCAAATACTATTCGGTACGGATTTCCTCTACGCGCGGGTTGCCGACGAAGCGACGGGCCTGCGGGAATGCGGCCTGTTTGACCCGGCCGAACTCCGGGCCATCTATCGCGAAAACGCCCTCCGTCTGATCCCTCGATATAGGGGATCGTTGCCGTATCAGCCGTAACGTTTTAGCGCTTGCGTACGTCTTTGCAATGACCTGCATCCCCTGAGCAATCAGATGGATCGCTGCTGGTCAAAAGGGCCCGAGGGCGCTAAAATTCGCCTCCGTTATGAAGAAACAAACCGCACGGCGCGAATTCCTGAAGTTCCTGGCCGCAAGCCCCTATGTCGCTTCCCTCGGTGGAGTCGCAGCCTTCCTGCGCCATGGCGTCGTTGTCCAGAACGCGCCACAAACCGCCGCGCCAATCTCCAGCCCCGCCGAGGCGCTTAGCGTATTTGATTTCGAGGAGGTCGCGCGCGGCAACGTGGCGCCCGGCCACTGGGCGTTCATGACTAGCGGTGTCGACGACGACGCGACGATCCGCGCTAACCGCGAAGGATTCCAGCACATTGAACTACGCCCGCGCCGCCTACGCGACGCCACCAAGGTGGACATGCGCGTCAATGTTTTCGGCACCATCTACAACAGCCCCATCTTCACATGCCCGACAGGCGGCCAGAAGTCATTTCATCCCGACGGCGAATTGGCTGTCGCGCGGGCAGACAAGGCGTACGGCACGCTGCAGTATCTTTCGACGGCAACGGCAACTTCAGTCGAAGAAGTGAACGCTGCGCTGGGCCGGCCAGTCTGGTATCAGGTGTATGCGCCACGCACGTGGGAAGGTTGCGAGAAGCTTCTGCGGCGCGTGGAGGCCGCCGGATGCACGGTGATCGCTCTCACGGTCGATACGACTCCTGGCGGCCACGCCGAAACCTACCTTCGCAACCGGCCGAAAGATTTGAGGCAGTGCACGCCTTGCCATGAGGTCAGAGGGCAAGACATTCTCGTCAGAGATCGCCCGATGCGCGAGGGCCTCGACGCAGTCGGTGGCGTGCCAGTTCCCCTGGACTGGGATTTCGTCGACCGAATGCGCAAATCCTGGAACGGAAAATTCGTGATCAAGGGGATAACTACGCGCGAAGACGCGCGCCTGGCTGTAGACCACGGGATCGACGGCATTCACGTCTCAAACCACGGCGGGCGCGTTACGGAAACGCTCCAGCCCACGATTGAAGCTCTTCCCGAGATCGTGGACGAAGTGAACGGCCGCGTTCCGGTATTCGTCGACAGCGGATTCCGTCGCGGCACCGACGTTTTTAAGGCGCTAGCGCTCGGTGCCACGGCAGTTGGAATTGGGCGCCCCATGTTATGGGGATTGGGAGCGTTCGGTCAGCCCGGTGTGGAGCGGGTCCTGGCGATCCTGCAGGGTGAACTGAAACTTGTGATGGGTAATTGCGGCACGCGGACGGTCGCCGATATCACGCGGGCCTATGTCGAGATTCCTAGCCGGAAAGGTTAAATCGCTGCAAGTTCAGAGACACCGAATTGGAGATGCCATGGGATTGAATGCCAAGTTCATCCGGTCCGTGTGCTTGTTGCTTTTCTTCGGCGCTGCGTCTTACGGAGCGACGATCACAGGGACAGTGAAAGGCACCGAAGGCGCGCCGTTCCAGGGGGCGTTTGTCGAGGCCCAGAACACGAAGTCCCGAATCACGGTGATCGTTCTCTCCGACAGCCACGGGCAATATCAAATCGAAAAGCTTCCGGCCGGCGAATATCGCCTGCAGATCCGCGCGGCCGGCTTCCGGACCGATCCCCAGACGGGTGTGAATCTGACCGCGGACCAGAAGGTATCCTGCGATTTCGCACTGCAAAAGGGTGTGGTCCGCTGGAATGACATTTCGTTCTACCAAGCGCGGCAGCTCTGGCCGGCGGCCAGAGGGAAAGACCTGCTCGTTGCGCATTGTGCGACGTGCCATCTATTCCAAACCCGCATGGCTTCCGTTACGCGCGACGCGGACGGCTGGCGGGACCGGCTTCAATACATGCAGACGACCATGCACGTGGATGTCACGGATCAGGATGCAGACGTGATTGCCTCCTACCTCACAAGTTTGTTTGGTCCGGAATCCGTGCTGCCGAAATCTCCTGCGGACATGCCTGCGTACAACGACACGGTGCGGACCTTTGGCAGCGACGCGTTGAATATCGTGTATGTGGAGTACGACATGCCGGGTCCGAGCCGCATGCCCTTCAGCGCCGCTCCGGACAAGAATGGGTACGTGTGGATACCAAATTTCGGTGTCGCGAATAAAATCACACGCCTGGACCCTAAAACCGGTGAGATGCAGGACTTTTCGGTCCCCAATATAGGGACGGCTGCCATTCATTCAGCCGTGCCCGCACCGGACGGCTCTGTTTGGATGACGGAGACCGATTCGAACAAACTCGGGCGATGGGATCCGAACACACGAACAATTACCGAATATCAGGATTATTACCTTCCAGGGAAAGAAGGAACGATCGACGGCGGGTCAAAGCACACGGTGCGAATCGATCCCAGCGGAAACGCGTGGGCCAGCGGGGGCCCGCTGACGAAATTCGATCCAGAAACCGGAAAATTCACGCACTTCGAGGGCGTGGCATTCGCCTATGATGTGAAACCGGATAAGAATGGCGATGTCTGGTTCACGCAATCGGGGGCAAACAAGATTGGCAAAGTCGATGGCAAAACAATGAAAGTCTCGCAATGGGCCATGCCCACGCCGAAGAGCTTTCCGCGGCGCATGGAAATTGCTCCCGACGGAATGATCTGGGTGGGTGAATTCAACGCCGGGAAGATGGCCCGCTTTGATACCAAGACCGAGACTTTCACCGAGTATCCACTGCCGGGCCCTGACCCTACCCCCTACAGCATGGGTTTCGATGCGGACGGGTACCTCTGGTATAACTCTCACGACATGGATGAATTGGCGCGCTTTGATACCAAAACCGGGAAGGTGATCGAATATCCGGTTCCGCACTCGGAAATCGCGATGCGGGAATTGTTCCGTGATGCGCAAGGGCGGATGTGGTATGGCACCAATCCGAACAATAAAGTGGGGTATTTCTATCTAGCCAACCACAGCAATGGAGCGGAATCCGCAAGCAAGTGAAGGAGCAACACGTTGAAACGCGGCGACCAAGCGCGGTCTGAACACGTTCTGTTTCTGCACTTTAGCCCGCCGGTCAAACCGTACCCATCGTTGCGCGTCCTCCGTCACATTAAACGATGAACCTTTCGACGCCCTTTATCCATAGGCCGGTAGCCACCACGCTGCTCACGGTGGCTATAGCGTTGGCCGGGATCATCGCCTTCCTGGTTCTTCCGGTGGGGGCACTCCCTGAGATCGATTATCCGACCATCAGCGTGTCCGCAAGCTTGCCGGGAGCCAGCCCGGAGATTATGGCCTCCTCGGTCGCTACGCCGTTGGAGCGCCAATTCGGGCGCATCGCGGGCATTACGGAAATGTCCTCATCAAGCTATCTGGGCAGCACCTCCATTACTTTGCAGTTCGACTTGAATCGTAATATCGACGGCGCCGCCAGGGACGTGCAGGCAGCCATCAACGCGGCACGCAGCTATCTGCCTGCGAACCTCCCGAGCAATCCCACATACAAGAAGGTAAATCCAGCCGATTTGCCGATTTTACAAATTGCTCTCACCTCCGAGATCTACGATCGCGGGCGTCTCTACGATGCGGCATCAACGATTATGGCGCAAAAGCTATCCCAGGTTTCAGGCGTAGGGCAGGTGTTCGTCGGGGGGAGTTCGCTCCCGGGCGTTCGCGTCGATATCAATCCTACTCAACTAAACAGTTATGGGCTCGGTCTTCAAGACGTGAAGAACATGCTCAGCCAGCAGAACGCGAACGTCCCGAAAGGCCAGATCTGGGACGAGCACACGACGGCAGACATCCTCGCCAACGACCAGCTGTTGCAGGCCGCCTACTACAAGCCGCTGATCGTCGGCTACCACGATGGCGCCGCCATCAAATTGTCGGATATTGCCGACGTCCAGGATTCGGTCGAGAACATTCGCGCCGCTGGTTTTTTCGACGGCAAACCGTGCGTCACTGTGCAGCTCTATCGGCAGCCCAACGCCAACATCATCGACACCACCGACCGTGTCCGCCAGGCGCTTCCGTCATTGAAAGCCTCGATTCCCGCAGGGATTGACATGGTGATCACGGGCGACCGTGCCACGGTAATCCTTCCGGCGGTCCGGGAGGCCGAGCGGTCTCTTCTGGTTTCCATCGCGCTCGTCATTCTAGTGGTATTCCTCTTTTTGCGAAGCCCTCGCGCCACTCTGATTCCGAGCGTTGCGGTTCCCGTGTCGCTGCTCGGCACATTCGGCGTGATGTATCTGTTCAACTATAGTATCGACAATATCTCCTTGATGGCACTCACCATCTGCACGGGTTTCGTCGTGGATGACGCGATTGTCGTGATCGAGAACATCACCCGCCACATGGAGCAAGGGATGCGGCCCCTGGAAGCGGCCTTGCACGGCGCAAGGGAAATTGGCTTCACCGTTCTTTCCATGACGTTGTCGCTGGTCGCCGTATTCATACCGATCTTGATGATGGCCGGCATCGTGGGCCGCTTGTTCCGTGAGTTCGCCGTCACACTTTCGGTGTCGATCCTGGTGTCTCTGCTCGTGTCTCTTACGATGACCCCGATGATGTGCGCCCATCTTTTGCAGCGGGAACATGGGCGGGCCCACGGGCGAATTTATCGCATCAATGAAAATGCCTTTGATTTGATGGTGCGCGTCTACGACCGAGGCCTGAAGTGGGTGCTGAGGCATGAGGCGTTCACGCTCGGAATCCTGCTGATGACGATTGCCATAAATGTCTATCTCTTCGTGATTGTGCCCAAGGGATTTTTCCCCTTGGGGGACAACGGCCATTTGAGCGGCGGTATTCGCGCTTCCCAGGACATCTCGTTTCAGGAAATGCAGCGATTGGCTTCCCGGTTTGTCAATATCATCAAATCGGATCCCGCGGTGGCGATGGCGGTAATCTCCACCGGAGGCAATGGCCCAGTGAACACCGCACAGGTCAACCTAGCGTTGAAGCCTTTCGAACAGAGGAAGCTGACTGCCAGCCGGGTGATTGACCGTCTGCGTCCCAAGCTCAACAGCCTGGCGGGAGCGCGCGTGGTGCTGCAGGCGAATCAGAATTTGAAAATTGGCGCGAAGTCCTCCAACGCGCAATATCAGTACACCCTTCGATCCGATAGCGTCGATGACCTGGTCCAATGGGGGCCGGTTGTCTTTGGCCAAATGCGGAAATTGCCCGAACTCACAGACGTGGACTCGGACCAGCAAAACAGCGGCCTGGAGGCCCGGTTGGTGTATGACCGCCAGACAGCAGCCCGGCTGGGGATTACGCCCCAATTGATGGATACAACCCTGTATAGCGCTTTCGGACAATCCCAGGTTTCCACGATGTATACCTCACTCAACCAATATCACGTGGTGCTGGAAGTGGCACCCCAATTCTGGCAGAACCCTCAGGGACTCAACGACGTTTACATTCACTCTAGCACCGGAGGAGTTGTTCCGCTGAGTGCGGTGGCCCATTTCGAGAAGAAAATTGCTCCGTTGGCCGTCAACCACGATGGACAGTTCCCGGCCGTGACGATCTCTTTCAATCTAGCCCCCGGGGTGGCCTTAAGCGACGCCGTTCGGGCGATCGGCGACGCGGAGCAAAATATCTCCATGCCCGCCTCGATTCGAAGTGCATATTCCGGATCGATGCAGGCCTTCCAGGTCTCGCTCTCCACCGAGCCTTTCTTGATCGTCGCTGCTCTGCTGGCGGTGTATATCGTGCTGGGAATGCTCTATGAAAGCTATATCCACCCGATCACGATTCTTTCCACGTTGCCGTCGGCGGGCGTCGGGGCGGTTCTGGCCTTGATGATCTTCCACTTGGATCTCAACGTAATTGCGCTCGTTGGAATCGTATTGCTGATCGGCCTGGTGAAGAAGAATGCGATTCTGATGATCGACTTTGCCCTTGCCGTGCAGCGAAACGAACATCGGGATGCCAAAAGCGCCATTCACGAGGCGTGTCTGCTGCGCTTTCGCCCAATCCTGATGACGACAATGGCAGCCCTGCTGGGGGCGCTGCCGCTGGCTCTAGACACGGGCATCGGCTCGGAGCTAAGGGTTCCGTTGGGGATTACCATCATCGGCGGTTTAATTTTCAGCCAGATGCTGACGCTTTTTACGACGCCGGTCGTCTATCTCTACATGGACCGCTTCAGCGTTTGGTGGCAGCAGAGGAAACGTTCGGGTCATTTGCAGGTTGCCCCACAACAGGCAGACTGAGTTCGGAGATCAGATGAGGGAGGCGCGGCTAAGTCAAGCCCCAGAAAATACCCTTCGTCTCTGTGTAGGCGAGCATACCTTGCAAGCCTTTTTCGCGGCCGAGACCGCTCTGCTTGAATCCGCCAAAGGGCGTTGCTATGGAAGCTTGCTTGTACGTGTTGATCCAGACCGTGCCGGCTCGAAGGCCGCGCGCCACTCGCCATGCCCGCTGGTAATTTCCCGTCCAGATACCAGAGGCCAGCCCGAAATCGGTGTCATTGGCCTGCTGGAGCAGATCGTCTTCGTTCTCAAACGGAAGAACCACAGCGACCGGGCCGAAGATCTCTTCCCTGCAAACCCGCGCGCTGTTGTCAACATCGGTCATCACGGTAGCCGGATAGAACGCTCCCTTGTCGAAGATGCCGCCGGTGGGCCGGATGCCTCCGGCCAAGACCGAAGCCCCCTCCTTGCGACCAATTTCGACATATCGCTCCACATGTTCCCGATGCGAGAAGCTTGCTAGGGGACCGAGGTCGGTATCCGGGGACTCGGGCGCGCCCATACGATAGTCCCTGGCAAAGTCGCACAAACCATTCAGAAACTCTTTGAAGATCGGCTTCTGCACGAAAATGCGCGAGCCTGCAATGCAAGACTGGCCGCCACCTGAGAAGATACCATCGCCTGTTCCGCGAATGGCTTTCTTCAAATCGGCGTCGGCAAACACAATATTCGGTGACTTCCCTCCGAGTTCCAGGACGACGGGCTTGAGTAAGCGCCCGGCGGTTGACGCGATCGCGCTGCCCGTCTTTGTTCCGCCCGTGAAGGAAATCATATCGACGCCCGGATGGTCGACCAGCCAACGGCCCACTTCGCCCGCGCCCGCGAGCACGTTGACGACGCCCGGAGGGAAACCTGCTTTGAGCACCAGTTCTGCGTATTCAAGGCTGATGAGCGGAGCAACCTCGGACGCCTTCAGGATTGCCGTGTTCCCTGCCGCCAGGATGGGAGCCAGTTTATGCGCTTCGAGGGTGACAGGAGAGTTCCAGGCAGTGATCGCCGCGACGACGCCCACCGGCTCGCGCACCGTCATCGTCCAATAGTTTCCGCGCGGCGGAGTTACCTCCGACTCCAAAGTCTCGCAGGCGCCCGCATAGTAGCGGAAGGTGCCGGCGGCGCTGGCCACTTGCTGGCGGCACTCCTTCAGAGTCTTGCCGTTGTCTTGCATTTGCACGTGCGCGAGCCGCTCGGAGTCCGCCGAGATTAATTCCCCCAGGCGATAGAGCAGGCGCGCGCGCTCGTGAGGTTTTAAATCGTGCCATTGTGGATTCGACAGAGCAGCACGCGCGGCCGAAGCGGCCGCCTGCACATCCCCCTGGGAAGCTCCCGCGATGCGGGCGATCTCACTGCCATCGGCCGGGTTGATCGAGACAAACGACCCACCGCTTCCGGGCACCCATTCATTGTTGATCAGAAAGGACCGAATTTCGTTCACCACCATTGTCTGACGTTTTTCCATCGAACCTCGCTCGACCTACCGCCGCGACCCCTTGGAGATCAACTTATTTCGGCGCGCAGCGGCGAAATTATCCAGCATTCCTAGGTGTTACCTGTGACTGCGGCAAAAAGACCGCGTCTGCCGTCGGTACCGTTCCGCTGCTGAGATATTGGCGCGCGTTACGCACGGCGCTCTCGATCACGGAGCTGAAGTTATCGATGGTCGCGCCGGCAAAATGCGGTGTAACAACTGTTTGATTCACGAGGGCGAGCAAAGGATTCCCTACCGGCGGCTCCTTCGCGAACGCATCGATTCCTGCTCCAAAGAGCCGGCCCTCGGTCAATGCCGTGGCCAGAGCAGCTTCGTCAACCAAGCCACCGCGCGCGCAATTGATCAGCACGGCGCCCGGCTTCATCCGGGCGATCCTTTCTTTGCTGATCAAATTCGCGGTCGTGGGCATCAGCGGGAGATGCAGCGACACCACGTCCGAAGTTGCCAAAAGGTCATCCAGGGAGACGCCCTTGACGCCGAGCTTCTGCTCTATTTCCGGTAAAGGAGGAAAAGGATCATAGTAGACGATCTCGACCTCGAATCCTTTGAGCAGCTTTGCGAGAGCCTTGCCGATGGCGCCTAGACCGACCAGGCCCACGCGCTTGCCGTGGAGCTGCCGATTCACGCCTCGCGACTCTTCCTTGAGCCATTCTCCCGCTCGCGTTCGCTGATCGATTATCGGCAATCGGCGCAGCGTCGCCAGAATCAGCAGGAGCGCGTGTTCGGCCACCGGGATGGCATTTCCGCCCGCCAATCGAGCCACTCCGATTCCCCGCTGCTCACAGACCTTGAGGTCGATCCGATCGACCCCCGCACCGAGCTTCTGGATGAAGCGAACTTTCGTAGCGGCGGCGAGGATCTCTGGCGTGACGGGCGCCGCCATCACGAACAGGAGATCTGCCTCCACGACGGCGGCCATTTGGTCCTTCACTTCACGGCTCTCGGCAAACTTTGGCGCCCAGTCCCCGGGCAAACCCCGCCGGATTGTCTCGCAAATGTTCGGGTGATAACGATCCAAGAAAGCGACCCTGAGGTTAGACATAGCATGAATTCTATAATACGCGGCCGGAATGCGGAATGGCTTCGCAGCATCCCAGAAAATTTCCGAAACGAACCGATTCGCTTTGAGAGACAAGTCAGACATGGCTCTGCTATTATAGATTGTTTGATTTAGCGTTTTTTACTTCCATAGAGGGACTACCAAGCGCAAATGGCTACCACCGTCGAGGTATTGGTCGAAGCATTCCGCGATGCGGGCACTCCTTTCATCGTGGGGCATCCCGGAGGCGAATCGGTCGAAATGATGGACGCGGCCCGGGTGCGGGGGATGCGTTTCATCCTGATGAAGCAGGAGACGGCAGGAGCTATGCTCGCCTCCACGTGGGGAGAAATCACCGGATCGCCGGGCGTTTGTCTTTCGACCCGCGGGCCGGGCGCGGCGAACATGGTGAACGGTGTAGCGCATGCCTGGATGGATCGCTGCCCGTTGATTGTCATTACCGACCAGTATCCGCCCCACACGTATGAGACCGGCCTTCGCCAGCGGATGAATCATCTGGCGCTCTACACTCCGATCACGAAGTGGAATTCCACGATTGGCGCCAGGACGGTAAGGCAGCAGATCAGGCGCGGTATGCGCATCGCCACAGCGCATCCTCCCGGCCCCGTGCAGTTTGACATGCTCTCTACAGAGACAACGAAAGAAGCGGCAACTCTGGTAGCCGAACCTTCGCTGCTGCCAAATATTGTTCCATTGGTCGCTGATAAGGCGGGGCTCAAAACGCCGCTGCAAATGCTGGAAGCGGCGAAGCGTCCGATTCTGCTCGTGGGCCTGGGTGTTCTTTGGGCAAAAGCGTCTAACGAGCTCGTAGCCCTTGCAGAACGCCTCGGGGCGCCCGTTCTTACGACGACTAAGTGCAAGGGTGTGATCCCGGAGGACCATATTCTCCGGGCTGGCTGCATTATTGGCGGGCTTATCGAACGAGATCTGGTAAACGAAGCGGATCTGATCGTGACGGTCGGCATGGACGCGGTCGAATTGCAGCCGAAGCCCTGGCCCTATACGTTGCCAGTGCTGTCGCTCTCTTCCATCCCCAGCCTGGATGCACTGGTGCCCGCGACTGCTGAGGTTGTCGGCGATCTGAAGTCGCTTCTGGCGGGTTTGGCCGAATGGACCCCCGAAAAATCCTGGGGAGAGCGCGCGGCGCGCGAGTTTCGGGAAAAAGTGGTGAACGCGCTCAACACCCCCAGCACCGGGCTGTCTCCGCAGCGGGCGTTGGAGGTGGCTCGGGCCGTACTCCCGCGGGATACCATTGCCACATGCGACGCGGGCGCGAGCAGGCTGCTCGTGGTCCAGAAATGGCAATCCTACGGCCCGCGTGAATTCCTCACGTCCAACGGCCTGGGTTCGATGGGCTTCGCGATTCCGGGCGCTCTCGGCGCGCGCTTGGCGCATCCGGAGCGGCCGGTAGTGGCGTTTACCGGCGATGGCGGCTTCTTGATGGCCTTAGCTGAACTCCAGACGGCAAACCGGGAGTCGTTGCCATTCATCACAATTGTCTGGGACGACGAGGAAATCGGCCTCATCCGCGTGAAACAGGAGATAAAGGGCATACCTACCTATGGTGTCGGGCTGGGTCGTGTGAACTGGGAGCGGTTGGCTCAGGGCTTCGGGGCTGATGGCACCGTCGCCGATAGCGAGAAGTCTTTGGCGGACGCTATAGGCTGTGCGCTTAAGTCCGGAAGAACGACCGTAATCGCCGCCCGGATTGACCCTTCGGGGTACGTTGCGCAGTTCAACGCCCTGCGGGAAATCTGAGGACTTGAGAATGGCTGCGGAGTGGCGGACATCAGGGCGCCACTCCCTGCAGGCAATCACTCCTGCTTCACAACCAGTTTCATCGACCAGGAAAGGACGGTCGAGACCAGCAGAAACCCCGCCATCGCGAGCAGGCCGGCCGAAAACGAATTCGTGCGATCTTTCAGCCAGCCCATGACCGCCGGACCCACAAAGCCTCCGACTGTCCCCACCGAATTGATAAAAGCAAGGCCCCCGGCCGAAGCAAGTCCGGTGAGGAAACGGCCGGGAATCGTCCAGAACACCGCCCGGGCGGTATTGATTCCGATCAGGGCGACCGTCATCCACGCAAGCGAAATCCAGAAATGGGCAGACAATATCGCAAAAACGAGCCCCGCGGTCGATAGGAGACAGCCGATCGTTAGATTCCAAATCCGCTTTCCCGTGCGGTCCACGTGGGCCGCCCAGATCATCATTCCGACACAGGCGGTTGCATAGCAGATACCGGTGACAAAACCCACATTCGTATTTGAAATGTGGGACGTCTTGATGATCTGCGGAAGCCAGATTCCCACGCCGTATGAGCCCGTAGTGAAGCCGAACTGCACCAGCGCGAGGAGCAACACCCGCGGATCTTTCAGCGCGGGCAGCAGGTGCCGGATTTCGCCGGCGTGCCGCTCGCTCGCGATGCGGTTGCGCACAACCAATTTCTCTTGGTCGGTGAGCCATCTGGCTTGCTCGGGTGTGTCCGAAAGCATCCAAAGAATCGCAAAGCCGAGAAAAACCACCGGCAATCCTTCAATGAGGAAAAGCCATTTCCAACCGACAATTCCAGCGAACCCGTCCATCGCCAGCAATAAACCTGAGATGGGAGCACCGACAACCGTGGAGACGGGAATCGCCAGCAGGAACCACACCAGCATACGGGTGCGGTAGGCTGCCGGAAACCAGGTGGTGAGATAGAACACAATACCGGGGTAGAAACCAGCCTCAGCCACACCCAGCAGAAAACGGAGAAGATACCAGCTCTTCGGTCCAACGACAAAAATCGTCCCGGCGGAGACCAGACCCCAGGTAATCATGATGCGGGCAATCCACGCCCGCGTGCCGAAGTGATGCAGCGCGATGTTACTGGGCACGTCGAATAGGCAATACCCGAGGAACAAAATGCCAGCACCGGTTCCAAACTGCGACGCCGTCAGGCCGACTGCGTGGTTCATCGACAGGGCCGCAAAGCCGACGTTGTTGCGGTCCATATAATTGAGGAGATAGCTGACGCTGAGAAGAGGCAGGAGTCTCCACGCAATTTTCGCGAACGTGCGGCGTTCCAACTCCGATGGAGTTGCGATTGGCACCGCAGTGGCTGTTGGAGCCTGAATTCCCATCACGAATCCCTTCTATGCCCCGAGGCTCTGTACGGCACCGAACCCGTAGAGGTTCGCTGGATTGGACGCCAGGATGCGCTCTGCGAGCGCCGGCTCGGGCAGAGCTTCAAGAAAGTCTGCCAGAGCACGGCCGTAGTTGATATGGCGATACGGCAGCGTCGCGTCCTTGTCCTTCTGATCGCCCCGTGACGGTGGATGAGGCCAGTCGCTGCCCCAGACGCACCGGTCGGGCGCGACTTTTAAGAACGCAGTGAGCCATTCTGCCGGAGGAACCGTGGCGAGTGGGTTGGGGACAACCCTGTAGGGAGCCGACAGCTTCATCCATACGTGCGGCCGGCGAAGCAGATCGAGCAGCGCGCGCCCCGTTTCGCTTTGCGGCGTAGCGTCGCCAAACACGCCGTAGTGGTCAAGAACGACGGGCAACGTCGAACTGCGGATTGCCGCTTGGGCCTCGATCGCCGTGGAAAGGTTTGCAATCACCTCAATGTGCCAGCCCGTGCGAGGCAAGACGGCCGCAAAGCGACGCAGCACTTCACCAACTCCCGCCGACGCGAGTGGATTGAACTTGCTGTAGAAATTGACGCGCACCCCGCAGACGCCGCGCCTTTGGTATTCCTCCAACTGTTTGGCGGACACGGTGAGCGGGTCTACCACCACGACGCCGCGCCCGTTTCCGTTCAGTGCGTCGAGCGTGTCGAGAATACAGGAATTGTCCATCCCGTAGAAGCTCGGCTGCACCAGGACGTAACGACTGATTCCCATGGGCCGGCCTAGGCCACGCAAGGTGTCCATCAGCGCCAGGCCTGCCGTATAAGAGCGGTCGACGACCTGCGGGTATTGCGACGGAGGGCCCACGATGTGGACGTGGCAATCGCAGGATCCTGAGGAAGGCAAACCGTACTTTTCGGAAGCATTCATCGTGCTGGCCTGCACCCGATCTGGTCCGACGAACCGGCGGTGCGAGAAGTTTTATTGTTCACTTTTTTAGACTCATCCGAGTGGGGCTCGCAAACGGTACAGGAATCATTCTCCGATCAAGCGTCAAGAGAGACTAGCAGAGGGCAGCGGGCGTTTCGTAGTATTTTTTCGCCTGTTTCCTGCGGGGTGGCGACGGCGGCCCCGTTGCCCAGTGGAAGATGTTCCCGCGATTCAGTGAGGCTTCATCGCGCCGATGGGATGGCCGAACGCGGGCGGCACTTGCGTGTCGCCCACGTCTCGATCGTCCACAAGGGAGACCTCGCTAGCGAGGCGCGGTCTTTGCGTTGTGCTTTTCGTTGTGGATTTGCTGGCTGGCGCCATTCTGCCGCTGGCTAATGTTGTGCCGTTCTGGGGGAGTTAGCTTTCCGCCGTTGGCGGCGCGGTCGGAGGCGATGTGGTGGTTGATGTTCTGTTCGCGGTTCTCAAGTCCCGCTGTTTCCGACGGTGACAGCTGGCCGCTGCGTACTCCGTTGGCGATCCGTTGCTGCTGGAGATCCCGGCGCGCGCCTACCTCGTTGTTGCCGTAGTGCTCTGTGGCGGCGTTGTGCTTGTCGTCGTAGATGGACCGGCTCAGATTATTCTGCTGCGCGTTCACGTGCTGGCGCTCCTGCGGCGTGAGACTGCCGCCGTTGGCGGTGCGGTCGCTGTGGATCTCACCATTCAGGTGAGCTTCGCGGCCTTCGAGGTTCCTCGTTTCCCCGGGTGTGAGCTGGCCGGAGGCCATGCCATTCGCGATGCGGCCCTGCTGGTTGTAGCGGCGCCCGTTCACCGAATCCATCGCTGCCGTGCCAGGAGTTCCGTGGTTGAAAGATGCGAGCTGGTTGCGATCGTGGCTCATGGCCTGCTCGTGCGAAAGCTGGTTCGACGTCGGCTCAAAGTGCTGCTCGTGCATGGCCGCCTGCTCCGCGGGAACCGGCTGCGCCGTCACGCCGCCGGCGCCATTAAAGCTCGTACGGTTCACGATGGTGTTGCTGTTGATCACCGTGCGGTTCACGTAGACGTTACGCACCACACTGGTGTTGACGTTCATCACGGCCGTGTTGTAAGCAAAGGCCCCCCCACGCCATTCTCCACCGAAGAATCCCACACCGCCGTAGCCGAATCCGTAATTAATGCCACCATAAAATCCTACGTGCGGTCCCCAATAACCGGCATGCCAACCGTACAGGCCGCTCGCAAAGCCCCAGTAGCCGGGCGTCCACAGCACACCCACGCGCGGCGGCGTCACCCAAACACCCGGAACCCAGTAGTAGCCCACCGGACCGTAGGCCCAGTAGCCAGGCGTCCAGAGATAGCCGTCGCCAGGACATAGGGGCTGGGTATATACCGGCAAGGCGGGTGGTCCGACGTGAACCGAGATGCCCACTCCGACCGCTATTTGCCCGAAAGAAGCTGGCGCAAGAGCGGCAACCGGCGCAAAGCATAGCGAGAAGAGCAGGAGAAATTTTCGAGATGTGTACAAGACTGGCATGATAAATCCTCCGTGTGTGACCCTAGATGTCCAATGTGCTAAACACGCGCCGGGGGGAAATCTCTCGGGGAAATACTTGGGGCAGTTAGGGCCGGCGCAGGGGCTGATGCACGCTTGGGAACAACAATGGGACATAACAAAAGGGCACAGAGCGCAAAAACGGGAACACTGTTGGCCACCGGAGGAAACCGTGCCTCACTGAATCCCGGCCCGCAAGATCTCTGGTTCCTCTACGGTGGAACCCCGTCTACGGACAGGGGGTCGAAATGATTTGGATTTCCGTCGCTTTCCTATAAGGGGGCGCTTTCGGTGCGAGGAGACAATTCCAACTGTTTTGGGCCCCTTTCAAGATCGGTGAGCATGTACGGGCTGGGTGCAACTTCAGCCCTCAAACAGCCGGTCATGCTGCCACGTTTCGGTGCGTCCTGGGTCCCGGCCCCTTGCGCGAAAATAAGCACGCCTGCAGCGAAAGGCGCGAGAACTGAACCTTTCATGCTCACCTCCAAGGTGAGAATGGGCGTATGGTCACGCAAGGCTGTCCAGGAGTCTCTAAAACAACCACCGGGGCGCCAAGCGCATCTCTCGATGGTCTGTGCTGGTCTTGAACCGGTGCGAAAGCGCTGGGTATAATAGTTGTAAACCCTCCCCTAGAAGGGGGGTCCCATGCTTGAAAACCAGGAACACTTTGACCTCATTGCGAAAGCTCCGGACCGCCGCACACACGTGCGCATTCAGCTCCGATCTTTGGCCTATCTGGAACTCGACCCGAACAACGGTGGCGTGATTCTTGATATCAGTGAAGGTGGCTTAGCCATCCAAGCTGCCGAAACTCTGACGGGCTTGGTTTTTCCGAGGATGCGCTTTCGGTTGCCGCAGTCGGAAACCTGGATCGAGGTTTCCGGGAAGTTGATATGGCAGGGAAAATCGCGGAAGGAAGCCGGTATTGAGCTGGTCGACTTGAACCAGAGCGCACGGCAGCAGATTAGCAGGTGGGCCCATTTGGCAACCTTCCGCCCTAGCCCCCCGCCGAACGGGGTCAGCGGCGGAAGCCTACCGAAGCAGAATGCCGCCCAAGGAAGTCACCCTGCTCCCCCGGCTTTCTCGGCCATGCCGGCGGCGAAGGGGCTTGATGCGGTTCGCTTCGCCAGCCTTAGTTATCAACCGACCGCCTTCAAAGAACAGACTGGTCGGGGATGGTTCGCCGCGATGGGGGCATTGTTATCGCTGCTCGCGGTTGGAATCGTAATGGCGGTTGGACCTGCGAACGTGAAGAGTCTTTTGTTACGGCGCGCCCCCTCCGGGGCTGACCTGCTCCCGCCACCACGAGCCGCATCTGAAGAAACTGCTCCCCCTCCGCCAGCGACGAGTGACTCCGGTTCCCCCACCGCGTCGGCGGCAGAGGCAGTCCCCCTCCCTGACCGAAGGTCTGACCAAGCTCCCCCGGACGCGACGATTTCGCAAGCAGACCGGAAATCGGCGTCGGGCGCATCACAAAATTCGCCGGAGACACACCGAGCCGATCGCGAGGAAATCGAAACGCCCGAAGAGGCGGAAGCGAAGGTACGCCAATTCCAACTCGAACATTCCCGGACAACCCCCTCGCCGCCGGCCCCCTTCGACCGTACCGCTATGCCTAGCTGGCAGGGGACTTCTGCCCCGCCGGCTTCCCCCGCTTCTGCCCTAGCCTCGCCGCGCAGCCACAAACTCTTGGATGCGTACACACCAGCTCCCTCCGAGCCAACTCATGTGCCTACCCCACATGGCACGGTGGCCATCAGTTCGCACTTTCAATCTGTCTGGGGCGAGGATTGGCGGCCGGGCGACTCGTTGCAGATTGGGCAGCTCGCTTCCTTCAGCCAACCGAACTATCCCACTGAAGCCACGCGCGCGCGGGTGGAAGGCATCGTGATGTTGCACGTGCTGGTGAATCCGATGGGAACCGTTGAAAGCGTGCGACTCCTCAATGGGCCGCCGCTGCTGGTTCCGGCTGCCATTAATGCTGTGCGGCGCTGGCGCTACAGGCAAACCGTTTTCAACGGTCGTGCGGTAGGCAGCCTGGAAGACGTCACCGTAGCTTTTCGCCTGGGAAATCGCGCAGCTTCCCCGCGATGACCGACGAGAATGGCTATTGGTCAGCTCGCGCGTACAGCGCAATCGACCAGGGCTTCAGGTGGAGTTCAACCCGTCCGCCGGAGTCCACGTTTCCAGGGGCGTCGCTTCCTGGCCCGTCCCACCGCGAATGAGCTGAATCCAATTGTCGTGTCCAGCGGCCGGGAGAAATGGGCAGCTCGGAATATGTGGAACCGTCGCCCAAGCAGAATGCGGCGAAGACTTGGCCGCTTTTGTGCCATCTCCGCACCAACACGGTTTTCTCTTCCGCGAGCACGGTGACCTGCTGGGTGTTCCTGTCGAGTTGGCTGAGCGCTGGAATCTCTCGGCGCAAACGAAGCAACTCTTTATAGAAATCCAAAAGGACGCGGTGATTGCCCTGTTGCCGGAGATTCCAGTTGAGCTTTGACCGCAGAAATGTTCGTTCGTCCTGAGGGTCCGGCACATCCCCTGACCACGGAAAGCCGGCGAACTCTTCTTCTCTCCCTTTGCGCACGGCTTCAATGAGCGCGGGATCGCTGTGGCTGACGAAATATTGGAATGGTGCGGTCTCGCCGTATTCCTCTCCCATGAACAGCAGCGGGACATACGGAGAAAGGAGCACGGCTGCGGCAGCGACCTTCAATTGCTCGAACGAAGCGACCGCTGTGAGTCGGTCTCCGACCTTCCGGTTGCCTACCTGGTCGTGATTCTGAGCGAACACCACAAAGCGCTCTCCGGGAAGTCCTCGCGATGCATTTCCGTGTTGACGCTTGCGGTATTTGGAATATTGACCTTGATAAACAAAGCCTTCACGAAATGCCCGGGCCAGATCAGCTAAACCCTCGAAATCTTGGTAGTAGCCCTCTTGTTCGCCGGTGAACGTAACTCGCAAGGAGTGATGGAAGTCGTCGTTCCACTGAGAGTCGACGCCCGAGCCATTCTGCTCGCGCGGGAGGACGATCTTCCGGTCGTTGCGATTGCTCTCCGCGATCACATTCACATGACGGTTCAGATCTTTGCCCCGGCCGTGGCACGCGGCCGCCAGTTCTTCGATGAAAGGACGGGCGGAGGGGTCGACGATTGCGTGGATCGCATCGAGGCGCAGCCCGTCGATATGGAAATCAGTGATCCATTGCAAAGCATTCTCTATGAAGGAGCGGCGTACCTCGTCGCTGTGAGCTTGCTCGAAGTTAAGAGCCGCGCCCCACGGGGTGTTGTAGGTATCGGTGAGGTAGTAGCCAAACTCGGATGTGTAGTTCCCTTCCGGGCCGAGGTGGTTGTACACGACGTCGAGCACAACGGCGACGCCCAGGGCATGGCAGGCATTGACGAGCCTTTTCAGGCCGGTGGGACCGCCGTAGGAGTTCTGCACGGCATAGGGATACACGCCGTCGTAGCCCCAATTTCGCTCGCCGGGAAACTGCGCGACCGGCATGATTTCAATCGCGGTAACCCCCAGCGCCTTTAATGATGCGATCCGCGGGATGATTGCATCAAACGTACCTTCCGCAGTGAACGTACCGACGTGAAGTTCATAGAGAACATACTCACGCAAAGAAAGTCCGCGCCAGACGGCATCACTCCAATCAAACTCGTTACCAACAACTTGTGACGGGCCGTGCACACCTTGCGGCTGAAACCGCGACGCGGGATCGGGATGCTCGGCCTGGTCGTTGAGCCGATAGCGATATAGTGCACCGGTGCTAACATTTTCGGCGTGCGCAAAAAAATATCCCCGTTCTAAGCGCTGCATCGGGACCATGCGATCGTCTGGAGCAAGCAGATGCACCTCCACCCTTTCCGCCTTGGGGGCCCACACCAGAAAACGGCAGGCATTCTGCCCGGAACAAAATGCACCAAGAGGTATTTCGAATGGCGAGGTCGTCACCGGAAGCCCGACCTTTCACGGGCACGCGACCGAATTAGCAAGCGAGTAGTTGCGAAATTCCTGCCAAGGGGATGCCAACCCAGGCCGGACGATTGTTGAGCTCATAGCCGAGTTCGTACACGGCCTTCTCGAGCAAATGGATTTGTAATAAGGCGGATATTTCCTCGCGACTGGGAGGCAAGAAGGAACCGGATTGAGCAATCTCGAAATACGAACACAAGAAGCGGGAGACCACCCAGGTATACCAGCTCTGCGCCCACGGAGCGAAGTGTTCAAAATCCTTCTGCGGTAACTGCGATTGGTCGGCTAGACCGAGCAAATGCGCGAAGGCGGCATAGTGAAAAGACCGCACCATCCCGGCAACATCCTGCAGAGGAGACCGCTTGACGCGACGCTCGGAGAGAGGACGCGCCGGTTCGCCTTCAAAATCGATGATCACAAAATCGGAACCCGTGTAGAGAACCTGGCCCAGGTGGTAATCGCCGTGGATGCGGATGCGGTCTCCCAGTCCTTTTGCGTTGGCTAGCGACCGAAACTTCTCCTGGATCGCAGGCTCTCGGCCGAGAATGTGGATGGCTTGCGCACGGGCGTCCGGATGTAATTCATCGAGCTTTTGACGAAGGAGCCCGAAATTGCGCGTGGCTAGTTCGCAAGCTTCGACCGAAACGTCACGCTGGAAGGAAAGCGTGAACGGCTCAGGCGCAAAAGCGGGGTCCGAGGCATCAGAGGCCAGCGCCAAATGCAGCTCCGCTGTTCGTTTTCCGAGCAGTTCTACCTTCTCGAGATAAGCTCCGATCAATTCCGTTGCAATAGGTGGAAGGCGAGCTTCATAGGGACAGTGCGGATCCGCGGCATCCCCGGTAAGGGCCGGTGGTCCTCCCGGATGCTTCGCCGTTTCCTCCCAAAAGCCTTCCAAGGAGAGCAGAGTCGATCGCCAGGCGTCTCCTTGATTGGGGACGAATCCTTGCAACATGCCGATGGAAATGACACCGCCGCTAACGCCTCGATACTCGAGCGAACCGGCTAAGGGCGGCACATGGGGAAAATGAGCGTTTACCGTGAGGAACAGTGCGATTTCCTGATCGGGATTCACGCCCTGTTCAATTCGTCGAAACAATTTTAGAATTAGACGGTCGCCGTAGGCAACCGAGCTATTGCTTTGCTCGCCGGTGAGCAATCTAGGCCCCAGGTCTTCTCCGGCACGGGAGCGGATATCTTGAAAGACGCCGGTAGTGGAAGCGCATATCTCGCCTCGTATTCCTTGAGAGACGTGTTTTACCTCGATCGCATCGAGAAGCCAGCTCAGGAATTGATCATTTTTGAGCGCGTCGGTCAGAACAAGGTTTGCGCCGCTCCCGCCTCTGCCGACCGTCAAGGCCGCAGTGCTATCTGCTGACTGCCCGCTTGTGGCGTCCGAAACAATCATCGGCAGCATGTACTGTTCGCTCGGGCCGACCTCATAGTCAACGCGCGTCAGAAGCACAAATGCCCCGCCCCGGCACAGCGGAACCAGGTCGACAAGCTCCACGGAGCGAGTCCGGCGCGCTTTTCCGCCGAACCAGCGCTGCATCGAGAAGTATGCAGGCAACTGCTCCGGCAGCGCGAGCCGGAGTTTTTCGTACAGGGACATGAGTCGCTCGGTTCCCGATGTGCTCATGGTCTTCTCCAGCGCCCTTCCCGGCAATATCACAAAGGAGAAGGTTCTTCTTCTTTCTCGCGATCCCTGTTGCCCACATATCGGTCGAGGGTCTGGCGAGCGAGGTCACGTCCGCCCAAACCAAAAGCAATCGCCAGGGCGAGCATCACGGCGCCGAAAACAATGGAGAACGCGGCCACAACCGTCTGCCGCGCCAAGCCAATTTGTTCCAGCGCCATCGAGATCGTCAAAATCCAGATAATGAAGCTAACCAAGCCGCTCCAAAGCCGTGGAGAGCGATACCCGGCATTCACCGCAGTCAGCAGAGCCGCGCGCGACAAGAAGTTTGCGGCAAGAATCCCGACAAACAGGATCAGAATCGCGACGACAATCTGCGGCAAGAGCTGAAAAAGGTGTGCAATCTGTTCCTGTAGTTCCGGAATTCGGAGCACGCTGATCCCCAGCAGGACGAATCCGAGAAGCGTGATCCAAAACAGCGAGCGGCTCAGGAATTCAGACATCGAAGGCATGGCCGCCTTCCGCAGCACATGCGAAGCGCCGGCTTGCTCGGAAATGCGGTCCAGCTTCGTAAGATGCAGGATCGATCGCAGAATTTTCCTCAGCAGAAACGCGATCAGCAGGCCGGCCAGGATAATGGTCAGCATGGTCACAAACCGCGGAAGGAAGTCGGCAATCATGTGCACGAGATTTTCGTAGGCTTGCGCCAACCCTCGAAGAATGGTGTTTTTCATATGACCACCTCACTTGGCTTCTTCCAGCGTTCGATCAAGTATGGCTTCTGTCGCTCGAGTTCCAGACAAAGGTTTTCCGAATCGGCTTCCATTTCGGCAGGAGAAGAACTCGCGTGCCGCAAAAAGAAGGAATAAATCCTGCCGCGATAGAGAGGGACAAGCGCCTGTACCAAATGGTCACGATTGAGCAGCGCGTGGTGGTAGGAGCCCGCGAAGTCGTAAAGGGTGCGCGCCCAGAGCGTATTATCGAAGCAAAGGCTTCGCTCGTCGAGCGTGGCGAGGTGCTGAATTTCAGTATTCGTGTCGGGATTCAGAAGGGTCTTCAAGATCGGCGACAGTTCAGCAACACCACAGCGAAAGAGCTCAAAGATTCTTTCGAGGTTCACGTTGGCCGGCTCGTCGGTTAGCTCGTGATCAGGACCAAAGGTGCTAAGAGGCTCTGAACCGGTCCGCTGCATCCAGAACCGCTGCTGCGATTCAGCACACCAGAAGAGCGCCCCCACGGCCTGGCGAATCGCCGTGACGAGGTCGGTGGGTGGACCCGCGGCGGGACGCACTTTAGGTCCGAGAAAGGACTGGCAGCAACGAAAATCAGAACTGATGGCGGTGGCCGCCATCCAGGTCTGAGGCGAATCCTGGATAGAGGCTTCATGCCAGGCATCCCGATTTGCGCAATTGCTCGCAAGCCGTCCCGAAAAGCCAAACTCAGTCGCTAGAAGCTCGCGAATCCGGCGCCCGAAGATGGCACGGCTCATCGGATACAGCAACTGCCGCACAAGAAGGCCATCAAACCTCTGGCGCGCATAGAGGGGAGCGACAAAGTCGAAATCCTGTCGGCAAACCGGCTGGAGCAGGTTCTCGACCCAGCCGGCGGAAAGCCCCGGAGAGGCGGGCGAGACGACCGCGCAGGCCTTGGCGCGCACTAACTCCGCGGTTGCCACAATCGTGCGGAAGACCGCGGCCGGCGAGGGCGTATCGCAACGGGCGACAACCCTGTGGCCCGTTCGAAGCGACGTGAGCCCTCGGCCCCGCGAATTCTGGTGCGAAGATGCATTCAGGAAAGCATCCGGGGTACCGTCGTTTGAACCGCTATCCACATTGACGATCACCGCACGCTCCCGCGGGAACGCGTGCTGAAAACTGTCCTCCGCGGCGGCCACGGCGTTCGCGATCGTCGCAACATTGTTGAGGGAGGGGATTCCGACAAGAAGATCCACCTCGCCCACGCTGATCAACTGGCGAAGCAGGTCGTCGGTGAGAAAGGATTCTTCCGCCAAATGAGATCTCCCCCTAAAAGGCCCAGGGCAACTCGCTTGCCCTCGCGCAGAAGTTCCTCAGATTCCGATAGCGTCAAAGGCGCCGCAAACGGAACCAATAGGACTGGTACGGACCCATCGTCAGCAGGTACGGCAAGTCCCCTATGCGAGGGAACAGATTTCTCCCGGACATCTCAATCGGAATGCTGCCCTTGAACTGCCGCAAGTCCAGCTCGACGGCCTGCGCAGAGCTCGAAAGATTATTGACGATCAGGATTTTCTCATCATCCAGCTGGCGCACATAGGCCAGCACCCGATGATTCGACGGCCTTAGAAATTCGATCGACCCGCGGCTGAACACGCGTGTTGACTTCCGCACTTCAATCAGCTTCTTCATCCAGGAAAGCAACGAATGCGGCACTCGCTTTTGAGACTCCACGTTAATCGCCTGGTAGCCGTAGACAGGATTTGAAATCAAGGGTGAGTAGAGGCGTTCGGGATCGGCCTGCGAAAAGCCGGCATTCCAGCCGCCGTTCCATTGCATCGGCGTGCGGACACCATTGCGGTCGCCCAGATAAATATTGTCGCCCATGCCGATTTCATCACCGTAGTAAATAATGGGCGTTCCAGGCATGGACATGAGCAGTACACAGAGAAGCTCGATACGCCTGCGGTCGTTATCCATCATGGGAGCGAGACGGCGGCGAATGCCAAGATTGATGCGCATCGTCTTGTCTTTCGCGTACTCGTCGTACATGTAGTCGCGCTCGATGTCGGTGACCATTTCCAACGTGAGCTCGTCGTGGTTGCGAAGGAAGATGCACCACTGGCTGTTCTCGGGAATTTGTGGGGTCTGCTCGAGAATCTCGATGATGGGCTTACGGTCCTCTAGCTGCACGGCCATAAAGATTCGCGGCATGAGAGGAAAATGAAACGCCATGTGGAATTCATCGCCGTTGCCAAAATAGGAGGATACGTCCGCCGGCCACTGGTTTGCTTCGGCGAGAAGCATCTTGCCGGGATATTCGGCGTCCAGCCGCTTGCGAAGCTCGCGGATGATGGTGTGGGTCTCGGGCAGGTTTTCGCAGTTAGTCCCGTCGCGTTCGACCAGATACGGGACCGCGTCTAGACGGAACCCATCCACGCCCAGATCGAGCCAGAATCGCATCACGCCCCACATGGCCTCGAAGACCGCGGGGTTGTCGTAGTTCAGATCCGGCTGGTGGCTGAAGAAGCGATGCCAATAATAGGATTTCGAGACGGGGTCCCAGGCCCAGTTGGACAATTCCGTGTCGAGGAAAATGATGCGGGCGTCCTTGTAACGGTCGTCGGTATCGCTCCACACGTACCAGTCGCGCTTAGGATTGTCGCGTGAGCTGCGCGATTCCTGGAACCAGGCGTGCTGGTCCGAGGTATGGTTTAGAACCAGCTCGATGATGACTCGGATTCCCCGGTCATGGGCGACCTTTAGGAAGGCCTTGAAGTCCTTGAGTTCACCGTAATTCGGGTGGACGGAAGTGTAGTCCGCGATGTCGTAGCCATCGTCACGCAAGGGAGAAGGGAAAAAGGGCATGAGCCAAAGCGCGTCTATTCCCAGGTTTTCCAAATAATCCAGCTTCTGCATCAGCCCGGCGAAATCGCCAATACCATCGTTATTGCTGTCGCAAAAAGTGCGAACATGCAATTGGTAGATGACGGCGTCCTTGTACCAAAGCGACTGGGCCGACTCAGCCACGGTTTCCCTCTTCTCTAGCACTCTTTGACCATGCACGTTGCAAGATTACAAACCAAGTGGCGGCGTCCGCATCCCTAACGAATTTTCAGAATGTGCGCCGGCATCTGTGAAGGATCGAGTTCGACATAATTTCTTTCGCCCTGCCAACGATACCGTGTCCCCGTCAGCAGGTCTTCCACCTGAAACGGCTGATACGGGTCTACACCAAAATTGCGCAGAGGCAGTTCAACCCAGCCTGACTGTTTATGGCGAACATCGAGATTGACGATTGCGAGAATGATGCCGGAGCGGTCGTCGGTCGCCTTGCTGTATGCAATGATCTGATCGTTATCAACCGTATGAAACTGAAGACTATGATCGCTCTGTAGCGCACGGGCGTCGCGCCGGATATGATTCACCCGCGTGATGAGGCCACGCAGGCTGTACGCACGGTCAAAGGGCCACGCGCGAACCTGGTATTTTTCCGAGTCCCGATACTCTTCGCTGCCCCGGATCACCGCGCGATTCTCGCATAGCTCGAAGGCGGGGCCGTAAATGCCGTAGTTCGCCCCAAGAGTGGCCGCCAATAGGAACCGGATCATGAACGCGGGAGGCCCTCCATCCTGGAGATATTCCGTCAGGATGTCGGGGGTGTTGGGCCAGAGATTCCCGCGAAAAAACTCGCGAACCGGTGCCTGCGTGACTTCCGTAAAATATTGCGTGAGTTCCCACTTTGTATTTTTCCAGGAGAAATATGTGTAGGATTGCGTGAATCCCAGTTTAGCGAGACGGTACATTACCTTCGGGCGCGTGAACGCCTCCGCCAGAAAGAGCGCGTCGGGATACTCGCGGCGAACCTCTCCGATCAGCCATTCCCAAAAGCCAAACGGCTTGGTATGGGGATTGTCGACGCGGAAGATTCTGATCCCCAGTGACGCCCAGTAGGTGACGATGCTCTTGAGTTCTTCGAGTAACTCGCGCGCGTGCTCGTTCTCGAAAAAAAGCGGATAAATATCTTCGTATTTCTTGGGAGGATTCTCCGCATATTGAATCGAACCATCGGGCCGGTGTCGAAACCATTCTTCATGCTCTTTCACGTAAGGATGATCGGGAGAACACTGATAAGCGATGTCGAGGGCAAGCTCCAAGCCGCGCGCTGCCGCCTCCGACCGCAGCAACTGGAAATCCTCCAAGGTGCCCAACTGCGGATGGATCGACTTGTGGCCACCATCTTCCGATCCAATAGCCCAAGGGCTTCCCGTGTCTTCCGGCAAGGGAGGAAACGTGTTGTTCTTTCCCTTGCGGCCGGAGGTTCCGATGGGATGGATCGGAGGGAGGTAGAGAACGTCAAAACCCATGGCCGCAATGTAGTCCAGCCGGCCGATACAATCCCGGAAGCTACCATGCTTGTCGGGATCGGCCGCGCACGACCGGGGAAACATTTCGTACCAACTACTGAAACGCGCCTTCTCCCGATCGACGATGACACGAAGTTCCCTGGAGTGCCTTGTCGCAGCGCTGCGATCCGGATAGCGCGCCATCAGTTCGGCGAGCTCGGCGCTGCGCACGAGCGCTGCCACCGGACGCTCTTTCTCCCATGACAGCAAGCTGAACCCTGAAGCAAAGCCATACAGCTTTTGCGAATCCATGCCCCGGGCTCGCCCTGCGGCGGCTTTAATCAGTTCCGCGCCGACCAGCAGGTCAACCGAGACGTCCTGGCCCGCCTCGTATTTTTTCACGAAGTCGCGTGCCCAGGTCTGAAACGCGTCAACCCAGGCCTGGATCGTGTAGACGTAGGGTTCTAACTGTGTTACGTAAAACTGCCCCTGCCAGCGATCGTTGTCGAGGAACCGCATCGGGGCTTCCTGCCACGCAGCCTCACGCTGTGTCCGGAATAGGAGAACGGCCTCCAGCACTTCGTGACCGTCCGCAAAGATGTCGGCGTCGACGACGACGCGGTCTCCCACAATACGCTTGATCGGAAATCTGCCTGCGTCAATTTCAGGTTCCACGGCCTCGATCACCACACGACTCAACGTGGAGGCAGAGATTGCGACATCGGTGGGCGCGGGGGTCAAGATGCGAGCCTCCCTTGGGAGAAACACACGTGGTCTGTCTTCCGGCTCTTCCTGGCAGGGTCCGCAGGCCCTCTTACGGGAGTTATTATACACAGTCGACCAGAACTTTATTGAGCCCGGATCTGAAGCGTGCCTATCTACAAACTAATTGTCTACGATACGGGGATATTCCCGCGCTTCCTGCGAAGATTGCCCGAGGGTGGAGATCCAGGTTTCCCGGATCAGGGAGTGGACTTCGCCGGCGCCGCAGTAGTGGAAACAATCGCGGGCGCCGAGGGCAACCGGGAAGCATCCCAGCCTCCGCCAAGGGCCTCGATCAATTGAACGCTCGACGTCATTTGCTGCATCCGCAGGTTCACAGCGGTCTGCTGATTGGTCAGGAGCGTCGTTTGAGCGGTAATCACGTTGAGGTAGGGATCGATTCCGAGCCGATAACGGTCGGTCGCGACCGATAGATTTCTTTCCGCCGATTTGACGGCTGTATCCTGCTGCTGAATCTCCAGAGAGAGGATCCGTAGAGAGGCAAGGTTATCCTCGACTTGCTGAAAAGCAGTTAGAACCGTTTGCCGGTAATTGGCCACCGTCTGATCGTAGGCGGCCCGATATTGCTGCATCGTGGCTCGGCGCAAACCTCCGTCAAACAGTGTTTCCGCGAGCGTCGGGCCCACGGAAAAGGCGCGGCTCGGCCAGGTGAACCAATCGGTGAACGCACCGCTGGTAAGACCGAACGAGGCGGCTAAGGTGACCGTCGGAAAATAGGCAGCCTTGGCAATGCCGATTTGAGCGTTGGCTTGGGCGACGCCTCTCTCCGCAGCCGCTATATCCGGCCGCCGCTCCAAAAGTTGCGAGGGAACACCGAACGGAATGGCCACCGGAGCTGGCTTAAGCGGTTCGGGTTGGATCGAAAATGCCGAGGCGGGCTGCCCGACCAGGAGAGCAATCGCATGCTCGTACTGCGACCTCAGGATACCAATGTTGGTGTCCTGCGCTTCGGTGGCCTCGAGTTGGGTTTCCGCCTGCGCCACGGCCTCATCGTTAGCGATACCGGTGTCAAAAAGCACCCGTTCCAATCGCAGCGACTCCCGGTAAGCCACCACTGTCGAATCGAGCAATTGCTTCAAAGCATCTTCGGTTCGAAGCTCATAGTAGTCCACTGCCAGGTCGGCCTGAGCGATCAATCGGGTGTTTTCGAGATCGGCCGCGGTTATCTGGGCTGCCGCAATGTCGGCACGCACGGTATTCTTAACGCGGCCAAAAAGATCTGGCACCCATGTGCCATCGAAGGGAAACGAGTAAGTGGGTCCCTGAAACGTCGAATTCGCGGTTGTCGTTCCCGGAGTTGCCGGCGTAGAGCCCTTTATGGACGGTTGCCGCGAATACGAGATGCTTGGCACCGTGGTGACGGTCGGGAAATATTGCGAACGAGCCTCGCGGACGATGGCGCGCGCGGCAAAAAAATTGGCGGTGGCCGCCGCGACATTCTGGTTTGAGATGCTTACCTGCTCCTCGAGTTTGTTAAGCTCCGCGTCGTTGAACATTTCCCACCAGTTCCCGTGAAGGGCGCTGTCGGCAGGCTGCGCGACTTTCCACCCGTCGACATTCTTGAAATCTGCAGGAGTGAGTTCCTTAAACGCGGGCGGCGCCTGAACCGATGGAGTATGGTAGGTCGGGCCGACCGAGCAGCCGCCAGAAAGTAGAATCACAACAAGGGAGAGACATGAAATCCGTCGCTTGCGAACCATTCGTTTGTTCTTTCTTGTGTTTTTCAAATGTCAGTCTGCTCCCTGCGAGATAACCTGCCAATCCATCGATTAATCTGCCGGAGAAGGTGCAAGGCTCTGCTGGCTCGCGCGCGTTCCCCTGAACCGGCGGGCGAGTTTATCGAAGAAGATGTAGACCACGGGCGTAGTGTAGAGGGTAAGAACCTGGCTGACCAGCAGGCCGCCAACGATGGTGATACCGAGCGGCTTGCGCAATTCGGAGCCAATGCCTGTGCCAAGGGCGAGCGGTAGGCCGCCCAACATCGCGGCCATCGTAGTCATCAAAATGGGCCGGAAGCGCAACAAACAGGCCTGATAGATCGCCTCCACGGGGCCTTTCCCATCTTTTCTTTCAGCCTCCAGAGCGAAGTCAATCATCATGATCGCGTTCTTTTCCACGATTCCGATCAGCAAAATGATGCCGATCAGGGCCACCACGCTGAACTCCAGCCGGAAGATCAGAAGGAACAACAATGCTCCCACACCGGCCGATGGCAAGGTGGATAGAATCGTGAGTGGATGAATATAGCTCTCGTAGAGAACGCCCAGGACAATATAAACCGTGACAACCGCAGCCAGAATTAGAAGTGGTTCGTTGCTGAGGGAGGCCTGGAAAGACGCCGCCGTGCCTTGGAAGGCCGATTGAATGCTCAACGGCATTCCGATGTCGTTCTGAATCCCTTGGATGGCTTTTGTGGCATCACCCAGCGAGGCGTTGGGAGCTAAGTTGAACGAAATGGTGACGACCGGAAACTGCCCTTGGTGATTGATCGATAGCGGCGCGCTTTCCGATTCCATGTGCGTGAAGGCGCTCAACGGCACAGCTCCCCCGTTCACGGCGGTGATTGCCGCGGGATTTGCCGAACCCGATGTGGTCGTCGAAGCCGGACCCGCCGGCCCGACCGTCGGCGAGGCAGCCGTTGTTAAAACGCCGGAAGAAGCCGAGGACGGAGTCGACGCCGTCGCCGCCAAGCCAGAGCGAACGTAGATATCGTGCAAGTCTTCCGGATGGCGCTGAAATGACGGCAGCGTTTCGAGAATCACGTGGTATTGGTTCAACTGCGTATAGAGCGTCGAGATTTGCCGCTGACCAAAGCTGTCGTAGAGGGTTTCGTCGATCATCTGTGGCGAAATACCCATCCGAGACGCAGTTGGCCGGTCAATCACAAGCCGCTGTGCAAGTCCCCCCGTCTGTTGGTCGGTCGCGACATCCCGTAATTCCGGCAACCGTTGGAGTCGATCGACAAAACGCGCGGTCCAAAGGTTCAATTCGTTCGCATCAGGATCTTCCAGGGTGTACTGATACTGCGTCCGGCTGACCCGATCCTCGACCGTCAAGTCCTGCACCGGTTGCATAAACAGGGTAACCCCTTCGACGTTCGCAAGTTCCGGCTGCAACCGCCGGATGACTTCGGAAGCGTTGATCCCGCGCACTTCGAGAGGCTTCAAATTGATCAGAATCCGGCCGCTATTCAAGGTCGTATTGGTGCCGTCGACGCCGATAAACGAGGAGAGGCTTTCGACCGCCGGGTCCTTGAGGATCGCCTTGGAAAGTTCTTGCTGCCGCTCCGACATTGCGGGAAAAGAAATCGATTCCGGCGCCTCCGATATGCCCTGGATGATGCCGGTATCCTGAACGGGAAAGAAGCCCTTCGGCACGATGCTGTAGAGCAAAAAGGTAAGGACAAGCGTGGCGAGTGCAACCAGAAGCGTCGCTGTCTGACGTTTCAAAACCCACTGCAACGTCCTGCCGTAAAACGCAATGATGTTGTTGAATACCTGTTCAGACTTCCGATAAAAGCGAGTCTGTTGCGATTCAGGCGTGTGCCGGAGGATCCGGGAACACATCATGGGAGTCAGTGTGAGCGAAACGACCGCGGAAATCAGAATGGTCGCACTCAAGGTGATGGCAAACTCCCTGAATAGCCTCCCCACGATATCCTTCATGAACAGCAAGGGAATCAATACGGCAATCAGGGAAATGGTCAGAGACATGATCGTGAAACCGATCTGCTCGGCGCCCTTCAAGGCTGCCTGCATCGCCCCTTCGCCCGCTTCGATGTAACGGGCGATGTTTTCAATCATGACGATCGCGTCATCGACGACAAAGCCTGTGGAAATTGTGAGGGCCATCAACGTGAGGTTGTTCAAACTGTAACCAGCCAGGTACATGGCCCCAAACGTCCCGATGAGAGACAGCGGAACAGCGACGCTGGGAATAATCGTCGCCGCAATATTGCGCAGGAACAGAAAGATGACTAGCACAACGAGCCCGACCGTGAGCATCAATTCAAATTCGACGTCGCTCACCGACGAGCGGATCGTGATCGTGCGATCGGTCAAAACAGCGACATTCACGGCCGCCGGCAAAGTGCTCCGCAGCAATGGCAGAAGTTTCTGAATACTATCCACCACCTGGATGATGTTGGCTCCCGGCTGCCTCTGAATATTCACAATCACGGCCGGGGTGGTGTTCATCCACGCCGCTTGCTTCACATTTTCCGCGGCATCAATCACGGTGGCGACATCGGACAGCATCACCGGCGCGCCGTTGTGATAGGCGATCACGATCGATTGGAAATCCTTGCTGGTCAGAAGCTGATCGTTGGCGTCAATCTGGTAGTCCTGGCGCGGGCCGTCGAAATTGCCCTTGGCCAAATCGAGGCTGGTCTGTTGCAAGGCCGTTCTGACGTCTTCCAGATTGATACCGTGGGCGGAGAGCGCCGTGGGATTTACCTGCACGCGCACAGCCGGCTTTTGGCCGCCGCTAATGCTTACCAGTCCGACGCCCGGAAGCTGGGAAATCTTCTGGGCCAGCCGCGTGTCTGCCAGATCTTCCACCTGCGCCAGCGGAATGGAATCGGAGGTTAGAGCCAGAGTTAGAATTGGCGTATCGGCCGGGTTCGTCTTACTGTAGATGGGCGGTACCGGAAGATCGGGCGGAAGATAGGTCTGCGCCGCGTTGATGGCTTCCTGCACTTCCTGCTCGGCCACATCAATATTGAGGCTCAGTGAAAATTGCAGGACGATGACCGAACTCCCGGAGGAACTCGTCGAGGTCATCTGGCTTAGTCCCGGCATTTGGCCGAACTGTCGTTCCAGCGGAGCGGTTACCGCCGAGGCGGCTACATCCGGGCTCGACCCTGGATAAAAAGTGACGATCTGAATGGTGGGGTAATCAACTTCCGGCAGCGCGGAGACAGGCAGTTGCAAAAACGCCACGAAGCCGGCCAGCAGAATCGCAGCCATCAGCAGAGACGTCGCCACCGGTCGGATGATAAATGGACGCGACGGACTCAAGGAGCATCGTCTCCATTCGAATTGCTGTTGCCGCTTCCGTTTCCACCCCGCCGCCCCGTGCGCACCGCCACCTTAGCTCCGTCTTGCAATCTGTCAAAGCCACTCACAGCAACTACTTCGTTCGGCTGGACGCCTTGAACCGCTTGTGTATTGCCATCCGCGACACCCGGCTTCACGTTGCGCAGCTGGGCCGTGTTGTCAGACCTCACCACGTAAACAAACGCGCCCTGGGCGTTACGCTGAATCGCTGCGGCGGGCACTAAAGTGGCGTCGTGCTCGGTTTCCACCAGGAGGCGCGTATTCACGAACTGGTTCGGGAACAGCGCCGAATCGCTATTGGCGAAAATGGCCTTCAGCTTCAACGTGCCGGTAGTCGTATCGATCTGATTGTCGAGTGTCAGAAGCGATCCCGTCGCAATTTCCTTTTCCTGGGTGCGGTCTAGCGCAGCGACGGCCATCGTATGCCCTTGGCGCAGCTGTTGCTGGATTTGCGGCAGATAGTCTTCCGCGACGCTGAAGATCACCGTAATCGGCTGCAACTGTGTCACGACAACCAGCGGTGTCGTGCTGTTCGCCTGCACGATATTGCCCGGGTCAACCAGCCGCAATCCGACGCGTCCGTCGATGGGCGAAGTAATGTGGGTATAGACGAGATTTACCTTCGCGTTGTCGACCATACCTTCATCGTTTTTGACCGTTCCCTGATACTGCTGCACGGTTTGTTCCTGGTCGTAAACCTGCTGCTGAGCAATTGCGTTGCGGCTGAAAGCCGACTTGTACCGATCGAGGTCAATGTCTGCTTCAGCCAGGAGCGCTTGGTCGTGAGCCAGTTGCCCCTCGCTCTGTGTGAGGGCAGCCTGATACGGACGAGGATCGATGTCGAGCAGAGGGGCTTCCTTTTTCACCATCTGGCCCTCTTTGTAATACACATTCATGATCTGGCCCTGGACTCGGCTGGTGACCGTGACGGTATAGACCGGAGTCACCGTTCCCAGCGCCTCGACATAGATCCCGATATCGCCCTTCTTCGCTGGGGCCGTAGTAATGGGCACGGCGCGCGGCGGTGGTGCCGCCTTCGCTTTGGATGCATCGCCACTCGCACGATGCTGGTAATAGAGCACCCCTCCGACCGCTAATGCGATCAGAACTAGCGCCCACACCCAGCCGTGATGCTTCTGCTCGTGTGTGGGCTCGTGGAAAACAGAACCTGGAGCATGCCCTTCGGTACGAGGCATGTTGGTGACTTCGGTGCTGGATTCAGTCATATGTTCAGGCATCTTCCTCAATCTGCGCTGGCTGAGTACCGTCTCTTCGAATTGAGCCCTAAGCTCGCCGCCGACAGCGTGGCCCCACATCCGGCAGGCCAACCATCCCACCCTGCGAGTCTAAAAGACGTAGTTCGAGCCCAAAAGGTTTCGCTCCACCTGCCAACTCGCGCGCATCGGTGCTCTATCTCGGTCTCACAACGCTGCTATTTTCGAAAACCTCACTCTGGATGCAAGCAGCTACAGGTCCACGTCCCCGCCGGAGGCGGCGGGGATACTGCCTCCCAATAATAAACAATAGATGGTAGCAGAAGCAAAACGAGACGAAAGAGGCAGAATCATCGCGATCATCGCGCAAAAACATCCGGACAGAGACGCCGGCGGAGCGCTGAAATCCTATCACGCAGGCCTCGGAGCTGGAGCTTTTGGGCCCTGAGGCACCTGAGGCCCTCGAGGTAGGCCGCCGCTAGTTACTCCTTGGGAGCAGGAACCTCGGCACCTGCAGTTCCACTTGCCGGTGGGCGCGCGGGGCTCAACGCTTCATCCGCCGAGTCTGCCAGGGCGTGCGTCGGCAAAGGACGATATCCACTCCGCGTGCGGATGTGGTACTTCTTCAGGCGCTCGCCAACCAGCTTCACCGAAATGGCACGCCACCCGAGGTTGGGATTCGGTTGCGGGTAATAGTTAAGAGCGTATAGATGAGCGAGGTCATCGCGGATGGAAGCAAAGGCCTGCTGCTCATCTCTCCAGCTCTTCGCAAAATAGGCCTCGCCACCTGTCGCCTCCGCCATACGCCCGAAAACCGCTGTGGAAACCGGCTCGAGTTTGGCCGCACGCGTACTGATCATATAAATGGGAACGCCTTCCGACTGAGCCAGCTCGCCCACGTCTTCCGGCGGGACCAAACTGTCGTTGTCGGGGCCGTTTGAGAACACGACGATTACCTTGCGGCCGGTATATCGTCCGGCATCTCTGAGCGTTAGCAGCAGAGCATTGTAGAGCGCCGCATCGTCGCCGGCTGTGGTGGCCCGCACGCCCCGCAGCACCTGGAAACGGTCGGTAGTAAGAGAGGCGGCGCGGAAAAGGTCCCGGCTGTAGGCGTAGAGCGCGATCCGGTCTGGTCCGTCAAGTGACCTCACAAAATCCGCGATGGCATCCTGCGCGAAGGCAAAGCCCCGATACATGTAGTTGCTGGTGTCAAAAAGAATGAAAACGTTGGCGCCCGCCAGTTGCGCATTCAGGCTCTCGGAGATCGCAGCAGCCTCGTGTAACTCGGTTGTCGGCTCAACAGTCTTCGGATCGCTTTGTCCTTGGGCGATGTCGGTCAGGCTTCGAGGCGCGTGATTCCCTTCTCCGAATGTGGCGATCTTCTGGCGGATGCCATCCTCGCTCAGCACGAAGTCGGAGGGCTTGAGGCCGGTCACGTAATTGCCCTTGTTATCCGTGACCGCCACATTCAGCTGCACCAGGTCCACCACGACGTGGAAGTTCGGCTGGTCGTTCTGGGCTGACACCCACACCGCGGACCCAGCCAGGGCCATCGAAAAAAACAAGAAAACAAGGAAGTGTCGTTTCGCCATTAGTCCCCTCTTCTAATCCACGCGTCTACCGCCCGGTATCTGCCCTTCCAGCCACACTAACGCCCTGGAGCAACGTCTGCTCTCGGGGTCGACGCCAATCCGCTCCGGCGAAACTCCTCGCCTGTCTCACTCATCGCGCGCAGCACAGCCTGCCAGTCTTCGAAGTCGGTGGCAAAAATCTTCTCCACCATGCGATGCGTGAGCTGGGGAACCAGTGTATTGAGAACCTCCGGGGCGAATCCCATCTCGTCGGCCAGGCTAGCCCAATAGAGGTTATCTGAATCCCATGTCTCGGCCATCAGCCTGCTGGGAAAGCCCATGAAGGCCGGAAATGGCTTCACGTTGAGCAATTCACGGCCGTAGTTTTGCTCGAGCACAGGGTGCGGAACGCCAAAATCCTGCGATAGGCGATCCAAGCTGACCTCTTCGGGATAGCGATGGGAGAGGGCATCCAGCTCGGTCCCCGCGGCACCTTGTGGTCCTTGGTCGCTTGGAAACCTCCTCCTGAATTCGCCTGCCAGATAGAATTTGTCCGCGGGCGTAACTTCCGGGAGCAGTTCCTTCACTGCGCCTGCCCGAAGCGCTTCATCAACGTGGACGAATTGGCTAGATAGCATGCGGTCGGAAAGAATACCCATCACGGTACGGCGCAATTTCTCGTCTTGGGAGGCCGCCGCTAGAAGCTCGTTCGCGACACGTTGGTAGAGTGCCACCGCGTGAACTTCGTTTCGCGTCACTCCCCACCAGCGAGGGGTCACCGCGCTGCTCACCAGATCGGGCACAAGCTCGTCCCAAATCAACGCCTGCACATTCTCAGGCACGGTAAAGTCCTGCTCCATTTGAGCCAGCACATAGGGAAGGTCGGCGAGCGATCCGGTAAGGTGTGCCCCGCCGCTGGCCGTCCAGCCGCGGCCAAATACCCGCGGCACTTGCCAAGCCTGTTGCGAACCGGGTGTCATCTCCCCTGAAAAATCA
Source organism: Candidatus Acidiferrales bacterium (assembly GCA_050015335.1). GTDB lineage: Bacteria > Acidobacteriota > Terriglobia > Acidiferrales > UBA7541 > Palsa-295. The sequence goes on along the minus strand of JBEKBP010000002.1, from coordinate 125,355 downwards.
TGCGAGCGGACAAGCAGCGGATTGTTGTGCAAAGTCTGGGCGGCGGGCGGCTCATAGTAGGCGTAATTCAGGCCCACCAAGGTATCCCTGAGCAGCGGCGCCAGCTGGCCACGAGCTGCGCCCAGTTCCGATGGAGAACCGGGATTCTTGATGATCTTGGTCAGGTCTGTCCGCATCTGCAAAGTCGCGTGGCTTGTGTTGTAAAGGCCAGCGGCCCACTCGCTTCTTTCAGTGGTTGTGAAGAACGGCCGCGGCATTTCGAATTCCCGTAGCTCCTGCGCCTTCGCGAGAAGATTCTCGGGGGCGGGTTTTCCTTGCGCCATCAAATTCATTCCGTCCGCTAGGCCGAACAGGGCGTCGAGCGAGAGAAGGCGCTGGTCGTCCATGGCAATGCGGATTCGGCTGGCGATCTCTTGCTTCACCTGAAGGCCATCCGGCGTCGTTTGGATGGGGCCGGCCAGAAACGCGATGAATTCATCCTGGGAAAGATCAGCCTTGTCCATCACGGCCCGCAGAAGCTCCTGGAAGGACGCGCGGCCCGCGTCAAACAGCTGAACCGAGTTACGCACCCCCACGAATGGATCGATCAACCGCTGCCAGGAATCATTCGCTTGGGCGCTCGCGATTTCGCCCTGCCGAGCCAGGATCTCCCAGAGCCCCACATTGGCCTGGAAAATACCCATGGCGTTGGATCTCAGCGCGTGATCAGGAAGTTTATCAACGGCCTCGGCTGCCGATATGAAATGGGTGATGGCGCTATTGTTTAAGCTCGGGAACTCGATGAAGACAGCGTATTGCTGGCTGTACTTCGCGAATTTGTCGGCAAGCAGTTGCACGGTGGATGCGGTCAGGCGCTGGTCGGCCGAGCGCGCCCGATCCATCTCGCTCAGAGCCAGAAAAATTTGCACCGTGCCGTTTGATCCAATCACGCGGGTCAAGCCGAACATGGCTTCGACAACCTGCTCGGAATTGTTGAGGTGGCTCGCGCGCTTGCTCCACTCCTTAGAGATCTTCGAATCGTCTTTCTTGTGCGACCCGATCATGGACTTCCACACCTCCAGACCACCCGGAAGGTGTGGCTGGCCGTTCGGCTCCATTTGCACACGAGTGGCCAGCAGCAGCAAATTGGGATCGGGCCGGAACACAGGACGCGACGGGCTCGGCGAAAGGTCTGATCCGCGGAGGGCCTCATAGAAACGGCGCAATCGATGCGGGTCGGCAAAATAGGCCTGCCGTGTGGAGCTCAGCCGCGACAGAACATCGAAATACATCGCCATCCATCCATCGTCTTTCGAAAGGAGCTTGGTTACGAATTCTGCCGGCGCATCCGGCCGCGCTCCCACGAGTTCTTTCCAGGCATTGTCTGCCGAAGACCCTCCTGGCACAGCCACTCGTCCTGAGCGGATCGAAATCTGGCTGCCGTAGAAATCCACGACAGGAGCGAAGGGAATCAGGTTCCGCACACCGGGGCTCTGCCGCAGCGCGCTGACCGTCTCTACATCGATCCGGGACATCGCCCAGTAAATACGGGCTATCGACGGATCCCTCAAAATAGAATCCAGAGGATCGATGTGATCCTTGTCTTCCTTCTTCACATCCTTTTCGTACTTGTCATCCACGACCCAGTCGTTTGGGGCAAATAGCACCGGTACTTGAGAAGACGCATAGGGGTAGGTGAAGGCCTTGCCCCCGCGCATGGTTTCCTCAAGGTCCGCCAGAGGGAACCCCGAATCGATGGTCAGGAAGGCTCTGTCCGGATCGGAGGTTTCCACCGCGGATTTCGGACCGCAAGCCTCCCGCAGTCGATAGCCCAAAATGGCCAGCAGCGGCCTGCCCTCGTTGCAAGATGAAACGCGGATGATCCCCTCGGAACCTGCCAACACGACCAGTTCACGGGCTTGGTCCATATAACGCCTGAGAAGTACCAGAAACTCCGTGGGCTTGCCGTCCTGATAGCCCTGCACGGAGACGTTGCGCGCAAGCAAAGGGAGCACTTCGTCCGGGGAGACTTTTTGGCTGATTGCGGCCATCCGCAAGAACGACCGAAGTGGCCCAGGAATCGTAGCCGTGGCAGGATACGCCAGAGCAGATGAGGAACCCGCCACCGGACCTGGCTGCGCTGTGGAGGCACTTCGCTCCGCTGGATGCGCAGCGCTCCAGGCAGGAGCGCAGAGACACGAGAATCCACTAACGGCAAGAACAAGAAGTACAAGAGGACATTTCATCGCTGGTCTCCCCGTCGGGCCCAGGAGAAAAGCTAAGACCTTTTGTCGAGGCTACGAAGGAGACTGTACATGACTCCCCTGCGTAATCCTAGGTGATCCACTGTCGTCGCGAACCGGCACCTTGGGGGGCTTGAGCTGGGTTCATTGTGAGATGCCAAATCTCGCGGTAACACCTTTCCAATCTCTGTGGCCAACATAATTCATTTGCCAAGTAAAATCCAAGTCTTTTTCGTGTGGGTCGGGGAATTAATGGCTCGGCTGGGTTCACCCGCCGAGGACAGTTTAGTCGGAACCTTAAGTTTTCGACCTGTCGGGGGCTAGGAGACGGCTCCGCGCACGGCATTCATTTCGAGGACGGCCTCCAGTCCGCTGGGAGGCTGTGCTATCCCATCGCGAAAGGTGACGGCCCTACCCGAGGCAGCCGACACGCGCTCGCCTGGCACGATGATTCCCACAAGGTTGAGGGGGTCTGCGGCGGATACGGAAACGGTTTCACCGGCGGGCTGGACCTGGCGTTGCGCGCGCAGAGATTCCAGGGCGACGGGTAGCGCGAACTGCTCGCCCAAAAAGTAGCTCACAAATCTTCCCCCGCGTATCTCGCCGCGATCTTCCAGGCGCCGGAGCATCATCAGTACCTCGCGCCACTTCGGTAGAATCGTCTCGCGCGTGAGCAGTTCCCGGAACACGATGCCGTAGCGGCGCAGCAACATCAGGCAGATGGCTTCGATGGAACGAGAGCGATCCACCGCTTCCTCCGGATAAAGCAGCGACCATCTTCCGGAGCTGTGACGGGGCCGGGCGGCGCGTCCGCTTCCCTGCCCCGCACGGCGCTTCGGGTCGATCAGCGCTCGGAGGTTGTCAAAGCCGTCGGCGGTAAGCAGGCCCGCCGCGACCAGTTCCCACAACGCCGTCTCAATCTCGGACTTGAGGTTCCCCGTGGCACGCACGATATCGGTGAAGAAGGACGCACCGCGACTGCGGAGAAATTCCATTACGTTGACGGCGATGGGGCTCACCCCGCGCTTCTCTTGGTCGCCGGTTTCACGCCGCGAAATCATCCAATCCGCGTCTTCACGCACGAAAAAGGTGATAGGCGCCACGCTGGTGGGAACCACGCGGCGGCGTTCGGGACCAGAGGAATCGAGGGTCGCCGGATGCGGCGACAGCCGTCCCCACCCCACCGCGCCTGTGAGCGAGAGGTGATCGAGGACTTTCGGGTCGTAGTTTGCGATGCGGCAGGCGAGGATTTGTCGCTCCCACGCGTTCGCGGGCGCCTCGTATCCTTGCAGCTGCTGAAGAACCTCAAGCGTGCCCCGCTCGCCCAGCACCTGCGTCTCCGGCGCGACATGCTGCCAGCGCAGAAGCCAGCGCATGAACTGGGCCGGATTTACGGGTTCGACCTGTTTGCGCAGCGTCCCCACGGTGATCCTGTGAATCCGGGCGAGCAGGCGGCGGTCGCACCATTCCGTTTCGGTGGCCGCTTGATTGGCCGAGTTGCCGGTGAAGTTTCCCCGAAGCGCAGAGCCGCTGGCTTCCAGGCGCAAGAGCGCTTTCTCGATTTCGGCTGTCTCAACACGCAGCAGATTCGCCAGTTCGCCCGCGGTGACCGGGCCACTGTGGGTGATCCATCCAGTGACGATGGCAAATAAGGCATCTCCACGCGTCGTGGCGCTCTCAGCCAATTCAGGCAAGGCACGCTCGAAATGAGCGGAAGGGAAAATCAGCGCAAACTGTTTTGCTCGCTCGGCGGCGACCCAGAACGTTGCGCCCTCCACCGAAGCGAGCGATGCTCGTCGCCCCGCGGCAAGCTGTTCGAAATGTCCCCGCCAGGCAGAAATGGAACCCTGCAGCCTCCGAACGACCTGGCCATTCGCCGCGTCCGCGACCAGCGGCAGGGCGCCCAGCGTCAGCATCGCGTCGTGTAAGTCCTCGGCGTCGCGCACATCGGGCCAGGCGTCGAATCGCACCTGTTCGATTGCCGCAAGATCGAGCCGCCCGATTTCCGACAATAGCGCCTCGGGGAGTACGCGGCGCATTTGGACCGCGCGCGCGCGCCGCTCTTCGAGGGGCGCGTCGTCGAGGTAGGCGTAGGGATTTGCGTTAAGAATTTCGTGCGAGAACTGTGACGGCACCGCCGTGTCAACGGCAATGCAACCAATGCGCCCGGCGGCAATGTCCCCGAGCAGCCGTTCGAGGCCCTCGATATCCATGGCCTCGGTCAGTACGTCCTTCATGACCTCAGTGATCAACGGATGATCGGGAATCTTGATTTCACCGACGATATTTTCCCGGCAGGCCTGGGCCTCGGGAAAAACAGAAGCCAGCAAATCATCCGCGCGCATGCGCTGGATTTGCGGGGGAATCTTCGCTCCATTGCGGAAGCGTAAAAGCGCAAGCGAACGGCCCGCGTCCCAGCGCCAACGCGTGGCGAAGAGCGGCGAGTCGAGCACGGCCTGTTCCAACACGTGGCGCACCGACGAGGGATGGAGGAAATTGAAGACGTCCGCCAGAGGAAAACTGTGCTGCTCGGCCAGCGAAATATTCAAGCCGTTATCGGTGGCCGCGGCTTGTAATTCGAAATTGAACGACCGGCAGAAGCGCTTGCGCAACGCCAGCCCCCAGGCTTTGTTGATGCGCCCGCCAAACGGAGCGTGAATCACAAGCTGCATGCCGCCACCTTCATCGAAAAAGCGTTCGGCGATCACGACTGTCTGCGTTGGGACCGCGCCCAGGATCGCGCGACCGGCCACGATGTACTCGACCGCTTGTTCGGCTCCCGCATCGTCTAAGCCGCATTCGCGCTTGGCCCACTCGACAGCCTCCGCGATGGTGGACGATGTCTGGCGGGTAGACCCCGGCGGCGCATCGGCGGCAAGGCGGCTGAGCGTCCCGCGCACTTCGGCGAGCTGCGCCGAAAGCTCCTGCGTGCGCGCGGGCGCTTCGCCCAGCCAAAATGGCACATTGGGCGCGGCACCGTGGGCGTCTTCCACGAGAACGGTTCCCGCCTGCACGCGGCGAATCTTCCACGAAGAGTTTCCGAGCAAGATGATGTCGCCCGCTAGGCTCTCCACGGCGAAGTCTTCATCGAGCGTGCCCACAACCACGCCTTCGGGCTGCGCGACCACGGTGTAGAGAGAATTTTCGGGAATCGCACCGCCGCTGGTGATCGCCGCCAGGCGGCTGCCGCGCCGGGCGCGGACCACGCCGTTTACCCGGTCGCGATGCAAATACGCTGCGTAACGGCCGCGCCGCGCGGCAATCCCTTCGGAAAGCATTTCGATGACGGCGTCGAAATCGTGACGGGACAGATGGCGATATGGATAGGCCCGCCGGACCGTCTGGAAAAGCTCATCTTCGCGCCAATCTTCGGCCGCCGACATCGCGACGACCTGCTGCGCCAGAATGTCGAGGGGGGCATCGGGAATAGCAAGGCGATCGAGGTGGCGCAGGCGCAAGGAGCGCACCAGCGCCGCACATTCCAAAAGTTCATCGCGGGTAGTGACGAAGATGCGTCCCTTGGGCACCGCGCCGCGCCAATGCCCTGCCCGGCCGATGCGCTGCATGGCTGCCGAGATCGACCTGGTGGAACCGATCTGGCAAACGAGATCGACGCTGCCGATATCGATCCCCAGTTCGAGAGAGGCCGTAGCAACCAGCGCCCGCAATTCTCCGGATTTGAGCCTGTTTTCGGCCGCGAGCCTCAGCTTGCGGGACAAACTTCCATGGTGCGCGGCCACAATGTCCTTTCCGAGGCGTTCGCCCAGGTGCAGCGCGAGGCGTTCCGCGAGACGGCGCGTGTTTACGAAGACGAGCGTCGAGCGATGGTGCCTAGAGAGGTCTGCAATGCGGTCGTAAATTTCGTCCCACATTTCGTTCGAGGCCACAGGACCTAATTCGCTGCTTGGGACTTCGACCGCCAGGTCCAGTTCGCGCCGATTTGACACTTGGACGATCACGGGCTCCGGGCGTTCGGAACCCGCCAGGAATTCGGCGACCAACCCGATGGGATTCTGCGTGGCGGAAAGACCGATCCGCGTGGGCGGTTTCAACGCCAGCCGCTCCAGGCGCTCAAGCGACAGGGCCAGGTGCGCGCCGCGCTTGTCGCGGGCGACAGCGTGAATCTCATCCACGATCACCGACTCGACCGCCTTTAAAATTTCCCGGCTCTTTGTGGCCGTCAGAAGAATGTACAAAGATTCGGGAGTAGTGACGAGAATGTGTGGCGGGCGCGAGAGCATCGCGCGCCTCTCGTGGGCCAGAGTGTCACCGGTGCGCACTGCCGTGCGAATCTGTGGCATAAGTAGGCCGCGCTGCCCCGCTAGTTGCAGAATCTCGCCAAGGGGAGTCTCCAGGTTTTTCTGAATGTCGTTGCTGAGCGCCTTGAGGGGGGAGACGTAGAGCACTTCGGTGTGGTCGGCAAGTTCGCCCGCCAAGGCCTTGCGCACGAGGCGATCGATACATGCAAGGAATGCCGCAAGCGTTTTCCCGGAGCCGGTGGGTGCCGAGATCAGCGTGGTCCGTCCCGCCAGTATGGGGGGCCAGCCCTGCTCCTGTGGCTCGGTGGGAGTGCCAAAACGCCCCACAAACCAGTCCCGGACCAGGGGATGCGCCCATTCAAGCCCTCGGGCAAGGGGTGTAATGGTCGGTTGAATGTCTATATCCATCGCCCTATTCTCAATTATTTTGGATTGTGCGCGAACCTTCTAAGGGTGTCTAGTGAGCCGGACGCCGCCAAGGGGCTGGAGGCAACTAAGATCGAAGTTCGGGCTCTCGACCGGTGCGCGAAAAGCACTGGCTAGGCACCAGTAGCTAGCGGTTAGCACTGGCCACCGCAACCGCTTATGCTCTTATGCGACTGCGGCCGTTGAGGACCGGTGGTGGCCTGATTCGATCTGGCGCAGCACTTCGCGGAGTGCCGCCGCCAATTCGTCTTCGCTCACCCGGCTCTTGCGGAATTGGATGCGCAGGTGAAAGGAATCATCGTCCGGCTTGTAGTCGAAGAGAAATGGCTGGGGACGCGGCGCGGACTCAGTCTCATCCTTGCGGGCGCGGCGGGCTTCGTCGCGCGTGAGTCCGCCGGTAGTGATGCGGTGCACCATTTCGTGCATCTTTTTTTCGCTGGGTTGTCGCGCGACCTGCAGGAGAACGGATTTGGAGACAATCCCGTTTTCCACGCATGCCCTGCGGACTTCATCGGGAATCAGGCGCAGCGACATCGACTCCGTTACCGATGACCGCGCCCGACCGATCTTCTTGGCAATATCATCGTGTGTGTAATCGAAATGGTCGGCTAGGCGCTGCAAGCCGTCCGCTTCTTCGAAGGGCGTGAGGTCCTTGCGCTGCAAATTTTCGATCAGTGCGAGCTCCAGGGTTTCCGCGTCATCGGCGATTTTCTCGATGCAGGGCAATTCGTGCAGACCAGCCGCCTGCGAGGCATGGTAGCGGCGCTCGCCTGAAATGATGTAAAAGGTGTCTTCGCGAGGGACATAGCGCACGAGCAGGGGCTCAAGCACGCCCTTCTCGCGAATGGAATTCGCAAGCTCGGTAACGTCTCCAATAAACTTACGCGGCTGATCCGGGTTCGGCCGGATCTTCTCGATCGGAATCATGCGCCCAATGGACGCGCCGCTATAGCTGGTCAGCGTCTCGACATAGTGCGCATCATGCCGCATCTTGAGAGTGACGGGCAACCCGATCCGTTTCGACACGTTGTAATACCTCCTGGGCCAACTTCTTGTACTCTTCGGCACCGGTGGACTTGGGCGCAAATTCAAAGATCGTTTCCTTATAGGCTGGGCTTTCCTCCAAGCGAACGTTCTTGCTGATGCGCGTCTTGAACAGGGCTTCGCCGAAAACCGAGCGGATCTGTTCGTGCGTGTCCCGCGAGATGTTCGTGCGTTTGTCGAAAAGTGTGATCACGACGCCGAGCACCTTCAGGCCCGGATTCGGGCGCGAGCGGATGCGTCCGTACGTTTCGAGCAGATCGTCGGTGCCTTCGATCGCGAAATAGGCCGCCTGAATGGGAACCAGAAGGTGCGTGGAGGCCACCAGCGCGTTTACCGTGAGAATCCCCAGGGCCGGGGGGGTATCCATCACAATGTAGTCGTAGTCCTTGAGTACCGGAGCGAGCGCGTCTTTCAGCTTGAACGGCGCGTCGAACTGCCCGGCCAGTTGTTGCTCGAGGCGTGCCAGGGCAAGCCGCGCCGGGGCCACGAACAAATTCGGGTCCTTGGTCGGGCGGATAATCTTGGACATCTCGGCGGGATGTTCCGCGAAGATGTCGTACATCGTGGCGGATTGGATCTCTTCGGATTTGAAAAAGGCAATCGAAGCGTTCGACTGCGGATCGAGGTCAATCAGGAGGGTTCGCTTTTTTTTCAGCGCGATTGCAGCTGCCAGGTTGATGGAGGTCGTAGTCTTTCCGACGCCGCCCTTCTGATTGGCAATCGATAGGACGCAGGTCAAACCCTTGCCTCTCGCTCCTGTATCAAATCCGGGCCCAACATCTTGTGCGCAAAGCCCGCGCTCCTACTACAAGTACGCCTACTCTACTGAGACTCTCGCCTCCTCTGCAAGCAAAAAAGTGGGGAGACGGCAAAAGTCGCCGGGCGGTTGCCCGTTGTTCTCCGTGGCGAGTCCAACCGAGTTACACCACTCTGTCCCGCAAAAAATGAGCCCGGCGGGATCGAAATTCGAGGAAGTGGGTGTGTGGGAACCTCCTTGCCATCGTTTCAGCCAGTACGTCGCTTCGCGGGAAAACAATTCGTTGGTTGCGAACCTCGCAAGATGTCCAGCCCCCCCCCGACGTCTTGCCCTTCGGTTACATTTTAGACGGCGCGATCGGCGCGATCGGCGCGATACGGAACATTGACTTGGTGGGAGCTTGCCGGTAACATCCCGCTCGCTTGTGGCGTTTTTATTTTGTGGAAACTGTGGCGATGGGCCGAACGGTAGCACGCAAATCGGCGATGGGAATCTATTGATGAGGGAACGCAGGATCGAGCGCCGGAGGTTTCTCAAGGGGGCCGGGCTCGCGACATTGGCTGTGGCGGGAGGGGCGGCAAGCATCGTTGCTCCGCACGTGAGCGGCGCGGAGGAGGCATTCCCGAATTCAGCCGGGAACGAAGTTCCCCAGCTCAAGGCGCCACCTCTGGCCTGCGATTGTCACCAGCACATCTATGATCCCGCGCGTTTCCCCTACCTTCAGCCTGGCGCGGAATCCCATGCGACTGTGGCGGATTATCGTCGAATCCAGAAGCGGCTGGGCACGGTGCGGAACATTATTGCAACACCGAAGCCCTATCTAACGGACAACCGCATAACGCTCGATGCCGTTTCGCAGTTTGGGGCCAACGCTCGGGGCCTCGCCGCGGTCGATCCCTCAATCACCGACGCGGAATTGGAGAGTTTGAAAAAGGCAGGAATCAGCGGCGTCCGGTTCCTGCTGCTGGGCGGCAACGCGACCGAGACGATCATCCAGATTCAGCGTTTGGCCGGCCGCGTAAACGATTTGGGGTGGCACGTCGATTTCGGTATCGACGCGGAACAAATCGTGGCTACAGAAGATTTGTTGATGAAATTCCCCGCCGTGCTGGTATTCGATCACATGGCCCGAATTCCCGAGCCGATGGGTGTAAAGCACCCGGCCTTCACGATCGTGCGGAAGCTTCTTGATAAGGGCAGAGCGTGGGTTAAGCTGTCTCTGGCATCGAGCGACAGCAAGGTGGGGCCGCCGACCTATGCCGACGTGGTGAAAGTAGCGCAGGCTTACGTGGAAGCCGCACCCGAACGAATGGTATGGGGGAGCAACTGGCCTCACCCGAATGACTTGACCAAGCCGGACGACGCTATCGTCTTCGATCTGCTTTCTCAGTATGCGCATGACGAAGCCACACGCCATCGCATCCTTGTCGAAAATCCGGAGGTGCTGTATGGATTCGCAAGATCCTAGGCGATGAGGCTGGCGGGTTCGCCAACGATTGATCGGCAACCGTGCCAGCGAAGCGTGACAAGGAGAGGATGATTATGAGTGAGAACACGATGGGGCGCCGGACCTTCCTCAAAGGAGCCGGGATCGCGACATTGGCGACGGTGGGGGGAGCAGCGGGTCTCGTTTCCGCGCCGTCGCGCACGGCGCAGGAAGCCGTGCCCAATACCTCGGGCATCGAGCTTCCCAAGTTGAAGGCGCCGCCGCTCGCCTGCGATTGCCACCAGCATATCTACGATCCCGCGCGATTTCCGCCCTCTCTGCCTGGCTCGGAGCCGCACGCGACTGTCGCCGATTACCGTCTTTTCCAAAAGCGACTGGGGTTGACGCGCAATATTATCGCCACGCCCCGGCCGTATCAAACCGACAACAGCGTGACCCTTGATGCCATCGCGCAGTTTGCACCGAATGCGCGCGGCGCCGCGACTGTCGACCCGGCGATTACCGACGCTGAACTGGAGGTGCTGAACAAAGGCGGCATTCGCTGCGCTCGCTTCGGGCTGGGCGCCAATGCGGCAGCAACCCTGACGACGCTTCAACCGTTGGCAAAGCGAGTGAGTGAGCTGGGATGGCACGTCGACCTGGGGGCGAACGGGGACCAACTGGCGGCACTGCAGGATCAATTGATGAATTTCCCGGGCGTGCTGGTGTTCGACCACATGGGGCGCATTGGCGAGCCGATGGGCGTGAACCATCCGGGGTTCGCGGTGATGCTGAAGCTTTTGGACAAGGGCCGGACGTACGTGAAATTGTCGATGGCGGCCGGCGACAGCAAGGATGGGCCGCCGAGCTATGCCGATGTGAGCAAGGTAGCTCAGGCTTACGTGAAGGCCGCTCCCCAACGAATGATCTGGGGAAGCAACTGGCCGCATCCAGGCGAAGCGAACAAGCCGGACGACGCAGTGGTCTTCGACCTTCTTTCTCAGTGGGCGCCCGACGAGGCGACGCGACATCGCATCCTCGTCGATAACCCTGCGGTGCTGTATGGCTTCGCAAAATCCTAAATTGGGCGGGACAATTCGCGGAGGATTCAGTGATGAGTGACAACAGAATGGGGCGCCGGAGCTTCCTCAAAGGAGCCGGCCTTGCGACATTGGCCACCGTGAGCGGAGCTGCGGGAATGGTCCCCGCCGAGCTCGCCGACGCGCAGGAGGCAGTGCCGAATTCATCGGGCACCGAGCGCCCCAAGCTGAAGGCGCCGCCGCAGTCCTGCGACTGCCACCAGCACATCTATGATCCCGCCCGGTTTCCGCCCCAACAAGCTGGCGTGGAACCGAACTCCACCGTCCCGGATTACCGTCTGCTGCAGAAGCGGATCGGCACCACCCGCAACGTTATTACAACACCGCGGCCTTATCTCACCGACAACCGCGTAACCCTTGACGCCGTGGAGGAGTTTGGGAAGAATGCGCGCGGCATCGCGGTGGTCAATCCATCAGTGACCGACGAAGAATTGAAGGCGCTAGACCGAGGCGGAATTCGTGGGCTGCGCTTCTCGCTGTCCGGCAACCCCGCTACTGCCGCGGCCGTTACAGTCGACATGGTCGAGCCCTTGTCGAAACGCGTTGCTGACCTGGGCTGGCACGTCAAGATCAGTGCGGCTGCCGACATAATCGTGGCCCACGAGGATGTCTGGAACCGCCTCCCGTCCCGAATATTGTTCGATCATATGGGTCGCATTCCGCCGCCGGCGGGCGCCAATCACCCGGCATTTAAGATCATTCGCGGTCTGATCGACAAGGGCCGGACTTGGGTGCTGCTGTCGGTGGGCTTTGATAACAGCAAGGAGGGCGCGTCTGCTTACCCCTATTTGGTCAAGGTGGGACAGGCCTACGTGCAAGCGGCACCTGAGCGGGTGGTATGGGGAAGCAACTGGCCGCACCCGAACGAAACCATCAAGCCGGACGATGCAGTCCTGTTTGACCTGCTGACTCAGTGGGCTCCGCAGAAAGGGTCGCGCAAGCGCATCCTTGTCGAAAACCCCGAGGAACTTTACGGGTTTCCCAAGGCGTAAGGGGGTCGGCTGTCGCTGTCCCGTTAGAGCCACGTTTCGCGGCGGTATTCGCGATAGGCTTCTCCCAACGTTGCTGGGAGCACGCATGCTTCCCTTCTCTGGCACGCGCGATCTGCACCGGGATTAACGCAATGAGCAGCAGCAGAGCGATTGGCTTCCCGAAAGCTAAGACAAGTCCCGCGATCCATGTGGCGCTAAACCGAAGTTCCGCGTCATCCGAACAGTATTCTTCGGGCTAAAGACATAGATTGGGTAGCGGATCTTGGAATACATGCCCGAGTGACGAGCGCCGTGGCCTTTGCAGCAATGGAGAAAGATCTACCCAGCTGAGTGCGGGCTGTGATCCACTGACCGAAGGAAGCAAGCATGACGACTCGTCCCACCACTCGGACGCGGCGCCGGCGCCCGCCACGGCCATCTGAATTGTCGCAATCGATTTCCAGGTCAAGCCGATACTCTCGCCTGGCCCGACTGAATTTCCCATGCTAATCCGCGGACAGACCGTTGAAGATAACTGCTAGACTCAAAAGAGGCTGGCGGTATGAGGTTTATGGCAATCCTACAATCCCCTGGCGATGCTCGGCGCGATCGCGGTCTTGTCACGCCAGTGTGGCACACGATTGTCTTTTTGTTCGTGCTGCTCGGACTGGCCTTTCTGCAAGGGCGGCAGCAACCCAAACTGGGGAGCGTGCCCATGGCCTCACGACTTGCTCTCTATGCGGCGATGATCGCGTTTGAGCTCGTGCTTTTCCTCTATGTGTGGCTGTTTGGCCTGAAGCTCACTGGCACGCGAATTCGGGATGTGATGGGTGGCAAGTGGTCGAGCTTGGCAGAGGTTGCGCGGGACATGGGCGTTGCGCTTCTTTTCTGGCTGGTGGTCGCCTCGGTTCTCTTGACGCTCGAGAAGATTCTCGGCGAGAACACGACAGGCTTGGGAGCGGTGAAAACCTTGTTGCCGCGAGGCCCCATGGAAATGGCGGTGTGGATTGTGCTCTGCACCACGGCGGGATTCTGCGAGGAATTCATCTTTCGAGGCTACCTGCAGAGGCAGTTTCTCGCTCTGACGGGTCGAGTGGAATTGGCGGTAGTATTTCAGGCGATCGTCTTTGGCATCGCGCATATGTACCAAGGAGTGAAAGGCGTCATTACGATCAGCATCTATGGAGCGATGTTCGGAATCCTGGCGGTGATGCGCAAAAGCCTGCGGCCGGGAATGATTCAGCACGCGGGCCAGGATATTTTCTCAGGGATTGTCGGTGGAATTCTCGCGCGGCGGCACTATTTTTAGGTCACTACGAGCGAGACAAGGATAACAGGCTTCTTCGCTTCCGCTCAGAATGACTAACGGAAAACCGCCTACATCTTGTAGCGGCCCAGGTCTTCGTCGTTCAGATTTTCGAGCCACTTGCGCATTTCTTCGTTTGAGTTTTTTTCGGAAACGACGCTCGCCATTTTGGAGTTCTTGAGCACTTGATCTTCGACGAAGATGGGGCAATCGAGGCGCAGGGCCAGCGCCAGCGCATCGCTCGGACGGGAGTCCATCGACATCATCTGCCCCTCACGCTCCATCCAGATCAGCGCGTAAAAGGTATCGTCTTTCAGGTCCGAGACGACTACTTTCTGCACGTGCACGTTCAGTCCGGTGAGAACGTTCTTGAGCAGGTCGTGCGTCATCGGGCGAGGCGTCTGTACCTTTTCGATTTCCAGAGCAATGGCGTTGGCTTCGTAAATTCCCACCCAAATCGGCAGGATCCCAGTGCCCTGAGCTTCCTTCAAGACCACGACGGGCATGTTGGTCACGGGATCCATCATCAACCCTCGGATTTTAACCTCGAGTTCCATTGTGGCCTCCCGCGACGCTAGACAACTTGCTCGCCCACAAGGCTGTTCGGCCCGGCGCGCCTGACTTTCACCTGCACGTATTGTCCCAAAAGATTTTGATGCGGCGAAGTGAAATTTAGTACACGGTTGCTCGTCGAGCGTCCGGCCCACTGATCGCGCGCAGCGTGGTGAGCGTCCACTAGGATTTCCAGCGTACTGCCGATGAGCTTTTCGTTGCGCGCCGTCTGGATCAGCCGTTGTCTCTCCTGCAGAGCCGTGAGCCGCTTGGTCTTTTCCTCTTCGGGGACGGCATGGGGCATGGTAGCCGCCGACGTGTTGGGTCTGGGCGAATACTTGAACGAGAAAACGCCATCATACTCGGCGGCATCAAGGAGCGTGAGCGTATCGTTGAAATCGGCTTCCGTCTCGCCGGGAAAACCGATGATGATGTCGGTGGTGACACTGATTGGACGGCGGGCGGCGCGAATCCAGGAGATTTTCTCCAGGTACTCCTCGCGCGTGTAGGTTCGAAGCATCGCGCGCAAGATGCGCGTCGAGCCCGATTGCACCGGGAGATGGAAATGATCACAAAGAGCGGGAATGTCATCGACGGCTTCGACAATCTCGCGCGTGAAGTCGTTGGGATGCGAGGTGGTGAAACGCACGCGGCGGATTCCCTGGACTTCCGTTACGGCTCGCAGCAGTTCTACGAAGCTCCATTTGCGCGGTGACGGATCGCGATAGGAGTTGACCGTCTGGCCGAGCAGCTGAATTTCCGTGTAGCCCGCGTCGGCAAGGCGGCGAACTTCCGCCAGGATGGCGTCACTTGAGCGGCTGCGTTCGGGGCCGCGCGTGTGCGGCACGACGCAATAGGAGCAGGCATAGTTGCAGCCTTCGATGATGGTGATGTAGGCGCGGATGGGATTGTCGCGCCGGGTGATTTCAGTCTCGAAAGTCTCCTCGGTATCGAGGTCCAGGCCCGTTACCCTGCGGCCTCCGGCTTCGAGTTGGTCCATGAGCGCCGGGAGCTTCTGATAGCTTGCAGAGCCGCACACGAGGCTCACCCACGGGGCGCGTTCGAAGATTTCTTCGCCTTCCTGTTGGGCCACGCATCCCAGAACGCCGATCACTTTGCCGGTGTCCCGCGCGGCGGTGCGCCATTCACCGAGTCGCGAAAAGACCTTGTGAGCAGCTTTTTCGCGGATGCTGCACGTGTTGTAGAGGACTAGGTCGGCCTGTGCGGGCGTCTCGACGGGGCGATAACCACGCGCCATCAGCACACCCGATACTTTCTCGGAGTCATGAGCGTTCATCTGGCAGCCAAACGTTTCGATGTAAAAGGACTTACCGGCGGGAGCTTGTGAGTTCGGCTCTTGGCCGAGGGGCTTTGCGTAACTGTGCCGGGCGTGTACCTGCCGCTCCGCGGCGACGGCTTTCTGGCTTGAAAGCGAGTCAATGGCGACGTCAAAAGCTTTGCTCATGGCTGTGTGATGGCATTCTAGCACACGGAAACTTCGGGCTCAGCGTAGCGGTCGCGATAGCAATGGCAAAAAGGGCTTTGCACTGTTTCATAGGATCGGCCTATTGCGAGGCTCAGCGGATCGCCGCAGCAAACGCTTGATTGAAACCACTGGCGACCGATAGACTCTGGGCCCCATTGGGAATTTGTTCACAAGGAGAACAGTGATATGGAGACGCCGAAGGGTCTCGAAGTCGTTTTTCTCGCAGGCGTTCTGGCCATGCTGTGGGCCGGCGCATCCCCGGCGCAGAATCCCGGGACCAACGCGGGGTCAGCTGTAACCCTGGTCGCAGCCTCGCGGCCCCAAGATGTTGATCCCGAAACGCGGAATCGCCTTCCCGCGCCGAGGCGCGAAGACCTGAACGATGAGGACAGGAAAATTTTCGACGCACTGACCCATGGGCAGCAAGCCTCGGTCCGCTTCTACAGCCCAAGGCTCGCCCAATCCCTGAACGAAGCGCAGAACTACCTCAAGTCTGAAACAGGATTCGGAGACCAATTGACCGAGATCGCGGTTCTGGTCACAACGCGCGAGATGGAGAACCAGTTTTTGTGGACGATATGGGAGAAACACGCCCGGGACCCCAAGGATTCGCGCCACATCGATCCGCAAATCATCGATATCATTAAATATGACAAGCCCGTGGCGGGCCTCGGGGAAAAAGAAGCCCTGTTTATCACCTTCGGGCGCGAACTCCTTGGCCAGAAAAAGGTCTCGCCAGAAACATTCGCTCAGGCTGTGCGTTTACTTGGACGCCGGGGCGCGGTCGATCTAGTCGAGCTGCTTTCCCTTTGGTCCGCGACAGCCCTCGAGCTGACTGCTTTCGACCAGCAATTGCCTGAAGGACAAACGCCGCTCCTGCCTCCCCGATAGGGTGCCCGTTATCGGGCGGCCACGAAAGCGAACCGGGAATTCCAGGAGGAGGCTTAAAAAGCAGACGGATATGGACCTATCGAACAGAGTCGGCGTTGTGTTGCTCGCAGGCGTCGTAGGTATGCTGTCAGGAGGGACAAACCGTGCGCAAAATCGGGCCAGCAGCGCAGACTCCGCGGCCCTGCTCGCTCCTGACGTCTATCCCGACTCCAGAAACCGCCTGCCCTTGCCCAAACGCGACGACATGGATGACGAAGGCAAGAAGATTTTCGACAAAATGACGCGACACTCGCCGTTGGCTGTCGGGATTGAGAACCCTTCTCCGCGCCTGTATGACCCCCCACTCGCCGAATCCCTGGGCGAAGCCGGCCACTATCTCAAGTATGAAACCGGGCTGCCGAACCGGTTGCTCGAAGTCGCGGTGTTAGTGACAGCACGCGAGAGGGACTGCCAGTATGAATGGACCCAGTGGGAAACGCATGGGCGGGATCCGCACGACCCTCGCTATATCGAGCCAGCCATCATCGACACAATCAAATACGGCAGGCCGGGGGTGGGTCTGGGCGAAAAGGAAAGTGCCATTATTGCGCTTGGACGCCAGATACTCGGGGAGAAAAAGGTTTCTTCCGCAACGTTCGCCGAGGTTCTGCGATTATTCGGGCCTCGCCTCACAGTCGATTTGGTCGAGCTGATGGCCGGCTATTCCGCATGCGCAACGGAAATGCCCGCGATCGACCAGCAGTTGCTGGAAGGACAGAAGCCGCTGCTTCCGGCCATGACCCCCCACTTGCCGAACCCCTGGGCCGGGCGCATCACTATGTGACGTATGAAACCGGGTTGCCCGACGGCTTGCTGGAGATCGCGGTTCTGGTGACGGCGCGCGAGAGGGACTGCCAGTACGAATGGACGCAGTGGGAAACCCGTGGAAGCGCCCCCGCCGACCCGCACCACATCGAGCCTGCCATCATCGGCATCATCAAGTACGACAGAGCAGTCGTGGGCCTTGGTGAGAGGGAGGCAGCCATTATCAACCTCGGACGCGGGATGTTTGCCGAGGAAAAGGTTTCCTCCGCCACGTTTCCTGAGGTTCTGCGTTTATTCGGCCGCCGCGGAACCATGGACCTGATCGAGTTGATGACACTTTATTCCCAAGACGCAGCGGGGCTGGCTGCTTTCGATCAGCAGCTCGCGGAAGGACAAAAACCGTTGCTACCTTTTCGATAAGGTGTAAGTTATCGCTCGGCCGACAGGCACGAACCAATCCCTGTTCCAGTTCTAAGAAACGGAGATGAATATGGAGATACCGAGAAGCATCGGCGTTGTTTTGCTCGCAGGTGCTGTGGCCCTGTTGTCGGCCGGCATATCGCCTGCGCAGAATCGGGCGGGCGGCGCGGGCTCAAACACAACCCCGGCCGTGGCCCCGATACCCCAAGACGTTTATCCGGAATCCGGGAACCGACTGCCCTTGCCCAATCGCGAAGACGTCGACGATAACGGCAAAAAGATTTTCGACGAAATGACGCGCAAATCGCAGCATCCGCTGCCGCGCCTCTATGACCCCCAGCTCGCCCTACCGATGAGTGAAGCGGGTTACTACCTGAAGAATGAAACCGGGTTGCCAAGTCGGCTGTTGGAGATCGCAGTCTTGGTTACGGCGCGCCAGCTTGATTGCCAGTTTGAGTGGACCCAGTGGGAAATGGATGGGCGCAACGCGGCCGATCCGCGCCATATCGAGCAGTCCACCATCGACATTATCAAGTACAACAAGCCGGTGGTGGGACTGGGCGAGAAGGAAACCGCCATTATTGCGCTCGGGCGCGAGATGCTTGGCGAGAAGAAGGTTTCCTCCGCCACGTTCGCCGACGTGCGGCGATTATTCGGCCCTCGGCTGACCGTCGATCTGGTCGAGTTAATGGCCGGCTATTCCGCTTGTAGGCCGGAGATGACCGCCTTCGACCAGCAACTGATGGCGGGACAGACACCATTGCTTCCACCTGGAAGGAGCCACCCCTATACTCCGGTGCGTGCCTCCGCTGTTCCGCCGGCGGGGACCCCGCTCCCTGCCGACATCTATCCCGCCTCGCGGAACCGTCTCCCGTTGCCGAAACGCGAGGACATGGACGATTACGGCAAAGCGGTTTTCGACCAATTGAGCCACCAACCGGAGTTGCCTAGTGTGCGCCTTTACGACCCCAAAATCGCCAAGCCACTGGGCGAGGCTCACCGCTACATGAGGTACAAAGCTGGTTTGCCGGACCGTTTGATCGAGATCGCGGTTCTGGTGACGGCCAGAGAACGGGATTGCCAGTATGAATGGACCGAATGGGAAAGGCATGGGCGAGACCCGAACGATCCGCGCCATATTGAACCGGCTATCATCGACATCATCAAGTACAACAAACCGGTGGTGGGACTGGGCGAACAGGAAACCGCCATTATTGCGCTCGGGCGCGGAGTGTTTGGCGAGGAGAACCTCTCCTCGGCGACTTTCGCCGAGCTTCTGCGCTTATTCGGGCGGCGCGGCACGGTGGATTTGGTCGAATTGATGGCTCTTTATTTGGCAACAGCAGCGGAGCTGACTGCTTTCGACCAGCAGTTGCCACAGGGGCAAGAACCGCTGCTGCCCGCTCGATAGTTACGGATCGCTCGGCCACAAGATCAAACAGGCATTCCGGCTGCCGCTTTCAAACAGGAGAAGGACGTGGAGTCTTCGATACGGTTCGCAGCTGTTCTGCTCGCGGCGCAATGAGGTGGCCGACCTTCGCGGAGGTCTTGCGCTTGTTCGGCCGCCACGGCACCGTCGATGTAGTCGAATGGATGTGCGCCTGCCTGCCGACGCGGCGGAGCTGACTGCATTCGACCAGCAGTTGAGTGCAGATCAGAGGCCCCCTACGGCCTATTGGATCGTTTCTGGGGAGGGGGATCTTGAGCGAATCTTGTCGAGGATGATCTTCGCCGGAGCCGGCCCGGGTGTGCCGGTGCTGCCGGGGGGCAGCCGAAATCTCGGGGGCCTAAGCATCTTCCTGTATGGCTTTTCGGACACAGACAGTTTTTGTCGCGAGACAACGGCGTTTGACCACATGGGATGCGTGTGCTACGGTAACTTTGGTCGGAGTGGCGGCACTTTTTCCTGAGGGGGAAGAACAATTTCTGGCTTGGCACTGCTTTTATTTGCCAGCCCGCTCACGTTACTGGAGCAAACGAGCGGCGTGGCGCGCGTTATCCTCGGAATTCTGATAATCCTCTCGGTCTTTTCCTGGGCCATCATCTTTCAAAAATCGGTTCAGCTGGGCGGGGTCAATCGCAAGACAAATCGGTTTCTGCAAATGTTCCGGGCCGGCGGGACGATTCCTGATCCTCGAACCTTGCGCGCGGGGTCAGGCAGAACTCCGTTGATCGCAGTCTACGACGCAGGCTATGCGGAACTGCGATCGCAGCTTGACGGCGCCAATCCTCGCGGCGGGCGGGTGAAGAACCCAGGCGCCGTAGGCGTCGAGATGCAGGTGGCCGCGGGGGACCAGGTCCGACGGCTCGAAAGCGGAATGTCCTGGCTGGCAACGATTGCCTCGGTTTCGCCATTCATCGGGCTCTTCGGCACCGTGTGGGGCGTGATGGACGCGTTCGCGGGGCTCGGAGACGCCGGCACGGCTAGTCTTCGCGCCGTGGCGCCCGGTATCGCCGAGGCGCTGATCACTACGGCGGCGGGCCTGTTCGCCGCCATCCCGGCACTCATCGCATACAACCACTACCTTCACGGGATTCGCGGCGTGGCGTCGCGGATGGATCATTTCGCGTCGGAGTTTGTCGCGAAGGTTGAAACGATATATAGCGCCTAGTTTCTCTTATGCCGCAAATCCAACACGAGACCGGCACCTCACTTTCCGAGATAAACATGGTGCCTTTCATCGATGTCGTGTTGGTGCTGCTGATTATCTTCATGATTACGGCGCCCATCCTGCAGTCGGGAATCGACGTGGACGTGCCGAAAACCAAAACGGTGAAGGAGTTGACGGAAGTGCGGATGGTGGTGACGATCGACCGCTCCCAGCGGGTCTATCTGAACGATAAACCGGTGAACATCCACGAAATCGGGAAGCAAATCGCCTCGCAATCAAGGGATGTGTCGAAGCAGGCTGTGTATGTACGCTGCGACGAGACAGTTCCGTTCGGCAGCTGGGCTACCGTGGTGGATTCCCTGCGACAATCCGGCATCCAGAATATCAGCGTGGTCACGCAACCGTTGAACGAGCGCTCGCAATCTCAGTGAAGTGAAATGGCATACGCCGAAGCATATCGAACGGCCGACAGCTACAGAATGCCGCTTTCGCTGTCCGTGCTGCTGCACTGCGCGCTGGCAGGGCTGGCGGTGTACGGCGTGATGCACTCGCAGAGCGGGGAGTCCTGGGGCGGGCCGGGAGGATCGGTAACCGTAGGGCTGGTGGGCAACGTCCCGGCGATTCCGCTGCCGCATCCGGAAGTTTCGACGACGAGCCGCGTAGTAGACAACTCGAAAGGACTCTACAAAGCGGAGCCGCCGAAGATCGAGACGCCCCCTCCCGACGCGCTGCCAATACCGAAATTCAAAGCAATTAAGCCGCCTCCGAAGATCATCACTCGGCCATCGAAGACCCTGGAGGACCGCACGCCGCCGCCAGCGAATGCGGTGCCGTACGGCGGAGGCGGGGAGCCGGCGATTCCCACTTCGTCTTTTGCGATGGGGCAAGGAACAACGCAGGGCGGCCTGAGCTTTAATGGCGTGAGCGGGGGGGATTTTGGCTCGCGTTTCTCGTGGTATGTCGAAGCGGTGCAGCGGCGAGTCAGCAGCAATTGGCTGCAGTCAACGGTGGATCCAAGCCTTTCTGCGGCGCCTCGGGTGATTGTGGTTTTTACCATTCTGCGCGACGGAACGGTGACCAACATTCAGTTGACGCGGCGAAGCAACAACAATTCTGTGGATACTTCCGCAGTACGCGCGGTGAAGGATTCAAGCCCTTTGCAAGCGCTGCCGGCGGCTTACGCAGGGTCTAGCGTGAACGTGGAATTCTGGTTTGATTTCAAGCGGTAGTTTTAGTCTTGGGTGTTTTATCGAGGCGATTATCGATGAATCGAAAAATTGCATTCCTTTCAGGACTTGCAGCATTCACGGTTCTGGCCTTGCTCACTGCTCTGCCCGCGACAGCGCAGGATTGGTTCAAGGCGGAAACAGGTTTTGGTGTTAGCAAAGCCCGGCTTGCCGCGCCCGATATTGCGGCGCGGTCGGCTGCGGCGACGCCGCTTGAAAAAACATTTCACGACGTGCTCTGGTCCGACCTTGAATACTCCGGCGTGCTGGACATGGTAAGCCCGAGTTTCTATCCCACACAGGTACCAAGCCAACCAAGCGAGATGAGGGCGGCGGACTGGGTTGCTGCACCGGCCAACGCATATATGGTCGCCTACGGCAATATGACCATCGATGGATCGAGCCTCGCCGTCGCTGGTTTTCTTTCCGACGTACACAATCCGACAGCGCCGCTCGCTCTGCAGAAGATCTACCGCGGAGCTGCAAAAGACAGCGACGCGCGCCACCTGGCGCATCAGTTTGCAGACGACATTATTGGAGTGCTGAGCGGCGGGCTGCCGGGAATCGCGCAAACGCAGATCGCATACGCCAGCGAGAAGAGCGGCAACAAAGAAATCTGGGTGATGGATTATGACGGCGCGAACCAGCACCAGATCACGAATCTCAAATCAATTTCGCTGACGCCGCGATGGTCGCCAGACGCCACGCGGATTGCGTTCACCTGTTACGTGCCTTTCCGGGGAATTACTTCGGCGCAAATCTGCGTTTACTCGACCGATTCGAACCACCTGATTTCATTTTCGCGATATCGCGGGACGAACGCTTCGCCGGCCTGGTCACCCGATGGAACGCAGCTCGCATTCATGTCGAGCCAAGGCGGCGACCCGGAAATCTACGTATCGGACCTGACCGGGGCGCACCTGCACCGCGTTACCTTTGCCGCAGGTGTGAGCACGTCTCCGGCGTGGAATCCAAAGACGGGGAAGCAAATTGTTTTTGTGAGCGACCGAGCGGGCTCGCCGGTCTTGTATCTTTCCAACTCCGACGGATCGGACGTGCAAAAAATCGATCTGCCGGACATGGGATATGTCATCGATCCTTCGTGGTCGCCCAACGGGCAATTGGTTGCGTTCAGCTGGCGCCGGCCGAGCGGAAATTACGATATTTACGCAATGGACATCGCGAGCCGCCAATTAGTGGAGCTAACGCGCGATGCAGGCAGGAACGAGCGTCCCAGCTGGGCGCCTGACGGAAGACACCTCGTATTTGAATCGACACGCACCGGCACCCGGCAGATCTGGTCCATGCTGGCAGATGGAAGCGAGCCGCGACAGTTAACTTATCAAGGACAAAACGAATCGCCGAACTGGTCTCCGAAGTAAGGAAGCAAGTAGCATCATGGTCCCTAGAGTTCGACTGTACCGGGGAGCGAGAGATCTGGTTGAGGCAAGGGCGGTTTCCAAATTTTTCGGTGTTGGCACAGTCTTGGGATTTGCGTTACCGGTGTAACAATTCGTGCCCGACGACCCTCCATAATGCTTGCGGGGGCGTCGAAGGAGGCAGTCCATGCAGCGTAGTACTCTTCGGAAGGTCCTGGTGCTGTTAGGGCTCGCAGCATCTGTTTCTTTTGTAGCGGGTTGCAAGAAGCAAGTCGGGGCAGCACCGCCGGCGTCTCCCCCGGCCCCCGCAGCTCAGCCGACGGTGACGCTCGACGCTTCGCCGGCGTCGATCACTCCGGGACAAACAGTGACACTCTCCTGGTCTTCCACGAGCGCCACGGACCTGGACGTCGAGCCGGGTGTCGGCAAGGTTGCGCCGCAGGGTTCGACGCCAGTGAATCCGAGCGAATCGACCACCTATACGATCACGGCGACCGGTTCCGGTGGAACCGCGACCGCCAGCGCGCGTGTGGACGTTACTGCTCCTGCACCTGCCGCTGCCGCTGAAGCTTCCGGGCCGGCGAATGTGCAAGAGCTTTTTGACCAGAACATCAAGGATGCGTTCTTTGATCTGGACAAGTCCGACTTGCGGGCCGATGCGCGCGAGGCCTTGACGAAGGATGCGGAGTTCTTGCGGTCCTATCCACAGGTTCGTTTGTCGCTGGAAGGCCATTGCGACGAGCGTGGGTCGACCGAATATAACCTTGGTCTTGGCCAGCGGCGGGCCGAAGCGGCGAAGAACTACTTGATCTCGCTCGGCATCACCGGAGATAGGGTTGAAACGATCAGCTGGGGCAAGGAGCGTCCCTTCTGCATGGAACATGACGAAAACTGCTGGCAGCAGAACCGGCGTGCTCATTTTGTAATGGCACATTAGAGGGCTGTTGGATCGCGGCGGCGGGCCCCAGGACCGGTCCGCTGCCTCACAATTTCCGCGTGCAGGATGGCGCAGGCGGCCCAGCAAAGTCCTACAACGCAACATCGGTGGCACAAATATCTCGGGATGACCGGGAACGCTGCGATGAATACTTACAGTGAGTCCGGCCGTCAACAGAAGGAGGGTTGTTTTGCGCAAACAATGGTTCATGATCGGAATCGTGAGTGCGTGTTTCGGCGCTCTTGGCGGGGTGATCCTCTCGCCGCAGCCCGCCGGCGCGGTGTCGAGAGAAATCGTAGAGCTTCAGCAGCAGGTTTCCCAGGTTCTGCAACAGCAGCAGGACCTGCGGAGCGCTGTTGATACGAATAACGCCACGCTGAAAACGCTCGTGCAGCAGTCACTCGATGGCGTCAATCAGCTTAACGCGCAGATGGGCTCCCTCCAGAAAGTCGTGCAGGAGGTGCAGGCGAACACGGGATCGAGCATCAGCTCGGTCACCCAGACGACCCAGGGCTTGCAGGACAACCTGCAAGAGGTGCAGGCGCGCGTCGGCAAGCTTTCGCAGCAGATGAACGATGTGCAGAGTCTGCTCCAGAGCATCGACGCAAAGGTTTCTGGCAATGCGCCGGCAGGCGGCGCAGCACCAAGCGCTCCAGTGCCGGCCGGGGCTCCGGGCGCACCCTCGGCACCGAGTGCATCAGGAGCTGGTCCCAGCTCGTCGATGCCTTCCGGAATGCCCGGGATTTCCGCTGACACTCTGTACCAAAATGCCCTGCGGGACTTTACGAGCGGCAAATATGACCTGGCGAGGCAGGAATTCTCCGATTACATCAAGAGCTTCCCGACCAACGACCTGGCGTCAAACGCGCAGTTCTATCTGGGGGAGATCTATTACGCGCAAAACGACTTTAACAACGCGATCGGATCCTACGACACCGTTTTGACGAACTACCCTCGGAGTTTCAAGCTATCGTCTTCCTTGTACAAGAAGGGGATGGCTGAACTGGAACTAGGGTTGAAGGCTTCGGCCGTCCGGGATCTCCGGGAGGTAGAGCGGCGCTTTGCTGGTTCAGATGAAGCGCGGCGTGCCCAAGCCAAGCTCCGTGAAATCGGCGCGACCGCCGCTGCTCGCCCGACAGCTCCACGCCAGTAACCCCGATCCCCTCTGTCGCGCGGAAAGCAATGGGGCCCGCGTGTTCAGCGTTCGGTTATGCTCGCAGCAAGTCAGGCTGCCAATCTTTCACCATCTTTTTGATCGCCTTCCGGTCAGTCATCTTCTCGTCGAGTACTTTCCGCGCCAAGCCAGGCAGTTCGGCATCGCTTGCAAAGCGCAGGGCTATCAACTGCGCCACTTCGAATTCCGGGATGCGCGGAAGCAAATCAGGCGGCAATATTCCTTGCAGGCGCAACCGCATCTCAAGACGGATGACGCGGTCCTGGACGGAGAGAGCGAAGATACGTGCGTAAAAGAAAAGAAGCAGGAAGCCCACGGCAAGAAGGAGCGATATCAAAGTCTGCGGCGAGAAGAAGTGAAAGACTCCGTAGATCGACCAAAACAGATTGATTACAAAAATGCCAAAGGCCACCAAGTGAAATCCGGGAACGAATTTCGCGTGGTTTGCAAAACTTTGGGGCTGGCTCATCGGTTGACCTCCTGGGACGACTTTCGACTTGGGGTGGTGGGATTCTAACAGATCGGGCCTAGCGAGCACGTTTTGGCAACCGGTGAAACTGGCTCGGAAACCCTCGTCCGCGCGGGAGATTGGTGTTCCCCGGATTCCGCGTTACCTCTTCGCGTACTGCCAGACTCCCCGGATGATGGTTTCGGCGATATAAATATTGCCCATGGCATCGGCCGCGATGCCTTCTGGTCCATTGTCGTGATTCGGGGACACCGGCATCGGAATCATGCCCGTGACCCTGCCGTCTTTGGCGCTTCCGATGTGAACTCCGTGTTCAAAACCGGGGTTGTACCTGTCGGCCTTTGGGTCGGTGGACTCCGACTGAGAGTCGGATACATACAGGACATCGTTCTGGTCGATGAAAATTCCACTGGGCGCACCGAATTGCTTCCACGCTTCGAGGAAGTTTCCGTCCTGGTCGAAAATTTGGATGCGCTTGTTTCCGCGGTCAGCGACAAACAGGCGTCCCCTGGAATCAAAGGCGAGGGCATGGGGAACTTCGAACTGGCCAGGACCCGATCCGTGTCCACCCCATTGCTTAATAAACTTGCCGTCCTTGGTAAGTTTCACAACGCGCGCGTTTCCCCTATGCGGGCTGTGGCCGTCTGCGACAAACAGGTCGCCGTTTGCGCCCTCCACAACAGCGTTCGGCTCCCCCAAGACATCCGGGCTGTCTCCGCTGACGCCGGGCTTGCCTAAAGTCATCAATAGCTTTCCGTCCGGGCTAAACTTAAAGGCTGCGTGGCCTTTGGTCTCTTTCGACGAGGGATCCAAAACCGGAGCGCCAGGCAGTCGAAGCTCTCCGGAGTCGGTCACCCAAATGTTTCCGCTCTTGTCGAAATAGATGGAGTGCGGGACCGCTAGCAATCCGCCCCCGAAACTCTTAAGGAGCTTCCCGGAGGAATCAAATTCCAGGATGGAGTCCAAGGTGGAGTCGCCGCAACTGTTCTTGCCACACCTTTCACCCACCCAGATGTGCCCCCGCGTGTCGGGGGTTACGGCGCTCGTCGAGCCCCACGTCCGTCCTGCCGGGAGCTGTCCGAAAGCTACGGCGGCGCGATACGGATTGGGCAGTACATCCGTCTGGGAAGCAGTCGCTTGGGCGTATGCGCTAACGCCGCATACCGCCATTGCCGCAACGCCGAAGATGACCGCCAGAAACTTCGTTCTATATCGATGCGACATCTCCATCCTCCCACCAAGCCGTTTCAACGGGCGCATCGTACTCCTGTTCCACCTCCGGCACAATTGGTTTGCATCGCTCGCATCGCGTATTTGCATCTCGCTGATCTCGCTATAGAAATGATGTCCGCTCTCACGGATGGCCGAGGCTGAGAGGACTGGGAGGGCTTTGAAAATTTCCTCCCAAGGAAGTTTTCCGCTATACTCCTGCCCATGTCTGTGAACAAAGCAATTCTCGTGGGGCGGTTAGGGCGCGATCCTGAAACGCGATATACATCCGGGGGGCAAGCAGTAGCGAACTTCACGCTTGCGACCGATGAAACCTACAAGGACCGCTCGGGCGAGCGCCAGAAACGAACTGAATGGCACCGCATCGTGCTCTGGGGAAAGCTTGCCGAAATTACCCAGCAGTATCTAAAAAAGGGAATGCTCGTCTACATCGAGGGCCGTATCCAAACGCGGCAGTGGGAAGACAAGCGCGACGGGCAAAAGAAGAGCACGACCGAAATTGTCGCGAGCGTGATGCGCATGCTAACGTCCCGAGCCGATAGCGCGGCGGCGGGCGCTGGAGCGGGAGCAGGGGCGACTGCGGCCGGGCATGCCCGCTCTGCCGATGAATTCGACACTGCCGTTCTACCGGAAGAACAGGGTACCGGTCCGGAAATTTCCGACGAAGACATCCCCTTTTAATCCTCCGCGGTTCGCGTGCCGGGACGGCATTCACACGGCAAGCTCGACGCAGCTTGGTCTGTCGAGATTCCAACGTTGTGCGGGAATCTGACCTTCCCCTGGGCCGGCAGTGCGATGGATGGTCCCCCCCCCCCGAGGAGCACTCAGCAAGGAATTTAGTCTAGGGGTATAAGAACGGGACTAACCTACTTGCGAGCGGGTCCGGGGATGGGATTTTTTGCTTCATCGAGTTTCCGTTGCTCTTCGAGCTGCTTCATAAAAGCGTCAAATTGGGGCTTTTGTTCCGGCGTCAAAATGGCGCGCATTTGATCGTGGCTTTCCGCGCGGATCTGGTCGCGCTGTCCGTCCAGCGGACCGTACAAGGCGCGCCACTTCAACTGGGTTTCTTCGATAATGACGTGGATCTGCTTTTGCTGGTCGGAGGTAAGTTGCAGCTGCTGAGTGAGCAGGACACTCAGGTGTTTTTGCTGCGGACTGGGGACGTCGGCGCGCACTCCCCAGACGCGTTCGCCCCAGAGATGATTTCCTACGCCACCGAGCAGAATGCCCAGCAGGAAAACCAATGCCACGAGCATCGCAGCTTCGCTGCGCGCCTTAGTGGCTGCCATGACCAGACTCCGCCACCATAATTAGAACCTCATCTTGATTCGCCGGGGTGCGCGTCGGGTCGGGAGAAAACACATCTACAACGGTCGACTGTTGGCCAATGGGCCCGACAACCTCGCGGGTGCGGCCGCGGCCGTGCACGGCATAGGTGAGCAAGAGCATGAGCGCCAGCATCGCCGTAGCGGCAAACCTCCACGCAAACGAGACGAACGGCTGCCAATAGCTTAACCGCTCTGCGGCGCGCCGCTCCTTGTCAAGGCCGATTCGAGCCATGACAACGCGGGAGAAGGCCGGGCCCGGCACCGCCGCCGCGTCTAAAGCGAAACCCGCGACCTGGAACAGACGCACACCCTGCCGGGCCGCATCAAACGCGTTGCGGCAATTGGCGCAATTCGTCAGATGCTCCTCGGCCACCCTGCTCGAAGCCATATCCAGGCGGTCGCCGAGATAGTCATCAAGGAGCGCTTCGTACTGCTTACATGCAGAATCCATGCGCTTGGTGTCCATTTCCATGGGCTAGCTCTCCCTTCCGGTTGCAGGATTCGTCCCCGCTTGGCCCTTCCGCCGCCGATACGCATCCATGATGCGTCCGCGCGCGCGGAACAATCGCACTTTTACGGTGTTGACGTTCAGGTTCAGAATCTCCGCCAGCTCCTGAACCGAGAATCCCTCGACTTCTTTGAGGACCAGTAGTTGGCGGTCCTGCTCGGGCAACTTTTCGAGCATCTGTTCGAGCAGGTCTCTCACTTCCAACCGCTCGCTGGGCCCCAGGGCTAAGCGATCGGCCGATATAATCCCGTCGAGCCGGGATACCTGTTCCTCCGACAGATCCGACTCGTAAACCAAGGGCCGCACTTTCTTCTTCCGCAGGTAATCCCAACACTCGTTTACCGTGATCTTATACAACCACGTCGAGAACGCCGCACGCTGATCGAATTTCTTGATCGAAAGGTATACCTTGAGGAAAACTTGCTGCGCAATGTCTTCGACGTCCTCCTGCTTCCTCAAAATGCTGCCAACTAAGGCAAAGACGCGCTGCTGATGTCTGCGCACCAGTTCCTCAAAAGCGGTATCCGCGCCGCTTTGGGCCAACCGCACTAAGTTTCTTTCCTCTTCCCCTCCCCTTCGGTTCTCCAGGGGAATGGAAAGGGCCGGAGCGCTGGCTACCATAGTCTTTGGGACGTTGGCCATCTTGTTTAGGTTACGCCTGAATTACACCAAATCAAACAGGCGTGATGGTGCGCCATATTGAACCTGTAAAGCCTTCACGGGGTTACCTATCATAAATGCCTTGCGGTCATAGCTACTCCATGTAACAATAGCGTCATGATAATCGGAGAAAGAATTCGTTTACTGCGTGAAACCAAGAAGCTCTCCCAGGGCGATATCGAAAAGCGCACAGGTCTGCTTCGCTGCTACATCTCGCGAGTCGAGAACGGCCACACTGTACCAGCCATTGAGACCCTCGAGAAATTGGCGCGAGCGATGGAAGTGCCGCTCTACCAGCTCTTCTACGACGGTGAAGAACCACCCGAGTTGCCCAACCTTCCCAAGCGGAAAAGTGCGGACGACATCGCGTGGGGGGCCACCGGCAAAGAGGCGCGTTATCTGGGGCGTTTTCGACGACTTTTGGGACGCATTGAAGAAGGCGATCGCCGCCTGCTTCTCTACATGGCCCAGAAGATGGCCACCCGCTAAGGACCGAATTCCCCGCGTTGGCGACATTTCTGGCTGTTTCGAACTACTCCCACTCGATGGTGCTAGGGGGCTTTGAGCTGATGTCGTAGACCACCCGGTTCACGCCGGGCACTTCGTTTACGATGCGCGTCGAGATCCTCTCCAGCACACCTAGAGGCAAGCGCGACCAATCCGCCGTCATGGCATCTTGCGAATCGACGACGCGCACGGCGATCGTGTAGCCATACGTCCGGTCATCGCCCATCACACCGACGCTTCTTACCGGCAGCAGCACCGCAAAGGCCTGCCATACCTTCTCGTAAAGGCCCGCCAGTCGGATTTCTTCCACCACGATAGCGTCTGCGCCCCGGAGTGTTTCCAGCTTCTCTCGCGTTATTTCTCCAAGCAACCGCACGGCTAGTCCCGGCCCTGGAAAGGGGTGTTTGGATAATATTTCCTCGGGTAGGCCGAGTTCCCTTCCGATCTGGCGAACCTCATCTTTGAAAAGATCGCGCAGCGGCTCGATGAGACCGAACGGCATGTTTTTCGGCAGTCCGCCCACGTTGTGGTGCGTCTTGATGACCGCCGAAGGCCCTTTCACCGACACCGATTCAATGACATCGGGGTACAAAGTGCCTTGAACAAGGAATTTTACCGGCAGTCCTTGCGAGCATTTGACCAGCTTGCTCTCCTCATCGACGAACACGGAGATGAATTCGGCGCCGATCCGCTTGCGCTTCTCTTCCGGATCGACCACGCCTTGCAATCGGGCAAGAAACCGGCCGGAGGCATCCACGCCGATCACGTTGAGACCGAGCCTCCCGCGCAACAGCTCTAGCGTGTGGTGGAATTCGTTGCGGCGCAGGAGGCCGTTATCGACGAATACGTTGGTGAGACGTTCGCCGATGGCGCCGTGCACCAGCGCGGCGGCCACGGCGGAGTCCACTCCTCCGCTCAACGCGCAGATGGCGCGCGCGCCTTCGGCTTGGCGCCGGATGGAATCGATTGTCGCGGAGATAAATCCCGCGCGATTCCAGTTTTTCTTCGCGCCGCAGATTTCAAATACGAAGTTGCGGAGGATTTCGGCCCCGCGGTCGGTGTGATTCACCTCCGGGTGGAATTGCACGCCGTAGAGCTTTCGGGAGACATTCTCGAATGCCGCAACGGCGTTATCCGTGCGGCCGGTTACGCTAAAACCGCCGGGCAAACCCACGACATGATCGCCATGGCTGCTCCAGGCTTTCAGGGCCCTTCCATCACCGGACAGTCCCTTGAACAGAGTTGAGTTACCTTCCATATCCAGTTGCGCGGGGCCATACTCGCGGCGCTCGGCTCGTTCCACCCTGCCACCCAGAACGTGAGTGAGCCATTGCATGCCGTAACAAATGCCGAGCACGGGTATGCCCAAGGCCAGGATTCTGGGATCACAGACGGGTGCACCTGCGTCATAGACCGAGCTGGGACCGCCAGATAACACGAGGCCGGCCGGTTCGAGCTGGAGGATTTCTTCGATGGAGACCGTGCAAGGGAGAATTGCGGAAAATACCCCCTGCTCGCGGATGCGCCGGGCGATCAGTTGGGTGTATTGCCCGCCAAAATCCAGGACCACGACTCCGTGCCGCGTGGTCGGGGTATGGCGAGCCTCGGGACGAGTGGCCGCAGAATCCGTTTTCGGCTCAGCCATGGCACCACCTTGGTTGGCTCCGGGAGCTTCCGCTCTGCCGGCGACAGCTCCGGTATTTTGCGTTGTCATGTATCTACCTCAGCACGATATTAACCAGCTTTTTGGGCACGACGATGATCTTCACCACGGTCTTGCCTTCCAAGAGAATTTTGATCCGCGGGTCGGTGAGTGCGCGCTGCTTGGTTTCTTGCTCGGTCATGCTGTCATCGATCAGAAGCTTGCCGCGCATCTTCCCATTCATCTGAATGATGACTTCGATTTGCTCTTCGCGCGTGAGGTCTTCGCGATAAACGGGCCACGTCTGGCGCGTAATGCCGTCCGGAATGCCGAGCATTTCCCACAGCTCTTCGGCGACATGCGGCGCCATCGGCGAGAGCATCAGAAGCAACATCATCAGGACGCGCTTCAAGATTACGGGGGAAATGTCGGCATCGAGAGGTTCCTGCTGCCCAAGGTCGTTGAACAGCTCCATGAGCAGGGCTACCGAGGTGTTAAAGTGCCATCGTGTTTCGAAATCGTTGGTCACGCGCTTAAGCGTCTGATGAGTGCGCCTTACCAGCAGCTTTTCCTTTGCCGTAGCGTTGGTCAAATCGATTTGCCAGACGAAATCGGCGGCGACGCCACGGAGACGTTCGGAGTGTTTAGCCACCAGACGGTAAACCTTGTTCAGGAAACGCGCGGCGCCCTCAATTCCCTGCTCGCTCCATTCCAAATCCTTTTCCGGGGGGGCGGCGAATAGCGTGTACATGCGGCCGGTGTCGCAGCCGTACTTATCGGCCATTTCGATCGCGCCGACCAGATTGCCCTTCGACTTCGACATCTTTGCGCCATCCTTCAGCACCATCCCTTGCGAAAAGAGCCTCTTGACAGGCTCGCGATGGTTCACGAGGCCGAGGTCGTGCATCATCTTGCAAAAGAACCGTGAATAGATTAGGTGCAGAATCGCGTGTTCGACACCGCCGATGTACTGGTCGATTGGAAACCAATACGCAGCCTTCGCCTTATCGAAGGGTGCGCGGTCGTTGTGCGGATCAGTGTAACGATAGAAATACCAGGAGGAATCGATAAAGGTATCCATCGTGTCCGTCTCGCGTCGCGCCGGGCCTCCACACCTGGGGCAAACCGTGTTCACGAATTCCGGAACGCTGGCCAGAGGCGATTGGCCCTGCCCGGTAAGAGTGACCTTGTCCGGGAGGCGCACCGGCAGCTGATCGTCTGGCACAGGCACGATGCCATCCTTTTCGCAGTACACCACCGGGATCGGAGTTCCCCAATAGCGCTGGCGCGAAATGCCCCAATCCTTGAGGCGATAGGTTGTTTGCGATTCGCCGAAACCCTCTATCTTGGCATCAGCGGCCATTTTCTCAAGAGCCTGTTCCGACCTGAGGCCCGCGTACGGCCCTGACTCGACGAGCCACCCATACTCGGTAAAAGCCTCGCTCCATCGATCTGCGCGCAACGCCGGTCCCTGCGCCGGTTGAATGACAATCTTCCGTGGCAGATGATATTTCTGCGCGAATTCGTAATCGCGCTGGTCGTGCGCAGGGACACACATCACCGCGCCCGTTCCGTATTCTGCGAGGACGAAGTTCGCGACCCATATGGGGACATGCTCGCCCGAAAATGGATTCACGGCGAAACGGCCCGTGAAGAATCCTTCTTTTTCGGCGGCGGCGATGTCGGCGGCGCGCGTGCTCTTGGCCAGGATTGCTTTGAGCTGGCCTTCCATGGCAGCACGGCCGGGAACACCTTCGAGCAATCGAGAAAGGGCTGGATGGCCTGCCGCAATCAGAAGCGCCGAGACTCCGTAAATCGTGTCGATACGCGTGGTGAAGACCTCAAGACCCAGGCCCTCCACTTGCGAAACACCGAAGCGGACGCGCGCCCCCTGGGACTTGCCGATCCAGTTGCGCTGCTGGATGAGCACGCGCTCTGGCCACCCGCCTTCGAGTTCGGTTATTCCGTCAAGCAGCGCATCGGCGTACTGCGTGATGCGCAGGAACCACTGCTCGATTTCCTTGGCTTCCACCTGTGTCGTGTCGTGCTGCCAGCAGAAACCATCAATGACCTGTTCGTTGGCGAGTACCGTCTGGCACTGCGGACACCAATTCACGCGGCTTCGGCGCCGATAAGCGAGGCCCTTTTCGAGCATGCGCAGAAAGAACCACTGATTCCAGCGGAAATACTCGGGCTCGCAGGTGGAGATTTCGCGGTCCCAGTCGTAGCTGAAGCCAAAGCGCTGGCAGACGGCTTTCATCTGGGCGATATTGGCATTCGTCCATTCCCGAGGCGGGGTGCCGCGCTTGATGGCGGCATTTTCAGCGGGCAGTCCAAAGGCGTCCCAGCCGATCGGGTGCAACACGTTGAAGCCGCACATGCGCTTGAATCGCGCGACCGCGTCTCCGATCGTGTAGTTCCGCATGTGGCCCATGTGCAGCGTTCCAGAGGGGTAGGGCAACATTTCCAACAGGTAGTACTTCGGGCGCGAAGTGTCTCCGTCCTCTGCGTGGAATGCGCTCTGCTCCTGCCAGATCTTCTGCCACTTCGCTTCGACTGCTTGCGGATCGTATTCCGCCACTCGTTGGCTCCCGTTCACGATGAATTCTAGCGCACGCTCTCGCGGGTTTACTTGCTGGCCTTAGCACGCCGCGGCTTCCCTCTGCGCGACTTCACACTGCTGGCCTTCAATTTCGCTGGTCCCTTCGGCGGCCGCATTTCTTCGTGGCCGCTGGCGACGATTGCAGAGCCAGTCAGTTTCCAGAGGGTGCTCACATTCTTGCGGTCGTCGCCGGGCCTGTCGATCGGCGTTTCCGCGATGAACGCTCGGCTCGCAAGCAGCGGATGGTTCAGCATGCGCGCGAACGCCTTGAGCCCGATCTTGCCCTTGCCGATATGCTCGTGGCGGTCGACGCGGGATCCAAGCGGCGTTTTGGAGTCGTTCGCGTGGATCAGACGGAGGCGATCGAGCCCGACGGAACCGTCGATATCGAGCAAGGCTTTTTCCAGTCCAGCTTCGGTCCGAATATCCCAGCCGGCGGCAAAAAGATGGGCCGTATCGACGCAAACACCCAGCGGCAAGTCGCCGCCCGCGTCAATGATGGCCCTTAGCTCCCCCCATTTCGAGCCGATGGATGTTCCCTGGCCCGCCATATTTTCAAGCAATAGCTGTAAATCCCCAAGTTTCAATCCGCGTGCCGCTTGCCTGAGCCCTTGGGCGATTGCCGATATCGCCTGCTCCATCCCTCGACCCGGGTCGCGTTCGGTGCCGCAGCAGCCTGGGTGCAGCACCAGATAATCGGCGCCGAGGGCCAGGGCGCGCACCAGTTCGTGATGGAACGCCTGCACCGACCGCGCGCGGAGAACGGGGTTGGGCGACGCGAGGTTGATGAGATAGTTGTCGTGGACTACCAGCGGCCCAAGCCGAAGTTCCTTGCGCCGCCGGCGAAAGCGCGTCGCATCGGCTTCCGATATGCGCGCCGCACCGCGCGTCCACATCCGAGGGCTCGCAGAAAAGATCTGGAGGGCGTTGGCGCCCAAAGCATGCGCGATTTCGAGGGCTGCGGTGATGTCTCCGGCGATCGATGTGTGAATTCCGATGCGGCGGCTGCCATCTTTCCAGGCGGGGATTTCAGGCGCGGGTGGAGGCTCCGGGCAATACTCGTCGGAGGCATCAAAGAGCAGGTCAATTCGGTGCTGTTGGTCCGCCATTCCAGAGAAGGTTGGAAAAAGTCCTCGGGGGCATTTGCCCGGATTGCGCAAGCAGCTCACCGCACTACTGCAGATGCGGTTGAAGCCAATCAAGCGCTCATTTTGGTGTGCTTTAGCAGGCTATTTTAGCGGAAAGGCTGAAGTTGCGCAAAGCAATTACACAGGGGAGAAAAATAATGCTAGAAATCACAGGCTGGCCCGATGCTATGATCTTAATCGCTGCATTGTCAGGCGCGGTCGCCAAGTGGTAAGGCAAAGGTCTGCAAAACCTTTATCGAGGGTTCGATTCCCTCCCGCGCCTCCACTCATGATCGTGTCTCTGTTTCGGCTCTCGCGCGACCAATTTCTTCCATGCGCCGGGCCATTAACAGTCAAATCCTGCTAGCGGTCTACGATCGTTTCATAGATCGCGCGGGCCAGGGCTTAAGTCAACGACTGGCGGCGCTTGGTTAAGCAAATCCCGCAAATCCAGCCGACCAGTAAACATGGCCAGCCCTCCGTCGGGCGTGCGCGGCCATTGATTCTTGGGCCGATCCCAATACAATTCGACGCCATTACCATCCGGATCTCGCGGATACACGGATTCGCTTACGCCATGGTCGGCTGCGCCCTCCAAGGGAATTCCTGCTGCAAGGACTCTGCGGAAAACCTCGGCAAGAGCGGCCCGCGTGGGATAGAGAATCGCCGTGTGATAAAGGCCGGTTGTACCTGTTGCCGGAGGCGCGCCGTCAAGACTCTGCCACG
Organism: Candidatus Acidiferrales bacterium; assembly: GCA_050015335.1. Lineage (GTDB taxonomy): Bacteria > Acidobacteriota > Terriglobia > Acidiferrales > UBA7541 > Palsa-295. The sequence goes on along the minus strand of JBEKBP010000002.1, from coordinate 89,564 downwards.
TGCTCAGCGCGACGTGGTGATGATATCCGCCTGCCGAAAGAAACGCGGCGCCATCCCCGAGCCGCTGCGTTACTTGGAACCCCAGCACACCTGAGTAGAATTTCAGTGCGCGATCCAAGTCGGCCACTTTGAGGTGCACGTGGCCAATTTGCGCGTTCGGGTCGGTGACAAAAACTTGATCCGCGCCTTGACTTGGGTCGGGCGAAGCCATTTTGCCCGGCGAAGCACGCACCTTTGCTTCTCTGGGTCCCAGAATAGCACCTTTGGGATAGAATCCTTGCCTCACTGGCAAGCGTTCCATGATCGCGAGCGAAGAGTCGACTAGCTTCTGGTCCAAAGGAGCGAGGTGATATGGATTACATCGAGAAGAATCTGATCTCCGGCGAACAGATTCTCTATCGGACTCGCCTGCATTCGATTGCCGTCTTTTTCCCGCTGCTGGTCGGAACGGCGGCAGTGTTGGGAGGTGTCTTTTGCCTCTACGCGTCGGTGATTCACCATCAGGGAATCGAGGATTCCAAGTTATGGGTTGCGGCGGGGTTGATTCTCATCGTTCTTGGGGGCATCATTGTGGCTGGGGCGATCTTGAAGCGCAACGCGACGGAAATGGCTGTCACGAACCGCAGAATCTTGATCAAGTCCGGCATCATGTCGCGCCGGACGATCGAGTTGCTGCTTTCGCGCGTCGAAAGCATCGTGATCACCGAACCCTTCTTCGGGCGAATGCTTGGGTACGGAGCCGTAATTGTCCGGGGAACCGGAGGCACACCCGAACCCTTCACGCTAATCGCCAATCCGACCGAATTTCGCAGGCACGTTCAGGAACAGATTGAAGCCGGACAAGCACAGATTCGGCCCGCAGGCATCCCTCCAAGCTGACGATTCTCGTCACCGCAAGCGGCTCGCACTTACTGCAATGGATCTTAGGGTTTTCGCGAGGCTGTATAAGCGGCGATCGAAACCATGTCGCTGACCGTCAGTTTGGCGACCACCGGCTTCATGAGCGCGCTCCAGCGGCCGCTGCGAGTGCCATTCTGCAGGTCAACCAGCTGTCGCACGATGTAGCTCGGCGAACGCCCGGCAAGCGGCGGCACGGGCCCAAGGCCCTTCAGATCCAGACCGTGACAGATCCCGCAAGCAGTCGTTTTTCCGCCATCGCCGGTAGTCACAAGCCGGGCGCCCTTGTCGATGCTGCCAACCGGGGCGTAAGCAATGAACCCGGAGCCTGCGTCGCGAAGTTCCGTTTGGTCAAGATTTTCGGGGGTTTCGATGATACGGTCGCCAATTGGTTCGGTGCCTCCGGCGGCGTCGGGAACGAGCATGCTGCCCGCAACGTGGGTTTTGGGGGCAGTGTTGGTTTCGACAACGCGTATCCAGGGTTTCAGGCTAAAGCTCGAAAAATAAGCAGCTGCGACTCTAACGTCCGCATCTGACACCCCTTTTGCGATTTCAACCATGGCAACCGGGGGACCCATCTTCGGCTCAGACGTTCTCCGCGCACCACTTCTGAAATCCGCGATCTGTTGCGCGATATAGTCGGGCGGAAGCCCCGCAATGGGGGCGTTCTCGGGGCGGCCAAAGCCATTTGGCAGATGACAGTAGCCGCACGCGCGAAATTCCGGCTTTCGTCCGTGGGCAACGATGTCAGGCATGGGGGGATGTCCGTCCGGATGCCAATCAGGCACGTTGTAAGCGTCGCGCGTCTGATCGACGGTAAGGGTAACCGCGCTTCCGGGCACGTGTTTGGGGCTGCCGTCATCGCTTCTGGGAGCAGATCCCGGGGGGTTGACCGGGAATGCCCATGGCGGAGGAGGAGTGATCGTCGCGGCAAAAATAGCGCCAGCAGCCGCGGCTGCCAATCCCAACAGCAGAAATCCGCGCAGGTTCTTCACAAATCCTCCTCGCGACAGGGGTGATTGAGAACGGTCCGCCTGAAACAACGCGTGGAGTATATTTCTTCGCGGAGGATGGGTCAATATCTTGGCTCGGCGACGGTTTCCCTATCCGCTCCTGCCAGTCTTACCGTATGATTTGGTTGCGTGGACATCATCTTGAATGGCGCGGAAGCCCGGGTTCTTGGTTCCCTCATGGAGAAGGACGTTACGACACCTGACTACTATCCGCTTTCCTTGAACGCCCTCGTCAATGCCTGCAACCAAAAATCCAATCGCGATCCAGTAATGAGTCTCGATGAAGAGAGCGTCCGCCAAGCACTGCGACGCTTGGACAGCCACGGCTTGGCCGGGCCTGCCGACAGCTTTGACGGCCGCGTCACAAAATACGAGCATCGCCTGCAGGAAGCCTTCCATTTTGATCGCCGGGAGACCGCTATCCTTTGCGTCCTGCTGCTGCGCGGCCCTCAGACGCCGGGCGAGCTGCGATCGCGCTCTGAGCGCATGCACTCCTTCGATGACTTAAGCGAAGTGGAGTCAACTCTACAGCGGATGATGAAGCGCGAGCCTCCCCTGGCAAAAATTCTTCCGCAACAGCCGGGGACCAAAGAGGCCCGATACGCGCACCTGCTTTCAGGGGATGCTGAAGTCATGCAACCCGAGACAAGTGGAGAAATGCAGGCCAACCCCTTCGGCAATCGGGATCGAATCGCTCACCTTGAGCAACAGCTCTCGCAGCTTCAAACCCAGGTCGCCGACCTAAAGCGCGAATTCGCCGCCTTTCAGAGACAATTCGAGTCATAGGGCAAAATGCAGACAGAAACTTACGAGCGGAGCTTTTGCAGCAGAGACTTCCCTTCTGTTTCCGTGAGTACTCCCTTTTGCAGCAACAGCACGATCAGCTCGTTCACTGCCGGGATTGGCTGATCCACACGACCCTTCGCGCCCTCGCGGTTTCCCGACGAGGTTGCCGAACCGGGTGAAGCAGGTGCTGGCTTTGCGACGGGTTCCCCGCCCAGCTCGGCGATCCATTGATCGAGAATTGCTTGCTGATCGGGCTCCGCTTCGGTGAAGGCGAGCCCCATCCCCATCCCCGACTGCGCAAAGACAACCCGCGCCGCAATCCTAAGCGTCTGGTTCTCCCGATTGACGCACACGATAAGGCTGGTCCCTGGAGGAAACGGACCGATCGTGTCGATGTAGCATCCGCCCCGGCCAAGATCCGAGGTTCGTCCGATTACTTTCGCGCCCGAATTCGGTTCCGTGGCATCGCAGACGGCCGTGAATGGGTACCGCGAACTCGTGCGCCGCTCCTTGCCAAGGCGCCGACTCGGGACATATCGTTGTTGTAATTCCTGGGGCATCAGTCTATATGTACGAAAGCCACCCGGTTACACTCAATTATTTCGAAACACTGGGCGGGGCACAAGCGGAAGTTGCCTCGATGTGCCGGAATCAACATTGCTTGTCCTGGATCGTGCGGAGTTAACAAAATCTCGCAATTCGGTCAGCGCCTCCGGCAAAGGACGGATGCATGCGGGGTGGACTACCCGCCTGCGGGTAGGAGTTTCCATTTGGAAATTACCGGCGGCTCGACAAGACTTTCGCCGCACGTCTGTCGGAAATGGACGATGTGGGGCGACCGTGAATGGGCCTCAAGAGCCGTCGGAGTCGTCCAATTCTCAAAAAAGACAAAAAGAGAGGGGTCGTCCGCGGATTGATGCAAGTCGTAGTCGATGCAGCCTTCCTCTAATCTGGTCGGTGCTACGAGCGCGAGCAGGATTTCCCGTGCTTGCGCTTCTTTGCCCGGTTTGGCGCGCGCATGGGCGATTACCGTCAACAGTTCGCTCATCTTTGCTCCTCGGCAGTGCGAATACTCTTCATCATAGAAAACCACCAGGCATGAATTCAATAACACCCTGATCGGTCCCGCGGCTTCTGGCTCTGAGACCGGCCTAAATCAGCAAGCGCCTCGGTCCGCTCACGAAGGGATTGGCGCGCTCATAGACTCGCAATTGCCGGTGCGCCTCCCGCGAAAGGCCGATCCGCGTCGTAACTCCAATCTGGCCGGTTGGCTGAACCGCAGTTCCCAACCAGAGCGGGCTCTTGCGTGAGCATAGATCGAAACCATCTTGCGACTTGTCGATGCCCATGGCCTCGGCCAGCCGCCCGGGTCCGCGAGTGAGCTCCGTCAGGCGCTTCGTGCCGCGATGGCGCTCCATTATCGCGATACCATTGAGTGGTTCAAGCGCCCGAATCAGCACTCCAGCGCCAATGTCAGGGCCCTCGCTCGAGACGTTCATCATCCAGGACGAACCATATGCAAAGTAGACGTAGGAATGCCCCCTCGCAAGAAAAAGCGAGCGGTTGCGAGGCGTCTGCCCCCGAAACGCGTGCGCCGCGGCATCGCCCACAGGATATGCTTCGGTCTCGACGATACGGCCGCTTACGCGCCCTTCCGCGAGATCGTGAACTAGGGTTTTTCCGATCAGGTAACGTGTGAGTTCGACCGTATCAACGGGCAGCTCGTCACGGCGAAGCCGGCGGGGCACCTTGCGGCGGGCCTGGGATCCAGGTCGAATGCGATCGGGCATCAGAAAAGATCGAATTGAAGGTAGGCACTCCGCACGTTTTGCTTTAGCATAACCCCAGAGGGGACTCGACCATGGCGGACACCTGCGAGCATATCAAGCAAATCCGGAATGTGAAGCCGAAAACAGCCGGCTGCGAAGAATGCCTGAAAATGAACGACACCTGGGTTCACCTACGGCTGTGCCTGACGTGCGGCCATGTGGGCTGCTGCGACAGTTCCAAGAACAAGCACGCCACCAAACATTTTCACACCACGCACCATCCGATCATGCAGTCGTCTGAGCCAGGAGAGGACTGGAAGTGGTGCTACGTCGATAGGATGGAAGTCGAAATCGCTTCGTAACGACAGAGGAGCGGTTCTAAGTCCGGGTTTCAAACCGAGGCGCGATGGCAAGCGATCTGGCAATTCCCAAGGGTGAAGCTTGGCCCGCTCTGCCCCTCGCGGAGTGGAACGGTACTTGTGACACCTTGCACATGTGGACTCAGATTGTAGGCAAGGTTCGCCTGGAACTGAGCCCTCACATCAATCACTGGTGGGAGGTGCCTTTGTACGTGAGCGCACGCGGTTTGACCACGTCTCCGATTCCCTATGCCCGCGGCATATTCGAGATCAATTTCGATTTCATCGACCACAAGCTGGAAATCGTGACGAGTTCGAGCCAATCAAGGACGCTTCGGCTCTATACACGCACGGTGGCCGGATTCTATCGCGAGTTCATCGAAACGCTGCGCTCCTTGGGTATCGAGACCAAGATCTGGCCTATGCCGGTCGAAGTGCCGAATCCGATTCGCTTTGATCAGGACGTAACCCACTCGCGCTATGATCCTGAATACGCGCATCGCTTCTGGCGGCTTCTTGTCACTATCGACACGATTTTTAAGGAATTCCGCGCGCGCTTTCTTGGGAAGGTGAGCCCGGTGCATTTCTTCTGGGGAAGCTTCGATCTGGCCGTTACCCGGTTCTCCGGAAGGCCGGCTCCGGAGCGCTCCGTCGCCGATAGGATTACAAAAGATGCCTATTCTCACGAGGTGATTAGCGCCGGTTGGTGGCCGGGGGGCGGCGCGGTCGAGGATGCCGCGTTTTATGCGTATGCGGCTCCGGAACCTGCGGGATTTCGGGAAAGTGACGTCCGTCCAGGCAAGGCGTATTACAACACACAGCTGGGCGAATTCATCCTGCCTTACGAAGATGTTCGCAGTGCTGCTGATCCGAAGAGTTCACTGATTGAATTCCTTCAAACCACGTATGCTGCCGGAGCCGAACTCGGCCACTGGGATCGCCTCGCACTCGAAAAGCGAATCTAGGTTCCGGTTCGATAGCCCGACACTACGCAGCAATCGCGAGTCAATGGGACTAGCGGGCCCTTCGGATCTGGCGGGATTCAAACGCTTCCGCGATCAGGGGTTCGGAGACCGACTCGGCCGGCAGAAGCGCGCGCACCGCGTTCTCCAGTTCAGAGGCGGTCGCCGCATGCTGGGGATAATTGAAGATCTGTACGTGGTGGCCGAACCGATCCACCGCGCCGGACACGTCTTTTAAGCTGTCGGCTAGACGAGTCCCCACGATGCGGGCATTCTGCACGCTTACGCCAGGCAGCAGGATTCCAAAAACACCTTCGGAAAAATGATACAAGGAGTCTTCCCGGCGTAGCTTCCGTGTGATCGCTTTTACCGCGTCTCCCAAAGCGGCCGTGATTTCTGCAGGATTGACCAAGTTTGGAGTTGGCGTCAAAGCGATCACCACAACCGAGAGTGTGTCACGAAGATTGACAGCCCTTCGAAACTCCATCGTCAAGCGGTCCTGGAAGTGGTTCATGCCAGCCAGGGCTCCCAACAGGTCCTTGCCTGCCTGCCGGTGCAGTTCCGTGTAGCGGGCTTCCGCCCGCCGGATCTCCCTGCGAAGCCGCCGCACCACGATCTGCCGGTCGGTCAGATATCCAAGCAGCAGCAGAGAGAGTGCGCAAAACCCGAAGAAGGATATTTTCAGAGTTCTGACGCTGAACAGGACGGGATGACTTTCGATTGCGGGATACATCAGGATTGCTATCCCAGCCACGAGAATGGTGATGATCGAAAGCGAAAAAACTGCCAAATGAAACTCTCGGTTATCAATGCTCGTTGAATCGACGCGATCGAAGAGCCGCATTTGCCTTCCACCCTCGTAGGACGTCGCCCTGCTCGACTATCCGCCTCTGCCCGGGGCGCACGCCGCCAGACCCAACCGAAGCTATTTGAACGACCTTGCTCGGTATTTCAGCTTATGAGCATTTTGATTGTTAGACGAATCCCGACTGCTGCCCACCATAGACCGGTGCCTGCTTGCTACTGGAAGCAACGGGCGATCTGCCCCACCTGCGTCCCATCGCCTTCGCATGTAAATGACTTACTTGAATAGTCTTACATCGTCAAGGGGGGGCTGATGGAACCCTAGCGAGAAGCGGAAACCAGGGTTTCTCTGTTTACCAATACGAACGAGACGCGAAAACCGACGGCCCATTCGCCCAGATTAAATGGACTCAATCCAACTGCGTAGCAGCCGGAAGCAACGCCTGCGCTGCGAATAACTGCCCGCGCACCGCACGGTGTTTCTCGAGAAAATGGCGTCGTGCCCGCGCTCCCCAGGAACGAACAAAGTAGTAGTTCAGCGTTGCGGCCGCCCCAGCACTGAGTAACGGGATCAGGCGCCCAACCCATTTCTCCGCAACCTCCGCCCCAACCTTCACCGCCATGGCGTCCGCGATTCGCGGCACCAGATGCTCAAGCGTTCGCTTTTCGACAAACTCGCGAGTGAAATCCAGTCCGGCTGCACTGGCGGCTGCCAGCCATAGCCCCTTCACTTCTTCAGGCGTGGAATACTCAAAACCGTAAATCAAGCTCAGTTTCTGCAGCATCCGAATCGTAATCGCCGCGAGAATCCCCATGTCGGGCAACATCGTCGCCAACCCGCCGACACCGAGTCCCATTCCTTCCAACGCCGCCATTCTGGCCGAGGACCCAATGATTTTCTCCGCCACGGGCAACAGCATTTGATCGTCGAGGTTGTGGATGTCCCTCCAGGACCGAATGGGGAGGTTGTAAGCACGCCGCGCATGGTGGAGAAACTTCTCAGCATCTACCTGCACGCGAGGGTAGGTGCGCCGAAATCCGGCGCGTACGGCCGCTTGGAAGGCCCGGGACAGGACCGTTCGATCATCCGCGTTTGTCACGATTCTATTAGATGCTCCCCGAAGCTGAACGGTTCTTCCAGCCTCCCTGCCAATCCTATCAGCGCCAGACTACACCTTGCAGAATAAAACCCGAAGTCCCGCATTAGCCGCGTCGCCGTTTGGGGCTGGGACCGCTCCGCATTGCGACTCGCCGGCCATAGGGGATGATCCTGCGAATCCCTCGGGTCGGCTAAAACCTAGGATGGGAGGACCGGGAACAAGTCGATCCAGCCCTGCCGAACCGTCGGTTCCACTTTGAGCAATCCCACAGGGATTGCGCTTGTAAGGAGTTCCTTACGCTGGAGACAATAGAGTCAACAAGTGGGCCTGCGCCGCTTGCATACCGTGTTTCAGAAGGCATTTGCCCAAGGCAGGTGGCAAACAGATGTACGACCGTGACGATAAGCTGAAGGCTGCGACATCGGCGAGCCAAGTAGAACGGCGCGTGGCGAACCGGCACCCGCTGATCGCAGCGGCGGATGTTGTCGAGCTGGGCTCCGGCGCGGTGTTTTCAACTCGCACGACAGACCTCGGCCCTGGCGGCTGTTTCATTGACACATTGGTTCCTTTCGATGTGGGCTCCAAGGTGCGCATAACCATCCGCGAGGGCAAAACGCGGTTCGAGGCCACCGGGGTTGTCGTTTATTCACAATCCGGCTTGGGTATGGGTGTCGCCTTCGACGACATTGAGCCCCTACAACGTAAGGTGCTCGCTGTTTGGCTTGGTGAAGAAGTCAACCAATACGAGCAAAAGCATGAGGGGAAATCAGCGGCGCCGAAACCGATGTTGCCGCACGGTTCGGATCAAGAAGCACTGGTCCGCCTGGTGAGGCTCATGGTCAGCAAGGGACTGCTGTCGGAACCGGAAGGAACTGCGATTTTCGGAAGCCCTGTCTTGTTTTGAACCCGCGCCAAGTCCGGCAAGTCCCACAACCCTGGGGATTTGGTATGCATTTAATTCTCCGTTCGGGAAGTTTTTCCCCGAAGTTTCCCTTCCGGGTCCACCATCAGTTCTTTAACCCACGTGTAATCAGGAGCACCTACCCTCATCGTCGTGGCCTTGACCGTGCAGCACAGCTTTCGTGGGGGAAGGTATGGGAGAGCGCAGAAAAGCACGGCGATACGAAGTTTACCTTCCGTTGCAGGTGTGCCTGTTCCGGAAGCGACCCACGGAATTCCACACGGCGAAATTACGCGATATTTCCCGCTCGGGGATATACTTCCATTCGGCCGTGCCTGTTACCACTGGCGCGGGAATGGAACTCACCTTCGCATTGCCAACCGAAAGGGACCGCGGCACATCGGTTTTGGTGCGAGCGAGCGCCAAGGCGTTGCGGGTTTCCAAGATCGAAGGGGAATCGTTTCCGATTTACGGTGTGGCCGCCACCATCGAGCGGCTCAATTTCGTCCGGCCGGTCGCAACAAACGCGGCCTAGCCCTACTGAGGTGAGCCAAACGGCTTCGTTTCGTTTTGTGTCATGGTTCTTGTTTTTCCTCTACAATTTTCCCAAGGCCTCAGATGTGCCCCATCCATTCTCCTGAGCGGCTGTGCGAGATGGAGCGTGCCGTGCTGCGCGCGCTTTGCCAGCCATCACTTCCCGATACGCTGAGGCAACGTCTCAGTCAGAAATTGGCAGCGTATCAATGGCAAGCCGCCGATCATCGAATCATATTCGCCGCTCTTCAGAGAATCCGAAACACAAGGACTTCCTCGTTGCAAGAGCAATTGCCCGCGCACGCTACGCGAATGGGATTTCCCGATATTCATTGGGCAGCTTTTTTTGAGCCGGACGACCGTGCTCCCGAAATCGAGAAACTGGTTTCTGCCTTGAACGTGGCGGCCAAGCCTTGGTAAGCCCCGGCGGGCAGCCGCAGAAGCGCGGCGTTCGAGAGAGTGCGTTATTGCCGTGAGGTTCGGGCGTTTTGTGCTTGGACTACTTGGCGTGGGCCGCAAGCTCGAATTCAATCACTTGCTGCAGCGCATTGGGGTCTCCGCCTGCCACGGGGCGGCCGTTCACGAAAACGGTCGGCGTACCTGTCACATTCAGCGCCACGCCATCCTGTTGATTCGCCTCGACTGCCTTTTCCGCCTCCGGGGATGAAAGACATGCCTTAAACGCGTCGGCATTCAGCCCGGATTGCGCGGCAAAATTGTTTAGCTTGTCCCACACGTTTGCGGGAGTGATCGACTCCTGATTGCCGTAAATCGTGTCGTGGAGCTTCCAAAAAGCGTCTGGTGACTGGGCAAACGCGCAGCGCCCGCCAATCGCCGCGGTCTTTGCCCAGGGATGCACCTGCTCGAGCGGAAAGTCCTTGAAAATCAAACGGAACTTGTACCGGTCGAAAAGGGTCGCCAGAACCGGCTCCAGCTGGCGGCAATTGGGGCATTCGAAATCGCCAAACTCAACAAGCGTTATGCGGGCGTCCGCGGGGCCTTTCTCCGGGTTGCCTTCGATGTGCATTTTGGCGCGATCGTCCGCGTAGGGATCGGTCGCCATGTCAAACATCTCCCCCCGAAAGAGCGTCTTGCCGTCTTTGCTCACATAGACCTCGCCATTGTCGGTGCGCTCGTTGACAGTTACCTCGATCGGAACCAAGTAGAAATCGGACGCCGTCGATGGTGTCAGGGGCCCGACCTTGAGCTTGAAATTCGGTCCCCAGGCGAACAGGTTGCGCACGAACGCCTCGGTCGTCTTGAGAATCTGCGCTTGATCGGTAGAGGATGGGGTTGTTAGGGCCGGAGCTTTGGAACTTTGAGCAAGGCACGACAATGCGCCCAGCGTCATCGCTGCCGCGACGAAAATGCTTTTTTTCCCAATCATTTGACCCGGCCTCCTCTTAGTGGTTTCTATCATGGCCAGCCTAAATCTGGTCGCGTTATTCCGCCTTCGATCCCAATTGCGCGGACCGCCGGAGCCGGAGCTAAAAAAACCGCTACAGCGCAAATTTCTGCGCGAGCGGGAAACGGCGCCCCACGCTGAAAGCCTTTGAAGTAACTTTAAGTCCCGGGGGCGCCTGTTCGCGCTTGTATTCGTTTCGATCGACCTGAAGGGCAACGCTGCGCGCCAAGTCCAGCGAAAAACCATAATGCTCCGCGATCTCTTCGGGGCTGCGGAGATCCTCGACATAGGCTTTCAAAATGCGGTCGAGAACATCATACGGCGGAAGGGTGTCCTGATCCGTTTGATTCGGGCGAAGCTCAGCGGACGGAGCTTTCGTCAAGCTTTCTTCCGGAATGCGCGTCGTCTGGCGGTTGGCAAATCGGGCTAGTTCGTACACCATTGTTTTCGGAACGTCGGAGATCACGGCGAGGCCACCCGCCATGTCGCCATAGAGCGTACAGTACCCGACGGCCATTTCCGATTTGTTGCCCGTGCTCAGCACGAGCGATCCGAACTTGTTCGATAGCGCCATCAATAGATTGCCGCGAATCCGCGCCTGGATATTCTCTTCGGCCACGCCGGCCGCCAAACCTGCAAAGGTCTCTTGCAGCGTCGCACGATAGCTGTTGAAGGTCTCGGTAATCGGCAGCATGACAAGCTCAATACCTAGATTATGGGCCAGTTTGCGCGCATCCAGAATGCTGCCCTCCGACGAGTAAGGTCCGGGCATGCTCGCTCCTGTCACGTTCTCAGCGCCAAGGGCGTCGGTGGCAATCGCCGCCACGAGTGCCGAATCAATGCCACCACTCAATCCGATCACCGCTTTGCGGAACCCGCATTTGTGCACGTAATCGCGCGTGCCCAGCACGAGCGCCCGGTAGGCCGCTTCGAGTTCGTCTTGTATTTGCGGGCGAATGTCCCCGGCTCCCGTCGCGGTGTCGAAGAAAACGAGGTCTTCTTCGAAGGACTTCGCGAGTGCCGCGACTTGCCCGTCGGGCAGGAACGCTACGCTTGAACCATCAAAGACAAGGCTGTCGTTACCTCCGACCTGATTGACATAGACAACCGGGACGCGGTGCCGTTGCGCCATGGCCTTCAGCATGTTATGGCGGACCCCGCGCTTGTCGATCGTATAGGGCGATGAAGAGATATTCAAAACCACCGAACTTCCCTTCCCGATCAACTCGGTGACAGGGTCGCGTTCATACAAGCGCTGCGCCCAGAAATTCTTGTCGTTCCAGACGTCCTCACAAATCGTGATTCCCAGGGTTTCTGCCCCCAACGGGAAAGAGTGCTGGGTATGCGCGGGCTGGAAGTAACGCGACTCGTCAAAAACATCGTAGGTGGGGAGCAGCATCTTTCGCTGCTCAAACAGGATTTTCCCGTGACCGATCACGGCTGCGGAATTCGCGACGGGCTTGCCAGTGTCGTCCTGCGCCTTCCCGACATACCCCACAACGGAAGGGATCGGTACTATTTGGGCGAGACGCACGAGCGTCTCCTGGTTATGCCGGACGAACGCGGGCCGTTCGATCAGGTCCTGCGGTGGGTAGCCGCATAGGCAAAGCTCTGAGAAAACCGCAATCTCTGCCCCGCCCGCCTGCGCTTCTCGGGCAAGTCCTAGGACGCGTGCCGAATTGCCCTGAAAATCGCCAACGGTGGGGTTGAACTGGGCTAGCGCAATCCTCATCGGAAGGCACTAGCATACGGACCGCAACAAGTCTTTTCAACCACGGGGACCAAGCATGTTTCGTAGCGTCGTTCCTCACCCAGAATATTCCAAAAGATCGTAGAATGCGCGCCTGGCTTTCAGAAAACTGGATTTCCCGTTGCGCCTTGCAATTTCCGAAGGTTTGCGCTGCCGACGTAAGTCCCACGCAGACAACATCGGCTATTTGCTTTCTTGTTGAGAAATCGATGGCAACGCATTTGCACGCGTCTTGTGTGAGCGCTCTTATTCCAGGGTGGGCTGGTTTTGCCGCGTACGCGCCTGGACTGGGATCCTGGGGTGGGGGTGGGAGGGAGACCTGCGGGTCTCCCTCATTTTTTGAGCCCGCTGTTGTTGGTGTTCTCCTTCAAAAACCGTAAAGCCGAGCCGGATTATCCACCAAGATGAGCTTTAGCTGATCGGCTCCTGATGTCCAGGTGGCGAGCAGATTCAGGCTATGGCCATCATCGATCGGCTCCATGGGGGTGATTCCGGTCATCTGTTGCCCCGGTTTCGCCGCGGTATGCGGCCAGTCGGTGCCCCAGGTCATTCTCTCCGGATTCGCGGCAATGAGCGCCTTGGCGATGGGTGCGATGTCGGGAAAGTCCGGCGCTTGCTTCGAGACGCGAAAGGGCGGCGAGAGGTCGATGTAAACCTTCCCGCCGTGAAGCAAGCTCAGAAGAGTGTCGAAACCGGGCTGCTGGAGACCAAGGGAGGCCTGCGCTCCTCCAAAAATCGTTAATACAACCGGGACGGGCGACGCGATGACGTGCTCTTTAATATGCTCTATCTCCGCTAACTGCACATACAACTCCACATGCCAGCCGCGCCCCTTAATTCGATCGGCTGCAGCCTGAAGGCTGCTGGCCTTGTGAAGTATCACTCCCCGAAACCCGCCCCGATGCAGTCGGTCAATTTCCGCGTCCGATGTGTTCTCGCCCAGCACAGCGATACCACGGGCGCCAGGCCCAATCTGTTGGATCGCATCGAGCGCGCAGGAGTGATCCGTACCGTAAACGGTCGGTTGCCCGATGACAACCCTATCGATGTGCAGTGCCCGGTGCAACGATTGCATCTCGGCAACCGAGGCTGTTTCAGGCGTGTAAGGGCGCGCGGCGGCGAAAGGAAATCGCCGGGGGTCGCCAAATATGTGCGTGTGGCAGTCACACGCACCAGCGGGCACACGAAAATGTATCGGCGTGCTCGGCTGCGAGGCAGTGGCAAAGGCGCTTGCGACTGGTCGAGCGAGCGCGGCGGCTCCGGCTACTCCGGCCCCGATCAGAATGTCGCGTCGCGATAGCAAGGTCTCTCCGTGCAGTCCGAGATGCTACACCACGCCGGGCTGCCTGAAACAATCATGTGTGCACACGCCGCCATCGGCGGCGGGTGACCAGAAGAGATTCAAGTGACACGTTAGAACTTTCGAGACCACGCCTTGGGCCAGCGCTCGACGACAATTTTTTTGTCCGTGTAAAACTCGATCGCGTCACGCCCCTGGCCATGGAGGACGCCCAGGAAACTGTCGCGCCAACCACTAAACGGGAAGTAGGCCATCGGCGCGGCGACCCCGATGTTGATCCCCACGTTTCCGGCGGGAACTTCGTACCGGAACTTGCGGGCCGAGGCGCCACTGCTCGTGAAAATCGAAGCCATGTTGCCATAGGGGCTGCGCGACAAGATCTCAATCCCTTCCTCAAGCGTCTTCGCCGGCACCAGGCTCAGCACGGGACCGAATATTTCCGTGGTAGAAAGCGAACTCGTTGCCGGCACATCGTCGAGAATTGTCGGCTTCAGGAAATTCCCTTTGCCATTCCCTGCCCCGTTCCCGGAACGGCCGTCGAGAAGCGTTTGCGCCCCTTCCCTTGCGCCCTTTGCGATCAGGCCTTCGATCCGCACCTTGCTCTCGGGAGTGATCACCGGCCCCATTTGCACCGACTCGTCTAGGCCGTTCCCGACGTGAATGGCGCTCGCCGCGTTGACGATCGATTCCTTGAACCTCTTCTGAGCATCGGCCACCACAACAGCAACCGAGACGGCCAAGCAGCGCTGCCCCGCGCAGCCAAACGCACTTTCGCTGATAATCCGCGTGGACGTCTCCAGGTCTGCGTCGTCCATCACCAGAACGTGGTTTTTCGCTCCGCCCTGGCACTGCACGCGCTTCCCATGCAAGGCACCCTGCGCGTAGACGTATCTCGCCACAGGAGTGGAGCCCACGAAGCTGATTGCCCGCACGTCGGGATGAGCGAGCAACGCGTCCACCACGGGCTTCCCACCATGCACCATGTTCACCACGCCAGGCGGAAGTTTTAGCGTTTCCATCAACTCGAAGACTTTCTGCGAAGTAAGCGGGACTCTCTCCGAGGGCTTGAGGATAAACGTGTTTCCACAAGCAATGGCATATGGCAGAAACCAGAAAGGGATCATCACCGGAAAATTGAACGGCGCGATGGCCGCCGTCACACCCAGCGGCTGGCGGATCATCATTTCGTCAATTCCGGTGGCGACGTCTTCCAGGTTGTACCCTTGCATCAGCGTGGGAATGCCGCAGGCGACTTCCACGTTTTCGATGGCCCGGCGCAATTCGGCGCGGGATTCCACAAGGGTCTTTCCATTTTCCATCGTGCAAACCCTTGCGATCTGTTCGAGGTTGTCTTCCAGCAACTGCTTCATCTTGAACAGATATTGAATGCGGTCCTGAGGAGGGGTCCGGCGCCAGTCAGGATATGCCGCGGCTGCGGCGCAAACGGCCGCGTCGACATCCTCCTGCGCGCCAAGCGGCACGCGGGCGAGCAACTCCGATGTCGCTGGGTTTAGAACGCCCAGATATTCGCTCGATTTCGACGCTTTCCATTCCCCACCAAAGTGATCGAGCAAGTGACGAGTATCGGTCATTGTAAGGGCCCTCTTCTCATGTAGCCCAACAGAGAAACGGCTGGCGACAATACCAACCCCTTCTTCGTCCAAGATTCCAACGAGGCTGACACGGCCACTAGGTCAGCGAAGGTGCGCTTTCCGCCGGTTTCCTCGTGATTTGAGACGGATCGGCACCCACGCGTCCGGAACCATCACCTCTTCCGGACACGGCCAGCTGGAAGTCATATTTGATGCTCGGCAAGTGAGGCAGAGGAGAGGAAGGGTCGGATTGGTTTACCTTCACCACCAGGGAATCTGTCACGCCGAAGACGGTATCCGAATCGATGTGCGGGTCGTTGTAAATGTAGAGAGCGGTGACGACCTCTCTGTGGCCCGGTGCCCCAATCAGGAAGTGAATGTGGGAGGGGCGAAAACCGTGCCGGTTCTGAGCCCGGATCATTTCACCTACCGGGCCATCCATCGGAATCGAGTAGCCTGCGGGAATCACCGTGCGGAAATAGTAGAGCCCTTCCGCATCCGCGTGGAGGGTGCCGCGCAGATCCATTTCGGTGGCGGCGTTCGGACGCTGCAGATCGTAGTCGCCTTTCTCATCCGTTTGCCAAACCTGAACCGAGGCCCCGGGAATTCCCTTTCCGTTCGAGTCCGAAACCCGGCCGTACATCACGATTTCGGTGCCCTGGGTTCTTTTCGCGATCGATTCACCGAGTTTATAATCCGGCGAATTCATGCGGTAGAAAGGGCCGAGCAGGCTCGCGTCTGTATGCACGCCCGGCGTGCGTGCGTCGCTCATCAGGCCGACCAGCGCACTGAACCCCAAAGTGTCCGAAAGCAGAATAAACTCCTGGCGGTATGGAGTGCATTTCTGGCCCACCTCGGTGAAGAATCGGATGCCTTCGAGCCATTCTTCCGGCGTCAAATTCACTTCGCGCGCAAATGCATGCAGATGCCGCACAGCCGCGTTCATGATTTCCTTGAATCGTGGGTTCGGAGTACTCGCCATCTGCGCGACGACAGCTTCCACCACTGTGTTCTCATTGAGTGTCTGCATTCTGGTTCTCCTTGTGCGCCGGTCAAACCGGCGATGTGTAATGAATGCTCGAAAGTCGAACGATAGAGGTGGGTGGATCAGCGCCCCCCATTGGCCCCGAGTCATGGGGAGCCGCTCGCAAGGGCGGCGTCGAAGCGCTGACAGGGGAACGCGTGCGGACCAGGTATTGAGCCGCGAAAGAAACTTCCCTCCAGGACGCCGACGCTGCGGGAGAAAGCGGATTGGGACGCATCGGGAAGTGAAATCTGGAAACATTCAACTTCTTGGACTTCACGCATATCTGCGTGAAGAAGAGGAGCAATGGACGATTCACGGTGTTGCGGCAAACGATCCGCAAGAGGTTGCAGGCGAACGGAACGAGGTGAGAGCCGAACTTCAGCGACGCATGCACGCCCCCATCCCCGAGCTGGGCCAATGGTTGCAAGCGGCGGTGAGAGGACACATCCGGTACTGCGGAGTGCCCCTGAACACCCCCGCGCTGTGGACTTTTCGGTTCCCAGTGGGCCGGTTCTGGCACCGCGCGTTGTCGCGGCGCAGCCAGAACGGTCGCGTCCTCTGGGACCGCATGCGGCCTCTGATCACTTGCTGGCTGCCCGGGCCTACCGTCTGTCATACTTATCCTTTGCGCCGCACGGGCGCTGTTACCCAAGGCAACAGCCGCGCGCGGGAAATCCACTCGTCCGGATCCGTGGAGGGTTGCGCCTTGCAAGCTCCTTATGCGGAGCCGCAAGCTATCGCCGTGCTGGGAACCAACTTCCGACGAGCGCGGTACGGGACTGCACGCTACGTTCTGTGGGAGCCGGGGCGGGTGACCTTCGCCGGCCACCCGGTGGTTGTGAGCCATCATGATCCCTACTCCGACTACCTATGCAAGCTCCGTTCCCCCAGCTGGCCTCAGTCAGCCCTACATCATACGGCGCGATCGGTCGACTGCGCAGGACTCGGAGCGACCGATCCCGTCGCACGGGTCTACGGGTAGGTTCCCGCATATTGCTCCTCCGCCGCAGTGCGCGTTGTTCAACCAGCAACCGAGCATAATCTACACTGCGGCGGATGCACGCGCAATCGCCTCACACGGCACTGTCAGCCCGACAACTCGCTGCCGGCCGGAAAACCGTGCCAAAGCTGGAGGGAAGCAAACCGTGGGAACTGGCAACCGAGGGTGGGTGCAATGAAACGGGCCGTGTTCCGGGCGGCATTTTCGTCTTTACGATCTATCGAGGCGCACGTTAGATGTTAGCAAGCGTCTGGGGTCAATCGACTGTCAGGCGAGCCTGAAGCAGTCCGCACGCCCGTTACTTTGAGCTCTTGCCGCCTCCGGGATGAAGCGTAACGCGCTGCACCCGCCAGTTGAGCACTTCGCCCACATACAATTCGTTCTCGCTCTGGCAATCCATGGCATGGACCGTCCCAAACTGCTTCGGCCCTTTTCCGGCGGAGCCAATTTTTCCCAATACAGTGCCGTCAAGCTCCAGCTTATAAATCTCGCCGTTATCGTAATTCCCCGCGTCGTTGGAGTTCGAAGCAAACAGATACTGGTGGGGCCCGGGCGTGATGCACATCGCCATGGGCGAGCCTATGCCGGTGTACTGCGTCTTAAAGTTCCCGTCGTTATCAAACACCTGAATCCGCCTGTTACCGCGATCCGCGACGTACACATTCCCCTTTGCATCGACCGCAATCGCGTGCGGAGTGTTGAATTGCCCCTCGCCGCTACCATAGGATCCCCAGGTTTTGACGAAACGGCCGTCTTTGTCAAACTTCGCGATCCGCGCATTGCCTCCTGTACCGTGTCCGTCGGCGACGAAGATGTTTCCGGCGGCGTCCCAGGACACATCGGCTGGCGAGCCAAAGTTGTCTCCCAACACGCCCGCTCCCGGCCCACGGCCCCCGAAAGCGTTCGCATTGGGTGCCGGCCTGGATTCCGGCGGCATCGTGGGAATGGTTGCCGACTCGGGCTTTCGGCCGAACAACATGGTGATCCGCCCCTGTGGATCGAACTTGATCACCATGTTGGAGCCTGAGTCGACCGCCCAGATGTTGTCCTGAGGATCGACGCGCACGTTTTCCGCCCACACGAATCCGTAGATGTCCTGCCCGATCTCCCGCACATAGTTCCCGTTCTGGTCAAACTCGAACAGCCGCGTCCCTCCTCGGACGAATGTTCGCGACGTTCCCGTGCTGGCATTCACCGAGCCTGTTCGCGTGTAGATGAAAATGTGCCCCTTCGAATTGTGCGCCACCCCCGCCGGCTCACCCATGTAGATGTGCTCCGGCCACTTCAGGAAACTGGAGTTGGTGTCGTAGGAAAGCTCCGACTGCGCGTATACCGCACCCGCCCCAAGCAGGGCAAGCATCCACACCGAAAGCTTTAAGCAAAGATTCATGCGAATTCTCCCAAGTGCCTTTTGATCTCGCATTCGTTCCGGCCGAGCCACAATCCCGGCTCTTGTTCCGCCGCTTGCGATCCTATTTCGATGCCCGAGCCGAAGCGGTGCTGGGGTGGAGAAGAATCTTCTGGACGCGCCAGCTGGTGATCTCGGAAATTAGCAACTCGTTTTCGTGGCGGCAGTCGATCCAGTGCGTGGTGCTGAACTCGCCCAGCAGCTTGCCTGGCGTGCCGAATTTCCCCAGGACCGTGCCGTCCAACTCCATCTTGTAGATCTCGCCGGAAACCGGGAAATACCGCGAGTCACTGCTATCGGGGTTTGAATTGGATGCGTAAAGATATTGGTGCGGGCCCTGGCTGATGCAAATGGCCCACGGTGCTCCAACATTGTCGATGATTTTCTTCAGGTTGAGATCATTGTCGAGAACCTGGATACGTCGGTTCCCGCGATCTCCCACATAGATATTCCCCTGCGCATCGGCCGCGATCGTGTGAGGTGTATCAAATTGCAGCGGCTCTTTCCCCTTCGTTCCAACCGCTTTGATGAATACGCCGTTTTTGTCGTATTTCACGATTCGCGAATTTCCATATCCATCCGCCACGAAAATGTCACCAGCCGGATCCCAGGCCAGATCGGTCGGACGGTTGAAGAAGTAAGGCTGCGCCGGCGGTGGTGGAGCGCCGTTGGGTGGCGTAGCAAACAGCCGGCCGCCACCGGCCTCCGGCTTCCGCCCGAGCGTCATAATCACCCGGCCTTGCGGGTTGAACTCGACGATCATGTTCGACCCTTCGTCGACTACCCAGATGTTGTCCTGGGGATCGACGCGTACTCCGTGAGCCATCTCAAAGGCGTAGAGTCCATCGCCCATCTCCCGCACGAACTCGCCCGTTCGATCGAATTCAAAAAGCCGCGTCCGGCCGCTCCTTGTGAAAACGAACAAGTGTCCCTTGGAATTGGAAGCCACCCCGATCCCCTCGCCTAGATACAACCCTGCAGGCAACTTGATAAAATTGGGCACCGAGGTAAACGGGATATCGGGCGCCGTGGCATACGCTGATGGACGCGGAGGTATCTGATTTTGCCCGCAGGCTACGCCGCTAAAAAGCAACAGCCCAGTCACAAAGCCGCAAATTCCCAAATTTCGTGTCACCGAAATCCTCCTGCAAGACGTTGTCCTTATTTGTGCCAGTCGATATCGAACAAGTCGCTCATCCACCTGTGAAATGGCGCGATCGCCCTCCGGCCAGCGCGGATCATATAACAGCGTCTTTGACAATACAACCGCTCCGCGCGGCACATTTTTGCCGGCAGAAACAGTGTGCGAGAACACGCCGACGAAGCGAAATGCTGTAATGCTTCGCCGATCAAGCGACAGAAATGAGAAGCGAAAACCGTCCATGAGAGAATCGCCAGAAACCAATCATCGTTGACAATGGAAGCCGCAAAGTGGTAACAGTCCGCCCCGAGATGACCTGATTCTGTGTGGCGCGAACAGAAACGGCGAAGCATGTTTTCCCGGAGTGCAGGCGATGCCAACGAAGGTTGTGTTGCTGACCGTGGTGACGAATCTGATCGCGGTATTCCCTCCAGCGCCCTCGCGCGTCCTCGCGCAACAGTCTTCCGCAGATTTGCGTGGACAGGTTAGTTCGCAAGAAGAAGGCGCGATGGAAGGCGTAGTGGTAAGCGCCAACAAGGACGCCTCTACGATTACGGTGAGCGTGGTCAGCGACAAGCAAGGCCATTTCACCTTCCCGGCAAATCGCTTGGAACCGGGCCGCTACTCCCTCGCAATCCGCGCCGTGGGATACGATCTGGACGGCCCTGCGACCGCGGACGTCACCGCCCACAAGACGGCCGCCATCGATCTGAAGCTGGTCCGAACCAAGCACCTCGCTTCGCAGCTCACGAGTGCCGAATGGCTGATGAGTATGACCGGTACAGACCTGCAGAAGGAACCTTTGCTGAATTGCGTCAACTGCCACACGCTCGAGCGGCCCCTGAGTTCGACCCACACCTCGGATGAGTTTACCCAGGTCATACTCCGGATGATGGGCTACGCTTCGGGCAGCCAGCCGATCCGTCCGCAGAGGCGCGTGAACGCGGACGAGGTGGCCGGAGATCCTGAAAAATACCGCGGCTTGGCTAACTATCTGGCCGGCGTAAATCGGAGCGCGGTATCAACCTGGCAGTACCCGCTCAAGACGCTTCCCCGCCCCAGCGGTAGATCGACGCACGTGATCGTCACCGAATATCGCCTGCCGCGGCCGACGATCATGCCCCACGACGTGATGCTCGATGAGCACGGCACTGTTTGGTATTCGGATTTCGGCGAGCAGTATTTCGGGAAGCTCGATCCCAAAACAGGCAAGGTCACCGAATGGCCCGTGCCCTCTCCCAAGCCCGGTTATCCGGAAGGCATGCTCGACCTCGAAGAGGATACCGAAGGGCAGTTCTGGCTCGGGATGATGTTCCAGGGCGCTGTTGCGCGGTTTGACCCGAAGACGGAGAAGTTCCAGGTCTACAGCGCGCCTGCCGAACTCAACGACCAGAGCTTCCAGGTGAACATGCTGGCGCAGCATTTCGCCGTTGACGGGAAAGTTTGGACTTCGGGAAGGAGTGACGAGATCTACCGCGTGGATGTGAACACCGGGAAGTGGGAGAAATTCCTGCCTCTCAAACAATTGCCCGGACCTCGGCCGTCTGGGATTTACGGCCTTACTTCTGATTCGCACAACAACCTTTATTTCGCTGAAATCGGAGACAGCCACATTGGCCGGATCGACGCCAAGACCGGCGAAGTCAAATTCTATGCCACTCCTACGCGCCGTTCGCGCCCGCGCCGCATCCGGGCGGACTCGCAAGACCGCCTCTGGTTTGGCGAATACCAGGGCAATCGCATCGGCTTGTTTGATCCCAAGACGGAACAGTTCACCGAATGGCGGATGCCAACGCCATGGAGCGGGCCCTACGACGTCGCCTGCGACAAGAACGGCGAACTGTGGACGGGCGGCATGACCACCGATCGCGTCGTGCGGCTGAATCCCAAGACGGGCGAGGTCGTTGAATATCTGTTGCCCAAGAGCACCAACATTCGCAATGTCTTCGTGGACAACTCGACGACGCCAGTCACCTTCTGGACAGGCAGCAATCACGGTGGGGCAATCCTGAAAGTGCAGCCGCTCGACTGAGTCTGACTGCGTTTCAGTCAAATTTCTCCAACCCCGGGGCCCGCGCCGGCCCGATTGGGAAGCAATTGCTTTGGAGCGCAGGAATCTCACCGGCTCTTTCCACTTCGTTCTCATGTGCGTCGTTCTGGGCCCTTCGGATCTCCGAAAGGTCTTGCACGCCAAGGCAGTCAGCTATAAGTTATCGGTCGACCGAAAGGCAAAGCCGCAACCTAAGTGGGAGCCCTTTCATAAAGGAGGTCGCTATATGGAAGCGTTAAAGACCATCGGAGCAACTCTGCTCGCAGGCGCGCTCGGCATGTTTCTGGGCGGAAGGATCCACGCGCAGAACCCGCCCAGCACCACAAACTCAGCCCCATCGGCCCAAGGCTCGCTTCCCAGGGACGTCTATCCCGATTCGGGAAACCGTCTCCCATTATTGAAGCGAGAGGATCTGGATGATTACGGCAAATCCGTGTACGACGAGTTGGCCAAACTCGGGGGGAACCCTGCGCCGCTTCGCCTCTATAGCCCCCAGCTCGCAAAACCCATGGCCGAAGCGCATCACTACCTCAAGTATGACTCCGGATTGGGGGATCGGCTGACCGAAATCGCGGTGCTGACAACGGCACGCGAGATGGGAAACCAATTTGAATGGACGCAATGGGAAACGCATGGGCGCAAGCCGGGCGGAAGCCATGTCGACGACAACCTCATCGACATCATCAAGTATGGGAAACCCGTGACCGGACTCGACGAGAAGGATGCTGCCATCATCGCCTTCGGGCGCGAACTGGTTGGCCAGAAAAAAGTTTCCCCCGAAACTTTCGCCCGCATCCTGCACCTGTTCGGGCCCCGCGGCACCGTGGACTTGACCGAATTGATGGCTCTATATGTCGCCACCGGAGTGGAGTTGAACGCATTCGATATGCAGCTGCGGGTGGGCCAAAAGCCGCTTCTTCCTCCTCACGCAGCAACGGCGAATTGCCTCAATCCATAAGATAGCCGACAGAACAATGCTGCTGTCGAAAAGCGTCGGATTCATATGGGTGGTAGGCATCGCGGCCCTGCTGTGGGGCACGACCATGCTCGCGCAGAATCAGGCTGGCGGCGCAGTCCCAGCATCCGCAACTGTCGAGGATCGGCTCCCAAAGGACGTCTACCCCGACTCGCGCAACCGCCTCCCGCTGCCAAAGCGCGAGGACATGGACGATTACGGCAAGAAGGTTTTCGACGAATGGGCGACCGGACTGCAATTGGCTTCCATAAACCGGGCCCCGCTCCGCCTCTACAGCCCCAAGCTCGCCGAGCCGATGGGTGCGGCACATCACTACGTGAAATATGAAACCGCATTGGGTATCCGGCTAACGGAGGTCGCCGTTCTGGTGGCAACCCGGGAGACCGACTGCCAGTTTGAATGGACCAATTGGGAAATCCACGGGCGCAGCCCGGGCGATCCGCGCTATATCGAACCGGGTATCGTGGACATCGTTAAGTACGACCAGCCGGTCGCGGGGCTTGGCGAGAAGGAAACTGTCATCATCAACTTCGGGCGCGAGCTTTTTGACCAGCGAAAGGTTTCCTCCGAAACCTTCGCCCACGCCCTGCGCCTGTTCGGTCCGCGTGGCGTCGTGGATCTAACCGAACTGATGGCGCTCTATTCCCAAACCGCCGCGGAGCTGAACGCGTTCGATATGCAATTGCAGCCAGGACAAAAACCTCTGCTTCCTCCCAGGCCATTCAACCTGGAGTGCCCGGCGCATCCGCTGGCACAGACTCCCGGCTCAGCGGACGCGGCGCTCCCCAAGGACGTTTACCCTGACTCGAGGAACCGCCTCCCCTTGCCGAAGCGAGAGGACATGGACGACTACGGCAAGCAGGTCTTCGATAAGCTCTCGAAAGGCCCCGGATACACACCTGCTCTCCGTTTCTACAGCCCGAAGCTCGCCGAATCCATGAGCGCCGCCCATTACTATCTGAAGTTTGGAACGGGCTTGCCCGACCGCCTCGTCGAGATCGCCGTGCTGGTAACGGCGAGAGAGATGGCCAACCAGTATGAATGGACGCAATGGGAAAATTTCGGACGAAAACGCGGCGATCCGCGCCAGATCGAACCCGCCATCATTGACGTGATCAAGTATGACCAACCGGTGGTGGGTCTAGGCGAGAAGGAAACCGTCGTGATCGAGTTCGGGCGCGAGCTATTTGGCCGCAGAAGGGTTTCTTCGGAAACCTTCGCTCACGTTCTCCGTCTGTTCGGGCGGCGCGGCACCGTGGATTTAACCGAACTCATGGCGATGTATGGCGCCACCGGTGTGGAGTTAGACGCCTTCGACCAGCAATTACTGGTGGGACAGAAGCCGCTGCTTCCCCCCCATACTGTCCCCGGACACTGCATCCATCCATAAACGAGCTACCAGCTGAGCTGAAGCAAGGACACGGCCTGCCTCGGGAGTCCGAGATCGAGGTGGGTTCGCTTGTCGCTGTCGATCCAGCGCGGTGATTCGAACTCCTGCAGCTGGCCGGCGGCTTCCAGCGAAGCATATTGTTCCGGTGTCGGCTGCGGCGGCGATCCCATTTTCTTCCAAGCTGTCCACGAATTGCTGTGCGTATCGTCAATGCGATAGTGACGCAGCAGGACGCGCTTTGCTGTCGTCGGAATTCCCGCGATCTGGATCTGCACCGCGGCGTCGGGACCGGGCACCTTATCGTCGTGATAGTTCCAGACAAGGATCGAAAGTTCGCGATCGGAGCCAACGGCAAGGGCGTCGATGTCCGGATTGCCACGCACGCCGTCAGTCTCGATCATAGCCAACGGGACCCGGCCGCTGCTTTCCGTCGTCACGCGGTGGCCGCGCATAAGACCCGCCATGCGGAATACGTTGAGCACGGGCTTGTCGATGCCGTTGGTTGCAAGCGTGCGAAAACCCTCAAAATAAGGTGTGTCTTCGAATTCGAAGGCCCATGTCAGCATGCCTGCAATGTTGGTTTTCTCGCGGTCCGCCAGCTCGAATATATTTTTCATCATAGCCGCTTCATAGGAAGCATAGAGCGGGTCGTTGCGATAATCGTTTTGCGGATAGAAGGTCGCCGAGCACGCCGCGCATCCGTCGGGGTCCGACTCGCTGATCACGATCGGCAGACTGCGAAATCTCGGAAAAGAACTCACGATCGCAAATCCCTGCGCGGCGTCGCCCGCATTCTTCGACATGCGCATCTGCACGTGGCCGTCGACGACAGCTGTGCGGCCCTTGGCGTGGAACGTTACGAAATCGAGCGGCGCGCCCACGGCACCGGTGGCCGCATTCTTGCCGTTCGCGCAGTGCTCGAGGAACTGCCGTAGAAAATTCGCGCCGTGATCGACGGTCGGCCCGGTCGAAGCAGGACCACCGATCCTCGCCGTGGGAAGCGCTCGCTTCAGCCCGTCGGCGGCATAGTCATACAGGCGGTCGTATTCCTCCGGAGTGCCGTGCCAATATCCAATATCCGGCTCGTTCCACACTTCCCAATACCAGCTCTCCACCTCGGCGCGACCATACTTCCCCACCACATGCTTCACCCACTGATTCACCAGTGCGCCCCACTTCGCATAATCTTTCGGAGGATATGCCCAGCCCAGAGAGTACTGACTGCCGTTGCCTCCCGGTTTCCAAACAGGAGTGTAGGGCTCCGGGTGCGAAGAGAGAGCCTTAGGCATGAATCCGATCTCGACAAACGGTTTCGCCCCGGCCTGCAGGTAGGTGTCCATGATCCGGTCCGTAATAGTCCAGTCGTAGACAGGATTTCCGGCGACATCTTCGGTGTATGCATTCGTCGAGCCAAACTTCAAGGCCGGCGTCCCATCCCCGGTTGCCAGCATGAAGTGTGTGCGGATATAGATCGGCGAGGCGCCCAGCCTGGCGAGTTCGCCGATCAGCTTGCGGCCGTAGTTCGTGTAGGTGAAGTTAGGTTCGTCGTAACCGAAATAACCGGAAATGGGTTTGTACGGACCCACTGTCTCCGCGGCGTTGATGCGAATCGTTACGCCACCCTGCGCGAAAGCACAGGTCGCAGCCAGCAAAAGAAAGACAAACAGTCGTGCCACGTGACGTGTCATCGCGCGTGTCCTACCGTTGCCTTCCTTTCAGAGGAATATACCGCCGGCGATTTCGATCCTCTGGCCATTGACCCATTTATTGTCGTCGGAAAGCAGTGCAGCGACTGCACCACCGACATCGTCCGGCAGCCCCACGCGGCCGAGCGCGGTCGACGAGGCAATCATTCTGTTGATTTCTTTGTCATCGCGCACCGCGCCCCCGCCAAAGTCAGTCTCAATCGCGCCGGGAGCGATCACATTGACGGCGATCTGGCGCGGCCCGAGTTCCTTGGCCATGAAGCGCGTCAGCACCTCCACGCCTCCCTTCATCGCCGCATAGGCGCTATACCCAGGCAGTGAAAATCGCGCCAGGCCGCTTGAAACATTCACGATGCGCCCGCCGTCTTTCATCAACGGCAGCAGCTTTTGCGTCAGGAAGAAGGGTCCTTTGAGATGAACGTTCATCAACTGATCGAACTGCTCCTCGGAGGTTTCCACGAAGGGCGCATAAAAACCCATCCCCGCGTTGTTAATGAGAAAGTCGAAATTGTCCCGATCCCATCTTTCCCGGAGGGCCCGCCTGACGCTTTCGACAAAGACATCGAACGTCTTGTGATCACCCGCATCGAGCTGCAGCGCGACGGCCTTTCGCCCAGCCTTCTCGACCTGGGCCCGCACGCCTTCGGCTTCGTCTTTTTTGCTGTGGTAGGTGAGAACAACATCGTGCGCTTTCGCGGCAAGATGCAGGCACATGCTTTTTCCGAGGCCGCGGCTACCCCCGGTTATGATTGCGATTTTCATCCTTCGGTTCCATTCTGAATGCCGGTGGAAAGCTTACACGACGCCCCCGTTTCCTGTAAATCATATCCGGCAAGCCTGGCAAGCCTAATCGCGCCGGCAAGCCTGGCCAGCCCGGGCGTCATGGCTCGATAGATGACGAAATGGAGGCGCGGGTTAGCTTCCCGTGCCGCTGCCGAGGTACTTGTACTGGCCTCTCTTGGTCAGATCGCGGAGGTAGAATACCAGTTCCCAGCGCTCCGTTTCCGATAAGCGATCCTGCCAGGAGGGCATGGGGACGCGGCCGGTCGTTATCTTCCAGAAGAGCTCGCCATCGGTGGCGTTTTTCATCATTTGCCTGTCGGTGAAATCAGCGGGTTTTTGCGGAAGCGATCCGGCCGCGGGACCGTTGCTCGCGCCGGCTTTGCCGTGGCAGATTACACAATTCTTTTGATAGAGTTCCCCACCGTCTTTGAGTACGGCGGCAGTCGGCTTAACCGGATTTCTGACGGCTTTCGCGGATGCGGGGGCTTGCCAAGGCTGCTTAACCTGCTGGGCTGATGCAATGTTGGTTCCCACGATGGCAAGAACCACGGCCACCGCGAGAATTGCAGCCCCGCATTTGAGCCATTTCAAAACGTTCCCTTTCTTAAGTGAAGACATCCAGGTGCTCCTTTCGGTGAATAAATTTGCTCGCCCCATCCCGTTATTTCGAAATGGAATCGTCGATAGGATCGACGTCTGCTGTGGCGTCCGGATGCTGGATGAGCGCCGCATAGTACTCCGGCCGCGTGTGGCGCATATGGTCCGCGGACGTTTTTCCCGTCAGCCATGACCGATCCATCGGGTAAACGTCCGGATCAAACACCACAGTGTACATGTGCCAGATCAAGATCGACAGAGTAGCCAAAATCGCTTCGTAAAAATGCAAGGCCGTTGCCGCATCGGAAACCCACTTCGGGAAATAGCGGAGTGCGAAGTTGTTGAACCAAAGGATTAGGCCACTGCCGGCCATGACAACGGTCCCCCAAAGGAAAGCCCAATATTCGATTTTCTCGGCATAACTGAACATGCCGAAGACCGGCCGCGTGTCTGAAAAGCCCAAGTTATAGAGAAACATGGCGCTCAAGTCGCGGAGGTCGCGCGATCCCGGGATCATCTGCCTCAGAATTACACGGTCGCGTCGGATCAGACTTAAATGAGCGATGTGATATCCAACCGCGCACAACAGGAGCACCGCCGCAATCCGGTGTACGGTTCCGCGAAAAGCGAAATGCCCTTCGCCAAGCAGCATCGGGCGAGCCCACCATTCTTCCGGGAACTTTAGGGCAAATCCCGTCACCACCAGCAACACAAAGCTCAGTATCACCAGCCAGTGCGCGATTCGGAAGTGCAGGTTCATGCGCACGACTTCACCTCCCGTTCTTATCAGCGCATTCGTCCGCAGCTTGCGCAGGAAGTCGAGAAGCTGGTGAAAGAACATGAAGCCCACCGCCAGGGGAATCAATACCCAGTAAACGCGGCGGATACTCTTGACCACGACGTGTTCGCCTTGGCCGGCGACGGCCACATGAACCGGGCCGATCGCGAACGTTTGCCCCGCGCCGGGATGGCACGCCCCGCAGGTGTGCGCGAGATTTGCAATATTCACGGTGGACCGGGGATCGGAAGGCGGGAAGATGTTGTGAACGCCGTGACACGAAGAGCAATTGGCAACGGTCTGTGAGCCCGACCGCAGCGCCAGTCCGTGAAAGCTGTCAGCGAACGTCGGCACGCGATCCGCAGGCAGATTGTATCGCGCGTCTAGACGCGCGTCGCTATGGCATCGCCCGCACGTGGTGCCGGACACCTGCGCGGGATTCACGAGCGACTCCGCGTTGCTCGGAGCCAGTATCATGTGCTCGCCGTGACAGTCCGTGCACACGGGTGAATCCAGCGACCCGTGCAGAACGCCCTGCCCGTGGACGCTGGCCAGATATGCCGTCTGGATCGTGATGTGGCACGCGCCGCAGGTGCCCGGAACATTCCAATGGTTTGTCCTGGATCGCGAGTCGCGCCCACCAAAGACGGCGTGACTTGAGTGACAGTCTGAGCAGGAAGCCGCGTTCTCATTACCTGCAGCCAGAGCGCGTCCATGAACGCTCGCCTCGTAGCTCTCTACGGGCCGGGCGAAAGGGATCTGGTGTTTTGCCAAAAAGCCCGGGTTCGAATGGCAAGAACCACAGGTCTGAGGCATGTTCTTCTTCGCCACCGGCGAGAGCGGTTCGTGGGAGGAGAGGACTCTGTGGATCGACCCGTGGCAGCTCTCACAATTCGGGCTCTGCGGATCCCCTCTTCTCATGGCCTGACCGTGCGCGCTGGCAAGAAGAGCTTTCACCTGCTCGGCGTGGCACAAAGTGCATTGCCGCGGCATCACCTTGGATGCCGCCTGCGCGTCATGCGCGGAACCGTGACAACTCGTACACGACAGGTTCCCGAGAGTAAAGTGCACGCTCCCCGACGCCTCGGCGCTTTCCTCCGCGTGACACTGCGAGCATTGTACTTTCTCGATGTGTGCGGGATGCGGGAACTCTCTGACGTCGCTGTGGCATGAGGAACAACTCAAATCGGCGTGAACGCCGGCTTTATGTGTGGCCTCTCTTACGAAAACGCTTCGTCCTGATGCGGACTTCAAATCGGTTTGTCCGTGGCAGCTTAAGCACTCGTTATCAGCAAGGCCTCCTTTCGCGGTCTGAGCCCGCGCGGACGGCACGCTCGCCAGAGTGAACAAGACAATGAGGGTGAACGTGTGATCTCGCAAGTTGGACATTGCCCGGCAAACAGAACTGCGTTTTATTTCATTCCAAGGTCAGTGAGCACCTTCGGATTCGCCTCATCGATTGCGAGAAGCTGGTGGCATGTGTCGCAGTCGTTGGGGATGACGCGGCCATCGGAACTCTTGTGGCTTCCGTCGTGACATCGGAAGCACCCGAGGGAGTCCGTGTGTCCAAGATTATTTGGATAGGTTCCCCAAGTGATTTTCATTGCCGGAAAGACGTTCCGGAGATAGATGGCCTGGACCTGGCTGGCCGCCTGATTCACCAATGCGCGTTTGTCCCGGTAGACGGAGGGATAGGAAGTGCGATACCAATCCTGCAAGCTCGTTTCGATTCTACTGCTGGCCGTGTCGCGGTCCGGATAGCCGACGTTCAGGACTCGCACTGCCGTTTTCTTGATAAATGGCAATTCGGGACTGATGCGGCCTTCCGACATGGCCTCGTCGACCGCACGGTCTGGCAATTGAAATACGTGGGTTGGCCGGTTATGGCAGTCGACGCAGTCCATGGTTCTGTGCTCACCGACCGCGAGTTCCCTAGGTGCAGCCTTTAGGTCGGTCGAGACGAACTGCACCGTTTTCCCGCTGTCATCCAGGTAGTCGACTTCTGGAATTAACTGCCGCTGGCGGTCGGTCGAGATGTATTGAACCCGCGAATGATCGTTCAGGTGCATCCCGTGTATCCCCACCGAGCCCTGGAACGTGCGGCCTCCCACCTTCAGCAGAAGCACCGTTATGAGCGCGGTATTCTTTTCATCATCGGAATACTTTGTGCGCACGATAAATTTATCTCCCGTAAACCTTTGGGGCCAGTGGCACTGCTCGCAGGTCTCCCGCGCGGGGCGCAACTGCTCGACCGGGGTCGGGATCGGCCGCTCGTAGGTGTGGAACGCAACGGCAACGATCTGGCGCACACCTGATACCTTTGAGCGGACAAACCATCCGGCGCCGGGGCCGATGTGGCACTGAACGCAACTTACGCGCTGGTGCGGTGACTGCTGGTACGCCGTGAACTCCGGCTGCATCACGGTATGGCAGGTCTGGCCGCAGAACCTCGCGGAGTCCATGTATTCCACGCCGCGATAGGAAGCGATGCCGAAGATCACAAGGTTTGCGATTGTCAGCCCGGCCACCCAGGAGGCGGCTTCCCGGAAAACTGGCTTCGTGAAATCAATTTGGGGGTATACGTGGGGAATTTCACCGGCTCTTGCAAGTTCGTGGCGTCTTAGCAACACACCAATCGGCATCAGGATGAGCCCGAGAACGAAAGCACCGGGAAGGATTAGTAGGAGAATGAGGCCGAGATAAGGATTGGCACTTCCCCCACCAAAAAGCTCCAAAGCCCAGAATCCAAGCAGGGTGATCGCCGAAGTGGTCGTGATAACCGCGCCGGCCAGCGAAATCGTATTGTTCCCTAGATATGCGGCCGGTCGAAACCAGGAGGCGATGTATTCCCGAACGTTCATGGGTTAGCAGAGTAATTCAGCGTTTTCAAAAGCCTGCAACTCTACTTTTTTTTGAGGGTGCGAATGTAGCCGACCAGTTCTTTGATCTGATCGTCGGTCAACTTTCCCTCGTACGCCGGCATCTTACCCTTGCCGTCGGTGGTAATTGCGATCAACTGCGCGTCGGTCTGTGCCTGCACTGGGTCGGCACCGAGATCGCGCAACTTGAATGCTTTTCCCATAGCGGTATTGCCGGAGCCGTCTGCCCCGTGGCACGCGGCGCACTTGGTTTTGTAGAGAGCTGCCGCGTCGTCTGCGGCTCGAGCGGACGCGCAAAGCAGAAGCAAGCACGCAACAACCAACGTCGTCCTTGGTGCAACAGCAAACCGCGGTGCATCCATAATACCTCCTGTAACGTCTTTTCAAGGAGCGGGCTACTTTTTGCTTAGCTCGCGAATGTAGCCGACCAATCCCTTGATCTGTTCGGCGGTTAGCTTGTCTTTGTAGGCGGGCATGGGACTCTTTCCGCCCGTGATGATGTCGGTGAGCTGGGCGTCGGTCTGTTTCTGCACGTCCGCGGAGTGCAGATCGCGGATCTTCATCGATTTGCCAACGGGCGTGTTGCCGCTTGCGTCGGCCCCGTGGCACCCTGCGCATTTCGATTTATAGACGCTTACCGGATCATTTTGGCCGCGAGCGGGCAGCGAGCAAACCAATGCCGCAAACAGACCCAACGCAGAAGCTATTCGAACTCCGCGAGAATTCATTTAGCGCTCCTCAGATAAACGTTCCAGATCATCGAGCCAAAGTTTCAACCGAAACAGCTATTGCTAGAAAGCATACACGACAGAGAACGTTGCCGTGCTGCCATTGAAATCTCGTAGGGGGATCGGTGTAAGCCCAGGTATAACGCTTGGCCCCTTTTCGTCGTAGCCGTAGTAGTTCCAAGCCGTCTTGTAGCTGAAACCCTTATACAAGTCAAATTGCAGACTGGCGTACGGCTTTTCGTAGCTGAACGCGAGCGTGCCCGCAGGCTGCAACGGGTTTAGGAAAAGAGTGTTGCCACCGACAAAAGTTCCGGCATAGCCGACCGTCGTGGAAACTCGCTTGATCGGTTTCCACATCACGTCAAAATAAGCAAAATGCTGATTGCTGTTGTAGAACGACGTGGCGCCCTGCGCCACGGGGGATGCAGTGATGGGGCAGGCCGGATAGGTGGGCACGCCGGTGCCGCTTGCGGCGAAGCAAACAAGCGCCTGGGAATAGATATTGGTGTAGTTGTAGCCGAGGTCTACCGAGTACCTGGCATTCGGCGAAAAGACGGTGACCAAGCCGTAGGTGCGGCCATGCTCGAGATTATTTACCTGGTAGACGTTGTCGCGATTTTCGTGGATGTCGATGGAACCGTCCAGATTCAACCACGGCCGCGGCGTGTAGTTGGCATGAATCTTGTAACTTTGCATTTGCCGCGGGCTGGTGCGAGTGTAGGCGAAATCGTTGTAGCCAAATTCAAAATCGCCCGTGACGCGCAGGGCATCGACCGGACGCGCGGTAAAACCCAGCAAAGCGGCCTGCTCGTTGATATCGTAAACGGTGCGGCCGGTGTCACTGCCTGCACCCAGACCGGTTTCGATAATCGATCCGTTGGGCTGAAGAGTACAATTTGACGGAAGCGCATGCGGCGCCGGCGCCGCGGGAAAAGCGCAGTCGCCTCGGGCCGCCAGATGGTCGTTGGCCGCTGTTCCCGTGGACCCGCCGGGGAAATAAACTTCGGCAGTATTGAGAGAGGAGCTAAAGTTAGCGATTTTCCGGTTTGTGTAGCGATACCCCACGCGCCCGCTCAAGCGCCTTGACGCATCGTATTGCAACTGTAAGGTGTTCTGCTTCAGGTCCTGACCGAGAAAATTCGAGTCCACTAAGGTCGTCATGTCCGCGCCGGAGCCCGACGCATGTTGCGGGCAGCTCGCCGCGGTGTACGGCGCGGGGCAAATCGTGTTGAATGTGGCGGGAGTAAAATTCACGATCGGGAGCAACATGGACGGGAAGCTGGCCCCGAAACTTGAGAACTGATTGCCCTCCACCCCATCCCACACGCCGGGAATGCGCCAGTTGTCGTAGCGGAAAGCATCGTCGATGCGGAGCGTTTCGGTAACGGCATAGATGGCCGCCCCGTCAGCGTTGACGGAGACTCGCTTGGCCACGGCTGGACCACTCGTGGTGCTCCCCCGAGTGTCGGTTCGAGTCGTCAGCCCGGTAAGAACTTCGTTGAAATCGGAGATCTGATTGTTGCTGGTGCTATAACCGAGCGAGCCCGACATTTCGAGATTCTTGAAATAGGTGGATTGAAAGCTGAAACGTTCACTGGGCGTAAAGATTCGCGGTCTGCTCGACCGCGAATAGGACGTAATTCCGTTGCAAACGGGACTGGCAAAACCTGGCGTGGTGATAGGGAACGGAGTTGCGCAGGGTGTGGTGCCGGGCGTATTCCACACGATGCCCAAATCAACGGGGACAGAACCGGGCAACAGATAAGTGAGATTGTTGTCGGTGGTGATGTTGTCCTGCTTGTCGTAGGCGAGGTACTGATCGTAGGACAAAGTGGTTTTGGGCAAAAACCGGAAGTCCACCCCCGCACGATATGCATTCTCTGTGGTGCGGTAGGCGGTGGTGAAAAGAGGAAGCACGCCACTATCGTATGACTCCAGCCCGGGGCCTTCGCTGACATTGCGCGAATAGCCCAGGCGAAAGCGCAAGTGCGATTGAGGAAGCAGCGTCAGGTTGTAATCCTGCATGCGCCGCACCATGTCAAGGGAATTCGGAGATGTCGCTAGGGCGATGGCAGGTTTTGAGCTCGCAGGATTGAGCGGGTTTGCGAATAAATTGTAATCCCAGAAATTCTTGTCGCGGCGAAACAGGATCTGAAAATCGTACCACTTGTTCTTGTCGATGTGGAGCCGGGAGACGTCGTTGGGGTCGCCGCCGTAGCCGAAATTGCTGAAGCTGAGATTGTCAAACAGAAGGCCGCGGTGGTCGATCGAACGCATTTCCAGGGTGTAGTTAAACAAGCGGACACCCTGGCCCAGATTGACAAACGTGTCGTAGGTGTCGTTGTTCCCGTTAATCCAATCCGCCCGATAGCCGAATTCGACCGTTTGCTTAATATTGTAATTGCCCGAATCCATTCCCGCGTGATCAGAGGAGCTGCCCTGGGCGCGGGCAAGGTGCCCGCAGGAGAGTGCAGCAATCAAAATCAGAAGACGACGGGACCCAGCCCACAAACGGTTCCTAGTCATAGTCATCTCTATTTGAAGAATGTCGCGTCGAAATTCGACCCGTGGATTTGCACGTGGCACAGCGTGCAGGCTTGAAATTGGGTGGCTTGGTTATGGAACGACGGCGTTCCCGGAGCACTACTGAATGTTGACGTTGTATGGCATTGCAGGCAAAGCATGTTCACATTGCTGAACTTGAGCATGTGCGGGTTGGGCGAGCCATGGGCCACGTGGCAGGAGGAGCAACCCTCGGTTTTCACCGGCGCGTGCTCGAATACAAAGGGCCCGTGCTTGTCCACGTGGCATTTGAAGCAAACCGCATCCTGACTGCCGGAAGCGCGCACCTGCTTGGGACCTTCGGTTCCGTGCGGATTGTGGCAATCGCTGCACTGCACCAAGGCTTCGTTCACGCGATGATGGAACGGCATGGCGAACTGCGGTTTCTGTTGCAGGTGGCAACTGTAGCAAAGCTCGGGCTGCGGCTTGATCAGCAGAGCTTCGCTTACTGGGGCATGATGGGGCGAATGGCACGAGATGCAGCTCACATCGTTCTGGCGGTGTAGGGAATTCGCGGCATTCATGTGCTCGGTCGAGGAAGCGTGACAAGTGAGGCAGCGAGTGTTGATTTCCTTGGCGGAATGATCGGAAAAGATGAAAATCTTCGTTTTGTCGCCGCCACCGGCAACGTGAGCAGCGCCGGGGCCGTGGCAGCCTTCGCATCCTTGGCGGGAAGGGCCGCCTTTGGTGTCGAGCGTGGTTTTCCAATGAGGCGTCTTTTCCCAATTATTGTAAATGTCCTCGTGGCAGGTCTTGCAAACTTCGGCCCCAACGTAATCAGACGAATCCGCTGACGCGGTCGGTGTCTTGTTTTGGCTCGCCACCGGGTTCGGATGAACCGCACCCGAGGTTTGCGGGTATCCGGATCCGGCTCCTGCACCAGCCGTTGACACGGCGATCAGGGTCAACGCGACATTGGCCCAAAGCATGAGAAAGCCCTTCGGATATTTCATTGCTTTCGCCACAGACTCCTCTCGAACAGATTCAACTGAAGACCGAAGTCAATACTCGTCGCCCGAGTGTACGAGGACGGGCCCGAAAAAAGCTGTATCTTTTGAGACAGTTTCAAATCGGACAGCCGTGCTAGCATCCCGCTCGTCCGAGCGGTGCCAAAACAAATGAGGCAACGATGCCTTCCGCATGATCACCGCCAAGCATCGAGTCTCTTAGAACTCTCTATCCGTCTTCTGTGAGCAGCATCACAGACACAGCGAAAGTTTGGGTTATTTATATCTCCGGGAGGGAGCCGATGAAATCACACTTGATGCCGGCAGCCTTGCGGGCGCGCGGCGTGTCGCGCCGTGAATTCGCGAAGTTCTGCAGCTTGATGGTTGCCACGCTGGCTCTGCCCCCCCGATACGTCGCCGCCGTCACGAAGGCGCTTTCACAAGCGGAACGCCCTGTTCTCGTGTGGCTTGAGTTTCAAGACTGTGCTGGCAACTCGGAGTCGATGTTGCGCAGCAGCAATCCCCCGGTTGCAGAATTTGTTCTCGATCTCCTGTCCTGGGAATACCACGAACTGCTGATGGCCGGTGCGGGCAAGCAGGCGGAAGGCGCACTCGAACGTGTCGTCCGGGAGCATCCAGGCGAGTATATCGCCGTCGTGGAAGGCGCGATCCCCACCGCAGATGGAGGCGTGTACTGCACCATCGGCGGAAAGACCGCACTGGACATCGCGACGCGTGTCTGCGGCAGCGCTGCGGCAGTTATCGCTGTCGGCGCGTGTGCCTGGGATGGAGGACTGGTTCGCTCGAATCCGAATCCAACCGGCGCCCTTGGGTTGCAGGAGGCCGTCCCTGGGTTGAAGAGGGTAATAAACTTGGGAGGCTGCCCGCACAATCCGGCAAACACTGCGGCGGTCCTGGTGCACTACCTGACTTTTCACGAATTCCCCGCCCTCGATCAGTACAACCGGCCCTTGTTCGCCTACGGCAACATCATTCACGACCAATGCGAGCGGCGCGCTCATTACGATGCCGGTCGTTATGTCGAGGAGTGGGGCGACGAAGGCCACCGCAAGGGCTATTGCCTCTACAAAATGGGGTGTAAAGGTCCTGAAGCGACCTACAACTGCCCTACCGTCCGCTGGAATGACGGCACCAGCTGGCCGGTAAAAGCCGGACATGGTTGCATCGCCTGTGCTTCGCATCGATTCTGGGATACAAAGTCACCCTTCTACAAGCGACTGCCTTCGGTGCCCGGGTTCCCGGCAGACGTGGACGCCGGGACGCTCGGCCTCTGGTTGACGGGCGGCATGGCGGCAGCCTTGGGTTTGCACGGCATCGCCAGCGCCGGGCGGGCACAGATGCGCCCCACGGGTGAGGAGCCACGCGGGGGGCCAACCGAGATCGCACGGGATAGCGGGTTGGTGGAGCGTGAAGGGCCGCCAGAGAAGCCATGAACCGTGTTCCGCTTTGGTTCGCAAGTAGCACTCGTCTGCGCGGCCGCGGAGAAGCCGCGGTGAGGTAGGGGAACCGCCATGCCCAAAAAAGCTTCGCCAGCATCGGCCCTCGGCCGCCTTTCTAGGACCGAGTTGGTCCGCACGTATGTGTGGGAGAAGCCGGTTCGTATCTCTCACTGGCTGATGTTTTTCGCGTTCGTCTCGCTGTCCTTCACTGGCTTGTACATGCACCACCCGTTTCTGCTCGCTTCGGGCAGGGACTCCTTCCTGATGGCCAAGATGCGATTCGTTCATGTGGTTTCCGGATTCGTGCTGATCGCGGCAATCGGGTTGCGCATTTACTGGTTTTTTAAGGGCAATTTCTGGGCGCGGTGGTCTTCGTATGTCCCCCTTCACCGCGAGCAATGGAAGGGCATCGGATCGATGCTGGAGTTTTATCTGTTCATGCGCTTCGATCCAGGACACCGGACGGGCCACAATCCCCTGGCCGCACTGAGCTACTTCGTCATTTACATATTGATCTTGATCGAGATCCTGAGCGGGGTGTTTCTGTTCAGCCAGGTACTTGGAAATCCGGTATTGCATCAATTCACGGCTTGGATGGCCGTACTGATATCACCATCCTATCTTCGTCTCGTCCATTATTTCCTGACGTTTGTCTTCTTCGCCTTCATCCTGTTCCATGTCTATGCTTCTGTTCTGGTTTCGCTCGAGGAGGAAAATGGACTCCTAGACAGCATCTTCTCCGGATGGAAATTCATGCCCGCCGGTGACCTGCGCCATGAGATCGCGGCGATCCCGGAAGCCCGGAGCTTCGCCAAGCGGCACGAACTGTTGCCACGCGGCACGCCCGAAGAGCAGCGCACGGGAAGGGTGCCCCAACCCCGGCCCGGCCCCGGCCCGGTGGCCTTGTTTCGCAACTGGATCAGTTACGCCGGCACGGGCATCGTTGCC
The DNA here is from genome assembly GCA_050015335.1 of Candidatus Acidiferrales bacterium. Taxonomy (GTDB): domain Bacteria; phylum Acidobacteriota; class Terriglobia; order Acidiferrales; family UBA7541; genus Palsa-295. The sequence goes on along the minus strand of JBEKBP010000002.1, from coordinate 52,012 downwards.
GTCGGCGTGCTCGTATTCGCCGTACTGATGGCCTACCACACAATCGGAGGTGGAGCGCTCGTTGAGCCCTATGGCGACCTGGTGATCTTCTTTCTGCCACCGGTATTCATCTTCACCGGTGTGGCGTTCGCTTTGGTGGGGATGTACTTGCAGTGGATCCGCTGGCGGATGAATAAGCCTTTGTCGTTTGCGCGCTACCCTAAGTGGGATCTCAACCTGGCCGCTGAAAGGAAGGCTCTGCTGATCGTCGCGATCGGAGCCGCGATCATCGCGGTTCCCGCGATTTACGGGAGCGGTCAGGCATACATCTACACAGACGCCGTACCGTTCTGTGGCTCCGTTTGCCATTCCATGGCCCCGGAGTACACCACCTACCAACGCTCGCCGCACGCCCGCGTGACGTGTGCCCAATGCCACGTCGGACCGGGCGCCAGCGGGTACATCGTCGCGAAATTTCGCGGTATGACGGAACTGGTCGAAACCATCCAGAACGATTATCCCCGACCGATTCCCGCCCCGGTAACTGCGCTGCATACGATACAAGGAAATTGTGAGCAGTGTCATTGGCCGGCGAATCTCTTCGGTTCGCGCGAGTTTCGCCGGGTCCACTTCCTGTCGGACGAGCATAACACGCGCTGGGAAATCGATCTGTCGGTGATGGTCGGCGGGGGCACACCGGCGCAAGCGTCGGAGCCGGGCGCACACTGGCATATCGCAAACAACGTCGAGTATGTCGCGAGCGATCCTGAAAGACAGAACATTTCCTGGGTGCGGTCGGTGAATCGAACGACCGGCATAGCGGAGGTGTATACGTCAGAGGCGCAGCATTCCACGGCACCGAGCGCCGGTGAGATTCGGACGATGGATTGCGTGGATTGCCACAACCGGCCGACACATATCTTGGATTCTCCCGACCAGAGCCTAGACGCGGCGCTTGTCGACGGCCGCATCGATTCCTCGCTTCCTTTTGTCAAACAGCAAGGCGTTGCGGCGTTAACGGCGAGTTATGTCGACCGCGGACAGGCGTTCCGGGGAATCGACAGCGCGCTTCGCGGCTACTATAAGAAGAGCTACCCTCAGGAATATGCCGACAAGCAGCAAGCGATCGGGGCCGCGATTGGGTACCTGCAGAACATCTACGACGAGAATTTCTTCCCATCGATGAAAGTCCGCTGGGACACCTATGCCACAAACGATCGCCACCTCGACTCGGCGGGATGCTTCCGCTGTCACGACAGCCAGCATAAGAGTGTGAGCGGAAGCGTCATTCGTTCCGATTGTGACACCTGCCACAAGATTCTGGGACAGGGTAAGGCCGGGAGCCTCCAATTCACTACGGGGCCGAAAGGTCTAATGTTCGATCATCCCGTCGACATCGGCGGTATATGGCAGTCACAACCGTGCAGCTCCTGCCACACCGGGGGGGCGCTGTGACCGATTCATGGGGACTGCCGATGGTTTGAGTTTGGACGCGAAGGTGACTTCTGAGACGGAGCAAATTGGGAGGTGCATATGATGAGTGGAACTCGGGCGTTAAGGATCATTGCTTTCATGTCGATTTCGATCGGCGTCGGCATCCTCAGTCGTGCGGCCTGGGGATTCGTCGCCTTCGGAATCCTCGTGTTAATTGACAACTTCGTGATCAAGGGTCACCCGCCGTGTCCGCCCGATCATGCAATTGTCGAACGAGAAGTCACTGAACCGTAGCATCTCGTCCCATGTGTGTGCGCGTCTTTTGACTGCGGTGGGCAAGGTTCTAGGGGTCCCAGGCGCGCCGCGCGGCGGGCGAAAGGTTGCGAATTCAAGCGGCCGTAGCGTGATTACTGGGCGTCTAAAAGCGTGGTGCGCAAGGCCGTCAGGACCAGACGACGCCCCGCTTGGCTAGGAGGACAGCATGGCTCGGATTGTGGTCGATCCTGTAACGCGAATAGAGGGGCACCTTCGTATTGAGGCCCAAGTAGACGGGGGCGCCATAACCGATGCGTGGAGTTCGGGGACGATGTTCCGGGGAATTGAGCTGATCCTCCGTGGCCGAGACCCGCGGGAGGCCTGGATCTGGGCGCAGCGAATCTGTGGCGTGTGCACGATGGTTCACGCCCTTGCATCGGTCAACGCCGTCGAAGATGCTCTGGGCATCGAAGTGCCCGACAATGCCCGCCTCGTTCGAAACATCATCGCTGCAACGCAAACAGTCCAAGACCACGTAGTCCATTTCTACCATCTCCACGCCCTGGACTGGGTCGACGTAGTGTCGGCCTTGAAGGCGGACCCGGCGAAAACCTCGCGACTCGCCCAGTCAATCTCCGATTGGCCTGTGTCGAGCGAGAAGTATTTCAAGGGCGTTCAGGATCGCGTGGCTGCCCTGGTGTCGAGCAAGCAACTTAGCCTGTTCGGCGCAGGTTATTGGGGCCACCCGGCCTATCATCTTCCGCCCGAAGCAAACCTCATGGCGGTTGCTCATTACCTGGAAGCGTTGCAGTTCCAGAAGGAGTTCATCCGCATTCACGCAGTGCTAGGCGGCAAGAATCCTCACTTGCAGACGTTTCTGGTCGGCGGCATGGCCACCTCGCTTGACCCGAACGAACCGAATGCAACGGTGAATCCTGAACGAATCGATTTCCTATTGCAGCTGGCAAAGTCCGCGCACGCGTTTGTGACTCAGGTGTATATCCCGGACGTGCTGGCGGTCGCCGGTTTCTACCCTGACTGGTTCGAACGCGGCGAGGGGCTCGGCAATTTCATGTGCTATGGCGCTTACCCACAGGGCAGCATCAAGGATCCTGCGAATTTTTTCCTTCCGCGAGGCATCATCCTGAATCGCGATCTTTCCAAGGTCCACCCGGTCGATCCGGAAAATATAACGGAGTATGTTGCTCATTCGTGGTATGACTACTCGGGAGGAAGTCAAATCGCGAAACATCCATATGAGGGCGAAACGAATCCGAAATACACGGGTCCCAAGCCTCCCTATGAATATCTCGAAGTGGACCAGAAGTATTCCTGGCTCAAAGCCCCTCGTTATCAAGACAAAGCAATGGAGGTAGGTCCCCTGGCCCGGTTCCTGGTGGCCTATGCTTCTGGCCAGCAGGACGTCAAGACGCTGGTCAATTCAACGCTGGCAAAGCTGAAGGCGCCGCCCGCTGCCCTATTCTCGACCCTTGGTCGCATCGCGGCGCGTGCTCTCGAAACACAGCTCCTCGCAAACCGTCTGGTTGGATGGATCGAGGAACTGGGAAACAATTTGGCGACAGGAAATGTGCGTATACATAACGGTGAAAAATGGGATCCGAACTCGTGGCCTGACACGGCGCGGGGATTCGGTTTTTTTGAGGCCCCGCGGGGATCTCTGGGACATTGGGTGGAGATCGAAAACAAAGCCGTCAAGAATTACCAAGCGGTGGTGCCCTCCACTTGGAATGCCGGGCCTCGGGATGCTCACGGTCAACGGGGCGCATACGAGGCTGCGCTCCTGAAGACGCCGGTCGCTGATCCTGAGCGCCCGCTTGAACTTCTGCGCACGATTCACTCTTTCGACCCATGCCTGGCTTGCGCCGTCCACGTCTTGGATGCGCGTGGGCGCATCCACGCCCGCGCCAAGGCCTGATGGACGCGCACGCACATTCGATGTGCAGTCAAGGTCCTGAAATGCTCGATCTGTTTTCTTCACATACCGTGGTCATAGGAGTCGGCAACACAATCCTATCAGACGATGGCGTTGGCGTGCATGCCGCAAGACGGCTGCTTGGTGATCCCAGGGTACCCGCCGGTGTAACGATTCTGGACGGCGGCACGATCGGCCTCGAACTAATTCCGTACGCCTCGGACGCATCCCGCGTGCTACTCCTTGATGCCGTCAACTCGGGCCAAGCGCCCGGAACCCTCGCGCGAATGACTGGGGCAGACTTGCTGGGCACGACGGGCGGATGGAGCGCTCATCAATTGGGCGTTGCCGATCTGATCGCGGCTCTCTTCCTTGTGTCCTCCCGTCCTCAGGAAATCGTTGTGCTCGGCCTGCAGCCTGCCCATACGGATTGGGGCACGACGTTGTCTCGCGAAGTCGACGCGGCCCTTGGAGGTTTCGTGGATGCGGCCTTGGCACAGTTGCAGCTCTGGCAGCAGCTACCGATATCCGCTGTGGAACCCAGTCCATCGTCCTTGCCGCCCGGCCAACCTCGGAGCCCAGAAATTTCCGGCCCGTTCGAAGAAGGAGCTTTGTGACATGTGCCTCGCTATTCCGGGAAAAATCATAAGCAGCGACGTGACCAACGGAATTCGTGTGGGCCGTGTCCAGTTCGGCGGCATCACGCGGGAAACGTGCCTCGACTTTGTTCCTGAAGCATCGGTCGGAGATTACGTGATTGTTCACGTGGGATTTGCCATCAGCCGCGTAGACCGTGAAGAGGCCGAGCGAAGCTATGAGCTGCTCGAATCCATGGGATTGCTCAAGGGCGAGCTCGAATCTGATTTAGAAGTTCCCTAAGCGAGCAGAGCAGGCAGTGCTGGCGGAATTCCGAGGAAATCCATGAAGTATTTGGACGAATACCGGAACCAGAAGATTGCCCGCGGGATTGTAGCCGAGCTAGCCCGGCGCGCGACGCAGCCCTGGGTATTAATGGAGATTTGCGGTGGCCAAACCCACACGCTGATGCGTTACGGCATCGACGAACTCCTGCCCGCCGGCATTGAACTGGTCCACGGGCCCGGGTGCCCCGTGTGCGTGACGTCTCTTGAAACGATCGACAAGGCCATTCAGATTGCTTCGCATCCCGAGGCGACCTTGATTTCCTATGGCGACATGCTGCGCGTACCGGGATCGCGCACGGATCTATTCCACGTGAAAGCCCAAGGGGGAGATGTGCGCGTGGTCTACTCCCCCACTGAAGCACTTAAATTTGCCCGCGCGAATCCCAATCGCAAAGTAGTCTTTTTCGCCGTTGGCTTCGAAACGACCGCTCCCGCGAATGCCATGGCGGTGTGGCAAGCCAAGCGCGAGGGATTGAAAAACTTCTCGATGCTAGCATCCCACGTCCTCGTGCCACCGGCGATTCGAGCGCTCTTGAATTCACCGCGCAACCGGGTGCAGGGCTTCATCGGTCCGGGGCACGTTTGTACGGTCATGGGCTATCGCGAATATGAGGACCTCATCTGCGACTTCGGTGTGCCGATTGTTGTGGGCGGATTCGAGCCACTGGACCTGCTGGAAGCGATTCTGATGCTTGTGACTCAGCTCGAAGAAGGGCGTGCCGAGGTTGAGAACCAATACGTTCGGTCCGTGACACGTGGGGGGAACCCGCACGCTCAGAAGGCATTGGCAGAAGTGTTCGAGGTATGCGACCGGAAATGGCGTGGGATCGGTGCAATTCCCGAGAGCGGCCTCGCTCTCCGGAAAGAATATGCCGAGTTCGACGCAGATCGCATCTTCGGAACTGAAGGCGTGACCGCGGAGGAGCCCGCCGAGTGCATCAGTGCGGAAGTGCTCCAGGGGCTCAAGAAGCCTCCGGATTGCTCCGCATTCGGGACGCGCTGCACGCCGGAAAATCCGCTTGGCGCACCCATGGTTTCTTCTGAAGGCGCGTGCGCCGCATATTACCAATATCGCCGGTACGCGACAGCGTCGAAGGGAAACCATTGATGCCGCCCGAAGCGAAACTCGATGTGGCATTGAACTGTCCGATACAAATTGCAGCCGGGGAGTCAATCCTGCTAGGTCACGGAAGCGGCGGCCAGATGAGTGGGGACCTCTTGCGCAATATTCTCCTTCCCGCCCTCCAGAATCCCGTCCTCGACCGCTTGGATGACCAGGCCATCGTAGATGTCGGCGGTGCCCGCATTGCGTTTACGACGGACTCGTTCGTCGTGAAACCGCTTTTTTTCCCCGGCGGCGACATCGGAACGCTGGCCGTGAACGGGACCGTGAACGACCTGGCTATGGGCGGAGCGGTCCCTCTTTTCCTGAGCCTCGCGCTCATCCTCGAAGAAGGCCTCCCGCTCGATACTCTCCGCAGGGTCGTCGAATCCATCCGCGTTGCCGCTGCCCTTACAGGTGTTGCCGTTGTCACGGGAGACACGAAAGTGGTGGAAAAAGGAAGCGGGGATGGATTGTTTGTAAATACCTCCGGGATTGGACTCGTCTCACCAGGGATTCGCTTGTCCGCCGATCAAGCGCGTCCAGGAGACCGCGTGCTGCTGAGCGGAACCATTGGCGACCACGGGATCACGATCTTGTCCCAGCGGGAAGGCCTCGAATTCGAAAGTGCCGTCGCGAGCGACACGGCAGCCCTGCACACCCTTGTTGCCGGCATGCTTCGCGCGAGTTCTGAAATTCGCTGCCTCCGTGACCCCACGCGCGGCGGCCTATCGAGTTCTTTGAACGAGATTGCCGCCCGGTCGCGCGTGGGGATCGAGCTAGAAGAGAGTGCGATTCCGATTCGCGAGGAGGTCCAGGGCGCATGCGAGTTGCTGGGACTCGATCCGCTATACGTGGCAAATGAAGGCAAGCTGGTGGCGGTTGTAGCTCCCAGCGCCGCGGAGCCAATTCTCCAAGCGATGCGCCAGCATCCGGTGGGGGCGAACGCGCAGATCATCGGAACGGTTACGGATTTTCATCCGGAGATGGTCACCCTCCGGACAAGTTTGGGAACTTCACGCATCGTGCGTATGCTCTCGGGCGACCAATTGCCGAGAATCTGCTGAGGCCCCCCCATGCGCGAGATGGGAATTGCCAACTTGTGCTCGACGCGATTCGCGTGTAAACAAAACTTCCCCCGGATGGTTGACATCTAGCATCATGCAAGTCCGCAAAGAGATCCAAGTCGCAGGCATCGTGCAGGGAGTGGGGTTTCGACCCTACGTCTATCGGCTCGCCGCAGATCGCAACCTCCGTGGATGCGTCAGCAACACTTCGGCAGGAGTCACTATCGAAATTCAGGGACTGCCCGACTTGGTCGAGGATTTCGTCGCGCGACTTCCCGCGGAGGCGCCGGCGCCGGCGCAGATTACCCGTGTGCTGGTTCGCGAGATGGCGTGCAAGCCGGACCAGTGTTTTGAGATTCTGCCGAGCCACACTGGAGAGCATGCGAGTGCGTTGATCTCCCCGGACATCGCAGTCTGCGGGGACTGTCTCCGCGAGTTATTTGACCCGCAGGACCGCCGGCAGCTGTACCCCTTTATCAACTGCACGAACTGCGGACCGCGTTTCACAATCATGCGGGACGTTCCCTACGACCGGGAGCGCACCTCGATGTCGATCTTCCCGATGTGCGACCAGTGCCGCACGGAATATGAGGACCCCCAAAACCGCCGCTTCCACGCTCAGCCAAATGCCTGCTGGGAATGTGGCCCGCAACTTGAATTCGCCAATGCCCAGGGTCACTCGCTGAAACCGCCTGATCCCATCGAGGCGGCTACCGAGCGCCTCCGATTGGGCGAGATACTGGCCGTCAAAGGCCTGGGAGGATTTCACCTCGCCGTAGATGCCACAAACTCAGCCGCCGTTGACCGACTGCGCCAACGGAAGCGCCGCGGTGCAAAGCCGTTTGCCGTGATGGTGCGCGACATGGAAGTCGCCGGTCGATTGTGCGAGATTGATGCCGAAGCGGAAAACCTTCTGAGCAGCCGGCAGAAACCCATAGTGCTCCTGCGAAGATTAGAACACACTGCAATCGCGGAAGCCGTGGCACCGAGCCAGCGCGACCTCGGGCTGTTCCTGCCCTATACGCCCCTACATCACTTGCTATTTGCCGTAGGCAAGTTCACAGCATTGGTCATGACGAGTGGAAACCTGAGTGAAGAACCGATTACGACTGGCAACCGCGAGGCGGTGAAACGGTTAGGCGGAATTGCCGACTTCTTTCTTATGCACGACCGGGACATTCTTCTCCGTTGTGATGATTCAGTGGTTCGTTCTTCGGCTGGGAGAATGCGACCGATACGGAGGTCGCGAGGCTACGCGCCGACGCCTGTGCGATTGCACAAGGATGTTGGGCAGATTCTTGCCGTTGGTGGAGAACTGAAAAATACCGTCTGCTTGACGCGCGGCAATCTCGCATTTCTGAGCCAACACATCGGTGACCTTGAGAACATCGAGAGCTTCGGTTTCTTCTCCGATGCCGTCGCATATCTGTCGAGGATTCTGGAAATCGAACCGGAGGTTATTGCGCACGACCTTCATCCAGATTATATGTCGACGAAATGGGCTCTGACACAGAAAAGGGTGCGTCTTGTGGGTGTGCAGCATCACCATGCCCACATTGCCGCGTGTATGGCGGAGAATCGGATCGACGGACGGGTGATTGGGCTGGCCCTGGACGGCACCGGTTACGGCACCGACGGGCAGGTCTGGGGCGGCGAAGCGCTGATCGCTGGGTATGCTCGCTTCGAGCGCGCCGCGCATTTCTCATACGTGGCACTTCCCGGTGGTGCCGCAGCCATTCGCGAGCCCTGGCGGATGGCGGTAAGCTATTTGGCGCAAACCTTTGGTGAGGATTTTCTAGGTCTGGATGTCCCCTTCGTCCGCGAGTTGGAACGTGGGAAGGTGGAGTTGATTTTGCGCATGATAGCCCAGGGGGTGAATTGTCCTCTGACTTCCAGTTGCGGGCGTTTGTTTGATGCCGTCGCCGCCCTAATTGGAATTCGGCAAGAAGTGAGCTACGAAGCGCAAGCCGCTATCGAACTGGAAATGTCAGGACGATCATCGAGTGAGACCGGTGGCTACCCCCTTGCCATTCGTCGCCACGACGGGCGCTGGCAGATAGACCCATCTCCCTTATTCGGGGAGATCGTCGAGGATCTTCGCAGGAAGGTATGCATGGAAACAATTAGCTGCCGATTCCATAACGGCCTGGTGGAAACTCTCGTCTGCCTCGCCTGCTTGCTGCGCCAAGAATCCTCGTTCAATCAGATCTGTTTGAGCGGCGGCACGTTCAATAACTTACTTTTTTTCGAACACTTGGTCCACAAACTGGCCTCCCACGGCTTTGAAGTCTTCACTCATTCCGAAGTTCCCGCGGGCGACGGTGGTCTGAGCCTCGGTCAGGCGCTCGTCGCAGCACACCGTGTAACCAGCTGAAATCCAGGATTCCGACACCCGCGGCGGGAAACCTCGATACGACGGATCGGCGATACAATACAAAGAAATCGTTCCCATTGGCGAAGCCCTCTTCCCTGATGGAACCTCTGCGTGCCGCTTGCTGTCGCCATGACGTCGGGCGACTTCTTTAATCGTCTAAGAACGACGGCGGGATTAGGCCGCAGATTTTATAGGCATGGCGAGCAGATCACTGAATACCCCGCTCAAACAACCGTCGTAGTTGTTTGGCGTGTTCCTGGACCTCAAAACTCCGCTTTTCATGGCGAATCCCGCTACTCGGAGAGACGGTTGGCCGAGAAAAATGCGCACCGTCCAGGCGGAATTTGCAAAACCCAAAGTGGCTGTTCGACCCGCTAAACAAATACCAACCATCTCCGTGCGTGCAAGCATGCTTGCCTGCTTGCAGTTTCCTTACGTCCCTGTAAGCACCAGAGATGCGAGAGGTTTCACGGGCGCTGGGTGCGATTATGGAGTTCATGGGCATCGTGGCGGTGCGACAGAATTGAAGCCCCCGACAGGAGAGGAGTCAGGGCTGCGAATAGTAGCCCTGACGAGTGCGCGCGGTTAGGCCGGGCCTTGCAATATGGATTTCTAGATCGTGGTATTCGTTCGGCCCCCCGCCTGTGGGTGAATTGAAGGAGAGCTCATAGTAAGCCCCTAAATCGGCAATGCACTTTTGCAGTAGCGCAGCTACGTCATTGCTGGAGCTGAGAGCAATACCGCCGCTCTGGGTGGCGAGTACCTCCAGCCCTAGGTTTCCCGCCTGGGCTTGGCCAGGTTTCCTGATCCCTTTGATGAAATCCTTCCAGTAGAAAGTGCGGAATCCCGCCGCATCGGCGGTGCCTAAGGGATCGATGCTGTACAGGGTGATGCGGGCTTGCAGGAGTTTAGTCGAGAAACTGACAATGTCGGCGAAAATCTGCTGCTGCCCCTTTGCGTCGACCTGGACATTGACGCCAGAGAGAAGCGGCCAGCCGGGAGAAACCCAGAGGACAATCTTGCGGCCCGCGCGCGGGGCTTCGCGCTCAATCAACTCGTGCAGTCCTCGTAGCGAGATTTGGTAGCGTTCGGCAGCTCCGTAGAAGCCGGCGTCGCGGCGGAGAGTGCGGAGGCCAACGGTGTACTGATCAAGTGAGACGCTGAGCGCGTTGCCGTCGATCAGGAAGTCCTGCTGAATCTGTATGCCTGTATCCTTCAAAACGGAAAGAGCAGTGGGGTAAGCAAGGTGACCTCCCTCGGCACGGAGAAATTTGTCGATCTCATTGCGTTCGTAGGCAACCCGCTGGTAATCGGTGTTCACCGCATCAATAAGTAAAACGACTTCATTAGCCGCCTGTCTCCCGTCGATAGCCTGAAAGGAGGTGAGCGTCTGCGGAACCTTGTTATCCAGGACTGTGAAGTCCCGCTGCTGAAGGCCGCTCACGGGTGGCCCAGATTTCCTATCTACCGTCACGTCCAGCGAGATCCTACCCGCGCCAGGTTGAGTTGGCGGGCTCTGCTGGGCTGAAACTACCGCGGTAAATAGCAGAAGAAAGAGAAGACAGCGACGTAGGTCGATGAACATGAGCTGCCTCATTCCCAGCAAGAGTCGGCAGGCTTCCACTGGCCGCTGGCGGACCACTTCGCAGACTTGGAGCGTGCGACACGCCATTAGATTGACGCCAATCGGCGACTAATTTTCTTGATGCCTGACAAACACTGCTTCGCTTCTACGGTCCGACGGAAGCCGAGTAATTTTTACTTCAATTCGTTTTCGGCCATCAGCCAATCCTCGAGGTCTTGGCCATCGTTGCGGCCGCGTTGCAGATAGAGTTCATAAGCGCGGGCCTCAATCTGCTCTCTTGTTGGGAGTGCTTGCGCAATCTTTGACCTCATCCGGTATGAGGGACCCCAATGGATTCCACCGTGTGCAGAAGAGTGTGTTCCAGTAGCCATACCTTGATTCAAATCCTGCTGTTCGTTTTGCTCGTTTGTGCGGCGCCCCTCTTCCCGTTGCCCCATCTCTTCCCGTAATTCCTCCTCCGCTTCCAAGCTGCCGAGGTTTGACTTTTTTGTTCCTGTACCAGCCATGTTTGCCTCCTTGAGATTTCAAGGTCCAAAACTCTTCTTAGCCAGCAGCAGCGGCGCCTCTCTTCGAAGCTCCATCATCATAAACAAGCCACTCCGAATCCCCAATAACCGGTTAAGATCAACCGTGGTAAGGGAGGCAGCTCAGCCCTTTACATCGTCGCGAGAAGGTCGCGTGCCCTCGATCCCGTTGGCACTAACTCTTTTCGCCCGCGATGGATGCGGTATCGCGAAGGTTTCGATCTCACAAACGGAGATGCTTGTCAGCGCGCTGAATATGAAGTATTGGCCGGGCTTTTCCGATGCTATCTGTTGGAGCCGCTCGCGAGCTGCGGTGAGTCCCTCCACAGTTTCTATCCACGTAGCGTTCTTCCTTGTTCCCGAAAATATGTCAAAAATGTTTTCCACAGTTACACCTCAGCGTGTTTCTGGAACAGCGCCGGACGTTGCGCACTATAAGCGGAAACTGGGTCTAAAACTGTGCCGAAAGAGACAGCCTGAGCAAAGAGTCCATCATCAGATTTGATTCCCTGCACCAACAAAAACATTTTCGTCCGTTGGATATGTAACGTCTGCGGCAGTCGTGATGGCGGCAGATAAGGCAGTTTCGCGTCCGCTGTCCCAAGCCTGTATGCATGCCCGCATTTGCCTGCTTCCGCCATGGCGCAAGTAGCGAGCTGCTGGACCTGGGTACTCCGATAAATGCTGTGACTCGATTGATGCGGCACTCCGATGGAAAAACGACCCTAAATTAAGAGCGCGCACAGTGTGCGGAATTCAGAACGGGACGCGTCCGAGCGGCTCTTGAAGAAGATCGGACAAACCATGACTCGATTGGAGTCAGACTCTGAAATAGAGTCGACTCCGCTCCAAACTAATTGAAACAAAGGAACCTGGCGGAAGCGTGTGGGAGTCGAACCCACCACCCTGGCCGCAAAGGACAGGATCAATGGCTTTGAAGGCCACGAGGATCACCGGACCCCTTTCGCCTCCGTGGTCTGTAAGATAATAACAACACACAGCTTCGTTGACATATCCGGATTCCCTTTTTTCTGTAGTGGACTCCGGTACTACGGCGGTGCTAATCGGCGTAGAAATTCGGGCCACTGCGTCGTGCAGATTGGAGATCGACAAGTGAGCATAACCCTTGGTCATCGTCAGCCCTTGTGCCCTGACAGCTCCGCGATGTTACCCAACGGAACCCCGCCTTGGCGCAGCTTCGAGGCGTAACAATGCCTCAAATCATGCCAGCGAAAATTCTTGATTCCGGCTGCGCGTACCGCCGGTAGAGTCCAGCGCGTCGGGGTAATTGAGCGCCTGGCCCGCTTGGTTCCAGACAACCCTTGCGCTTCCGTTACCCCTGGCGCGGAAGATCATGAGGGCCTTTATGTCGTCGACGTTGAGCGGGATATGTACCGGGTCGCCGTTCTTTGTGCGCGGGATCATTACAGCCTTAGCTCCGGCTCGTGCTCGCGCCAAGCGGGATTCGATCTCGCCCAGTTGGTATACGCCCTGATCGAGCGATAGCTGAGGAATGCCATGCGCCAACGCGGCCTCCCTCACATCCAAATCCTACCCGAGGATCGGCCGTCGGCGAGCCCGACAACCGAGCAAGTGATCCGCGTCTTTGGCTCTCCTGCTCGACATCTCTTGCTGTCCAATGAAGGCAAGCTCGTGCAGACTTTCTCGGACCCGCTCAGCTCGATCCAACAGCAGATTCTTAGCCTTCTTGGTATATCCCCAACTGCCTAGAATGACTGCCAGCAGATCTCCCCGGTCAGACTGCGGAATGTAGGATCAAAGCAGTTATGTTACATTTTTTGGCTCTGAGCAGGAATTCGTAAACATGTGCGCTTTTGTTGGGTTTCTGTCGGATAGCCCGTTGGGTCCACCCATGCCATTGCACCTTGTCCACGTGCGTTGTCGCCAATGTTTTCCGGCCTTTTGTGGTAGTTTTGCATCCGACCTATCCTCTAAACGCCGAAGCCCTGCATTCTGAAACCCGCGCCAATTGCATACTTTTACGAATTCTTGTGCAGAACCCATTTTTTTAGCACCGGATATCGCAAGGGAAGCGCGCTCTGGGAGGGTGCCTTTGAGAGTATCGCCTGAATCCTAGCGCTAGCGGCGAAGGCCGACGCCGCGCCCTCCGGCCCGCCTAGGCAGGTAGCGATCGCCGAATTTACAGACGGAGGCGTGCGCACGGGAGTCGTTTCGTTGCCCCATATTCAGAAATCCGAGGCCGAGTGGAAAGCGCAATTGTCCTCGGATTCCTTTGAAGTGACCCGCCATGCAGACACGGAGCGGCCCTTCACGGGTGAACTATGGCAAGCGAATATTTCAGCGCATCCGTTGCGACACTGCACTTTTCAGCTCCGGAACGAAATTCCAGCCCGGCACCAGCTGGCCCAGCTTCTGGGCGCCCATTGCCAAGGAAAACATAGTCGAAACGCCCGATAACAGCTTCGGTAGGGAGCGAACCTCCGTTTCCGGCCGCAGGTGTGATGCCCACACGGGGCACGTTTTCAATGACGGGCCCGGGCCAACCGTCTTACGCTATTGCATGAACTCTGTTACCTGGCGATTCGCAAAGGCTTCCTGAACAACCCTAAGCAGGCTACCGCCAGCCGCCTATTTCCCCTTATAGTCGACAAACAACTCGGGAAACTGCCGCTTCAAGGCGCTAATCTTCGGCAGGTCGCAAATCTGGATGTATGAACTGGTGGGGTTCTTCAGGGCGTAGTCCTGGTGATAATCCTCGGCGCGGTAGAACCCCTTGAGCGGGGTGACTTCGGTCACGATCCGCTGCGGAAAAACTCCCGCGGCGTCGAGCTGTGCGATATACGCCGTGGCAATGCGCTTCTGCTCATCGTTGGTAAAAAAAATGGCAGAGCGGTACGAAGTGCCGACGTCTGGTCCCTGCCGGTTGAGTTCCGTTGGATCGTGAGCCACGGAAAAGAAAACGCGAAGCAGTTGGCCATAGGTAATCTGGGACGGATCGTAGACGACCTCTGCGGATTCGGCATGCCCTGTCGTTTCAGTGGTGACCTGATCGTAGGTTGCGGTCGCTGCCGATCCCCCGGCGTACCCCACAGTTGTTTTTATGACGCCTTTCACCCGCTCAAACACGGCCTGAGTGCCCCAGAAGCAGCCCCCGGCAAAAACTGCCGTCTCCTTCCCGTGCGCGACGGCGCGCGGTGCGTCGACTTTCGCGGGGGGAATTGGCAGCTTCGGCGCGGAGGCGCCGGCAATAGCCAAGATCGAAACCATCACTCCAAGACGCACAACCAAACCGGCCGGCATCGGAGAACGACCTCGATCTTTTTCCCCGGTGCTCCGCGTGAGTCGCCGCGTTATCCTCATTTTGATTCCCCTTTCTGGTTCTCTCCCTGAAGGTCGTACCGCTAATTTACTATTCAACATCTGGGTCGGCAACGCTCATGATACATTTCTAGAGATCCCAAATCGAAATGCTTCCGCTAGCAAATCGACCGGTGGCCCCTTGAATCGGCTCTGGACGGAAATCTCCCGTGGCTAGGAAGCTCGTCAACTCGGCCTCTGTGAAAAACCTGGCGTTGCTGGCCTCTCTAACCCTCGTTTATTTCGTTGCCGGAAGCTTGGTGATGAGACTGGCGTTCGTCCGCCCGTACGTTACGCCCATTTGGCTTCCCGCGAGCATCGCGTTTGCCGCTTTTATTCTTGTCGGGTATCGCGTGTGGCCCGCCATATTACTCGGAAGTCTTCTTTGCCACCTAACCACCATCGGCTTTGTCCTGGCCTCGTTTACGATACCGGCCGGGGCTACACTCGAGGGACTAGCAGGGGCCTATCTCGTCAAGAGATTCGCGCACGGCGCGAGGGCTTTTGATTCAGCAAAAGGCATATTCCGGTTTGTCTTGTTCGCGTGCGTCTGCGCTCCGGCGATCAGTGCGACTCTAGGTGTCGGCAGGATCTATCTTGCCGAACATATCACGTGGACAGATTGTGGATTCAAATGGTTCACGTGGTGGCTCGCGCATTTTATCGGCATTCTATTGGGCACGCCCTTCCTGATCCTGTTGCTTCGCGCCTCTCACCATCGGCTGGATCGGTGGGAGCTCACCGAGTTGGCAGCCTTACTTCTCGGGTTGGTTTTTGTTTGTTTGCTGGTGTTCAGTCCTCTTTCACTCTGGTTGAACAAGAATCATGTCGTACAAGCTTGGCTTTGTCTCCCTTTTTTGGTTTGGGCCGGTTTTCGCTTTTGTCCGCTGGAAGCAGCCGGCACTACACTGATCCTATTTGGCAGCGCGATCTGGGGTACCTTGCACGGATACGGCTCCTTCGTGGCGGAGGACCTGACGACTTCTTTGTTCCTTCTTGACACCTTCATTGCTGTTATTGGCACGATGGCGTTAGTCGTTGCTGCCATGGTCGTCGAACGAAGGCAGATCGAAGGCGAAATCCTCGGGACGCAAAGCCTGCTGCAAAAAGCGATCGAAGAACAGGAACGCGACCTGGTGGTGACGGTCCAGGCGCTTGAGATGGAAGCCGCCGGTCACCTGCAGACCAAGAGGGCGCTGCGAGAGAATCAGGAGCGTATTCGGCGAATCGCAGCGCATGCGAAGAGCGATGAAAAAGAGCAGGAGGATTCAACTCGTGGGGAGTGGCTGGAATGACGCGCCTGCCGATGCCCCCAAACGAATCGCACCGTTTTATAAACTCGTTAAGGCGCTCATGGCATTCCCTGGTTGCCCCTCTGGAGTGACGCTTCCCGAATCGCTTTGAATTCCGCTCCTGGCTTCCACTCCGGCATCTTCGGCGCATCTGCCACGCGCAAGCCAACCAAGAAATACAATTGGCAATCCTGCACCGCTCCGATTAAATCCCAGTCGGACTTAATCACATCGCTCGGCTTGTGATAGTCATTCGCCGTATATTCCTGCCGCTTCCCAAGCCCCCATCCCGCAGGTCTTCCGGCGAAATCGATTCCCGAGTCCGGATCAAACGCCGGAACACCCACCTTCGCAAAGCTAAAATGATCCGAACGATAGTAAAAGCCCTTCTCCGGCTCAGGATCAGAGCGCACGGTTCGTCCTTGCTGCTTGGCCACATCGGCCACCACTTCATCAAGCGTCGACTTCCCTTTCCCGATTTCTGTGACGTCGCGCGTCTTCCCCCACACGTTCATCCCGTCCATATTGATGTTCGCCGCCGTGCGCGATACCGGATACAGCGGATGCTCCGCGTAATATTCCGAACCAAGCAGCCCCTGTTCCTCCGCCGTCACCGAGAGAAACAGGATCGTCCTCTTGGGCGCGTTCTCCGGCTTCAGTCGCGCGTAAGCCCGTGCAATCTCTAGCAGCGCCGCGCTTCCCGAGGCGTTTTCGAGCGCACCATGGTAGATCTTGTCCCCATTTACCTCCGGACCGATGCCGAAATGGTCCCAGTGCGCAGAGTAGATCACATACTGATTCTTCAGCACCGGATCGCTCCCGGTGAACTTTGCGATCGCGTTGTGCGATCGAATCGTGCGCAGCGTATTGTGAATGTCAAGCTGCGCCCTCATCCCGAGCGGCACCGGATGAAAATTCGCGCTCACCGCTTTTTTCTTCTCGGTCTCATAATCGAGTCCCGCCGCGCGGAACAACTCCTGCGCTCGCTCGTGCGTGATCCATCCCTCCACCGCCACGCGAGGCATGTTCTTTCCCGGCCCCACTAAATTGAACGCCTCGCCGCTCCAGCTGTCGCGCACCACGTCCCACGGGTATCCCGCCCGCTCGGTCTCATGCACGATCAGGCAGCCGCTCGCGCCCAGCTCTGCTGCCTTCTCGTATTTGTAAGTCCACCGGCCGTAATAGGTCATCGCCTTGCCGCCAAACATTCGCTCGTCCGGCACCGGCGGATCGTTGATCAGCACCACGTTCACTTTGCCCCTCACGTCCACGCCCTTAAAGTCGTCCCAGTTGTATTCCGGCGCCTGCACGCCGTACCCCAAGAAAATCATATCTGCGTCGAGGTGCACCGATCCTACTGTGCGCCGCGTCTGCGCGACGAAGTCCTTCTCGAACGCCAGTTGCATCGTCTTGCCGCGCCCGGAAAACGTCAGCGTCATCTTCGGATCAGGCCGCATGCCGATAAGCGGCACCGCCTGCAGGTAGGTGCCGTCGGGATTTCCCGGCTCGAGCCCCGCGTCGCGAAACTCCTTTTGCAAATACGCAATCGTCAACTCTTCGCCCTTGGTCCCGGGCCCGCGCCCCTGAAATTCATTCGATGAAAGCGTGCGAATATGCGCCATCAGCCGCTCCGCCGAAAATGGCGGACCGATCGTCACATTCTGTGCGTGCAGCCTTAGGAACGAAGCGGTCGCGAGCCCCGCAAAGATCAAAACACCCCCAATGGCGGTTGTCTTTAGGAAAAATCTGGCCGCATCGGCGAGTCTGCCAAGCATCAGCGGTCCTCCACACGCCGCAAGAACTGGCCTCGGTGTGTACACCAACAAGGGACAACCAGGAAGTCCACACGGCAGGCGTTCCCGCCGCAAAAGGACGTTTATGCGTACTGGTCTGCTTCCCTTACTTCCGCTTCTTCCCCTCAATCACCGCCTGCGCCGCTGCCAGCCGCGCGATCGGCACGCGGAACGGCGATGCGCTCACGTAGTTCATCCCCACTTTGTGGCAGAACTTCACGCTTTCGGCATCGCCGCCATGCTCGCCGCAGATTCCAATCTTGAGCTTGGGCCGTGTCTTCCGTCCCTTTTCGATCGCCCACTTGATCAGCATGCCTACTCCCTCGACGTCGATCGACTGGAACGGGTCGTCTTTGAAGATGGCCGCTTTGCTCTGATCCACGTACTCCGGTAGGAATCGCCCGGCATCGTCGCGGGAGAGCCCCATCGTCGTCTGCGTGAGGTCGTTCGTACCGAACGAGAAGAATTCGGCCACCTCAGCAATCTGGTCGGCAAGCAAGGCCGCCCGCGGCAACTCAATCATGGTTCCCACGAGATATTCAAGTTTTACGTGAGACTTTTTGATAATCTCGTCAGCAACCCTTCTCGTGGCTGTTACAAGTATTTTCAATTCTTTCTTGTCGAGGGTAAGAGGAATCATTATTTCAGGTATTACTTTAATCTTACGTTTCTGGCAGTCGATGGCCGCTTCGATGATGGCCCTTACCTGCATCTCGAGTATTTCCGGATAGGTGATCGCCAGTCTGCATCCGCGATGCCCCAGCATCGGATTCGCCTCGTGCAACTGCTCAACGCGCCGCGCCACCGCCTCTGGTGATATCCCGATTTTCTTGGCGAGCTCAGCCTGCTTTGCCTGGTCGTGCGGCACAAACTCGTGCAGCGGCGGATCAATCAGCCGGATCGTCACTGGCAGCCCCGCCATCGCCTCGAAAATGCCGATGAAGTCCCGTCGTTGGAACGGCAGCAACTTATCGAGCGACTTGCGCCGCGCCTCCGAGGTGTCCGCTAAGATCATCTCCTGAATCGCCAGCTGGCGATCGGCGCTGTTTTCAGGATGCTCGAAGTCCTTGAAGAACATGTGCTCGGTGCGGCACAGCCCGATCCCTTCGGCCCCCATCTCGCGCGCCAAGCGCGCATCCTGCGGCGTATCCGCATTGGTGCGAACACCAATTTTTCTGTGTTTATCAGCCCATTTCATCAAAGTCGCATAAGACTTCGGCGGTTCAGGGCGTACCAGATCGAACTGCCCGCTGTAGACCGTCCCATCTCCTCCGTCAAGTGTGATCCACTCTCCTTCTCGAATCACATGCCCGTCGACGCTCATCTTCTTGGCTTCGGCCTCAATATCGATTCTCTCTGCGCCCACGATGCAGCACTTCCCCCAGCCGCGCGCGACCACCGCCGCGTGGCTCGTCTTTCCACCGGTCGCGGTAAGAATTCCCTGCGCCACATACATCCCTCCCACGTCCTCCGGACTGGTCTCACGCCGCACGAGAATCACCTTCTCGCCGTCGGCAGCCCAGTGCTCCGCATCCTCGGCTGTAAACACCGCCTTCCCGACAGCCGCTCCCGGCACGGCATTGATCCCGCTCGCAATCTTCCTGCTCGCCAATTCGTTCCGCGCGAGATTGGAGTCGAGCACCGGATAGAAAAGCCGCTCGACATCCTCCGCCTTGATTCTCTCAAGTGCTTCTTCAACTTTGATAAGCCCCTCGTTTGCCATGTCGACTGCGATCTGAAACGCCGCGGCGGGCGACCGTTTCCCATTGCGCGTCTGCAGCATATAAAGCGTCCCGCTCTCGACGGTAAACTCCATGTCCTGCATATCGCGATAATGCTTCTCGAGCTTTTCACGCACGCGCTCCAGCTGCTTGTAAGCCTTGGGCATCACGTTCTTCAGTTCGCTTAGGTGTAGAGGCGTGCGAATCCCCGCCACGACGTCCTCCCCCTGGGCGTTGAGCAAAAAGTCTCCGAAGAATTTCTTCTCTCCCGTAGACGGGTCGCGCGTGAAGCAGACCCCGGTGCCTGATTCCTCCCCGGTATTACCGAACACCATCTGCACCACGTTCACAGCCGTGCCCAGCAGTCCGGTGATCTTCTCCACCCGTCGGTAGGTGACCGCCTTTTCGCCCATCCAGGACTCAAAGACCGCGCCGATAGCCCCCCAAAGCTGCTCTTCGGGATCTTCCGGGAAATTCGCGCCGGTTTTCTCCTTGAAATAGGCCTTGTACTCGCCGACCAGCTGCCGCCAGCCCTCCGCGGTCACCTGCGTGTCGTCGGTAACACCCAGATATTTCTTCATGCTGCGCAAGCGGGTTTCAAGGTCTTCCTTCGGCAGGCCAATCACAACGCTCGAGTACATTTGAACGAATCGCCGGTAAGCGTCATAGGCAAATCGCGGATTATCGGTCGCCTTGGCCAACCCTTCCACCGACTTATCGTTCAACCCGAGATTCAGAATTGTCTCCATCATCCCCGGCATCGACTTCGCCGAACCCGAACGCACGCTCACAAGAAGAGGATCGCTCGCATCGCCCAGTTTCTTCTTGGTCAGCTTCTCCAGCCGGGAAATGTTCTTGGCGACTTCAACGCGCAATTCCTTCGGGTATTTCTTCCCATGCTTCAGATAGTAGTCGCAGGTTTCCGTCGTGATCGTGAATCCGGCCGGCACCGGCAAACCGATGCGCGTCATTTCCGCAAGGCCCGCGCCCTTGCCGCCCAATAGATCCTTCATCTCACCGTTGCCGTCGGCTTTCCCTGCTCCAAAAAAGTAAACGGTTTTCATTTCTCTCCTTGAAGTTTCAGTTTAAATTCTGCATGGCAAATCCTGTCGGCGCGCCCACAGCTAAAGCAAAACCTGCCAAATGCCAGCCCATGACTCGCTCTATTTCTCTACGGGAGCTTCTTCGGCGCCAAGCTCTGAGAAATCGGCAATGGTAGAGAACTCCTTCAATAGCCCCCCTAGAAGAGCAAGCCGATTTCTCCTTAAATCCTCATCTTCAGCCATCACTAGAACCTTGTCGAAGAAAGAGTCCACTGCCGGACGCAACTCGGAGATCTCTTTTAGCGCCGCTCGATATTTCTTTTCCTTTTTCCGCTGCGCCGCCTGTGCTCCTACTCGCTGGGCGGCCATCTGTAACTCGAGCTCCGCCGGCTCGCGCAGCAGATCCGGATTCACGGCCCCTTGCAGCCTATCTCCCTTCCCGGCCGACTTTTCCAATATGTTGCGAATTCGCTTGAACGACGCGGCAAGCGGAGCGAAATTCTTCGTACTGCGAATAGACCGCAGGGCGCTTAGGCGTTCAACCGCATCGACAAGGTCATCTGACCCCGCCGCGAAAGCCGCGTTGATTTCGTCATAGGCGAAGCCAGCTCGCTCTTTCAAAATGTACCGTGCACGCTCCAGCAGAAATTCAAGCACCAGCTTCTGCGTCTGTTCGGATACTTGGATCGGGGGACGCTGATCCCTTAAAGATTTTGCCGCCGCCGATATCGCCGCCGAAATCGAAAGTGGCAGTTTATATTCAAGTACGATCTTGACGATTCCCAGCGCCGCTCTTCGCAATGCGAATGGATCACTTGAACCTGTCGGTATCGCCCCTACCGCAAAGCATGCCACCAGCGAATCCAGCTTGTCAGCCAGCGCGATCGCGCAACCCGTAAGACCCCTCGGCAGCGGATCGTCCAGACCAGCAGGTTTATATTGATCATAGACGGCCCGGGCGATTTCCTCCGGCTCGCCCTGCGCCCGGGCGTAAAGCCCCCCTACGACTCCCTGTAGCTCGGGAAACTCGCGGACCATCTCGGTCACCAGGTCGCACTTCGCGAGTTCGGCGGCGCGATCGGAGCCGGTCACATCGGCCTGTGCGACTCCGGCGCTGAACCATTGCTCCGCCAGCCACCGCGCGAGCGATCGCAAGCGCTCCACCTTGTCGCCATAGGTCCCCAGACGTCGCTCGTAGGTTACCGTCGACAGCTTGGGCAAATAATCGCCGAGAGGAATCCTCTGATCCGCCTTCCAGAAAAACTGTGCATCGGCAAACCGTGCGCGAATCACTCGCTCGTGCCCTGCCCTTATGAACCCTTTGGGGTCGCCCGGCAAGTTGATCACAGCCAAGAAGTTGGGCACGAGCTCGCCGTCGGGACTTTCCACCGCAAAATATTTCTGATGTCCCCGCATCACCGTGATTAGAATTTCCTCGGGCAGATCCAAATAGCCGCGATCGAAATTCCCCATGATTACCGAGGGATATTCATTTAGATAGGTAACCATTTCCAGAAGACCGGAGTCTTCATGGGCTCGCAGGCCCTTGCGCGAGGTCTGGGCCCGAATTTCAGCCTCGATTTTCTTCCGGCGCTCGTCCTCCCGGAACAAGACAAAATTATTCTTCAGTTTCGCCTCGTAGTCTGCGGGACTCGCGACAAGGATCGCCCCTTTTCCCAGTGACCTGTGCCCCTCCGTGCGATTTCCCGACCGCACATCCGCGAAGGAAACGGGGATCACTTTTCCATCCAGCAGGGCCACAATCCAGCGAATCGGACGAATAAAGCGCGCGCCTTTGACACCCGTCCAGTACATGGAGCGTGACCAGGAAATCTCCCGGATCAGGTCGGGCAGAATTCTCTCAAGCACTTGCGTTGCGGGCTGGCCAATCACCGTTTGCTCTACGGCAAGGCACTCGCCCTTTGGGGTGTTCACAAGGGCAATCTCAGAAATGGGGATTCCATTTTTCTGAGCAAAGCTCGTCGCGGCTCTGGTCGGCTGGCCGACTGTATCAAAAGCCACCGATTTCGGCGGGCCGATAATCTTCCGCTTTGCATCTTCCTGCCGCAACCGTACGGCGCTGGCAATCGCCACCAATCGGCGGGGAGTGCCAAAGCACTCAATGGAAGTATTACTTGAGCCATTCACGAAGAGCCCGCTGACAGACAGATGCCTTGAAAGTAGTTCTTTCATATCCCGCGAGGCCTTGGCAATCATCCCCGCGGGAATTTCCTCACATCCAATTTCAAAAAGGAACGCACCAAACAGTTTCTCGGCGCCTGCTTTCCCACGCAGAATATTTGCGTTCGCCCCGACCCTCCGTTTTTTCGCCGCCGCAGGTGTCATGCACTCACCTCAAGGGGTTCCTGAGAGCTTCCCGACTGCTGGACGAGCCATGCACGAGCCACATGGGTTGCGAGCTTGCGTATCCTCCCAATCATGGCAGCCCGCTCCGTCACGGAGATGGCGCCGCGCGCGTCAAGAACATTAAAGAGGTGCGAGCACTTCAGGCACAAATCGTAAACTTGCAAGACCGGAAACCGCTTTCCTGCCTTTCCCTTCAGGCTGTCGTATTCCGCGAGCAACCGGCTAGCCTCCGCCTCGATTAAGTCAAACTGCTTTCGCGTTGACACCACATCCGCATAATCGAAGCTGTAAGCGGAAAACTGCTGCTCCTCGGCAAGGCGCACTTGGCCGTAGGTCATCATGTCCGACCAACGCACATCGTAAACGTTGTCCACGCCTTGCAGATACGCCGCAATCCGGTCGAGCCCATAGGTGAGTTCGACAGAAATGGGATCGAGATCGATTCCGCCGCATTGCTGAAAATAGGTGAACTGCGTGATCTCGAGCCCGTCGAGCATCACCTGCCAGCCGATCCCCCACGCCCCGAGCGTGGGCGATTCCCAGTTGTCTTCTTCAAACTTGATGTCATGTTCCTTCAGGTTGATCCCCACCGCGCTAAGGCTCTCAAGATAGAGGTCCTGAACGTTGTCCGGCGATGGCTTAAGTATTACTTGAAGTTGGGTGTGCTTGTAGAGGCGGTTCGGATTTTCGCCATAGCGCCCGTCGGTTGGCCGTCGACTCGGCTGTATGTAGACTACGCGATAGGGTGTCGGACCCAAAACGCGGAGAAACGTCTCCGGGTGCATGGTCCCGGCGCCGACCTCGATGTCATACGGTTGTTGGAGAATACAATTCCGTCGCATCCAATATTCTTCAAGTCTTAATATAAGATCTTGAAAATTCATTCCGATAGCCTTCGCCTCAGACTTCAATGCCCCGGCCTTTGTATGCTTATGATGTTCTGCTTTAGATAACCGCGTCTTCACTCTGGCAGCTCCAATTGTCTTCTCGACGTGAGTTTGCGATCAATTTGCTGCTCTACGATATCAAGCATCGCGTCGGTTATCTCCCGCGCCGCAACCGGCAGGATAACTTGTTCCCCAATGCGGTCCAGTCGTTCCGACAGAATTCTCCGTATTCCCGAAAAGGCTCCAGGCGACAGGGTGCGCATTCCGCTCCTCCGGCAGTTGGCGCAAAACGCTGCCAGCGCGCTCGCCGAGAAAAAGCGCGGGGCCTTCCCCGCCAGCATGCTACCGCATTTCACGCAAACATCGAGCGCCGGAAGCCAGCCGCCGAGCTTCACCGTCCAGACCGCGAAATAGGCCAGCGGAACTTCCGGTTTCCTCGTGCGCTTGACCGTCTGGGCGGAAAGCAGCAAGAGCCGAAAATTTGCATCCGCCACCTCCCGCTCAGGCAGCACCGCTTCGGTGATCTCGCTAAACAGCGCAAGTGCCACGCTCGAGGTATAATCCCCAAATACATCGAGAAACGATTCGATTATCTCGCACTGATTAATGCGCACCAGATCGCGCGTTTCCCGTTCGTAATACCAGATACGCACGTGCGAGAGGTTTTGCAGTGTCGAACCGAACCGGCTTTTGGTCTTGCGCGCCCCTGCCGCCACCCCGCGCACACGCCCCATCGTGCGAGACAGAAAACTAACAAGCCGGTCAGCCTCGGCCAACGGATAACTCCGCAATACGATGGCCTCGGATTCGTGAAGTGGCATGGCGTGTCGGCGCGCCGACCGCTCGACTGAACACATCTGTGCCGGGACGATTCAACAGCCGATAGAGCCGCACGCGTCGGAATGAAATTTTCTATCACAGCCACCGATGTGGCGCAATTGATAACACTGGCCAACACGTTTTTTATTTCTCGCCGGGTTGCGCATCCCGCGAATGCTCAGCTACAGTGCTGTGAATGCACGCCACACCCAATTCGCCCCAGGGCAACGAAACCGGCGTCGCAGCTGAGCTCGTCGGCACAAGATGGGGGGCGGCCGACACGATGATCCGAGCGCCGCGCTTCCCCGCCTGCGATTCCCGAACCGAAGTATTGCCCTCCGAAATCGTTCGGACTGATGGGCAGACGGATGGGCCAATGATTTTTGGAGCGCACTCCCTATATCCGCTTAGGTCAGCACTTCAAGAAAGACTTTATTCCAAGGGAAAATGCCCCGCTCGACGTATCGCAATCTCGAGGCTCTGGCGTCAGACGGACCGGACGATCCCGATCCGTCCATTTATGTATTACTTTAATTTGAATAAGCGTGATAGCGGACCACCCAGGGGGTCCCGTCTAGATTTTCACGGGCATACCGGCCTTGGTCAGCCACATCAAGTATTACTTAATATCCCCGCGGAATCTAACCACCTGACCGACGGCCATCATTGCCCCGCTGTCCGAGCCGGGGGCACGCATTGATTCCGCTGAAAGACATGACCCCCCGGCGGTCCTTGCCCGTCGCGACGATTCTCTTGATTGTCGCGAATATCGCGGTATTCATACATCAGATTTCTCTTTCACCTGCGGCTGCAGAAGCATTCATCCGCGTCTACGCTTTGACGCCCTCGAAAATTCAAATGGCGCTCGAAGGACGCCACTACTCCCTCGGACAAGCGCTGCTTCCCCTGTTTACCTGCATGTTTCTTCATGCCGGATTGCTTCATATCCTGGGCAACATGTGGTTCCTGTGGATTTTCGGCGGCAACGTCGAGGATCAGATGGGGCCGGTTCCATACCTGCTGTTCTATCTCGTCTGCGGACTTGGGTCGGGCCTTGCGCAACTGGCGTTCTCCTGGGGGTCGCGAGTGCCGTCTCTGGGCGCCAGTGGAGCAATATCGGGTGTGTTGGGCGCCTACATCCTCCTGTTTCCCGCCTCTCGAATTCTTACGCTGGTGCCGCTGTTCATTGTATTTTTTACCGCGCGCATTCCTGCGGTCGTATTCATAGGACTATGGTTTCTGGTGCAATTCCTGAGCGGAATCGGCTCACTGGGGGCGCCCGCTGAGGCTGGCGCCGGCGGCGTCGCATGGTGGGCGCACATCGGAGGGTTTCTGATCGGTGTTTTCCTGGCCCGTGGGTCGCGCGGCAGCAGACCGGCAGCCGGCTATATCTGAGAATCGCGCGGAATAGGCCAGTGCGACAGGAGCCACCGCTCTAAGCCATAAGATTTCCGCCCTCTTCGCTCGGTTAAGGATTACAATCATGCGCGCCAGGGAAGTCACTCTCATTCCGAGGGGTGGTATATGGGTTTTCGGCAAGCACTGGTGCTATTCAGCATTTTTTTAGCATTTACGCTGCTGGCCCCGCCAAGGACGCAGGCGGACGACAATAAAATCATGGGACAAGTGGACTTCGTTCCCGCCTCCAAGGTGGAAAAAAGCGCGGGAGTCTGGATTGACGGCCAATATGTGGGGCATGTCAGCGAACTCAAAGGCGACAAGAAAATCCTGCTGCTCCCGGGCGCGCATGACGTAGATGTGCGTCAATCCGGCTACGCGGACTTCGAGCAAAAGGTGACGGTCGAACCGGGAAAAGTGCTCGCATTGATGATTCAGCTCACCAAAGATCCGCGGGTGCAGTATTCCCAGGTGACTTCAGAAATCAAACTCCACGTGGAACCGGACCGGGCCGCCGTATTCTTGGATGGCAGCTTCGTCGGATATGTCCACGAATTTGGCGGAGTGGGAAGGTCCATGCTGGTAAGCCCCGGCAAGCACGAGATCAAAATCGCCCTGCCCGGCTACCGCGACTTTACAAGCGAAGTGAACCTGCTTCCCAAGCAGAAATTCACGGTCAAGACCAAACTGCTCACTGGAAGCATTAATCAGGCCGATCCCGCCGTTAAAAAGGACTAAAGACGGGCATGCAGCCTGAGAGAATACCAACCGAGCCCCCCCCTGTGGCCCCCTTCAAGCTGTGGTTGACTTGGCTTTGGGTCTCTGAGCTTCCGCCCGTTCTAGCAGCTCCCTCTCTGCCTGCAGCCAGTCTTTGACCTCACCGCCTTCCCCAGTCCCGCGGCTGAGATAGATCTGATACGCCGCGACGGCAATTTCTTCATGGGTTGGTTCAGGGAGACTTGGATGACTCACATCATCCTCGGCCGCACTGTACCCATAGATTCCTGAATCCTTCTCTGTAAGATCTTCAAGGTTCGCCATACGTGATCCTCCTATTTAGGTCCGAGGGGCCGGTCGATGGTCTCACTGAAAATGCAACCTTGTAAATACAGCGTACTACCTACAAGAAAGAATCGGTCGACGTGCCGACAGCTTGAGAAAAACATCAGATACTATTCGGGAATAGGCTTCGCCGCGGGCCGCGTAGAGCTTCATGTTTTCGTTGAGATTTCCGGATCGCCCAGCATCTCAACCGCAGACCCCACGGCCCTGTTGTCGGTCAAGCATCGTTAAATCACAAGGCAGATCCGTCTTAAAAGCCAATGGTTGGGTTTCCGCTTTGGAACGGTAAACCCCTCGCGCCTGTTATCTCTTTAATTAACCGAGTACTATTGATCAGGAACTTCTAGAGGACGTAGTTTGGGTCTGGTCGGATGGCTTAATTCCCAGGCTGTCCAGGAGGCATCCATGGTTGAGCGCCGCCGCTGCAAACGCTTCCCACTGACGATTCCCGTAAAAGTCTACGGCAGGACCCCCCAAAATCGCCCATTTCGAGACGTCACCGCAACAATGGCCGTGAGCCTTTACGGCGGACTTCTCGACATGGCCCCGCGCGTGAAATTGGGACAAAGGATTCTGGTCGTCAACACCTTTACCGAAGAGGAACGGGAATGCCGCGTTGTGTACATCGACGCAAGAAGAAAGGGCCGAAAGCAGGTCGCCGTGGAATTTGCCAATTCCGAGGGCGATTTTTGGCACGTTTACAGCCCCGCGGTAGCCCTCAAGAACGCCCAGCAACAGGCCGTTACGTAATGGTTGAATATTCCGGAAGGTTGTAGGTTAATCTAGAACCGTTCGCTACACAACAAGCAGGCGAAAAACCTCTAGTAACAGTTGTTATATGGGAGCGTAAGTTTTTGTTTAGGTATAGCTATTGCGGGTTCGGGCCCTGCGTCACCTGTACCAAATCTGCCGGGCGAACCCATTTCGCGAAGGCCACTTTCACCTCATTGGCCGTCAGATCGACATAGTGATGCGCGGCCACACTAGGCTCATCGAGCGGCAGTCCAATCGTCGCGCGCGACATTAGACCTCCCGCGATTTCCTCGACGCTCGCTTCCCCCAGCGGAATCTGCCGCAGGAGCATAGCCTTGGCCTGTCGTAAGTCGTCTGCGCCCACCAGAGTTGTCTGCATCGCTTTCAGGTCGCGCTCGATCACCGCGCGCGCCCTGGAGACGTTCTGCGGGTCACACGCATACGACACTCGATACACCGCTCGCGTCTTGCCGATGCCAAACGAGGAATCGACAAAATAGACCAGCCCGGCATTCTCACGCAGGTCCTGATAGAGGCGCGTCGCATAGAATCCGCCTCCGAGAACGTGATTCCCCAGCTCGAGCGCATAGTAATCGGGATTGAAACGATTTAATCCCAGCGTTTCGGCCAGGATGGTCTTCACTTGCACCCGGCTTTTGTCCGGAACGGCGGTAACGCCGGGTGGATTCGCCGGTACAGGCGGAAGTTCGGTTTGCGGTGCTGGCCCCGAGGCCTTCCAGTCCCCGAAATATTTCTCAGCCGCTTCCCTGGCCTTTTCCGGCGTCACGTCGCCGATCACTACAATCGTCGTGAGATCCGGCCGGAAAACGTGCTGGTAATACCCGCTCACATTCTGAACTGTCAGCGACTTCACACTCACCGGCGTCGCCTCACGCAGCGCCGGGTCGTTCTTTGGGTAAAGCCCCCCA
Organism: Candidatus Acidiferrales bacterium; assembly: GCA_050015335.1. Classification (GTDB taxonomy): domain Bacteria; phylum Acidobacteriota; class Terriglobia; order Acidiferrales; family UBA7541; genus Palsa-295. Next base: position 23,433 of record JBEKBP010000002.1, on the reverse strand, counting down.
TCGAGCGCGCGCGACGTCAGATACTCAGGACTGTGCAGTCGCCCGGCGACGGCATCCGCCGTCTGCTGCTGCACCACCTTGAACGCATTCTCGGGCAGCGCTGGATGAAGCACGTTGTCGGCCAGCAGCTCCATTCCTCTGTCGAAATGCTCGGTGAGCACGTCCAATGAAAAATCCGTGCCGGCGGTTTCGTCTGCGCCGATATCATCTAGCGCCTTTTGAAACGCAATGCGGTCGAGCGTGCGGGTGCCGTAGGGGAAGAGCTGTTCGAGCACGCTGCTGACGCCTTCCTGCCGCGCAGGGACCTCCAGATCGGCATCGTTCTTAATATGCCCAAGCACCGTCACCGAATCGCTGATCGACTCCGGCTGCACGATCACCTTGATTCCGTTTGAGAGCGACGCCACCGTGGGATGGACCGTTAGGTCCGGAATCACCAGCCGCGTGACGGCATCCTGCGCCCACGGAGGCAGCGCAACCGGCCCACTGGGCGGAGCTGCGAGCGATTCTGCCCCGCCAAACGATTTCGATGAAACCGGCTTGCCCGAGGGCTGCGGTGTGAGCAGCGCTTCGATCGCACTGGCGGGAACCAGGTACTTGCGGGCCGCGCGATTCACGTCCTCAACCGTCACTTTTTCGATTGCGGAGATGTCGTCTTCGGGCGATTGCCGTCCCTCCACCGCCAGCGCGTTTGACCACTCCATGGCCAGTCCCGAGATCGAATTTTTCTGGAACTCTTGATTCGCCAACTCGTGGCGCTTCTCAGCGTCCACCAGATCGGCGGGCACGCCGTTTTTCGCGTCGCCAGCCAAAATGTCTTGCAGTTCCTTCACCAGCACTTGGCCGCTGCCGCCCTGCGGGTACGCCGCCATCGCATACGCGATGCTTGCTTTGGGCATCGCGCTCATCGAAAATCCCGCGTCGAGCGCCTTCCCTTCCGGCACCAGGGCGTACAAACTGCCCCGCTGGCTGCTCAGAACGTCGCCCAGCACATTCACCGCCGCAAAATCGGAGCTGTCTGATCCAGGCAGGCGCAGCGAAACGACGGCTAACCCGTAGGGCAGGTCCGTCTCCATCTTCAACGTCTGCGTCGACACGCTCCCGAGCCGCACGTCCGGCCGCACAGGGATCTTCTTCTCGGGTATGCCCTCAAACAACCGCCTCACTTCGCCCAGCGTCTTCTGCGGGTCCACGTCACCCACGACTACCATGATCGCGTTGTTGGGCGCATACCACGTGTTGTAGAAGTCGTGCAGCATGATTCCGGTGGTCTTGTCGAACGAAGGACGCGATCCGAGGGCATCGTGCTCATAGGGGGTTCCGCGAAACATCGCCGTCAGAAGCTCGGTGTAGAACACATATTGCGGGTTCGACAGGTCCTGGGCCACCTCCTGCTCGATGGCACCCCTCTCCTGGTTCCACAACGCGTTCGTATCGAGCACCCCGCTCATGCGCAGGCTCTCGATGTGCATCGCCACGTCAAGATCCTCCGCCGGGACCGTGAAGAAATATTGTGTCACGGTCTGCTGAGTGTCGGCGTCAAAGTTCCCGCCCATCGCCGCGGAGATATTCGCCAATTGCGCCGCGGAGAGTTCGGGGTTTCCGCGAAACATCATGTGTTCCTGTGCATGCGCCATACCGGGAAATCCGGCCGGGGCTTCGTTTGAGCCCACCAGATAATTCACGACAACGGTCGCGACCGGCGCCAGATCGTCCGGTACGATCACGACCCGCAGCCCATTCCCCAGCGTCTCGCGCACGGTTCCATCGCCAGGTTTTACAGTGCCCATCGGAGAATTTACAGCGGCATGGCGGCCTTGCTTTGCAGCCCCCGCTAGAATCAAAGAAGCGCCCACTAGGATTACCAGAAAAATTAAAGATAAACTTCGTCCGTAAGCACGCATCTCCACGACCCTCCACGGTCTATTCTACCCCACCGTGTCCAACAAGCTGTCGATGCAGGTGAGAACGCCGCAATCGGGCGGCGCAAACCATCCTTGCTCTGTCTACAAGAATGGCTCCTTGCGTTACGGCCGACATTGTCTAATGCACTTTTACGAATCTTTTATGCGTCCTTTATGCGTGGTTTAGGCCCCCGGCGTAGCCTTGCTCGAACGCTGCATCGGGTCCAACAGAGCGAGTGAGGCCACTCCATGATTGCTACCTTAAGCCCCAGCGATCAGCTCGACCACTACCGCATCGACAGCCTGGTTTCCCGAAGCGGCATGGCCACTATTTTTAGGGCCACGGATCTGCGCGACGGGCGCATCGTCGCCCTCAAGGTTCCTCACCCGGAACTCGAGTGCGATCCCCTTTTCTTCGACCGCTTCCATCGCGAAGCCGATATCGGCCGCAAATTCGACCATCCTGGAGTCGTGAAGGTTCTACCGGAGTTCGATCCGAGCCGCGTCTACATGGCGCTCGAATGGGTGGAAGGCCGACTGCTGCGCGAGATCCTCGATGAGGAGAAGAGGCTCGCGCCGGAGCGCGCCCAGCGCATCGCCATCGAGATTTGCGGGGCCCTGGAGTACATTCACAAGAATGGCGTGATTCACCGCGACCTGAAGCCGGAAAACATCATGGTCGATAGCGAAGATCGCATCAAGCTCATCGACTTCGGCCTCGCGGGAGAAGTCGCCGGCCGCCGCCTCACCTTTGCGCACATCACCAAGTCCATGGGCACGCCTGACTATGTCTCACCCGAGCAGATCAAAGGACAGCGCGGCGATGCCCGCAGCGATGTCTACTCGCTGGGCATCCTCCTCTACGAAATGCTCACCGGACAGGTCCCTTTCCAAGGCCCCAATCCGCTGGTCTCCATGAACCAGCGACTCGTGAACGATCCCGAGCCTGCCTCGCATTTCGAACCTTCGGTCACGCCCTCACTGCAGGAAATCCTGTGGCGCGCCCTCGAGCGCGACCCGCGCAACCGCTACCCCTCGGCCCGCCAGTTCGCTTGGGATTTGCAGCATCAGGACCAGATCGCGCTCCCCGACCGCCCCCAGTTTCGTGACTGGCAAACCAGCCGCATGCCCAAGCCCCTCAGCGCTCGCCTCTTCATCATGATCGGCCTGATCCCCTTGTTAATCTTCGCCCTCCTGCTAATCGCAGCCCACCACCACAAGTAGCCGCCGTCTCGTTCCTGCCGTCGGCACGCCGGCTCTCTGGCCTTTGCAGTCGCCTATCGTTGTCATCCCGGCCAAGCGGGCTTCTTGCACGACCAGCCGACCAGCCCCCTCGCGTTGACACTCCATCCGATATGTCCTACATGTGTAACTAGACACTCGCTCGTCATCATTTTACCCGCTCGGCCAGGTACACGCCGACCAGCACGAGCACTCCCCCGACCAGCAAATGCCTTGTGGGATGCTCGCCCAGTAGGGGCACCGATATCAGGATCACAACCACCGGCTGCACATAATTGACCACCGCGACGCGCGATGGCTCCATATACTGCAGCACCCAACTGTAGATCGTGTACGACACAACCGTGGTAATCCCCGCCATGTAGAACATGGCGGCCCAAGCGATCCCTACGGCGCTTCCCCACGGCAGATGAATCGCCTGGCGCAGCGCCACCGGGGCAGCCATCAACCCCGCCGCCACCACTGAATAGGTATTCATCGAGACCGCGTCATACCGCATGGCCACCCGTTTCGCCAAGACGGTGTAGATCGCAAAGCCCGCGATGCTCAGGGAGGTGTACAGATCGCCCAAAAGCAGCGGCGAATGCATCGAAACGCCGTGCTCGGCATCAAGCAGGATTACTCCGAGAAACGAAATCAGCATCCCGGCGGCCTTCGCCGGGGTCATCTTTTCAATCGCCAGCCCAACGGCCAGCGCCAGCACCAGTACTGGCCCCAGCGCCCTCACGATCACCGAGTGCTCCGAGGTGGTCTGGGTCAGACCCATCACGAAACATCCGGAATTGATGACCACACCGAAAAAGCCAAGATAGGCAAACGTCCAGAGGTCTCCTCGATCAAGCGGCGTTCGCCGGCGCTGCGCGAAATAAACCGGAAGCATCAGCAGCGATGCCAAGGGCATCCGGATCGATGTAAAAGACATCGCATCCATGTGCCGCAGACCGATTTTCGCGGCCACAAAGTTAAAGGACCAGATGAGGACCACTGCGGTCAGTGCAAGGACCAGCAGAAAAGGGCTCGGGCGATCAGAGGCCGCCCTGGAAGGTTCGCGGTCAACTGCAGTCGGGGAATTCAAGTATTACTCAAGCACTTCGCGGCGATGCGTGATCGATTCGATGCGGTCGATGCGCGGCGCATACCCAATGCCTGGAGTCGAGGGAATGCGAATCGTGCCGTTCTTTGAAACCTCAACTTCCGGTTCAATTACGTCTTGATCCCAATAGCGTCGGCTAGCCGACACATCACCTGGAAGATTAAAGTTTGCGAGCGACGACATCGCGATGTTATGCGCGCGCCCGATGCCGGATTCGAGCATGCCGCCGCACCACACGGGAATCGAGTGCGCATGGCAGAGGTCGTGGATGCGCCGCGCGGCCGTGTGCCCGCCCACGCGCCCCAGCTTGATGTTGATAATGCCGCACGCCTTGGTCTCGATAGCGGCGCGGGCATGATCGAGTTCGTGAATGCATTCGTCGAGGCAGATCGGCGTGTCCAGCTGGCGCTGAAGTTGAACGTGAGAAAAGATGTCGTCCCAGCCCAGCGGCTGCTCGATCATGATCAGGTAGAAGGCATCGAGCGCCCTCAGCAGTGGCGTGTCCTTCAGCGTGTACGCGGAATTCGCATCCACCATCAGCCGGATGCGCGGAAAACGCTCGCGCAGCGCGCTAACAAGCCCTATGTCGGCCCCCGGCTTGATTTTGATCTTGATACGCTGGTAGCCCGCAGCCAGTTCCCGCTCGACCTTTGCCAAAAGGTCGGCTATGGTCGGCTGCAAGCCGATCGAAACGCCGCACGGAATTTCCTCAAGCGTCCCGCCAAGCAACTTCGCGAGCGGCACTTCCTTGTGCTTCGCCTCGGCATCCCAAAGTGCGGTTTCCAGCGCGGCTTTCGCCATATTGTGGCCGCGAACCAGGGCCAGAAGGTCCCAAATCTCGCTCGCGGACGCAAATTCCCTGCCCTTGAGCAGGGGCCAAAGGTACCGGCTAATAATCAGCCAGGCGGTTTCGACCGTCTCGTAGGAATAGAACGGGCTCTCTCCTGCCGTCGATTCGCCCCAACCGGCAATGCCGCCCACATCCGCCTCGACCAGCAGAATCCGCCGCAGTTGGACTTTTCCGAAGCTGGTCTCAAACGGCGAGAGAAGCCGCAGGTGGATTTCGCGAAGAGTGATTTTTTGCAGGCGCATGTGGCTCGAAAAGGTAGCTCTGAAACTTTGAAGAGGATACGTGAGCCCCGGACAAATGCAAGGGGGTTCCGGCAGTTCCTTTGTTTGCACGCTTTGATGTTCCGTTCAATCCTTATGAAACTCCGGCAACTCCAGCCCCGCGATCTGCCCGGCGGGCTCAAGGATGTAATCGACGCGCGCCACCCGCGCCTCTATGGACGTAGCCAGCTGACCATTGGCAAAGGCGCGCAAGAATTGCCCGCGAATCCCGGTCTGGATGCGAATTGCCGCGTCCGGATCATCTTGCTTAATTTCGGCCATGTTCGCCGGCAGCGGAAACCGCTCAGAAGGACCTTTGGCCGCAAGCGGACGATTCTCAAGAATCGCTTTAACCCGGGGAGATGCGAGCCACCATTCGGCAACCAGCCGATCGGTCGGGAGCCCGGCGTGCAGCGGGCTGTTCGTGATGCCGTAGATATTAGGCACATAACGCCGGGCCACCGCGCCCAGCCGATTGAGGTTGAAATGCGCGTTCTTCAACTCGAGTGGATCAAACGTCCATTCCACCAGATCGATCCCCCGCGCCAGCGCGTCCTCCCGTTGAAAGAGCTTGAGCCGCCGGCCGATCCCCCTATCCCGATATTCAGGGAGAACGGCGGTCATGTGGGAGTGGAGGAAGGTCTTGTTGTCGCGAGTTCCGTGAAGAGCGAGGGTAAAGCCCGCCATTTTCGGCCCGTCAAAGGCGCCCAGCACCTGTCCGCCCGTGTGGTGTGCGACCGCAAAAATCGGCACCGGAACGGCGATGTCCTCTCCGTCTCCCCAAACCGCGTGCTCAAGGCGCAGACAGTCCTCAAACTCAGCCAGTGTCGCGCAGTGGCGGATTTCAATTGCAGGGGAGACCGGGGCCTGGATCATTTGCGAAAAATCTTACATCAGAAACCAATACCTGCGCGAACATCTTGTATGCTGCTTCGCTCGATTGGCGCGCCTTCCCCGCGGCAACCCCTCACCGGCGCTCTTTCGATTCGTTCCACAGTTCTTCCATGCGGACGCGCGGGAGGTCCGCGAAGCGCTTTCCTTCCCGTAGCGACACAGATTCCATTGAGCGAAAGCGCTGCTTGAACTTTCGGTTCGCCTTCTTTAGAGCAATTTCAGGGTCCACTCCAAGAAAGCGCGCCACATTCACGGCAGTGAAAAGAAAGTCACCCACTTCCTCTTCAAGTTTTGGTGTAGATTTCGGCCTGGTGCCCTTTCCTTCTGCCGCCGCCTGTAGCCGGAGGACAGCCCGAATCTCACGCTGTTCTTCAGCAAGCTTCTCAAGAACCTCTTCCAGGCTGCTCCAATCGAAACCGACGTGGGAAGCCCGCCGAGTGAGTTGGTAGGCTTCCAGTACCGCCGGAAGTGAGCGCGGGACGCCTCCCAGGACGGAGTCTTCCCCAGACTCCTGCTGAACTTTGTCGCCCGCCGACCCGCGTTCCGCGGCGCGTTCCTCGGCCTTGATTTGCTCCCAATTCTTGAGAACTACGGCGGAATTTGAAGCGGAAGCATCGCCGAAGACGTGCGGGTGGCGGCGGACCATTTTCGAATGGATCGATTCGATCACATCGGAAATCGTGAAGCGTGCGGCCTTTTCGGCCAGGATGGAATGGAACACCACCTGGAGCAGCAGATCGCCCAACTCCCCGGAAAACTTGCGAGGATCAGACGACTCCATCGCGTCGAGAACCTCATAGGTTTCCTCAATCAGGAACTTGCGCAGCGACTCGTGCGTCTGCTCGCGGTCCCATGGGCATCCACCAGGCCCGTACAGCCGCGCCTGCAAAGCCACGAGCTTCTCAAACCACTTGCCGGCAAGCTTGTCGCGAGGGGTTATGGGAATCTGTGCTTCGGCCGGATGCGGCTGCCTGCGCCGTGATCTCGCGGTGGGTTTTCGCAGCGCCTTCCCGCGTGCATTTGAGTTCACTCTGCGTCTAGACACGGGCGGTCCGAGGCTCCGATGGAAGAGCCAACAATGTACGGTAGGCGCCGAAAAATCACAAGGCCATCGGGGGCCGCACCGAAGCGACTTGTGACAGCAATGGGCGGATGTTAAACTTTTAAGTAACTAGGATGAAGACTTTCAAGGACATTTCACGTGGCTGATACCAAGCAGGATGAAGGATTCAAGGTCGTAGACAGGCGCCTGTTCACCGAAGATGGCGAACTTCGCAAGGACGCCGGCGAACAGGACCGCCGCTGGGAGGAGGAATCCGCAAAGAAAGCGGCAGCTGCTTCCGCGCTGAGGGCTCAGCCGAAGCCCGGCGCAGCACCGGCGCCGGCGGCGGAAATTACAGCTCTCCCGTCCACTGAGGAAGTTCCCGCCGAAGAGTCTCATCAGCCCTCGCGCAGCTTTCAGATGCTGGTCGATTTCCTCACACGCAACGCCGCAGCGATGCTCGGCGGAATGGCCGACCCCCGCACAGGCCAGGCGTTTCTAGACCTCGAGGGCGCGCGCGAAGTGATCGACATGCTCGACGTGCTGCGGGAAAAAACGCGCGGGAACCTCGCCAAGGTGGACGACGAACTTTTGATGGAAGTGCTGGGAAGCCTGAAGCTTACCTTCATGGAAATTTCCAAAGCGGCCGCCGAGCAGATGCAGAAAAAAGCGGGTGTGAAGAAATAGCGGGTAGGATTGCAGCAGCCCCTTCCTCTCCATTCATGGCTTCACTTCAATTGACCGTCCTGGGGTCCGGCACATCAATGGGCGTACCAACGCTCGGGTGCCACTGCGCCGTCTGCGAGTCGCGCGACCCGTACGACAAGCGAATGCGGCCGTCTGTGTTGCTCTCCTACGGCGGGCGCAGCGTCGTGATCGATACCACTCCCGATTTCCGCTCGCAAGCCATGCGCGAGCACATGGACCGGCTCGACGCGGTGATTTATACCCACGGACATGCCGATCATATCCTCGGCCTTGACGATATACGCCCGTTCAACATGAAGCAGAACGGCGTCGTGCCAATCTACGGCGCCTCGGACACCCTGGCGACGCTGCAGCGGCAATTCGCCTACATCTTCGACGACACGCCGAACGGAAATCTGTTGCCGGGCGTTAAATTGCACACGATCGACGGGCCATTCGACCTGTTCGGCTTGACCATTCTTCCAATACCCGCGATGCACGGCCCGCAGCCCGTGCTGGGATTCCGCTTCGGCAAGTGCGCATACCTCACCGACTTCATAAGCGTACCCGAGGAATCGAAAGGGCTGCTGCGAGACCTCGACGACTTTATCCTCGACGCATTGCGCTATGCGCCCCATCCGATGCATTCCAACGTCGACCAATCGCTGGCGCTGGTGGAGGAACTCAAACCGAGGCGGGCATGGTTCACGCACATCTGCCACGACCTCGGCCACGCGGACACCAACGCGCGGCTGCCGCAGAATGTGCGGCTTTCCTACGACGGACTGCGTATCGAGGTAGAAATCTAGTGGCGCTTGCGAGACTCAATTCGGCCGAAGAATGGATGGCCCGATGGGGAGACGGTCGCAAGCCGGCGGTGGTAACCATCGGGAATTTCGACGGCATTCACCGAGGACACCGGGAGATTCTTCGCAGGGTCACGGAACAGGCGCGGCAAAAAGGACAGCTCGCCGCCGTGCTGACACTGTTCCCTCATCCTCTGAAAATCTTGCGGCCTTCGGAGGCGCCTGCGTTGCTGATGACGATCGCCCAGCGGCTCGCGGCGTTTGAGGCAGTAGGAATCGACGCGGCACTGGTGCTGCCCTTTCATCTGGAATTATCCAAAGTGAGTCCGGAAGATTTCGTGCGGCGCTACCTGGTGGAAACGATGCGCGCAAGCAAGGTGCTGGTGGGAGAGAATTTCCGCTTCGGACACCGTCAAGGGGGAAACGTGCAGGCGCTTGAGAACTACGGCCGACAGTGGGGATTTGAAGTAGAGAGCGTGAAGTCGCTGACCGTCGACGGAACGGTGGCATCCAGCAGCGCGATTCGCGAAGCTCTCCGCGATGGACGGATGGCCGACGCGCAGCTCATGCTCGGACGCCCTTTCGCGTTGGAGGGAGAAATACAGACCGGAACGGGCCAAGGCCGTAAGCTGGTTGTGCCAACGCTCAACTTAAAAACGGAACAAGAAATGCTGCCGAAGCGGGGAGTCTATGCGACCGAAACTTCCGTCGGCGGCAAAATGCACGGCTCCGTCACCAATGTGGGCACGAGGCCCACGTTTGACGGATCACGGGTCACGATCGAAACGCATCTCCTCGATTTCGGCGAGAATTGCACGAGCGGCAAAATGAAAATTCGCTTCCTGACGCGCTTGCGCGACGAACGGAAGTTTGCGAGTGCGGAAGAATTGCGAGAGCAGGTGCTCAAAGACATCGAAAGCGCACAGGAATTTCACCGGCAGCAGTAGTAGCCGTCCCCGGAAGCCCCAGAACACAGACGCGGGTCATCGCTTTCTGCAATCGGCGCACAGTCCTCCCACTTCCGTGCGGGTGATGGTAATTTCCAGCTCACAGTCGCGCGCGATCTGCTTCTTTAAATCCTCGTAGAGCTCGCTTTCAAACTCGCGCACCTTCCCGCAGCGGATACAGGCCACGTGGATGTGGTCTCGCGGACCGTGGCTTTCGTAAAAGTGGCGGTGTCCGCGCAGGTGGAGCAGGTCGAGCTCATCGATCAAGCCGTGATTTTTGAGCAGTTCAAGTGTGCGATACACCGTGACGCGCGTGATATCGCAATCGATCTTCTGCGCCCGTTCGAGTATTTCTCCGGCATCCAGGTGCTGCGGAGCACCCTCCATCACTTGAAGAACTACGCGGCGCTGGCGCGTCAGGCGGATGCGGCGCGCGCCTAACTCGCGCTGCAAACGGCCAGGCGGCTCGTGAGCGTTGAGACGTTCGCCGGTAGAGACCCGACGGGGGGACAAACGTGCCATAGCAAGGACATTATACCAAAAGCAATTGCTCCGCCTTCGAAAAGCACGGTGGCTGAACAGACCGACATCGGACACCCATTTTTGAAAAAAGCACTGGGTTGATATTCGTCGCTAGTGATGGCCCTGAATAAGCTTGAGGATGTCGCTGTACATGACGAAGGCGAAGATACCGAGCAGGAATACGAGCCCCACTTGCACGAAGCGTTCTTTCAGCGCCACGCTCAAGTCGCGCCGCAGAACCCCTTCGACGGCCAGAAGCAGCACGTGACCGCCGTCGAGGACGGGGATCGGGAATAAATTGAGCAAGCCCAGGTTCAAGCTGATGACGGCCATGAGCCCGAGAAGAGTCAGGGGACCACGCTGGGCCGCCTGTCCGGATACGCGCGCGATCCCCACCACGCCCTGCAGCTCACGAATCGAAACCTTACCGCTGAAGAGGCCGCCAATAACCTGGACGATCTGACGCATATTCAAATACGTTTCGATGGTGGCGTCCTTGGCCGCGGAGATGGGACCTTCCCGTTCATAGGCATCGCTTGTCTTCGGAGAAACTCCAATTTGAAAAACGCTCTGGCCGTCCGGTCCCATGTTCTGAATCGGAGTGATCGTGAGCGGCAAATCCTTTCCCACCCGGCGAACCACAAATTCGATGGGACGGCCTTCGGACTGGTGTACCGCGTCCACGAGCTGATACCAGGTGGAAACAGGCTTGCCGTCGATGGAAACGATCAAGTCGGCGGCCCTCAGCCCGGACTTCTCGGCGGGAAATCCGATGGCCACGTCGTCGACGACCGGGGTCAATTTCGGATAGCCGACCAAAGAGTCCGCAGAGACGACCTTGTTCGGAATGGGCACAGTAAAGGATTTCTGCACGCCGCCTCGCTGCACAGCGACCGACAGTATGCTGCCCGGGGTGGCTTTGTTCACGAGCGACAAGACCTTCTCCCATGTCGGCGTCTTCTCGCCGTTGACGGCAACGATGCGGTCCCCCGGTTCCACTCCCGACGTGATGGGTGGGGTTGTCGGAACTGCGACGACATCGGCTGGCTGGCGAAGATCCGGTTCGAATGGCACGCCAACCAGCCCATAGATCCCCCAAAAGATGAGGAACGCGAGCAGAACGTTCATGGCGGGGCCGGCGATGGCAATTACCACCCGCTGCCAGCGCGGCTTGGAAAGATATTCGTAATCGGCCCCCGTGCGCTCTTCCACCACGTTGTCGCCCGCCATGCGCACGTAGCCGCCAAAGGGCAGCGCGCTCAAACGATAGTCGGTATCGCCGCGCTTCACACCGAAGAGGCGAGGACCAAAACCAAAAGAAAACACATCCACTCGCACGGAGAAGAACTTCGCGGCGATGAAGTGTCCCCACTCATGAACGAAAATCATGATGCCCAAAACAATGGATACGGAGATGAGATCTCTGAGGAAACTCGACATGGACGCCTCGGTTGCTATTCTAAAAGAAAACCCTCGTTTTTGAAAATCGGCGCATCCAGGCCACGCACCAAAGAGCAACTAGCCACGGCCGTCGACACCCCCAACCGCCGCGCTACAAACCACGAACCCAAGGACGAAGGATTCTTCCCAGTGCGCAATGTTATGCGCTCAAACGGTCCTACGACGCCACCCGGCTGGTAGCGTCACGAGCGAGCCGCCGTGCTTCGGCATCGGCAGACAGCACATCGTCAATCGAATGAAGGGCAGTTCGAGGCATGGCATCGAGAACGCGTTCGATAACAGCGGGGATGCCGGGAAACGACAGTCGGCCCTCCAGAAACGCTGCGACGGCAATCTCGTCGGCGGCATTTAGAGCACACGGGAGCGGACCACCGAGACGAAGCGCTTCCAGTGCCAGCGCGAGGCACGGAAACTTTCCCGCCGGGACTTGCTCGAAGTCAAGCTTGCGGAGCGAAGACCAATCGAGCGCGCAACCGTTGGACGCAACGCGCTCCGGGTAGGTCAGCGCGTATTGAAGAGGCATGCGCATGTCGGTCGGACCCAGCTGCGCGAGGATAGAGCCATCCACGAACTCCACCATGGAATGAATTGTCGACTGGGGGTGAATGACGACCTGAATTTTGTCGAGATCCATGCCGAAGAGCCAGCGCGCTTCGATCACTTCAAAGCCCTTGTTCATAAGCGTGGCAGAGTCGATTGTGATCCGCGGACCCATTTTCCAATTCGGGTGTGCCAGAGCCTGCTCCGGGGTAACTTTTGCCAATTGGGAGGCAGGTGTTGCCCGAAAAGGCCCACCGGAAGCCGTGAGCACGAGGCGTTTCACCTCCCCGTGATCGCCCGCGCGAAGGCACTGGTGAACGGCGTTGTGTTCGCTATCGACTGGAAGGAGAGCAACGCCGTGGCGGGCGACAGCGGCCATAACCACCTCTCCGGCTGCAACCAGGACTTCCTTGTTAGCGAGGGCGATATTCTTGCCGCGCTCGATCGCTTTGTAGGTGGCGGGCAACCCAACAACTCCGACAGCGGCAGAGACCACGGTGTCTGCGTCAGGATGGGTGGCGACCCTCTCGATTCCCTGGGGGCCAAAAAGAATCTCGATCGGTTCGGAGCGCCGCTGGCGATGGAAGGCGGCGCAGAGTTCTCGCGCCGCGTCTTCGGTAGCAACGGAAACAACCTTCGGATGGTGGCGCGAGATTTGTTCGGCGACCAGCGCGACATGGGAGCCCGCAGAAAGCGCGACGACCTCAAATCGCCCAGGAAGAGAATCGACAACACTCAGACATTGGCTCCCGATGGAGCCGGTGGAACCTAAAATCGAGATTCGCTTCATGTAGCTCAGATTTTATAGAGGTTCGCGGCAATTTGCGAATCTGCGATCGGCTGAGAGGGCCAGGCCTACTGCGACCTCAAAAACCACTGATAGGCAGCCCACACAACGGGCGCCGCCAGGATCAGGCTGTCGATGCGATCGTACATTCCGCCGTGCCCGGGCACCATCGAGCCTGAATCCTTCACGCAGGCGCCCCGCTTGAAGGCGGATTCGATAAGGTCGCCCATCTGCCCGGCGATATTGCCCAGACCCGCGACGATCATCATGTCGATGATGTCAATCTCCATCCATCGCGCGAATAAGACGCCCACAAGAAGAGAAGCAAACAGGTTGCCGAGCGCCCCTTCCCAGGTTTTCCTCGGACTGAGCGCCGGCGCCATGGGAACTCGGCCCAGCGCGCGGCCCACAAAATAAGCGAGAATGTCGCCGGCCCAGATCAAGCAGAGGGTAAAGAGCACTAGCTCGCGGCCAACCATTGAAATTCCATTCAGCCGGACCAGGTAACTCAGCGGCAGCGCCACGAATAAAAGTGCCGCCGAGCTGATGGAAACCGAGGGCAGCACTTCTTGCAAGGGGCCCTGCGTGGCAAGGCCGATGCTCACACAGCCCAACAGAAAAATCAGCAGCACCGCTTCGATTTGGAGCAGGCCGCCCACCGCGTTACTGATAAGAGAAACCCCGCCACTGAGGGAACGAATCTCGACCCGGCCCAGCGAATACTGCGCATAGAAGAGAGCCGCGGAGCAAGCGGTGGTCCACTTTCGATAAGGCCTCGCGCCGAGGCGTTCGCCAAGCTCGAAGAACTCAAACATGGCCAGCCCGCCCACAATGGCCGCGGCGGCCGCCAGCACCAGCGGCGGCGCGAACCAAACCAACAGCACCACGACCGGGATGAGAACCGCCGCTGTGAGTATGCGCAGTAGCATTCCGCTGGCCTTAACTCTTCCCAGCCGCGCTTCGTCCGCGCGGTGAGCCTAGGCCACCGTAGCGGCGTTCGCGTTTTTGGTAATCCACGAGCGCCTCGAGAAGGCGTGCGCGGGAAAAATCGGGCCACAGCACCTGCGTGACGTAAATCTCTGCGTAGGCAATCTGCCAGAGCAGGAAATTGCTGACGCGCATTTCCCCGCTCGTGCGAATCAGCAGATCGGGGTCGGGCAGGCCGGCCGTGTAGAGATGTTCGGAGATCGATTGCTCATCGGCCTGGAAATGCACGAGGCCGTTGGAACGGGCGCGGTCGAGAATGGAATTAAACGCATCGACGAGTTCAGCGCGGCCGCCGTAATTGAGTGCGAGAATCAGCCGCATGCCGGTGTTGCCGGCAGTGAGGCTCATCCCTTCCGCCATATCGTCGCGAACCGACTGCGGCAGGTGCTCCGACCGGCCAATGAAGAGAAGGCGGATATTGTTCTTCTGCATGGTAGGAAGCTCGCGCTTTAGATATTCGCGCAAAAGGCGCATAAGAAATTCCACTTCGGCTTGAGGACGGCGCCAATTTTCGAGCGAAAAGGCATACAGGGTGAGACAAGGGATATGAAGGCGCGAGCAGGTTTCAATGATGACGCGCGCGGCCTTGACCCCGGAACGATGCCCGGCAACCCGGGGCAAATGACGGCGCTGCGCCCAGCGGCCGTTGCCATCCATGATGATGGCGAGATGCTGCGGCAGGCGTTTCGGATCGACTTTCTCGAGATACTCCGCTTCCTCGCGGTTGGGGTCTTGCAAAAGTTCGCTCGTTTTCACCGGCAACGGCTCGACGGGACCGCGAGGCAAAATCGCCCGGACGATATCCCATAAAGAAGAAAAAGCCTAACAGTGAACGCCAGGAACGGCAAGAACGACTGCGTCGATGGGCGGCCTCCTGTTCGCGTCGTGGGCATGGTGGGCATGCGAGCTCGCTGCGGCATGCTGGGAGTGAACCGACTTGAGCCTCAGCCTAAACCGGCGGAAGAAGGTTGGAAGATAGCCGCATACACCAGAATAATCGTGAGGATGATCATGATGATGCTGGCGGCCCAGGCGACCAGGTTAAAGGCCCACGTATTGGTATGCTGCCCCATCAGGTCGCGGCGGTTGATCAGCATCAGAACAAAAATGAGCACGACCGGCAGCCAGATTCCATTCGCCACCTGCGAGAAAACCAGGATCTTCAAGAGCGGAACTCCGGGGATCAGGATGATGCCGCCGCCCACCACGATGAGACCCGTGTACAGCGAATAGAACGCGGGCGCTTCCTTGATCTTATTGTCCAGACCGGCCTCGAAGCCGAGGCCTTCGCAAATCACATGCGCGGTCGACAACGGAAGGATCGAGGCGGCGAAAAGCGACGCGTTCAGCAAACCAAACGCAAACAGTGAGGCAGCCCACCGCCCCGCGAGCGGTTTGAGCGCCTGGGCCGCCTGCGCGGCATCGGTGATATTGGTGAGGCCGTGCGCGTTGAGCGTGGCCGCGCAGCAAACGATGATGAAGAACACGATGACCATGCAGGAGATGCTGCCGACCAGCACATCCATGCGTGCGTGCTTGTATTGGCGTGGACCAACGCGCTTTTCGACGAATCCCGCCTGGAGGTAGAAGAACTGCCACGGCGCGATCGTCGTGCCGATGAGAGCCGTCAGCATCAAAAGATAGCCCGAGCTGAAGTGCAATGACGGCGCCACGGTTTCTTTGGCGGCCAGGAGCCAATCCGGCTTGGCCAGGACCGCCGAAACGATATAGGAAAGATAAAAGCCGCAGGCGACCAGGAAGATTTTCTCGACTTGCCTGGCACTCCCGCGGACGACCAGAATCCACACCGCCATGGCGGCGAGAGGTACCGAAACATACTTGCTGATTCCAAATATCTGCATCGAAGCGGCCACGCCCGCGAATTCCGCGACGGTATTGCCGAGGTCAACAGCAAGGGCGGCCAGCATCACGAAGAACGTCGAACGGAACCCGAATTCCTCGCGAATCAGATCGGAGAGGCCTTTGCCGGTTACCACGCCCATGCGGGCGCACATTTCTTCGCTGACGTAGAGGGCAATCGTCATGGGAATCAGCGACCACAGCATCGTGTAACCGAATTGGGCTCCGGAAACCGTGTAGGTCGTGATTCCGCCCGCGTCGTTGTCCACGTTCGAGGTGATAAGCCCGGGACCTACGACCGCCAAAAACACGGCCAGACGCCGGCGATAAGGCCGCGTGCGGTGGCTGAACTTCTTGCCGCGGGCCCTCCACGCAGACAGAGTATCGGTCAATGTAATCCAGGTATTCATTTCACGTATTCATTGCGCGGTGTTCGTTCCGCTTCAGTCAGTTTCAGAGCTTGGCGCGCATCCGGCTGACCACGTCGTCCACCGTGATGGCTCCGATGGGACAGTTTTCTCCGTTCACGACGATAAGGCTGCGCAAGTTATATTTGTCAAAGAGTTCAAAGATATCCGCGTCGTTGGCGTCCGTTGTCACCGACAGCAGCGGCTCGAAGGCAAGTTCGGCCATTCTCTGATCAGGGCTTGCCAGCACCAGACGCGCGATCGGAACCGTGCCGGCAAGCTTGGCCTCGCGATTGATCAGCACGATGTTGTCGAGCTGATCGGGTGGTATCTCGTGGAAGCGCACGTGATCGATCACTTCGCCGCGAGTGGCGTCCTCTCCCACGACTACCACTTCGGTGGTCATCATCCCCCCGGCCGTATCCGGAGCGAAGTTGAGCAGCGACTCTACATCCTGCGCCTCCCGCGTCTCCATCTCTTCGAGGACTTCCCGGGACGTATCTGGCGCGAGGTTTTGAATCAGGTCGGCGGCTACGTCGGGGCTCATTTCTTCGATGATGTCGGCAGCCCTCTCCGGATCGAGCTTTTCGACCACCTGCGTTTGCAACCGCTTGTCCAGCTCGGCAATTGTCTCCGCGGCGGTTTCCTCGTCGAGCGAACCGATGATCGACTGGCGCTCGTCGGGCGACAATTCTTCCATCAGGTCGGCCAGGTCGGCAGGATGGAGCCGGGCAAGATTCTCGCTGGAGATCCGCAGCTTGACGCGGCGAAGGGGATCGGATTCAACCAGGTTGACGAATTCCCACGGGATCGTTCGCTGTGGGAGTTTCTCCTGCACGCGGCGAATCGCCATGGGCGGTACAACCCCCTGGAGCAGACGGCGGAACGCTCCCGGAAGTCCCACATCCACCTGAGTGACGCGAAGTTCGGTGTTGCCGTTGGTGCGCTGGTCGGCCAGTTCCACATCGTTTACTCGGACCACTTTGCGGCCGTGAGTGTCGATGATCTGCTGGTCGAGGAGATCCTTTTGGACGGCCAGCCAGGATTCATTGGGGTGATAGAGCTCGAGTGCGGACTCATCGGTAGTCAGCCGGACGCAGCCGGGTGAGACCGACGCGATTTGATCATAACGCGCAACGATCGATCGGTACTTGCCGCGAGAAAGCAGCAATCGCGCGACGCGGTTTGGCTGTTCGTCCGGAACGATAAACATCTCCTGGACCCGGCCGACCAGGTTACCGGCTGAATCAAATGTTTTGGCGCCTATCAATTCTGTCGCATGGACCATGATGACTCCTTCAAGCAGCGAATCGGTAGGGGCGGCGATGGCACAGCATCGCAAAAAAAAAGCCCGCGCCGACTGTGAATCCGGCCGCGGGCAAACAAAAGACACCCTGGGACTATTTCAGGCCGGGCCTTGCTTCCCTGTCCGCTACCGCACGTAAGTGTTGGCCGAGAACAAATGGCAGAGCAGCCGCCGCGCGCCGTGTGACCTTTTCGGCGGGGCTGTTACTTCCGGGTTCTGAGTTCAGAGACGCTTCCATACGGATGAAAATGTCCTCGACTTGACTAGTAAAGGCAGACGGAAATTTTGTCAAGCGAAGACTGCTGATTTCACGACATTTTTACGTATCGAACATCATATTACCGAGGACGCGCCCTTTGCGCTGGCAATCCGCATTGTAGAGCTCCCAATACGTGGCCCGGCTAAAGTCGCGATGTGTATAACCGAGCGCGCTGGCAACCCGCTCGATCGCTTTCGGAAGGCCCTCGAGCTCGAGAAAGTTGCCAACCGGTGTTTCATCGAGGTCCACGTGGAGTCCAGAAAGGCGAAAGCTCGTGCGATATTTCTGGTAGCGAAAGCCGGGGCGAAAACCGAGGATTTCTAAGGTGTGGCTCCAGCGAGCTGGGCGCTGAACGGTCAGTTCCCTTTCGAGCCTCTCTTTGTAGCGAGGCTTCGCAGCTCTGCGACCCGCGGTGTGACGTTCCCCCCCGGGAGGCGCTTTGGACGTCAGCACTGCGCTCGCCAAACCGGGGGGAACAAGCGATGATCCGGCGGGCGTTTCCAAGCGCAGGCGCAGGAGACAGCCCGCACGCCGCAGATCGAACTCCGGAGTATCGTAGAGGGTATTCTGTTCGAGAACCCGGCCGCGGCCGACTGCGCCCAAGTCCTGAAGGCTCCCGAGCAGCGCCGACAGATCACTCACCGGCAATTTTATTTCGGTTTCGCGGTTTGTCAGGGTGGAAGCCACGACGAAGTATAGCCCATACTCGGTCGTAATGGCAGGGAGGAGAGCCCCTAGAGCCCCTAGAGCTGCTTCACCACTCCCGTCTTACGATGTGCACCGGGCGGAATGAAGAAAGTTGCCAACCAACCGCTACGCCCGCATAATCACTGACCTGCCGCCCTGCGCGGGCTCATGACCGAACCCACGACGCCATTGATGCAGCAGTACACCGGCCTGAAAAAGCAGTACCCGGCCGCGCTCCTGCTGTTCCGGCTCGGAGATTTTTACGAGCTTTTCTACGAGGATGCCATCGCGGCGGCGCGCATCCTGCAGATTACCCTCACCGCGCGGAATAAAGAGAAGGGCCAAGCCGTGCCGATGTGCGGAGTTCCCTACCACGCCGCGGAAAACTATATTGCCCGCTTGATTCGCGCCGGGCATAAGGTCGCCATCTGCGAGCAGATGGAACAGCCGGGGCCTGGAAAGAAGCTCGTGCGCCGGGAGGTGATCCGTGTCCTGACGCCCGGAACGGCGGCGGGAACCTCGCTGATTGAGCCCAAGGAGAACAATTTCCTCGTGGCGGTCGCTCGCCGGACATCGATGGGCGCCGCTGCCGGTGGACGCGGCGCGGGGCGAATCCCGGAGGCGGCGATAGGGCTGGCATTTGTCGATCTATCTACCGGGGAGTTTCGAGCCACTGAATTCGCGGGTGACAAGGCCGAAGCGCGTTTGCGCGATGAGCTGGGGATTCTGCGCCCTCGCGAAATTCTTCTTCCGAGGCCGGCAACGCTCTTCCCTGTGGCAGCAACCGCCGACCTTGGCAACCTGGGCGCCGTCGAAACGCGCCTCGATGATTGGATCTTCGAAAGCAATTACGCAGGGCGCATTCTCAAAGAGCAGTTCCGCGTGGCAGCTCTCGATGGGTTTGGATTGAGCGAGCACCCCCTGGCGACCGCAGCAGCGGGCGCGCTGGTGCACTACCTGCGAGACACATCGGCGATCGGCGCACGCACGCCGGAGGACACCGCCACAGTTCCTTCGCTTCGACCTGCCGGCGCAGGACTCGAGCACCTCGACCGGATCTGCTATTACGAGCAGCAGGACGCGATGACCCTGGACCAGGTAACCGCGCGAAACCTGGAGCTTGTCGAAGCAGTCACAGGGGACGACGCCTCGGCAACGCTCCTGAAGGCCATCGACGAAACGACAACCGGCATGGGTGCGCGGCTCCTGCGGTCATGGGTGCTGCGCCCTGAAATCGCGCTGGGGGAAATTGAAGATCGGCTGGAAGCGGTTGCGAAACTGAAATCCAGGACGGTAGCCCGGGAAGAAATTCGCAAGGAGCTCGGAGGAATTCTCGACCTGGAGCGCCTGACGAGCCGCGTGACGCTCGGGACCGTCACGCCGCGCGATCTGCTGGCTCTGCGAGGTTCGCTCGAAAAACTTCCGCAGGTTCGTGCATTACTAGCTGGTCGGCGGGAATCCGGGGAAACGGGCGAAGCGCAGGAATCAATCCGGCCGAACACCCATACGAGCGACACGGGGCGATTGGAGGTGCTGCGGGGACGGATCGACGAAATGGCAGATGTCTGCGACCTGATCGCGCGAGCGATCGCCGACGAACCGCCCGCCATGCCCAACGATCCCGGCGTGATCCGGCGCGGATTCCACGCCGAGTTGGATGAGCTGCGCGATCTCACAAAGCAGGGGCGCCAAATTATCGCAGCCATGGAAGACCGGGAGCGCAAGCGAACGGGAATCGCCTCCCTCAAGATCCGCTATAACCAGATTTTTGGCTATTACATTGAGGTGTCGAAGACCAACTTGCACCTGGCACCGGCCGACTACGAGCGGAAACAGACCCTCGTGAACGCGGAGCGGTTCACATCGGCCGAACTTAAGGAACACGAACGCAAGGTGCTGACCGCCGAGCAGCGCGTGCTCGAAATCGAACGGCGGCTCTATGGCGAAATCCGCGAAAGCATCGCGCGCGAGGCGGCGCGATTGCGGAGAACAGCCACCGCGATTGCCCAACTCGACGTGCTGGTAAATTTCGCACGCATTGCGGCAACCCGAAACTACACACGTCCGGAATTTACACAGCCGATGATCGGCCGGGCGGGTTCCACGGATAGAGCAACCCGGTCGTCAAGCCACAACACGCGCGAGCCGGGCGAGGGTCAGCGAGGGATCCTCATGATTGCGGGAGGACGCCATCCGGTAATCGAAAAGCTCCTCGAAGAGCGGGGTGAACGATTTGTTCCCAACGACCTGTATCTCGACGACGAATCTCAGTTCCTGCTCATTATTACGGGCCCCAACATGGGCGGGAAATCGACTTACCTGCGACAAACCGCGTTGATTTCGATTCTTGCGCAAATGGGATCTTTTGTGCCCGCAACGCAGGCGAAGCTCCCATTGCTTGACCGCATCTTCACGCGGATCGGAGCGTCGGACAACCTCGCGCGCGGCCGATCGACCTTTCTGGTTGAGATGAGCGAGGTCGCGGCAATTCTCAACACCGCGACCGCTGCCAGCCTCGTCCTGCTGGATGAAGTGGGACGCGGAACCTCCACATTCGACGGCCTCTCGATTGCCTGGGCTGTGGTTGAATCGCTGCACGGAGGCGCCCGGCCCCGAACGCTGTTCGCAACGCATTACCACGAGCTGACCGAACTCGAGCAATTGCTGCCCGGCGTGAAAAACGTGCACGTGTCGGTCCACGAAGCGGGAAACGAGATCGTGTTCCTGCGGCGCGTGGAATCCGGCAGCGCCGACAAGAGTTACGGAATCGAAGTGGCCCGGCTGGCCGGGTTGCCCGACGATGTCATCGCGCGGGCGCGGGATATTCTGCGCCGGCACGAGCAGAGTGAAGAGAAACTCAGCGTGGAACTTTCGCCCGGCGCGACGCCTGCTCCCGAGCAGACGAGCTTTACAGCGATTGACGAGTCGGTACTCGGAGCGCTGCGCCACGCGGATTTGAACAAACTCACACCGCTGGAGGCGCTCAATTTGCTGTCGGCACTCCAGAAGCAACTTTCATGACGACACCCGCCGCCAAAGAGATGCTCGTGTTGGGAATGATGTCGGGAACCTCTGCCGACGGGATCGATACGGCCATCGTCCGCATCTCCGGAGCGCCCCCGGCGCTCGTCGCCAAGTTCGAGTCGCACCATCATGTTGCGTTTTGCCCGCTGGTACGGGAGGCAGTTCTGCGGCTGGCCAATGGCGCCCCGACGACAACAGCGGAAATTAGCCGGCTGGACTTCGTGCTTGGCGAAGAGTTTGCCAGAGCAGCGATTGCGGCATGCAAGAGTTCGGGCACGCGACTGGAAGAAGTCGATCTGATTGGATCCCACGGGCAGACCGTATTCCACCAAGGGGCACGGGCGCGGCTAGCGGGTGCATGGCGCGTAGCCTCGACGCTGCAAATTGGAGAGGCGAGCGTGATCGCCGAGCGCACAGGCGTACCCACCATCGCGAATTTTCGAACGGCCGACATCGCCGCTGGAGGGCACGGCGCGCCGCTGGTTCCTTTCGTAGACTACCTGCTCTATCGCGATGACGAACGCGGCCGCGTCGCGCTCAACATCGGGGGGATCGCCAATGTCACGGTAATTCCGGCCGGGGCGGCTTCAAGCGACGTGTTTGCCTTCGATACCGGCCCTGGAAACATGATTGTCGATGCCCTGGTCCAGGGCATGACCCGAGGCCGCTCCAAGTACGATCGGGGAGCCCGGATCGCCCTGGGCGGGCGTACCATCCAGGACTTGCTTGCCCGAATGATGCGGGAGCCTTATCTGCGAAAGAGACCCCCGAAGACCGCCGGGCGCGAACAGTTCGGCCAGGCGTATGTGGAACGCCTGATCGCCTGGGGAAAAAGACACCATGCGGAGCCGGCAGACCTTGTTCGGACCGCCACCGTGTTTACTTCCCTCTCGATTGCCGACGCGTTCCGCAGGCTGATCCTACCCCGCGCCCATGTGGGTGAGCTGATCGTGGCGGGAGGCGGAGCGCGGAATCCGCTGATGATGGCTCAGCTGGCCGCTTCGGTGCCGGGAATCGAGATCGTCCCGTCCAGCCGATTCGGTGTGCCCACCGACGCCAAGGAGGCTTTCGCATTCGCGGTGCTCGCCTACGAGTCGTTTCACGGGCGTGCCAATAATTTGCCTTCGGCAACCGGGGCCAGCCACTCGGTCGTTCTGGGCAAACTGCACTACGGGCGCGTAAGGTAAACTGAGACTGGCGCTCCTCCCCTTGGTTTTGGCGGCGGCCGCAAGCGGATGCTCCTCCGCGTTTCCCTCGCCTGACGCCGGGACGCTCAATTTTCTGATCGAATCAACACCCACCAACCTCGATCCGCGGGTCGGTACCAGAATATCTGCACGGTCTGATCTTCGATGGCCTGGTTGCGCACGACGCGCGAATGAATATCGTGCCGGACCTGGCGCAGCGCCGGGAAACCCCGAATCCATCCATTTGCACCCGGGGGTGAAATTTCACGACGGACGGCTGCTGGCCTCAGCCGATGTGAAATTCACATTCGATTCCATCCTCTCCGGCCCAGTCCGGACGGCCAAACGCGGGTCGTTCGAGCTGATTCAATCGATCGAGGCGCCGGACCGCGGCACAGTCGTTTTTCATTTGCACGAGCCGTTTGCGTCGTTTCTTTGGAACCTCGCCAAGCCCGGAAATGGGCATCGTTGCCCGAGGGTCGGGGAAAGAACTGGCCCAGCAACCGGCGGGCACCGGGCCCTTCCGATTGGTGAGCATCGAGCAGCATGAGGAAATCGTCCTAGCGGGAATTTCTCACAATAAATAGAAAAAGGCTGTCGCTTCATGGCATAACTCTTTTGTGAGGAAGAAATTCTGCCAAGGAGGAGCAACAGCCTTATGAGCTCAGAGTGTAACCAGTT
>JBEKBP010000001.1:0-209608 GCA_050015335.1 Candidatus Acidiferrales bacterium | reverse complement strand
GGCAATTCAGGCGCGAGACAGACGCCTCCAAGTGGAATCCGACGCCCTGCCGCCCTCTGTGGCCGCGCATGACGCTCATGGCCCAGGGCGACAGGCTGCTCAATTAGGCTAGGAGTGGGCCGAGCCAGCACCTGACGATAGCTTCCACCAAGCGAGGCGTGAGCGGCCGCACGGCCGCACCTCGCTTGGTGGAAATTTTTCAGGCCATGATATCATTCGGAATGGCACACCCAGCACCCGGCTATCTCCCCTTAACAGCACGCCCTTCTAAAACCGACAATTGTGCGCCCGAAACTGAGGTGGTGCGTTACATCGCTCTCAAGCTGGCCGCACTGGGCCATGCGCCGAGCCGCCGCACCGACGCGGATTTTCTCGAGATTGCCCGCCCGCTGCTCCGCAATTATCACCAGAAGGATTTGATGCTCGGCAACCTGCTGTGTGCCGCAGACCGGCGCATCCAGGCGTTCCTCGATGATTATCTAAGAGATGTTTGCCCGGGAGGCGCGGCGCAGATTCCCGGCAACACCTTTCTGCTGGACCGGCCGGGGCTCGCGCGCGTGATGTCTTTGCCGCTCAGCGGCGATACCTTTTCTTCGCCGTACCTGCGGTCCTACCGCCTGCCGCAGGGAATTCTGCACAATCCGAAGAGCGACCGGCGCACCACACAGGGAATTTTCCATATCGTCGAAGGAGGCCTGGCGATACCAGCCGACAAGCTGGCGGTACCGAAGAAAACATTTGCAGCTTTGCTGGCGGCCGCACTGAACCCTCCGGCCGATCTGATGACGATTCCCTTCTCCGCCGATCAAGACGAGGCCGTCCGGCTGTTCGTGTCCCTGCTGCTGCGTCCCATCGTTTGTCCCGCCACCGAACGCGACCCGCAGAAGACCATGGAGTTGCGTTTCTTTGTGCCGGGGAGCCTTGTGAGCAATCTCGACTTCATCGAGGGAATCTTTGGCAACGCGGGCGATCCGTATCTGCCGGAAAATGACGCGGCGCTCGACGTGATGCACTGGACCGGGCACACCGGCTGCGTGATCGTCGCGCCGCACCTCGCTGGGATCAAGAAGAAGGACATGGGACTCCCGCACGAAAAAGACGCAACCGAGCGCCAGCGCCGCGACGGAATGTTCTGGCGCGATCCCGAGGAGCCCTACAACGGCGGTGGTTCCTTCAAAGTGGCCTGCCGGGACGAGCGCGGCGTGATGGTCACGATTATCGCCGACAACTATTACGGCTACTGCAAAAAGGAAGTGAAGACACAGATCAGCTACGCAGCCAACCTGTACGGTCTTTGCGAGGAAGAGCACGCGGGCGGGGCCATCGCATACGCTACCTACGTGCTGGGACAGGATTTTCGTGCAGCCAACGCGGTAAGTTTGAAAAGGGTTGCCTTCCGCCGTGCGCTCGAGCTGCTGGGATCGCTCGCCGAACGAAAGCCGGAAGGCTACGCGGTCGACCGTCGCTATCCAGATATTTTGTATGTGCCGGAGGATTCCGAGTTCAGCGTGCGCCAAGGCACGGTGCAATGGAAGGGCGACGGAGGAGGCCAGCTGCCGCTTCGCGCCGATACCACCTACGTTCTCCCTAATGGTTTCCGTCTGCGCATGGAGAAGCAATCGGGCGGATCGGCATGGCGGCTGGTTGGCGCGCGCCCGCGCGGAACGCTGTGCCACAAACCCTGCACTGTTTCCGGCGGCGGCAAATCGGAAATCTCGAAATCCATCGCCAATGTGATCCTGGAAGGGCCTGTCTTCGTAGGCGACTTTCATCACGATATCGAGCAGGTCGCCGAAATATTGAAAAAGGATTTCTCGGCGATTTACAGCACCCGCCCCGCCGATAGGCGCGCGCAACGCCCGCTGCTGAGCCCGGAACGAACCATGGGTTCGGTGATTCAGCTCTTCACGCCGTCGCCTGAATACACCCACGCGCACAACGCCTGGATCAGCACGCTGCCGTACACGATCCGCGAGCTTTTGTTCACGGTAAAGCGCTACTACCGCCCGGAATGGGGAGAGAATTGGCGCGAACACTTTGCGGTGGACAGTGTCAACGGAATGCCCGGCCACGAGCTGAAGTTCGACAATCAGAAGCTCGTGAACTATTACCTACGCGTGGGCTACGACCGCGACGGTTCCTGGCGCATTTACAAGCTGCGTCCCGATTTTCATCCCGCCGACAAGGTTCAGGTCGAGGACGATATTACCGCCTCGGTGGTGCTGCCGCGCGAAAGTCTCAGCGGCCTCGACCCGGAATACGATGATCCCAGCGTCAAGCTCGTGGTGAACTGCGAAACCCTGCTGTTCCAGCGCCCAGATGACGCCATTCACCGCGGCGCGGACAAGCAGGCCGAGGCCGACATCGCCAGTCCTGGGACATTCCTTTCCAACTACGAGCCCTTCACCGCCGAGCAGGCCGCGAAAATCGCGGGGCATGTCGCCGAATTCGACAAGTTCACGAGCCCGATGAAGAAGCTGCTCGATAGCTTCGTCGCCCACTTGCCCACCGCGTACGTGGTTTCCTCCGCACATCCGCGGCTTGTGGACGGCAAGCCGTCCAAAAATCCACGCTACCTGCAGAAGAGGCCCGACCTCGAAAATCCGCGGGAAACCTACCTCGCGGAAATCGCCGCGCGACTGGAGCGCGAGATCCCCGAGGATAAGCCCGTCCACTTCCCGGTGAATTCGGTGCTCGCGGGCCGCAGAAACAGTCCGCCCGACCCCGACATCGGATTGCCGCCGCTGGCGGTTTACAATCCCGTTCATTACCAGGAATTGCCCGAGCTGTTCATGGAATTCGTTTCGAGCCTCACGGGCAAGTCGCCCTCCATGACCGGATTCGGCACCGAGGGCGCACTCACCAAAGCGCCCTTCAACGCGCTGTGGCCCGTGGTCGACCTGAACAATGCCCTTCTTTCAGCGATCGTCACCGGCTACGCGGGCTTCACCACCTCGGCAGGATACGTGGGACCCGAAATACGCGTCGACCACGACGTCAGCATGCTGGTGCCGGAAATCTGGTGCCGCATGCGCGTCCATGAACGCAACCCAGCCTTCATGATCTCGGAAGGGCTGCTCGAAAAGATGGAAGACTTTACTTTCGACGGCCGCACGATCCTTGCAAGCCGCCTCGGCTACCGCATCACGCTGGCGTTCGTCGACCGTTTTCTGGGACGCCTTTTCGAAACGCCGGACGCTGTGTTCCCGGAAGAAATGCTGCGGCCGGAGAAGCAGAGCCTCGCATTATTCTCCGCAGGAGTGGATGCCATCGTGGACGCGCAGCGTCGCGTGGCGCTGAATTATTTCGAAGATGGTAGCGTTGCGGCCGCCTGCCCTCCGCTCAAAGCGCTTCTGCATATCATGGCCCACGGCGCCTATGAAGGAATGGGCCTGGATGACCCGCGCTTGCGCAAGCTTTTTGACCGCGATACCGTGCTCGCAAGCGACTGGTACAACCAGCGGCTCCGTGTGAAGCAGGAACGCGACACGGCGTTGTGGCACAGGCACGTGGGGGCCCTGGAAAAGTTTCAGCAAGCCGGAACAGCCGCGTCGGCCGCGTGCGATTTCAACGTGGAAGAACGCCTCCGCGAGGCCAGGACGCAACTATCCCGCATCACGTCACCTACCTATCTTCGGGAATTGCGCGGCACCATCGGCGCCGACCCCTTCGTGGGCCAAATCAACCGATAGCTATACGCCCGATTCACACCCGGCTTTCCACATCGCCGGTGTCCGGCGAACCATAGATTTCCTGAAGGCGCTGGGAACGGTAAGCGAATATCTGCCGGACGTCGCGCTCGACCATTAGCTTGTTGATGAGTGCGCCGCCCAGCGGGGCATATTGCACGCTATCCTCGCAAGAGGTTCCGCCGGAATCCTCGATAAAGCGGTGTTCATGAATCCACAGGCGATACGGGCCTCGCAGCTGCTCGTCGACAAAGCGGCCTGGCGGATCCCACAGGGTAATCCTGCTTTGCCACCGGACCGGGACCCCCCGGATTTTCAGCCGATACCTGATTTCTGCGCCTTCCTGCATGCGGATCGGCGTCGGCGTAACGACGTGAAACCGCAGCCAGGGCGGGGTGAGCTTCTCGAGATTCAATGCGTCGGAAAAAAACTCAAAGATTTCCGGCCGAGGCCGCGGCAGCCACAATGTGCTGTCGAAGCGGAAAGTCTTCATCAAGCACCTCTGAGCGGTTCGCTGTCCTGCGCGCGACCTGTTGATTGCGACCGAAGTTTCAGATGTCCGGGCGAGTACTTCGCCAAATAATCCTTCACACGGAGCTTCCGCGCCGTATTCGCCGAACTCATGTAGCGCACCTTGCCGAAGACGGGCCGCTCCGGTCCCCACGGGCGGTCGTACCGCCCGAAGCACCAGAAGATGCCGCTGTAGGAGTTTGGATCGCGCCCGTCGAGCGCGTAACGGTTGTTCAATTCGATCATCACGCGCAGCGCCTCCCGCGGCGAACCGGTCCACTCCAGAACTTTTTTGCCCCAGAGCATGCGGAGGTAATTGTGGATTCTTCCTTCCGTCAGTAGTTGCGTCTGGGCCGCATTCCACAGCGGATCGTGCGTTCGGGAATTTTCAAACTCTTCGAAGCTGTATCGGGAGGCTCGCGTGTCGCCCTCGTGCTCTTTCAGTGTCTTCCGCGCCCAGGCCGGCAAAGATTCGAATTGATCGTAATCCTTCCGCTGGTGGCAACAATTGAAGCCCAGCTCCCGCCAGGTGATGAGCTGATCGAGGAATGCTTCGGCAGCCTCACTCATCCCCCACCATCCGGCGCGGCTGCCATCGGGGCGCAACGCGACCCGCTCGGTCGTCCACCCCTCGATCGTTGAGATGGCCACAAGAATCTCATGGACGGAGACATGACCGAAATGCAGATACGGAGAAAGGGCGCTTGTGCCTTCCTCGACGGGTTTGTTGCGCTGTTCCAAGTAGGAGCGAAGCTTGTCACCCACAAAGCTCGCCAGCCTCTTATTCGCCGCCAGGCTGCCCCCCTGCAACTCGGACGCGATTCGGAACTCGGCTCCGCTGGCCTCCAGGATCGCCGCCGGCCAGCGCGTGGTGATTGACTTGGGGAGAGCTTTCAACAGTGCTGCCTTCACCTGCGACAAGGGATCGGCGTGCGGGTACTGCAGGAGGTGCTCCGGCAACCGTTCCTGAAGAAAGCGGCGAAACGAAAATGCGGTCGGGAATTCCCGGGGGGCCGCGCGCAGCGGAAGAAGACCGTTGGAATCCACCTGCTCCAGCAGAACCGGCACTTTCTTGCTTGCCGCTGCAACCATCCGGGGAAGAAAGAAGCATGGGAACTCGTCGGTAACAATCACGCAGGCACGCGACGCCAGAGCCTCCAGCAAACCCCTGCCTTGGTTCGGCTCTGATTCCAGGTAAGGGTAGTAAAACGCATTGGTTCCCTGCAGCGAACGCCCGTTGGCGTGCATCCCATCGATCACAAACCGGCGCAGTCGATCGTTCTGCCACGGGAAGTCCCGCCGCAATGCTTCGAAGATAACGATGGGCTTGCCGAGCCGCAGGCTCCATTCCACCGCACGATCCAACGCGAAATTCCAGCGCACCCTTCTCGCGGCAATCATCCAGTAAAGGACGTAATCCCCTTCCCGGCGAACGGGAGCTTCGTTACAAGGATGAACGCGAATGGGGGGTACGGAATTCAATGGATTTTTCAGGAAGTCCCCTCGCGCATGGGTCACGCGTTCAGCCGCCAAATGGAAAAATTCAGCGCGGCCGCGAAGCTGACCCAGATCAGATACGGAATGAACAACCAGCCCGCGGCTGGCATCGTCTTCCAGAATTCTATCAACGTAGCCAAAATGGCCAGCCATAGCGCGATCATCTCAGCAAAAGCCGCCCCCGGGGAGCGAAAGCCGAAGAATAATCCCGACCACGCCACGTTGAGTGCTAACTGCAAGACAAACACTTTCATAGGCCGGTGCCGTAGCCCCGTCCTCTGCCACACCAGCCATGCTGCGACCGCCATGGCCAGATACAAGACAGTCCACACGGGACCAAATAGCCAGTTGGGCGGTGTCCACGGGGGCTTGTTCAAGCCTGCATACCACGGACGAAGAGCCGGCGTGGTCATGAACGCCCCTAACCCCGCCGCTCCCAGGCAAACAGCCACCGACGCAACAAGCCTCCCCAAAGACTCCCCTGTAGGTATCCCCATGCGCACCATACTCCTTTTCCGGCTTATCGGTCCGTGTTTACCAGCGCCTGATGGAACTCTTCCACAAGCGAAGGCTTTTCCAAAAAAAGGCCGCGTAAAGCAACCGTTGTCATCTGCGCTTCCTGGCATTTCACTCCGCGCACGGCCACACAGTCGTGCCGACCGGTAGCTCGCACCGCGCAACCCAAAGGCTTCACTGCGGACATGAACGCGTCCGCGATCTCTGAGACCAGGTCCTCCTGCACGATGGGGCGCGACGCCATGGCCTGAATTAGACGCGGAATCTTCGAAAGACCCACGATCTTGCCGTCCGGCACGTAGCCAAAGTGCATCCTTCCCCGATAAATCAGCAGATGATGCGGACAGAGTGAATGAAAATTGATTTCCGAAACCACAATCAGTTCTTTATGTTTCGAGTTAAAGGTTTTCAGTATCTTCGCAGGTTCCAACCGGGCGCCATGCGTGAGTTCTCGGTACAGGCGCGCCACACGAGCCGGAGTGCCTTCGAAATGCTGGTCGGTGACGTCGAAACCGAGTTCCGTGATCAGCTCGCGAATGATTCTTTCCAACCGACTCGTCTTGTCTTTTTCTTCCAGCTGCAATTCCACTCTTCGGTCCTGCCCAATTTCTGATTCAGACACTCTGCTCATCTCTGGCCTCGATCCGATGTCCTTGAATTTCTGCGGCAACCAGAGGGCCCTGCTCACCCTCTGAACAGGGCCGCACGGTTGAGAGGTTTCATGCTTTCTTCTACTATTCCAACGCGGTTATCGCGAACGCTGGGGAACCACATCCCCATGCGAACGCTGCTGAATTCCCTTCCAACCCAGCCCCTGGTAGATTCCCGACAGCGCCACGAGCCCGTAGACGATCGCGCTCAAAGGCGACACCTGCCCGAACTTCATACCGAAGATTGCGGCCACCAGGTCGAAATGAGCCACGGCCACAAATCCCCAATTGAGCGCGCCGACCACCACGAGAACGGCTGCAACAACATCCAGTTTCCTCATGTCTGTTTCCTCCCGCTTGGGCGTGTTTCTGCTTGACTACGTCTTTAACTATAGAGAACAATGTTTTAATCACAAGGACAATACACCACGGAAGCGAGCTCAAGTGAACACGGGTTAAATTTTCACGCGCAGTTTGCTTCCTAGTTAAAAACGGGGGAAATTCATGCTTTCTGAAACGCTGGCCAAGGGCCTTCGAAGCTATTCCATCGGGGGAAAGGTCCACTCCCTGCGCCTGCGAAAGAAGATGGGGCTCGTCGAATTAGGCCGCCACACGGGTCTTTCCGCCGCCATGCTTTCCAAGGTCGAGCGCGGAAAACTTTTCCCCACCCTGCCCACGCTCTTGCGCATCGCGTTGGTCTTCAGTGTCGGCCTGGAGTACTTTTTCTCCGACGACAAGAAGCGCCACGTCATCTCCATCGTCCGCCGCACGGAGCGCAAGCGCTTTCCGGAGAGCCCGGACGGGGGCGATATTTCCTTCTACTTTGAATCGCTGGACTTCGCCGCCGTCGAGCGCAAGCTCAACGCCTACCACGCCGAGTTTGAACCCCTTCCGCCCGGACGGGCCCGGCTTCACCAGCACGCGGGCGTCGAATTCCTGTCGGTACTCCGAGGGAAGCTGGAGCTGCACATCGGAATGGACAACCACATTCTCGAATCCGGAGACTCGATTTATTTCGACTCCTCGCTGCCTCACTCCTACCGAAGAGTCAGCCAGAAGCCAACTACGGCCATCGTTGTTACCGTGCCCTGAGAGTACGGGCTGTCGCGCCAGCCTTCTTGAGCGCCGCATCCCGCCGGATCTTTCTTCTTGCCTTCTATCCCCTTCCGGCACTGCACCACCTTCCACTCTGAAATACGGCCAAGCCCGTATAGACCCTGTCGGCGCATACGGTAGCCTGTCGGGGCGAGGTGCGCATACATGATCCGAACTGTTCTGCTCATCGTTCTGGTACTTTTACTCCTGGGCACGCTGCCGACGTGGCCCTACAGCACGGGGTGGGGATACTATCCCAGCGGTGGACTGGGCCTGTTGCTGCTAATCCTGATCATTCTTGCGGTGATCGGAAGGATCTAGAGCGTTTCGCGTGAAGATTCGCCACGTGCGTCAGGCAAGGTAGCCAAACCATCCCCTACCGACACGAGCGGCGAGCAGCGAAAAAGTCCCGCAGCAGCAGCGCCGCTTCTTCGGCGAGAACGCCCCGAGTCACGTCGGCGCAATGATTAAGTTGTGGGTGATCGAACATCGAAAAGCAGGATCGGACCGCGCCCCCTTTGGGGTCGTCGGCTCCGTAAACCAGCCGCGCGATACGCGCCTGTATCAACGCTCCCGCACACATCGCGCATGGCTCGATCGTCACGTATACGGTGGCGCCGGGCAGTCGGTAGTTCCCCCTTTCGCGCGCCGCCTCGCGAAGGGCCACGATTTCGGCATGGGCGGTCGGGTCACAGTCGCCGATCGTGCGGTTCCCTGCGCAGGAGATAATGCGTTCGTCCATCACCACGGCCGCTCCGACGGGAACCTCGCCTCGCTCCGCGGCTTTGCGCGCCGCTTCGAGCGCGGCCCGCATGAGTGATCGGTCGGCCTCGTTTCCCGGGTCCATGGTCTGCCAGAATATCACGCCGCGGAGTTCGTCCCATGGCGTCGCGGCCTGGAAAACTGGTTCGCCGCTCAATAAAGAAGGAGCGCCCATGTCTGCACCGAGACGTCTCGCCCTGCTGGTGGCCGTAATCGCCTGGGCACTTCCGGCCGCACCTCACGATCGCCCGTCGTCCAATGCGCAACAAGGTGACGCGCAGAGAAACGATGCGCAGAAATCGTCCGCCAGAATATTTATTTCGCCTATTTCTGGGACGACCTTGCTGCCGACAAAAATCGTTCGATTTCTGAGGCAGATCGGAAAGCATATCTCGCCGCTTACGCGCGCCCGAGACCCATGCGTGCGTCGTGGGAGTATTTTGTTTCGGGGCCGCAGGCTGCCAAGGATTCCTCACAATTTTCGCAGACAAAGTTGAAGATGCCCCTATTGTCAATCGGCGGCGTCGAGTCGTTGGGGAAGGCGCTGGCGGCGCAGATGAGATTGGTCGCGGCGGACGAGCGCGTTGTGATTGTGAAGAACGAGGGCCACTGGATCCTGGAAGAGCAGCCGAAGCAGGCGTCGACGCCCTAGTGAATTTTCTGTGAGTTGTCCCGGCGAACGCTAATCTGTTGGACGGCGCTTCTGCCTCCGCCGATCGGGGCATTGGCGATCCCAGGATTGCAGGAGCTGATCTCCGCCGCCCCAACAAGCGCAACGAAGACCGTTCGATCCGCATCCGATGTTGCGGTACACTTGTTCTTGCAGCATCCAGAGGCCCGCTCGCGATGGCTACGGTCGTATCGGCTGATCTCCGCATCGCGAATCCGGCTGACTCCTCGGCCGCGCAGGTAATCTCGAGCGTCCCCTGGTATGTTTGGGTGCTTTTTGCGGCTGTGGTTTCCGTGGTGGTGGGCGGCTACTGGGATATTTCCTGGCACATGTCGATCGGCCGCGACACATTCTGGACGCCCGCGCACGTGGCCATCCAGATGTGCGGCATCCTGGCCGGATTCTCCTGCGCCTACCTGATATTTTCCTGCACCTTCGGGCGCGAGCCGGAGCTGCGATCCGCTTCGGTGGGAGTCTGGGGATTCCGCGGGCCTCTCGGAGCCTTTATCGCCTCCTGGGGCGGCGCGACGATGCTGAGTTCCGCTCCGTTTGACAACTGGTGGCACAACGCCTATGGCCTCGACGTAAAAATCTTCAGCCCACCGCATGTGGTGCTCGATGGCGGGGTCCTCGCAATTCAAGTGGGGGCCGTGGTGCTCATCGCCAGCACGATGAACCGCTCGACCGGCGCGGTCGCGCAGAAGCTCGACCGGCTGCTTCTGCTGCTCGGTGGCATG
The DNA here is from genome assembly GCA_050015335.1 of Candidatus Acidiferrales bacterium. Classification (GTDB taxonomy): domain Bacteria; phylum Acidobacteriota; class Terriglobia; order Acidiferrales; family UBA7541; genus Palsa-295. The sequence continues at coordinate 199,482 of JBEKBP010000001.1, read as the reverse complement.
GTCACCGTGCTCGCGCTTACCGTGGTTTGGGAATCGACCTATCGGGTGCTGATGCACACCGCGCAATGTTACCGCGCCGTGGCCATCGTGCTGCCCGTGGTTTTGCTGGGCTTTGCGATGATTTCGAGGCAGCGGTGGGCGTGTACGATCGTCGCGGGAATCTATACTGTCTACCTGACGTTCATGATGTGGCTTTTCCCGCTGTTCCCCGCGACCCCCAAATTGGGCCCGGTCTACCAACACATCACGCATATGGTGCCCCTGGAATTCCCTCTGCTGGTGATCGTGCCGGCGTTCCTGCTCGATTTGATCCGGCCGCGCGTCGCCGCGTGGGGCAGGTGGTCCCAAGCGGCCGCGCTTGGAACGATTTTCCTCGCTGCGTTTCTGGCGGTCCAATGGCCGTTCGCAAACTTCCTCGTCTCGGCCGCCTCCGCAAACTGGTTCTTCGGAACGAAATACTTCGCCTACTTCGCCAGCCCCAACGGCTTCGATGTCCGCCACCTGTTTTTCCCGCTGGAGCCCACGGCAGCCCAGTTCTGGCTCATCATGGCGGAGGCCTTCGCACTATCCGTACTGAGCTCGCGCCTGGGCATGGCTTGGGGAAACTGGGTGCGCAAGATTCGCCGCTAGCGATCTGGGCTCTTCGTTCGGTTGATAGGCTGCCGCCGTCTTTTGCCCCGTTCTCGCGGGGTATCGTAGCCGCTCGTTTTGATAGAACGCCTTTACCGGGTTCACTCTCCACTGCTTTCACCACGCCAACTACCATTTGCAATTGCCAGTTCACCTCTGCAAAGTAGAGCCTTGGTTTCAGCAAGGAGCAATGTGAGGCTCGCTTTCACAAAGCGGAGCGGCAAACAGGGCGATCGAGGCGGCAGCGACCGATGTCTTTGGCCCCCCTCTGCTTCCTTTGCCGCTTTTGCCTCCTCAATCCCCTCGATTTCCCGCCCCCTGTCGCTCGAAACGCTCAGACAAACGGAAGCACGCGTAACTCACAGAAAACAAACAATCGGCGCCGCGCGCACTCGATACTGTTATGAAGTCTGCAGCATCGCAGTTCTGCTACTGATTTTCGTGCTTCCGGCCCGCGCGCATGTGGGAAGTCCGGACGTTTTCCTCGACGGCAATGCCGGCCCCTATCGCCTGTTCGTGACAGTACGCGTGCCGCAGGTCATCCCGGGAATCGCCCAGATTGAGATTCGCAGCGCTTCGAATGACGTTGGCGGGATAAAGATCGCGCCGATGCAGCTCACCGGACCAGGATCCCAATACGCCCCCACACCCGACGTCGCCGAGCGCTCGAAAGCCGACCCGCAATTTTTCACCGGCAGCCTTTGGCTGATGGAACTCGGCTCACTCCAGGTTCGCGTTGATGTCGACGGGGCGAAGGGCCAGGGCCAGCTCTCCGTTCCCGTTCCAGCGGTCGCGCAGCGGACGCTACCGATGCAGAAGCCGTTAGGGACCTTGCTGTTTGGGTTGATGATTCTGCTCGCATCCGCCCTGGTTTCCATCTCCGCGGCGGCGGTGCGCGAAGGAGATCTCGACCACGGCGCCTCGGCCCCTGCGGCAAAGGTCCGACGCGCGCAAGTGACAACCGTGATTGCGGCAATCGTCGTGGGAGCAATTCTCTTCATCGGCGGGGAATGGTGGAAATGGGACGCCACACAGTTCGCTCGCCGCATTTACAGGCCTCCCCAACTCGACGCGATTCTCCAGCCCGACGGGCGGCTTGTTCTGCATCAAAGGCCGATTCACTTTGCAGCCGGTAATCCCCGCCGCCCTGCGGACCTGATCAATTTCGACAATCTCATACTCGACCACGGCCACCTGATGCACTTTTTCATGATCCGCACGCCGGAGATGGACAGCTTCTGGCATTTGCATCCCAGCGCTTCCGGCCAGGCGACGTTTACCGATGACCTGCCCCCGATTCCCCCGGGCCACTACGACCTGTTCGCGGACGTCGTGCTCAGTAGCGGCTTTCCGGTCACAATGGTGGGGCAACTCGATGTTCCCGCAGTGGCAGGCAAGCCCCTCTCCGGCGACGATAGCGGTACCATCGCGCCCCCCCTCTCCGGGGAGGCCAAAGACTCAACTGTCTACGCATTCCCGGACGGCGGACGCATGATCTGGCAGCGCGACCCCGTCCCGCTCAAAGCCAACGCCCCGCTTCAGTTTCAATTTCATGTCGAGGATAAGGAGGGCAAACCGGCGCGCGATCTCGAGCCCTACATGGGCATGGCCGCACACGCAGAGATCATTTGCTCAGACGCTTCGGTCTTCGCGCACGTGCACCCGGCCGGTTCGGTGTCGATGGCGGCGCTCGGTCTTGCTCAAATGCAGATGCCGGGCGCCTCGCCGGCGACCCAGCAGGATGGCATGTCTATGAACATGCAGAAGATGGACATGCCGGGCATGTCCCCGGCGGTCGATCCCACGATTTCGTTTCCCTACGGCTTTCCCAAGCCGGGGCTCTACCGTGTCTTCGTGCAGGTTAAGCGCGCGGGCCGCGTCGAGACGGCCGTATTCGACGCGCGGGTCGACTAATCGTAAACGGGCCTCCCGCTAAAGCCTTATTTTTTATGCTAATCTACCGGCTTCACGGGAAGCTTGGGGTGCCTTCTGGGACGGGAATCCGGCAGTGAGCACAACGGACACGAGAGCTGAAGAGATGTCTTCCAACGAAAAGGCAAGGCTCACCCTCTTCGTGGCCCTGCTGCTCCTCACGCTCAGCGGCATCGGAGCGTCGGTGGCGATTATCCGCCTCTACCTGAGCGAAGGCTGGGTCCGTCATACCTACACGGTCGAGGTGGCGCTGGGTGATCTGGAGTCGGCACTGGCTGGAGTGGGCACCAGCCGCGTCGCCTATATCGATTCGCCAAGTTCCGAATCGTGGCAGAAGTTCCGAGATGCCATCCAGAAGGTGCCGGTAGTGATCGCAAGGATCCGCTCCCTCACCAGCGACAGCCCGAACTCCGGGGGGTTATGCGACCGGTTGCAGGAGAATGCCGACCGAAGGATAGCCCTTTCGGTCCAGTCCGTGGAATTGGTGCAGCGGAATCAAAGCGGCCCTACCCAGCAAATGCAATTGACCGCCGAAGTAGGCGAAACTGCCGTCGCGACGGCAACGATTGAGCACGAGATGCGGGGCAACGAGGACAACCTGCTGGCACAGCGCAGCCATATAACAAAGCTTCTTTTTGGCATTACGGCGGGAATCCTCATTGTTTCGTTTACATTGTCCGCGGTGATGTTCTGGATCCACAACCGGATGCTCCAGCGCGAGCTTCACGAGAGGGAGGCCGCCGAACAGCAACTACGGAAGTTGAGCATCCAGCTGCTGCGGGTGCGCGACGACGAATCCAGGCGTTTTGCCAGGGAGCTGCATGATGGCTTGGGACAGACGATGGTCGCGGCGAAGATGATGGCGGAGTCTCTAGCCTCGCAGAATCCCTCGAACCCAAAATTCGAAGAGCTTGCCAAGCTCGTGCAGGAAGCAGCCGCTCAAACACGCACGATCTCCTATTTGCTGCATCCGCCGATGCTGGATGAACTGGGATTTGCCTCTGCCGCCGAATGGTTCATCGAGGGCTTCACGCAAAGAACGGGAGTCGCTGTGGCAAAGCACATTTCGCCTGGCGTCGAGCACCTGCCTAAGGATCTGGAACTGGCCCTTTTTCGGATTCTTCAGGAATCGCTCACCAACATTCACCGGCATTCAAAAAGCGCCAAGGCGGAAGTCTCCGTGTCGGTGATGTCGCAGGAAATCACACTGATCGTGAGCGATTACGGAGGAGGAATCCCTCCAGAGACACTTGAAAATTTCCTAACCAAAGGCACCCACGTGGGCGTCGGATTGGCCGGGATGAAGGAACGGGTAACCGAATTCAAAGGCGATCTGGAAATCCGATCCGATAGAGCAGGAACGAAAATCATCGTGAAGATGCCGGTTACCAGCCGCCCGGAAATCGCGATTCCCTCCCCGGCGTGACCGTGCCCCGGGGAGAAATCTTCCGCATACTTTTGCTCACTCGAAATGCCCGTTATAAGATGATGTGCTTGCATTTTCCCATGGAGAACAATGGAGCTTCGCAAAGACCCCATCACTCGAAGCTGGGTCGTGGTTGGCCACCCGGAACGCCAGAAGCCTCGCGCCGACGCGTGCCCGCTGTGCCCCGGCAACCGCATCGAGACGCGTTCCCTTCTGGAACTGCCCCGGCAAGGACCGTGGCAGGTGCGGGCCTATCCGCATTTCCGCCCTCTCTACCACGTGGAGGGAGACCCCGCGCGGACGGCTGAAGGAATCTACGACCGGATGGCGCCCATTGGCGCGCACGAGATCATCGTTGAGACTCCCGACCACACGCGCTCGCTTCCCTTTCTCGCCGACGAGGAAATTGAGCGCGTTCTGGAAGCCTACGCTCTGCGCACGGCGGATTTGAAGCGCGATGCGCGCTTCAAATACGTGACCCTATTCAAGAATCAGGGAGTCCAGTCCGGCGAGGAATGGACGCACTCGCATTCCCAATTGACGGCCACCACCTTCGTCCCGCGCCGCATCCTCTACGAACTCCGCTCCGGCCGCGAATGGTTCCGCGAACGCGAACGCTGCGTGTTCTGCGATATCCTTCGCCAGGAGATTCGCCAGGAGAAGCGGGTGATCGATAGCGTCGGCGATTACTATGCATTTTGCCCGTATGCCAGTCGCGTGCCTTACGAAATCTGGATCATGCCGCGCACCCATAACCATCAATTCGAAGCGCCTCGGCATGGCGAGAGCCGGCGCCACCTCGCCAGCCTGCTCGGCCGCACCCTCCGCCGCCTCTTACAAGTAAGCGGCAGCTATCACCTGGTGCTGCACACGGCTCCCAACACGCTGCAAACCAAGGGCGAACTGAGCGAATACTGGCGCACCATCGATGGTGATTACCACTGGCATTTCGAAATCCTCCCCATCCTTGAAGAGCAGAAAAAGTCCTACGGCATCAAGGAAGTGTATTTTAACGGGACCCTTCCCGAAAAGGCCGCCGAGCGTTTGCGCCGGCTGGACCACGGGAAATGATCCCCCCTGTTAAGCCTGGGCTTCCGCGCGGGAGTTCCCAACGAGGGGGCATTTTCTTCAGCATGCTCTTCCTGCTGTTCTTCGTGGCGTTGGTGCTGGTCGTGTATGTTGCGCGCCACCCGCTGCTTCGTCTGGCGGGAAGCTTCTGGGTCGTGGACGAATCCCCTGTCAATTCCGATGCCATTGTGATGCTAAGCGACGACAACTACAACGCCGACCGGGCAACCCGCGCCGCGGACTTGTTCAAGTCCGGCTTGGCGCCGCACATAGTCGCAAGCGGCCGCTATCTGCGCCCTTACGCCAGCATCGCGGAACTCGAACAGCGCGACCTCACCGACCGCGGCGTCCCCGCAGGCGCCATCGTGCGCCTGGCGCATCACGGGCGGAATACGCGCGAGGAAGCGGTGTCGATTAGCCAGCTTTTGATGTCTCGGGGATGGAAGCGCGTGATTCTGGTTACTTCGGACTATCACACGCGGCGCTCGCGCTACATCTGCGAGCGAATTTTCCCGGCCGGGACGATTCTGCGCGTGGTGGCCGCGCGCGATTCCGATTACGACCCCGAGCAGTGGTGGGAAACACGCGAGGGAATGAGAATTTTCTTCCACGAACTGGTGGGTATGCCGCTGGCCATGTGGGAGCTGCGCCACAACTCCGTGCAGACTTCCGAACCGGGATTATTTGAGTCTTTCAGGCGACCCGTTAGCATTTTGCTCGCACAACCAGGCCGTGCGGGTTTACACTCCATTTTCGCTTATACTATAGTGCTTTTCACTTTTGAGGACGCCTGACGCCCCGGCCCAGGAAGTCCCCAACTGAAGGGGAGAATCCCATGTGGCGTAAATCAAACGATGCAAGACCATCTCCGCAGCCGGCTTCAAGGGCTGCCGAGCAGCCCGTAACCACCGCACCGGTGAAATCAACCGCGCCAGCGGCGGTCCCCATTCCGGCGCCAGAGAAGCCGCCCGTTGCGCCGTCAGCACCGGTTTTCCCCTCGCCCGCAGCCAGAAGCGTTGTCACGCACGACACTTCCGCTCCATCTTCCCTTGGCCCTGGCTTGAAAATTCGTGGAGAATTATCGGGAAGTTCAGATTTGTACATTGACGGCGAGACCGAGGGAAGCATTACCCTTTTGGACTCCCGAGTGACCATCGGCCCGAGCGGCCGGGTACAAGCGGATGTCGAAGCGCGGGAAATCATCATCGAAGGCACAGTGCAGGGAAATCTGAAAGCCCGGGAAAGCATTCGACTGACATCTTCGAGCAAAGTCCAGGGCGGTATACTGACACCTCGGATGGGCGTCGACGACGGCGCTAAGCTTCGCGGCAAGGTCGAGATGACGCGAGCCGGGGAAACCAAGGGATATTCAGCGGCTGAGAAGCCCGCTGCTCCCGCCGCGGCGTACAAGGCCGCGGTGGCAAGCTCTGAAAGCGAGTCGAGTAAGCGATGAATTGGATGGCCAAGTCACGTCCGAGCGCGGCAGCTCCCGCTATCGCGCCTACCAAGCCGGGCCCATCTTCCGGCGCCGCGAATGCAAGTCTTAGAGTCCGCACGTCGAATGGGCTGAAGGAATTCCTGTGGCTGATGAGCGACGTGCCGCATGCTCGTGTGCTCGATCTCGGCCCCGTGTGGCAGGCGACCGTCAACTTTTTCCTGGACAAGGGATATCGGATCTCTACTGACGATCTGCTGGGCACCTGGAAGGAATTCGTCTCAGCCGAAGAGGAACGCCTGCGGGCTGCACCCTTGACCGAGGAGGGTTATAGCGCGCGACTTTCTGTCTCCTCGCTCGCCGATAAATTCTTGGAAAACGCGCTACAGTATACAGAAAATAGCTTTCACGGCGTGCTCGCGTGGGACCTGCTCGACTATTTTGATCCGGCGGTAAGCGCTCGCATCATGGACCGGCTCTTCGACATCCTCCACCCGGGAGGTGCGGTGCTGGCGCTCTTCCACAGCCGCGCGCCGGAGCGCTTCCATCGCTATCGCATCATCGATACGCAGACGGTCGAGCTTGTGTCGGCTTCCACGCTGGCGGTGCATGCGCGCGTGTTTCAGAATCGCGAAATCCTGGAACTGTTCGCGAAATTCCGCTCCTCGAAAACCTTCGTCGGCCGCGATCAAGTCCGCGAAGGTCTTTTCCTAAAGTAAACGGCCACAACCTCTTGGACGGTGGACGAGGTTCGGTCGGACCGACCCAAGTGTTTGCGTCAAGCTGTAGTCGACCCTTTCAAAACTGATTCGATGCAAACTCAGTTTCTTTTCGTTGATTGCCGTTGAAGCGACCCCGGGGGGGCAGCCGAAAAGTGCATGGCGGCATACGCTCTCCACGGTGTGAAGTTTTTAAACATGAGAAACAGTTCTGCTGGAGAAGCAGGCTTGCCATGAATCGCGAACGCTTGACGCAGCCCACGGTCGGTGTGTGGCAGGGCGTCCGGCTCTCCCAAAGCCCGCATCGCTATGTAGGCTGCGGCGCCCCGATCCAATCCTGAATGATCGCGTAACCACGAAAGTGAACTCCGCAGACCCTTTCCTGAGTCGAAGGCCAGCTTGCCCTCCAAGACGGCGTGTGCCAGAGAGCTGATGACCGCGGCCTGCCCGGCCGGAACACCGATCGTGGTGAGGTTCGCACGCGCGAGAATTTCAGGCCGTGGGAACAAGTGAGAAAGCCCGCGTATCGGCGCCGGAAGGGGCCGGCCAAACGCCTCTACCAAACGTCGGGCACGGGCACGTCGATCAACCGAGGTAAGCTGTTGCCCGAGAACAACCCGTACAGCCAACTCGAATCCGTCCCACACACCGGGTACCCTGAGACCTGGCCGCTCGGCCAGCATTTTTGCAAGCCTTGCGTCTTGCGCCAAATGGCGGCCGATGTGGACCACGTCCGCTTCGAGATCGAACATTCGGCGCACGCGCTGAACAATCTGCATTAGGCAGCCGCAACTGGGAATATTGACAATCCGCATCGACAAACGCGACTGATCGGCCTCATGCCGCACCTCGACTGCGCTCACGAGGTCACCAATCTCGATCGTTCGCCGGTAGAAATCCCGTTCGACTGCTTCCACGCCGGGAGTGGTTCTGATTTTGAGAAATTCAATCATGGACGCCCAATCGAAAGGAGCCCGGTAGGGAAGATGGACGACGATGCCCGTTCCGCCTTCTACCGTGGAGACTTCTTCAAGGCGGCGAAGCTGGGTGGGGGACTGTCCGAAAGTCGCTCGCACAGCGTGGTTAAATTGACGAATGCTCCGAAAGCCCGTCTGCGAGACGATTTCAGCAATCGAGCACTTCGTATCAAGAATTAATCTCCGGGCGAAATGCACCCGGTGAGATCGCGCAATCTTTAGCGGCGATGCCCCCAAATGCTGGTCGAACAGACGCCGCAGGTGGCGCGGCCCTATGCCCACGCGATCGGCAAGCTGCTCCAAATTGCCATTATCCAGAGCACCTTGAGAAATGAGCTTGAGCGCATGAGACACGACGGCCAGGGTGCCAAACCAAGCCGAACTCCAAGGCGAGGTGTCAGGGCGGCAGCGCTTGCAGGGGCGAAAACCTGCCGCCTCGGCCGCCTCGGCGCAGTGGAACCATCGCACGTTGAACGGGTGCCCGAAAGATGCCGGGCAGATCGACCGGCAGTAGATTCCGGTAGTGGTTATACCGGCGAAGAAGCGGCCGTCGAAGCGCCGATCGCGACTATCTACCGCCTGCCAACAGGATGCCGGGTCAAGTTCGGTCCTCCCATTGAACGAACGCGCTACCAGGTTTGTCGCGGCACGATGAGACGCCAGGACCGTGGCCGACATACCACCGATGGCATCACGGTGTCCTAGGGGACCCCGCGCACTTAATATAATGGAACGACGGGCCCGATCTCGGTTCACCAGCTTCTCGTGTAGCCGATGCTCGTTGTCGTGTACCAGGGTGTGGTCAGTATTTTGTTGAACGTCTCTTGAATCCAAATGGAGCTGTGAAGGTTGCAGTGAACGATCGCACCCAGAGACTCACCATCGTAAAAGTGATTCTGAATGTGGGGATATCCCGTGAAGCTGCTGATGCCCACCTGAACCCACGTATAGCCGCTGACCCGCGTCGTTTTCGGCAACCCGAAGTTCTTCATGACACCGAAGCTTTCCGTGTGGGAGCCGAAGTCGGAATGCCAAAAGCCGGACCCAGCATCCTCGTAGGTATATGAAAACGTGAGTTCGTCTCCGATCGGGTCTTTCTTCAAAAAGCCGAAGGTGTGGCCGATACCGATGTTGTCGTTTGCCTTGGGAACCAGTCCGGGCCGGTCGAAATCCGATCCGAGCATAATGTAGAGATCCGTACTTGTTCCCTCCTCTTGAGGACTGCTCGTCGTGGAATTCTGCGCCTGCACCTGAGCCTTGCAGAGCGGAACCAACAGAAATGCAAAGGTTGCGGCAAACAGGGTTTTTGCAAGCTTCGCTGATAGGTTAGAGGCGGCCATCATCGTGAATATCTCCCTTCAAAACAGCAAGTTAATTTGACCCTTCCTTACGTGTAAGCACTCCACCCGAAACTGCCAAAACGATTCGGCTGCCGAAAGCATAAGCAAACATAGAGCGCCGCGCGTAAAAGAGGCGTAAGGGAAAAAGCGGAAAAATGCGATCACGTCCGAAAGTTGCCACTACTTGACCGAAGCAGAGAACGGGAGCCTAGGACCGATAGGACGTATGAAAGCTGGTAAGCACCTACCCCAAGAATAGAAGATCCCATCAGGAAATGTTGTTTCCCAAACGATGGGCGGTTCTCACACCCTCGGTTTCGCGAGCTGAGGTTTCCGTTGGGCGGTGAGCGCTGCGAGGCCCGCCCCCAGCCTGGCGCGTTCTTCGGGGGTCATGCCGGTTTCGTTGCCGAGCGGCATGTTCTCGGATTTGACGGCCTGCTCTTCGATCTCCGCGGCGTGTGCTTTGATCTCGTCCATTGTGTCGAACATGATGCCCTTGGGCGCTAGCGGAATGCCTGCGTGCACCGGCGTGTCGCTGTGGCAAGGGCTGCAGTGCGTCCGAAGGATCCGGCGCACTTCCGCACGGGAGACTCCCTTTTCGGCAATCGGGGGCGCCGGAGAAAAAGTGCGTGAAGCGGCGAACATCACCAGGAGATATCCGGCGACGCCTGCGCCCGTGTAGCCGTAATTCACCGTGCCCTTGTCCTTGAGGTTGAAGAACTCGCGGATGGGCCATGACGCGGCGCAAAGACCGGAGAGGATCAGCCAGTTGTACGGGACGCTGTAGAGCATGGGGTAATGATTGCTGATCATGATCAGCAGGACCGGCAGCGTCATGTAATTGTTGTGCATCGAGCGCTGCTTGGCTTTCTGTCCCAGGCGCGGATCGGGCTTCTCGCCATGGAGCAGCGCATCCACGCTCTTTTTCTGATTCGGGATGATGACGGCGAAAACGTTGGCAGCCATGGCGGTGCCGATCATTGCGCCGACATGGATGAAGGCGCCGCGGCCGCTGAAGATGTGGCATAGCGCGTAGGCCGAAGCGACCAGTACGCCGCCCCAAGCGACGCCTAATACGCGGCTGTCGCGCCCGAGTGGGGACCTACAGAGCGTGTCGTAGACGATCCAACCCCCGCCGATGAAAGCCAAGCCGATGAGCACCGCCTGCCAGGGTTCCAGGTGCGCTTTGGAGCTGTCGATCAGGTAGAGTTTGGCGTTCAGGTAATAGATGACGCAGAGCAGCAAAAAGCCGCTGATAAATGTGAGGTAGGCCTCCCACTTGAACCAGTGCAGCTCTTCCGGCATTTCCGGAGGCGCCACGAGGTATTTCTTCTTGTGATAGAAACCGCCGCCGTGCACCGACCAGAGTTCCCCACCTACACCCGCGTCTTTGTCTTGCTGGCGCGCCGGAGGCCGGAGGGCCAGATCCAACCACACGAAATAAACCGACGCGCCAATCCACATGATGGCGGCCATCACATGAAACCAGCGCAGGGCGAGGCTCATCCAGGAGACGAGATCCAGTTCCATCTTTTCGTCTACACCTGAAGACAGAATCGAACGCGGCAGCTGCATTAAAAACTATAGCAGGTGGAACGGTTTGCCAGTCAACATTCCGCAGGGCGGACAGGGCGGATCGCGCCCCCTAACGAGGGTGAAGCTCGCGAAAGAAGCGCCGCGAAAACAGACCGCCGCGCGCCACTTCCGCCTCCCCAGAAACTCCGACTTTTTAAGCTGCAGGGGCTTCGACAATTTTAAATCCGAGCTTGATAGCTTTCCATTTTAAATGGTTGATCTGTCGCTGGCGGTGGGTGGACCGTCGGTGGGGGCTATGCACCTTGGCGCTACCGAGGCGTGTCGAAAGAGCACAAGGAGAGCCGTGAGGATCCCTTTTTGTTTTCGCCAGCCTCTTTTTCAAACGGGGGGACTCCCGGGGGATGCGGACCGGAGCTATTCTTCTTCCACCTGGGCAACGCTTTTCAGGGGCACGGAAGCATTTTTCGGGCGTGACTTCCAGGCGTGGTACGCCGCCGGCAAGAGCGAAAACACGATCACGACGGCAATCACGTAATGGATGCGCTTGTCGATATTTGGCACCGTGCGTCCCAGTGTGTAACCAAGCAGCGTCATGCCCCAGACCCAGGCGAATCCGCCGATGATGTCGTAGACAAGGTAGCGCGTGTAGCTCATTCTCGCGGCACCTGCCACCGGCGGGCAGAAGGTGCGAATGATGGGGACGAAGCGAGCCATGATGATCGTCTTCCCGCCGTAGGTCTCATAGAATTCGTGCGCCCTTTCGAGATGTCGCTTCTTGAAGAAGCGCGAATCCTTGCGCTCGTAGAGCGTTTTACCGGCCCGCCATCCAATGAAATATCCCAATTGATCCCCGGCGATCGCGCACACCGTTACTAAAGAAAGCAGGTAGGCCAGCTTCATCTGCCCGGCGCCGGCAAACACGCCTGCCGTCACCAGCAAGGAATCGCCTGGTAGGAAAAACCCGACAAACATCCCGGTCTCCACAAAAACGATCAGGCAGACCAGCGCCGTTCCACCCCATTCAATGAGGCCTCGAACGTCGTAGAGTTTCGCCAGGACGTGATGCAGGGTTTCAATCATGTGCGGAAGATCCCCTTGGGGTGCTCTATTCCCTTCTCCATTTCAACAGTCCAGCGGCTGTGCAGCCTGCGGTAAGACGGGAAACCTTTCCTCAGGGGCTCAAGCCGACTTGAAGCCAGGGTGTTATGTCGGAGCCGGAACTCCCCCCAAAACCTCCACAGCTGGCTGCGTCTCGGCGGGGTTCAAAAGACCCACCTTTGAAAACCGCTGTGGCGAGGCACCCGCAAAATCATCTCACCACACGGCCTAGAAACTTCGCCCCAACGACCAAGAGGTTCCGGACACGCATTGCCCAAGCTTGCTCTCCACGATAACAGAAAAGACTCGGCTCGCGAGAGCCGCCGGTGGCGCCATTTCCGATTAGTACTTTACTACTACTGGACGTTGCCTCCCGTACTATTGGACCGTTCCTCTTGGTGCCGCACAATCGCGTTGTTCAGAAATAATTCGCCGATACGGGGAAACGGGCGCTTCCGAAAGGGACTACAAAAAAATGGAAGGTGGCTACGCAGTCTGGATGGGGCAGTCGGTCATCCTACGGGTTGTAACAGGAACCCTTCGCGTGCCCTTGCGCGGACGCCTGGTATCGGAAACAGACAATTCCCTGAGGCTGCGCATTTCGGACAGCTGGGATGTCGATATCTTCAAATCCATGGTGGTAGGGATCGAGCACGATTTACCCGTGTATGTTGTGAACTAGAGGGGCGGCATGCGCGCGCGCCAGGCAATATTGGGCAGCAATTTCGTAAGGCCGTGGCCGGTGAGATGCCCTTCCCCTCGCATTCGCGAGGAACCATCGATGACGAACAGTTTAACGGCCGTCCGCGACGGGCTCCTCCTGATGGTGTTGCAGGCGGTGCTCCGGGGGACACAAGCGCTGCGCAGTTTGAATTACTAGAAGCGCTGCGGTTGTCAGATCCCGGTTTGGCAGTGAAGAGTTTGTTGGCCCAGTCCCCTTTCCGCCCCAACCCGGGTCTACCCCCTCAGGCCCGGGTTTTGCCCTTCCTACAGGGTGGTAGCACTCGGATTCCCTTACCCCGCTATTCCCTTTGACTCTTCGCCCGTCCTCGATAAGACTAAGCCGCGGTTTCACGCAGACATGAAACTCTCCATCGCAGATTGGATCGTCGTCGCTGCCTATCTCCTATTCACACTGATTCAGGGGCTGTATTTTCGCCGCCAGTCGAGTGGCAGCACCGCGGACTATTTTGTTTCCGGTCGGCGAGCGGCCTGGTGGCTGATCGGCACTTCGATGGTCGCAACCACTTTCGCCGCCGACACGCCCCTGGTGGTGACGGGCTTGGTCTACCGCAACGGCATCGCCGGGAACTGGATCTGGTGGAGCATGCTGCCCGCCGGAATGATGACGGTGTTCCTATTCGCGCGATTGTGGGTGCGCGCGGGGCTTCTGACCGACGTCGAATTTGCCGAATTGCGTTACGCGGGAAAACCTGCCGCATTCCTGCGCGGATTTCGCGCGATCTATCTCGGACTCCTCGTGAACTGCGTAATTCTGGGCTGGGTCACCAAAGCCATGACGACAATCGTCAGCGTCGTCCTTGGAGTCAACGAGCGCACGGCGCTGGCGCTTTGCGTTTTCGTCCTGATTCCCTTTACCGGCATTTACGTCTCTCTCGGCGGCCTTTGGGGGGTCCTGTGGACCGACCTCTTCCAGTTCGCGCTGAAAATGGGAGTGGTGATTGCGGTGGCGTGGTACGGGGTGGGCGCCGCAGGGGGCGTGGGCGGTATGCTCACAAAACTGGGCGCGATGCAAGGCGCCGCCGGGCCTGGCGCCGCCCACATCACTTCGTTTTTCCCCGATTTTTCCCGAGGCTTGGCGAGCGAAGCGCTCTGGACGATCCCGGTGGTCACATTTTGCGTGTATCTCGGCGTGCAATGGTGGGCTTTCTGGTACCCGGGCGCGGAGCCGGGAGGGGGCGGATACGTCGCGCAGCGCATCCTGAGCGCGCGCAACGAACGCGACGGTTTGCTTTCCGTATTGTGGTTTAATTTCGCGCATTACGCACTGCGCTCCTGGCCTTGGATTCTTGCGTCCCTCTCCGTTGTGGTTCTTTATCCGAATCTCGCACAGCCGGAGTCGGGATACGTGCGTCTCGCGGTGGATCGTTTGCCGCGCGCGGCGCGCGGGTTGCTGGTGGCAGGATTTCTGGCCGCTTTCATGTCCACGATCGCGACGCATCTCAACTGGGGGAGTTCGTATCTGGTTTCCGATTTCTATCGGAGGTTCGTGCACCGCGAGGCATCTGAGAAGCACTACGTCGGGGTTTCGCGCTGGGTGACGATTCTGCTCGTGGTGTTGGGCGCGTGCGTTTCCTGGGAGCTGGTCACGATTCGCGCAGGGTGGGAAGTGCTGCTTGAGGTCGGCGCGGGAACCGGAAGCGTGTACCTTCTTCGCTGGTACTGGTGGCGCATTAACGCCTGGAGCGAGATCGCGGCGATGACCACCGCTCTGGTGGTCACGCTGGCGATTCGCCAGGCGGTGCCGTTTCAAGGCTCCGAGGCATCCGTTTTCGCAAAGCAGACCCTGGTAACGACGGCTCTCACCACCGCGGCGTGGGTCATCGTCACATGGCTAACCGCAGCCGAGCCTCGCGAGACACTCCTCGCCTTCTACCGCCGAGTGCGCCCCGATGCCTTCGGGTGGGCACCCATTGCGCGACTGGTCCCGGAGATAGCTCCGGAGCGGAGCCTCGCACGCAATCTCTGTAATTGGGTTGCCGGCTGTGCGATGATCTATTTTGCCCTTTTTGGGTTTGGAAAGGTCTGCCTGCTTGCATGGCGAAAGGGCATTCTGCTTCTCGGGCTTTCCGCTATCTGTGGCGCCTTTATTTACAGAGGACTTCCCGCGCCGGAAAGGGGCGAGCGCAAACTGGAAGGCCAGCAGGGCGTCGTCAGAGACAAGACCTGTGAGCCGAGCTAGCGGGAGTTGATAGCGAACAGCACGAATCTTGCGGGAAATGGCGGAATGGTCAGGTCTTGCTTGCGTCGTTTTGACGCGGCGCAGGGTTCCCTTAAGACCCCAGAGATCCGCATTCGAGAACTTTTTTAAATATCGCCATTGAAGAGTGGGCCGAGTCACGATACCTTGCAGTGTTCCCTCTAGCCCTATTTAAGGAGCATTCATGAGGATTGCCAGCGTCGCCAGCGCTTTTCCGAAGCACTATTACAATCAGCAACTTTTGGTTGAAGCGCTCAAAAACGATTGGCGGCACCGCCTGCCGAACCCTGACATTCTCGACCGTCTCGACGACAGCATGAAGGTGGATGGGCGATATCTGGTCCGCCCGATTGACTTCTACGAAAAGATGACCACCTGGGGCCAGGCCAATGACGTGTGGATCGAGGCGGGTCTTGAACTCGGTGAAAAGGCCTTGTGCCACGCCCTGGTAAAGGCCGGCCTGCAGCCGCGCGATTTGAGCGCTATTTTTGTTACTTCAGTGACCGGAATCGCCGCGCCGTCGCTCGATGCGAGGCTCGCCAACCGCATGGGCCTGTCGCCCAACATCAAGCGCGTTCCGATTTTCGGCTTGGGCTGCGTGGCTGGAGCAGCGGGGATCGCTCGTGCCGCCGATTACGTGCGGGCCTTTCCGGATCAAGCGGCAGCCCTTTTATCGATCGAGCTGTGTTCACTGACGCTGCAGCGCGATGACCTCTCCATGGCACATCTGATCTCAGCGCTGCTGTTCGGTGACGGTGCGGCAGCGACGGTAGTCGTGGGATCGGAGGTGGAATCCGATGGTCCCGAAATTCTCGCCACGAAATCCATCCTGTATCCCAACTCAGAGCGAACGATGGGCTGGGACATTTCCGAAAAAGGCTTCCGCATCGTATTGTCGCCGGAAGTTCCAGATACGGTGCTGCGGCACCTCGGCGAGGATGTCGACACGTTTCTCGCAGAGCAGGGATTCAGCCGCAGCGACGTCAAAAGCTGGGTGATGCACACGGGCGGCCCGAGAGTTCTCGAAGCGACGGCCACCGCACTGGGAATCACCGAGAAGGATCTTGCGGCGTCGTGGGAATGCTTACGCAAGGTGGGGAATCTGTCTTCCACGTCCGTTCTCCTGGTTTTGGAGGACGTTTACTCGCACCGCCGTCCCGAGCCGGGATCGCTGAGTATCCTTGCTGCAATGGGTCCTGGTTTTTGCTCCGAGCTGGTTCTGCTTCGGTGGTAACGCGATGAGGGCGGGGAAACGCGGCATCGGACGTGGTTATCGTCGGAGCAGGAGCGGCAGGGATCGCCACTGCCATTGCGGCTTCACGGAAGGGTCTTCGCGTTACTGTCCTCGATTCGCGCAAACCACCGATTGATAAGCCCTGCGGCGAGGGCCTGCTTCCAGGAGCGGTCGTCACGCTGCGTAGGATCGGAATCGAACTCGATTCACGCGTCGCCTCCCCCTTTTCGGGAATTCGCTTCTGCGACGCCAATTCTTCAGCCACCGCCAGGATCGCAAGCGGGCAGGCGTTTGGCTTACGCCGCAACACGCTTTCGCCGACATTATGCGGTCGCTCCGTGGACGGATGCGGTAGAGGTTCACTGGGGCCACCGCTGCCAGATCTTTGTCACCGTCGCGCCACGGCGACCGCCGTTCGCATGACGCGCCTCCTGCTACTGATGGAGCGCAGTGCCTGGATTAGGGGAAAAACTTTGCGACTGTTCGCGTCGCAGCCCGCGCTCTTTTCGAAGATGATGTCGATTCACACCGGAGAGTCTTTCGACCAAATCGCTGCGCGCCCGCGAAATCGTCGATCTGGGCTTGCGCGTGTTGTTCGCCTAACGCACGGGTCGCCCGCAACGGCCGAAATAGTTCGCTGAAATTTTAGTGGCTCTCGTCGGTGACCAGAAGTTCCTTCGCGCGCTGCGAGGCTTTTACGACTGCTTTGATCAAGGTGACACGCAGGCCGCCCTCTTCGAGCTCAAGGATACCATCGATCGTGCAGCCGGCGGGTGTGGTCACCGTGTCCTTGAGCAGTGCGGGATGATCGCCGGTTTCAATCACCATTTTGGCGGCACCCAGCGCCATCTGCGACGCCAGCAGCGTCGCGAGATCGCGCGGCAACCCGACCTTCACGCCACCCTCTGCGAGCGATTCCAGAATGATGTAGATAAAGGCGGGGCCGCTGGCCGATAGCCCGGTCACCGCGTCCATGTATTTCTCGTCCACGACCACGGTCTTCCCTACCGCGTCGAAGAGCTTGCGCGCCGTGTCGACATCCTTCTGCGTCGCGAACTTCCCTTTGGAAATCGCGGTAATTCCCTCGCCCACCATGGAGGGTGTGTTGGGCATTGCACGCACCACCGGCACGTTCACCGCGATCCGGCGCTCGATGTAATCTGTCGGCACCGACGCAGCGACCGATATCAGAAGCTTCTTGTCGTTCAATTCGGACGCGATTTCATCGACCACTTGTCCGACTGTCTGGGGCTTCACGCCAAGAATAATCACGTCTGCGCCGCGCGCAGCCGCGCGATTGTCTGTCCCCGAGAAAATCGGCAACTTCGATAGACTCTTGCGCTCCTGCCCGGAGTGTCCCACCGTCGCGGAGATATTCTGCGGCGACACCAATCCCTGTTTTACAAACGCCTCGATCAGTATTCCGCCCATCTTTCCGGCTCCCAGCACGGCGAGCCGCATTGAGGTGGGAGAGTGTGCCATTCCGTTATTCCCCTTTCGCGTGATCCCGCAGGACAGAGCAAGCGCAGCAAAGGCAAGCCGAATGATACAGGAGGAAGCGCGAAAGTTGTAGGCTTCCTCTCTGTGCTCCCCCTGTGGCGGCCCGGTTTCTTTACTGGTAACCTTGCTTCCAGTGCCCGTTCGTTCGAACGCGCAACAGGAAGTGAGGAAGCGAATGCGCCGTGCCGCCGCTCTCGGCTTACTGCCGATTGTCATGTTTCTGCTATCGGCGGGCGGCGGCCAAGAGCCCCTGCAGGGTTTCACTCCGCAAAGCTCCGGCGGGGAGCGTGACTGGGAGAATAAATTCCGCGCGCTGCCCAGCGCTGATAAACAGCGCGATTACATGCGCCGCCTGACCGCGCGACCGCACCACGTCGGCTCGCCTTACGATAAGGACAACGCCGACTGGATCCTCGCAAAGTTCAAGGAATGGGGATGGGACGCGCGCATCGAAACCTTTCAGGTTCTGTTCCCGACACCGAAAGAGCGCGTACTCGAAATGGTCGAGCCCACGCACTTCACAGCCAAGCTGCAGGAACCGCCGGTTTCAGTCGATCCAACCTCGAATCAGCTCAACGAGCAACTGCCCTCCTACAACGCCTACTCGATCGACGGTGAGGTGACTGCGCCGCTCGTTTTTGTAAATTACGGGCTGCCCAAAGACTATGACGAACTCGACCGCCTGGGTGTTTCCGTAAAAGGAGCGATCGTCATCGCCAAGTACGGGAATTCCTGGCGCGGAATCAAACCGAAGGTCGCCTCCGAGCACGGAGCCGTTGGCTGCCTCATCTACTCTGATCCGCAGGATGACGGCTACTTTGTGGATGAGGTATATCCACAAGGACCCATGCGCCCTAACAACGGCGTGCAGCGTGGCAGTGTGATGGATTTTCCGTCGTCGAGTCCGGGCGATCCGCTTACCCCGGGAATCGGAGCCACGGCGGATGCGAAGCGGTTGGCCATCAAAGACGCGCCAAGCCTGACGAAGATTCCGGTTCTCCCGATCTCCTATGGCGATGCCCAACCGCTACTGGCCGCGCTGACAGGGCCCATGGCTCCCAAGGATTGGCGCGGAGCGCTCGCGATTTCCTACCACCTCGGTCCAGGCGCGGCGAAAGTGCATCTCAAAGTGAGCTTCAACTGGGACATCAAGCCAGTCTATGACATCATCGCCAAAATCCCTGGCGCGCAGCAGCCCGACGCCTGGGTGATCCGCGGGAACCACCACGACGCATGGGTAAACGGCGCCGAGGATCCCACCTCCGGCCAGGTGACGTTGCTTGAAGAAGCCCGCGCTTTCGGCGAATTAACGAAACAGGGATGGAAGCCCAAGCGCACGATCATCTATTGCGCGTGGGATGGCGAGGAGCCGATGCTGCTCGGCTCGACCGAATGGGCCGAGGAGCACGACAAGGAGCTTCAGCAGCGGGCCGTCGCCTACATCAACAGCGACGGAAACAGCCGCGGATATCTGGACATGAATGGCTCCCCCACCCTTGAGCGTTTCGCCAATGGAGTGGCCCGCGATATTGAAGATCCGGAGACGAAACTTTCGGTCGGACAGCGCCTGCGGCTTCTTGAAATCGAGCGGGCCAAGACCGCGGAGGACCGGCAGGAGATTCGCCAGCGAGCCGATCTCCGTGTGGCCGCACTCGGCTCCGGCTCCGATTACACCGCCTTCCTCGACCACCTCGGCATCGCCACGCTCGATCTAAGTTTTGACGGTGAAGCGACCAGCGGCATCTATCACTCGAGCTACGACGATTTCTATTGGTTCACGCACTTCGCCGACACGGATTTCGCCTATGGCCGCGCTCTCTCGCAAACGATGGGGACGGTCGTCATGCGCCTGGCGGACGCCGACTTGCTGCCGTTTGAGTTCACCGATCTGGCAGACACGATCGGTGTATATACGAAGGAACTGAAGAAGCTCGCGGCGGACCAACGCGATGCCATACTGGAGCGGAACAAGGAAATCGAAGAGGGGCTTTTCAGCGCCGTCAATGACCCGCGCCATCCGCAGGTCGCACCCCCGAAAGAGAACGTGCCGCCGTATCTGAACTTCGCGCCTCTCGACAACGCCACCGACGCGCTGGTTCTGAGCGCGCAACGATACCAATCAGCCCTGAGTCATGTCTGGGGCGACGGGTTGTCCGCGGCTACGCTGCAGGACCTGAATCTCAAATTAATCGACAGCGAGCGTCGCTTGACCACTGCGGAGGGGCTCCCTCGCCGTCCCTGGTACAAGCACATGATTTACGCACCAGGCGTCTATTCGGGCTACGGCGCAAAGACAATCCCGGGCGTGCGCGAGGCTATCGAGCAGAAACGCTGGGACGAGGCTAACTCCGAGATAGAGCGGGTTTCAAAAGTGCTAGACAACGAGGGCGCCTTGATCGATTCCGCATCCCAGGAATTGGAAGCGGCAAAACGCTAGAAGCCGCGGCATCCCGGTGCCCTTCATCTTTCTTGTGCAAAACAAGAGCGCCTCTTTGCGGTCCCAACGACGGCTCGGCTCGGGAACTGAAAACTTACGGAACTCCGAGGCCCCCAGGCCGGAACAACATGTGTATCGAAATGTGTATCGAACGGCTGCATCCAACCGTTTGATACATCGGCAAAAAGGCAGGTAAGAGCGATGAGTGGAACAATCAGCCATCCAAAGAATTATTCCAATCGATTTTCCTTTAATCACGCGACTCTATCCGCCGCGTCCGCCTTTCTATTGCTGCTCCTCCCGATGGGAAGGGCCGCGGCACAAAACGCAGCAGGTCCCCTGCCGGGCGCGACACCGTCTGACCAGCCCCGTGCAACCGGTCCGGCTAATTCTGCGACGCAGGTTGCCGGCAAGCCCAATCTCGCGGGCACGTGGAAACTAAACGCCGACCAAAGCGATAACCCGATGCAAAAAATGAGGCAGGCGCAGCAGGACTCCGGTGGGCAGGGTGGCGGGGGACGCCGCGGCGGATGGGGCGGCGGCGACGGCGGACAGAACGGCGGTGGCGGCGCTCAACAGGGCGAGCAGCAGGGTGGCGTAGGCCGGCGGCAGGGGGGAATGCGCGGCATGGCCCAGCTTGTAATCGAGCAAACTCCCACGTCGACAAAAGTGAGCGATTCATCCGGCCGTGTGCTCGCGCTCTATTCTGCTTCGCCGGAACAAGCGCCACCACAATCGAATTCCGCGGATGCCGCGAATAACGACGCAAACGCGGCGCCCGTGGCACAGTGGCAGAACAACAAGCTCGTGTCCACGCAGCCGATGAGGAATGGGGGCATGACCACGCGCACCTACGAGATATCGCCCGATAACAAGCAACTGATCGTCACCACAAAGGTGGAGAATAAGCGCTTCAAGGAACCAGTGACGTTCCGGCAGGTGTACGATCCTGTTTACGCAAGCACAGGTGGCGACTAGAATCGGTGCACACCCGGGTCATGGCGTTGAGCCACAAAGTCGAACGCAAGTCGGGATGGCTCTTCACGTGGTTTCTTGCAATCTCAACGTTCGGTTTGGCCCGGCCGTCTCAAGCCTCGCCGCACCGACAGGGCTTGATCCAATCTCCTGCACAAAATGCGGCCCCTGTCTCAGCCGCGGGTGTTACCTCCGGCACTGTGAAGACCGCCGAGGGCGCGCCCGTGCCTTCTGCGACAGTTGGCGTCACGAATCTCGACACAAATAAGAGGTGGGTCAGCTGGACCGACGAGTCCGGGAAATTCGAATTTCCCGCCCTGCCCGCCGGACATTACCGCGTCGAGGCCAGCCAGCTCGGATTCCTGAAATCCACGGCGGATGTGCAGCTTCCTGTCCCCGCTAACAAGGGGGTCGCCGTGGTGCTTCGCGTTGCCACCCTGGCCGAGTTAGCGGCTCCGTCGCAGGGCAGCCCAAGATCCAAACCAAATGGCGAAAACGGAGGCGGAGGACAAAACCGGCGCCAGTTCGGGGGCACGCGCAATTCCGGGAACGGAGGCGGTAATGGGCAAGGACGCTTCGGGCAGAACGGACAAGGGGGGCGCAGTGGGTCGGGCGGAAGGGGCCAGTTGCCCCCCGGAGTTGCGAATGCGATCAACCAGGGCATGGCTGGGGGCGGCTTCGCGCAGACCGATCTGACCGGTGAAGGCGGCGGAACCGACGCTGCGGCTGGAGAGACCGTTGGTCAGGCAGGTGCGGGCCCGCAAGCTACGGCGGAGCTATCGTCGGGAACGGCAGTAGGCTCTTCCTCGGATTCCTTCTTGCTCCAAGGTACCACTGGCCAGGGACTGGTTGCGAGCGGTCCAGCGATGATGGCGGGAGGACCGGGCGGACCCGGTGGCCCGGGAGGCTTTGGCCCCGAGGGTCTAGCCCCTAGCGCGCCGGGGAGTCCCTCAGGATTTGGATCGGTTGGTGGAGGCCCTGGTCGCTTTGGCGGCGGTCCAGGGGGCGCACCCGGCGGATTCGGAGGGGGTGGCGGGGGTGGTGGGCGTTTTGCGCAAGGAGGACTATTCCGTGGGGGGGGGGGAGGGGGTGGCGGCCGCGGAGGGGGAGGTGGGCGGCTGGGACGCCAAGCCGTGAACCGGGTTCGCTTCAGCTTTTCTGAGCGCTACACCAACTCCGCCTTTGACGCGCGGCCCTATTCGATTACCGGCAACGAGTTTCCCAAGGTCTCGAACTACGACGAGCGCATCGGCGCCAACATGGGCGGCCCGCTGAAAATTCCCCGCATCTACGACGGAAGCAATAAGACTTTCTTCTTCGCGAATTACCAGCACGACACCCAGAAAGCGGGCGTCGATACGTTTTCCACCGTGCCCACTGTGGCCGAACGCAGCGGCGACTTCTGTGGGCTTGGAGTCACGCTCTACAACCCGTTCTCAAATCTCGCTGGTCCGCGAACACCCCTGGGCAACGGCTGCCAGATACCCACCATCAATCCGGCATCGCAGGGGCTTCTGGCTTATATTCCTCTGCCCAATGTTCCCGGGCAGACGGCGCAAAACTATTTGTTGCAGGCCACTACGCCGCATAACACCGACAGCTTTAACATCCACATTTTGCATACGATCAACGCGAAGTTTAACCTCAACCTCGGCTACAACTTCAGCTCGTCGCGGCAAGACACGCTGGGAGCTTTCCCTGATATTCGAGGGCGGCAAACCACGCGGGGCCAGAACATCGACATTGGCCTGACCCATAATTGGTCTTCCCGGTTCGCGGAGACCTCTCATCTGAACTGGAGCCGCAGCCGTAGTCAAACGCTCAGCGGCAATTCTTTCGTGAATAACGTCGCCGGAAATCTGGGCATCACGGGCGTCGCCACCGATCCGCTCGATTACGGGTTGCCGGGGATTCAATTCAGCAGCTTCACCGGCTTTAACGACCCAGTTCCCTCGCGCGTGCGAAATCAGACGCTGCGCTTCTCGGATTCGGTGACGTGGGTGCACACGCGGCACACGCTGACGTTCGGCGGCGAAGTCCGGCGTATCGAATTAAACAACGACGCAAATCCAGACCCTCGCGGCCAGTTCCGGTTCACCGGCGTAATGACCAACCAACTCAACACCAGCGGCGCCCCAGCCGCACCGCTTACGCCAGCCACCGAACCCTCCTACGAGTTCGCCGATTTCCTTCTTGGACTTCCTTATAACACCGCCGTGCAGTTCGGCGACCCCAACACGTATTTTCGCTCGTGGGGCTTCATCAGCTACGCGCAGGACGACTTCCGCGCCAACAAGCGCTTCACCTTTCAGTATGGCGTGCGCTATCAGGCACAGACGCCGCCCGTCGAGCTCTATAACCACATCGCGAATCTCGACCTGAATTCCAGCGCCACCGCCGTGGCCGTGGTTACCCCGGGTGAGAGTGGCCCGTTCAGTGGCGCATATCCCCGTGCCTTGATACGGGGTGACTACGATGATTGGGCGCCGCGAATCGGATTCGCATGGGACCCGGGGCTCAAGAAGCGGACCATCGTGCGCTCGGGCTATTCCATTTTTTACAACCAGTCGATTTACAATTCTCTCGCGCAAAAATATCTGGCGTATCAGCCGCCATTCGACCAATCGGAGAATCTCTACACGTCCGCCTCAGAGTTGCTCACGCTGCAACAAGGATTCCCGGCACAGCCAGCCAGCACCACGATCCTCAACACGGCTGGCGTCAGCCCCAACTATCGGCCCGCCTACGCGCAGATCTGGATGCTCGGCACCGAAACCTCCTTCACCCAGAACTGGCTGCTCGATCTGACCTACACCGGCACCAAGGGAACCAACCTCGACCTGCTGCGCGCTCCCAATCGCGCGCCTCTCGGCACAAGCCAGCTCGACACGCAGTCCGAGCTTCAGATCCCCTATGCCACCAGCTTTTACTACGACCAGTCCGGAGCGAATTCGATTTATAACGCGCTGCAGGTGCGCGTGGTGCATCGCTTCACGCACGGAGTTTCCTTCCAGGGTTTCTACACCTACTCGAAATCCATCGACAATGCGAGTTCCATTGGCGGGACGGGAGGCATCGTCGTCCAGCAGGATGGCAATTACGCCGCCGAACGCGGTCTTTCGTCCTTTGACATGCGCCACCAGTTCCGCTTCGCGTCCACATATGAATTGCCTTTGGGCGAAAGAAGCCGCTGGGCAAATCATGGCTGGAAGGAGCATGCCTTCGGCAACTTGCGGCTTCTCAACATCGTGACCTGGCACACCGGCAATCCTCTCACTGTGTATCTCGGAGGAAGCGCGTCCAACAACTCCGGCACGGGATCGAATTTCTCCGAGCGCGCCAACCTGATTGGCAATCCAAATTTCGGAATCTGCGGCGGCTCGCCGCTGGGCTTTTTCAATACCGCCGCGTTCGCCACGCCTCCGGCGGGAGAATACGGAGATGAGCATCGCGGATCGGTCGAAGGGCCGTGCCAATTCAATTGGAACCTTTCGATCGCAAAATCCGTGCGGTTTGGCGCCGAGCAGCGGCACACGTTTAACGCCAGCTGGGAAATTCAGAATCTCACGAACACGCCAAGCTTCAGCGGCGTTGGCACGACGCTCGGATCGACTACGTTGGGGCGTGTGACCGGCGCCGGCTCGATGCGCACGATGGACATCATGATTCGATTTAATCTGTGATGAGAACGCAGGCTAGCACGCGATGATACACGACAGCATCCGCCCTCTCCAGGTGGCCTTTCTGGTCGTGGGGCTCTGCGTGCCGCAGACACCGACTCAGGCGCAGCAGCAGTCTGCTGGTCAACGGTCGGCTAGCCAACCGGCAGCTAATCAACCGGGGACTGGACAGCCGGGCGGGCAATCGAATTCCACGCAAGTCCCCCCGTCCTCTCAGCCGGTGCTGCGAAGCTCGTCCGACCTGGTGCGCATCGACGTGGAGGTAACGGATCGCTCCGGCAAGCCAGTCAAGAACCTCAAGGCCGACCAGTTCGCCATCACCGACGACGGCCAGGGGCAAAGAATCTCAATCTTTTCTTACGAGGACATCGAAGCCGTCGAGACGGCCAGCGAGACCGATACCAAGCCCATCGTCATCGCCGTTGACAGCCCCAGTGACGCCGCCGCGCAGAACGCCGGGGAGCAAGCCCGCGACCGCCGCATGCTCGTGCTTTTCTTCGACCTCACGTCGCTTGGCCCCGACGATCTTATCCGCGCGCACGACGCCGCGGTGAAATTCGTGAAGCAGCAGATGACCAAGGCCGACCTGGTTTCGGTCGTCGTCTTCAGCTCCAACCTCCACGTGCTCTCCGACTTTACCAATGACCACGACAAGCTCAACAAAGCCATCGCGCACCTCCTACCCGGAGTTTCGTCCCAGCTTGCTAACCCGCTGTATGCGGCCGCGCAAAATGGCGAGTACGACGTGCAGCAGGACACGGGCGCGGCATTTACGGCCGACGAGACGGAATTCAACGTGTTCAACACGGACCAGAAGCTCGAGGCGGTCGAGAGCTTGGCCAACGTCCTCGGCGTGATTCCCGGGAGGAAATCGGTGATCGAATTCACCGGCGGCATCACGCAAACAGGCGAGGAAAATCGCACTCAATTGCGCGCCGCCACCGACGCCGCCAATCGAGCCAACGTCTCGATCTATTCGATCGATGCGCGCGGGTTGATGGCTGCGGTGCCCGGCGGCGACGTGACCGCCGATGCCGCCACCGGCACTTCCATGTTCACCGGGGCGTCCGTCTTCCACCAAACCGACCAGCGCGAGGACTCGCGTGACACGCTGGCGACGCTTTCGACTGACACCGGCGGCCGCGCCTTCTACGACCTCGGCGATTTGAGCGATGCGTTCCCGAAGATTGAGCAGGAGAATGGCGGCTATTACTTGGTCGGCTACTACCTCAACGCGAATGTGAAGCGCGACGGCACCTGGCACGCCGTCCGCGTGAAAGTGAACGCACCCGGCACGCATATCCGCTACCGCAACGGCTACTACGCGCCCCGCGACTTCCAGCACCTTGAAAAAGCGTCCCGTGACGATCAGCTCGCCGAAGCGATGC
The DNA here is from genome assembly GCA_050015335.1 of Candidatus Acidiferrales bacterium. Classification (GTDB taxonomy): domain Bacteria; phylum Acidobacteriota; class Terriglobia; order Acidiferrales; family UBA7541; genus Palsa-295. The sequence continues at coordinate 173,166 of JBEKBP010000001.1, read as the reverse complement.
ATTCCGATAATCCAGTCGTGGAGCTGCCCATTGCGGTCGAGACGGCTATGTTCCGGCTGGGCGACGAGCAAGTCTACGTTCCAATCTCCGCCAAGCTTTCTGCCACCGCCCTCGATTGGGCGCAAAAGCATAACCGCCGCCAGGCTGAATTTGATTTTGCCGCCGAGGTGCGCGCAGCGTCCTCCGGGCAAATCGTGGCCCAGCTGCGCGACACGATTAACGTCGAGTTAAACCAGCAGCGCTTCGAGCAGGTTCATCAAACGAATCTGGTCTACCAGGGTGGGGTCGTGCTCTCGCCCGGCTCCTATCACCTCAAGTTCATCGCGCGGGAGAATGAGTCGGGAAAGATCGGGACGTTTGAGCAGAACTTCACGGCGCCGCCGCGCCCGGTGCAGCGCCTCTCGCTCAGCTCCGTGCTGCTCTCGAGCCAGCTCGTGCCGGTTGAAAAATCATCCGAGGTGCAGACCAAGGCGCAGGGCCTCCGCGCCAAGCTCGCTGCTTCTCCTCTTGAAATGGAAGGCCAGCGAATCGTTCCCAGTGTCACGCGGTTCTTCACGCAGCAGCAGACACTCTATGTGTTCTTCCAGGCCTATTACCCCGAGAAGCCCGATGCGTTCGACCCTGCTTCCCTGCGCGCCGGCTTGATCTTTTTCCGCGACGGCATCCAAGTGAACACCACGCCGCTGCTCGCTCCAGTTGCGACCGACGCAAGGACTCACACCGCTTCGTTCCGCATCAGCCTGCCGCTCGCCAAGCTCCCCACGGGCCGCTACTCCGTGCAAGCGGTGGTCATCGGAGCAGGCACGCAGCAATCCGCATTCGGCCGCGCCTATCTGGCACTCGAGCAGCCCCCCGCACCGCCGGCCGCGGCACCTGCGCCTGCAGCTTCCGCGCCGGCGCAGCAGCCCTAGCTCACCGATCAGTCCCTAAAGCTCCTGCAACGGTTCCACTAGCAGATCACGTCTAAGGAAAAACAGTAGCCCGAGCCACTGGGAGGCCGCCGTGAAGATTCCCGCCGGATTCTTATATCTCGCTGTCTCCACATACGGAATCTACTGGGGGCACCACATGATCACGAAGCGGCACGCCACATCACCGGTTTGGTATTGGTACATGGACCTTCTTTTGGGCGCCATCCTTCTTGGAATTGGAGCAATCCTCCGCTGGACGCGATGGCAGGCACGAACCAGTTGGCTTCCGGTATTAGGCTGCGGGATGATCGCGGTGTACTACGTGGGGGCGACGGTTGTGACGCTTCGCCGCTATGTGGCAGGCACAATACCGGCGAGCGGCCCCCAACTGGGAATTGCACTTCTTCCGGTGTTGCTGGTTCTGGTTTTGCTTACGGTCGCTCTGTTTGAGAAGTTTCGGCCGGAATTGCTCAATCCACCGTCGCAATCCTTCGATTAACAACCCCGCTTGCGTGAGTACGGCTTTCGTCCCGCACGCGCAATACTCTCCGCGGATAAAGTGCCGAACGGGCGGCACCCTCCGAATGCCCGCAACCACATGAACCATGCGAGTACGCGAATCGAAGAGAGCATACGATTTCCCCTCGTATTTACAGAGCATATACAGCACGACCCCGAGAATCCAGGGCCGTGGACAATACATGCGCGAAGAATTAGCGCCGGCTGCCTGAGTGGCCTCCGCTGCCGCCGTGCGATCCACCGCCACCCGAGCTAGCATGAGAGCCACCACCCGAGGAGTTGCCCCTTGGTGCACTCGGTGCGCTGTAGCTGCCACGCGGGACACTATAGCCACCGCCGTTGCGTGCGCCTCGGGGTGCTGAATAACCGCCGCCATATCCTCGAGACTCGCTATAGCCGCCTCGTGGCGTTACGATGGGCTGCCTCATATTAAGAGGAGAACGATTGTATGAATTGGAGGAGGCCCCGTAGCCGCCACGAGATGCGGAGTTGGGTGAATCAAACTGGCGCTGTGCATTCGGCGAACTGTAACCGCGCACAGAAGATTGTGACGGGGACGCGCCGCCCGAGGGCGGGGTAAACCGATTCCATCCTGCCTGCGTCCCGCCTTGGGCTGCTTGCGGCCGGCCTGAGCTGTTCGCAAATCCCTGCTCGGAGTGGTTCGCGATGCTTCCCGCGGGGAAACTGCCTCCGCGGTATCCAGCGCTTGCGCCAGTGGAAGAACCTCCACGAGACGAGGAGAAGAATCGCTGCGAACCAGCCGAGCCATTCCGGATTGTCGACGGGCTCGGCTCCCGGTTCGAGGGACTAAAGCTCTCACGCGACGGGCTCACCGGCATCCTGCCCGTCATCGCGCTTGCCTGCCGGAACGATGCCTCGCTGATGCCCTCCTGATGCATCGACACGGCACCGCGCCCGAATTCGTTGCCCCCCATCGATGAGAACCCGGCGCGCACACGCGCATCGCTGGCTGCACGGTCGAAATTCGAGAAGCGCCCGGCCCCCAGCGGCGAAAATCCTTCACGGAAGCCGCCCAATGCGCCCATCCCAACGGCGCTGTAACGGGCTCCCCATCCGCCGTACCATGGGTGATACCAGTCACCCGGCCCGACCGGCAGCCAGCCAACACGTCCCCAGCCGCCGAATCCAAAACCGATGCTCAGGCCCCAGCCGCCACCCCCAAAACCGAAGAAAGACACGTAAGCCGGCGACCAGATTGGATAGTAGGCGGGATAAGCCGCGACGGGACCCGGCCACCAGACCCAGCTGCCGCCATAGACCATCCAGCGGCCATAGTGGTAAGGCGCCCAGCCCCAAGGTTCGTAGGAAACCCACGTCCAACCGTAGTAAGGCTCATAAACCCAGCGTCCCGCACGATATGGCGCCCATCCCGGATCAACATTGGCAGGAGCCCACACTGGGCCGTAATCAGGGATCTCGCTCCACGTTCCGTTCCGATCGAGGTCTTCGGTGCCAGTGTAATAGCGGTCGGTATGCTGCCAGCTCTGGGCGCTCACGATCCTTTTGTCGCGGTCGTTGTTCCAGGAATCCCATTCGTCCTTTCCGGGGGCCGGATCGGTCTTGTACTGTGCGTTTTCTGTCCCGGCAACCGTGATCATCTGGCCTTTTTCCACGCGCGTGCTGCCTTGCGCTGTGGAAACCTCCGCCGAACCACTCCGAATGATCACCTGCGTTTCCGCGTTCGAATTCACGAGGATGCGATATTCACCCTCACCCAAAGGATGAACGGCCGCATTGGGAGTATCTATCTCCGAATCCCCCTCGCTGCCACGCAGCACGGAGTAGGTCGTCAGGCCTTGTCCCACTTGGATTTGAATTTTGTTGCGGGTCAGCGTGGTGACGTTGGCCGTCACATTGTTCGACATGCGCAGAACATCGCCGTAATCGAGCTGAAGTTCCGCGCGAGCATCCTGGCCGGTGGAAACACGGTCACCCGGCTCGATCGGAGTGTTCAGAGTCGCTGCCACCCACTGGCCGTTGTCCCCGCGCTGCTGCGAAACGTCGCCGTGGACAAAACTCAGCCGAGCTACCCCCGGAGCTGGCTGCCCCGTTTGCTGTGGGGCCGGCGCCTGCTCGCCGGCAGGAGGCGGTGGGACTTGATCGTACCGGGGCGGTGGCGCTTGTGAGTCTTGCTGCGCCTGCGAGTCGGGATACTGTTGATCATATTGCGGATCTTGTTGATTTTGGGCGCGCGTCACAATCGCGCTGCTCATCAGACCGATCATCAGCAATGCTGTGAGACTTGCCAGTAGGTTTTTCATAGCCCACCCCGCAACCTGCCAACGCCAAAATCCCATAAACTCACTGCAGGATATTGCAGGCCGATGGCCAACGGACGAACCCAAACTGCCTGAAATGTAAGACCATTATTATCAGTATTTTGCGAAGGGAATATTTCGACGGCGCCACGCGATAAACGTCGCAACGCGGTTGTTTTCAGGCGGCGCTGGTGGTTTTCAACCACCGTCATCAAGCTTATTCGCCGTCGGCCGGGTCGGCCACTCCCATTTGTGAGAGGCGATACCGCAGCGCATTTCGCGAAAGCCCGAGCATTCGCGCAGCCTGGCTCTTGTTGCCGTTTGCGCGCTTTAGGGCTTCGCGAATTGTTTCTTGTTCCCATTGATCGAGCGTCATGCCTTCGGGCAAAACAAACGGTGCTCCGGAAGAATTGCCACGCTGCGAGCGGCTGTCTAGATAAATGTCGGATGCATCGAGCGTCGTACCCTCTGCCAGAGTAACTGCCCGCTGAATCACATTTTCCAGTTCCCGCACGTTTCCAGGCCATCGAAAATCGACGAGCATCTTCATCGCATTCGGAGTGACGCCTTTGGGCGGCAATCCCGATTCCTTTGCGAACTTCTCGAGGAAGAACTTCACGAGCGCCGGGACGTCCTCTTTGTGGTCGCGCAGGGGAGGAATATCGATCGCCACCACATTCAACCGGTAGTAAAGGTCTTCGCGGAAGGTTTTTTCTTCCAGCGCCGCCCGCAGATCGCGATTGGTCGCCGCGATCAACCGAACGTCCACTTTGTGCGTCTTGGTTCCGCCCAACCGTTCGAATTCCTTCTCCTGTAGCACGCGCAGCAGCTTCACCTGGATGGACGCGGGCACGTCCCCAATCTCGTCAAGGAAAAGAGTGCCCCTGTCGGCCAGCTCGAACTTTCCAGGCTTGCTCGTAGTGGCACCGGAAAACGCGCCCTTCTCGTAGCCGAAAAGCTCGCTTTCCAGCAGCGTTTCCGGAATCGCGGTACTGTTGATCTTGACAAATGGCCCCGAGGCGCGCTGCGAATGCTCGTGGATCGCGCGGGCAATCAGATCCTTTCCCACGCCGCTCTCACCGCCAATCAGGACGGTGACATTGGAGGGCGCAACCCTTTCCACCAGTGCCAGTACCGCCTGCATCTTTTCGCTTTGAGCGACGATGTTGGCGTACTGATAGCGGCGACCGAGCGCCTCGCGCAAGGAGCGGTTTTCCTCGCGGAGTTCGTGGGTGTCCAGCTCTTTGCGGATTACCAGTACAAGCTCCGCGAGCGAAAAAGGCTTCAGCACATAGTCGCTCGCTCCGGCCTTCATCGCGTCCACGGCCGATTCAACCGACCCATACGCCGTCATGATCACGACGGGCATCTGTGCGTCAATGCGCTTGGCTGCTTGCAAAAACTCCAGCCCGTTCATTCCCGGCAATTTGAAATCGGTCACGAGAAGGTCGAACGTGTCCTTATTCAAAAGCTGGAGGCCCGTTTCCGCGTCAGGCGCGCTTTGCACCTGAAAACCCTCGTCGGCCAGTTGCAGTTCGACGAGCCGCCGCAGTTTCGCTTCATCTTCTACGACGAGTATCGATCGTTTTCCCTGGCTCATGTTCGCCGTTTCCGCTTCTTGAGGTCCCCGTACGCTCCCCTTGGCCATTCATCTTAGTACACACCCATGGGAGTGCAAGCCTGCACATCGGGCGCCTCCGATATACGCTTAGGCGCTAGCGAAATCGCTTCAATCTGGGAAAAACGCGCGAGGCGAGTCGATGAAACAACAATGGAAATTGGTCCGCAGCGAAAACCTTTATACCGATCCCTGGAGCAAGGTCGTCCGAAAAACATACAACGCGGCCAACGGCGATTCCGATTTTATCGTGCTTGAAAAACCCGAATTTGCCCTGATCGCGGCGGTCGACGCATCGCGCAACCTGCTGCTCGTGCGCCAGTATCGCCACGGCGTCGATCGTAGCTACTGGGCGCTGCCTGGGGGGTTTGTCGATGCGGGAGAAACGCCCACCGCCGCTGCGCAGCGCGAATTACGCGAAGAAACTGGCTACACGGCAACGCGCGTTTCCTACGTGGGCGCCCTGCATCCAATTCCCGCTTTCCTGAAAACGATGGCGCACATCGTACTCTGCGAAAACCTGAAGAAAGATCCCCACGCCGTCATCGACACAGAAATTGAATGCAGCGATATCGTTCCGCTCGATGCTGTCATCCAAAAAATTCTGGCCGGCGAAATCCATGAGATGCAGGCCGTCGCCGCCATCCTGCTCGTGAACCAATTCCTGCGCGAGAGACGGGAACCGGCAAGCCCGTCGAGCTAGCCGGCCGGTTCCGCGGGCAAGAACACGTGGAAGCGCGCGCCGCGCCCGGGCTCGCCTTCCAGTTTGATCCAGCCGCGATGCGCGTCCACAATCTTCGCAACAATCGACAGCCCTAGTCCCACACCGTCCTTTTTGGAAGTGAAGAACGGATTGAAAATCTGCTCCCGGACCTCGGCGGGCACTCCTGGTCCGGTGTCTTCAATGGTGATTGCCTCCCCGGCTTTTCCGTTGGAGGTTTCCGGCGTCACCCCTATGCGCAGGATCCTTTCGCCGTCCGCGCGGCTCGCCATCGCCTGGTATGCATTCGTTATCAAATTGATGAAGACACGCTCGCACAATTGTTCGTCGGCTAGAATGTCCGGCAGCACCGCGGCGTACTGGCGCTCCACTCTCACTTTCAGCTCCGGCAATTGGTGATGTACTGATTCGAGCGATCGGTCCACCACCTCAGAAATGCGCAGTGGCCGCAGTTCCAAGCTCATGGGCCGCGCAAAATCGAGGAAGCGCGACACCAGTGCATTCAGCCGATTCACCTCCGAGGAAATGTAGCCCGCCAGTTCGCTCGCCAGTGGAAACGTGTTTTCGACTTTCTGGGAAAGCATCTCGGCAGCGCCCTTGATGACACCCAGCGGGTTGCGTATCTCGTGCGCGAGTCCTGCCGAAAGCTGTCCGAGCGCCGCCAGCCGCTCCGATCGTCTTGCCTCCTCTTCGGCGCGCCGCAGCTGGCGGTTGGTTTCCTCAAGCGTCTCGGAGAGTGCCTGGTACCGCTCCACCTGCCGCTTGTTTTCCATGGCGAACTGGTTCACCAGAATCGCCGCCAGGAAGAAGAAAAGCACGCGGATCGCTAGGATCGTCGCCCCGGCCGCCGTAAGTTCGTATTCCTGGAGCGCGGGAATAAGCAAGGACGCATACGCCAGCGATGCGAGGCACGTCCACAGCAGCGTCGCGATCGGGCCAAAATAAATCGCCGCCGTCGCGATCGGCAGGTAGTAGATGGGGTAGTAGCTGCTGTTGATTCCAATTTCGCCGGTGTGATCGAGCAGCAGGGTAGCGAGCGCGATCTTGATAAAGACGCTGTAAGCGGGTCCGCGCTTGGGTTGCAGGGTGATGAGGGATCTTTCGAAAAACTGAAAAACTCCGATGGCTGCCAGCGTTATTTGCTTGTGGAACTCCGTGATTGGCGGAAGAAGCGCAAGCCCCAGGATGAAAAGCAGCCAGACGACGTCAATCCAGCTGATCAGAGACTTTTTGCGATCAAGCATCGTTTGAGCAGTTCCCGGTCTTCGGGGGCAAATCGAGAGATGAATCTAACACGAACTCTCTATTCGGAGGCGAGCATCAACTCGGCGTAGTCGATGGTGCGCGACTTTTCACCCGCGCCCTGAAGCGACCACCCCATCAGAAGAATTGAAGGGGACTCGAGCCGTGGAAGCGAATCGAGATCGCCGACGGTCGTATATTGGTGCCGCTGGTCCTGCGCCGTCGCGCGCGAAACGACCACCGCGGGAACCGCTCCCGGCAATCCTGCTTCCAGCAACTCCGCGCGCAGGTTGCTGAATTCATGACCCGGCATATAGACGATCAACGTTGCGTCTTCGCGCGCCAGGATTTTCCAGTCGATTTTCTGCGGTTTCTGCCCTGCATAGGCCTTGTGGCCGGTCACAATCACTACGCGCGCCGACTTCCGCCGGTCTGTCAACGAAACGCTCAGCGAGGCGGCCGCGGCGATTCCCGCGGTGATTCCCGGCACAACCTCGTACGGTATTCCTGCGGCATCGAGCGCGTCCATTTCTTCCGCCAAGCGGCCAAAAATTCCGGGATCGCCGCTCTTCAAACGAACCACGCTCAATCCGCCCCGCGCCGATTCGATCATCCGCGCATTGATCTCATGCTGGCTGATTCGCTTGGCGCCACACCGCTTGCCCACATTCACTACTTCGCATTGACACCCCGCCAGCGACACAATCGCCTCAGACACAAGATCATCGTAGAGCACGACACGGGCTTGTCGGATGAGTCTGTGCGCCTTCACCGTAAGCAATTCCGGGTCGCCCGGCCCTGCGCCCACCAGATAAATTTTCCCGATCGTCTTCATTTCTCTGATCTTCTCATTCTTTCCGAGGGCTTCCTAAAAGCAAAAACCCGCTCGCCAAGCTTGCGCTGGCAGCGGGCTCCCGATCCGGCTTGCTGGTATCAACTATCGGATCTTGCGCACCGGCCACACGGAGGCTGTCCAACGACAAGCCTGGTAGACGCAAGAACACCGATCCATACTCAAAGCGTACTCGACGAATCATTTGATAGTCAAGCCGGGCCTACGGGTGGTTACGGGTGGTAGGGGCCTGCTAGCACGCCGCACTACCGGTTTTACTCGCTTCCGGCACAGAGAGCCAGCAAGCTTACCATCGGTTGTGAGGCCTTTGGAAACCCTCGCGTTGTTTCCGAACACGCTCTAGCAGCTTGGGTGACCAGACCGCCGCGAGAAGGTTCCCAGAAAGGAAGCGCCGGTGACCGGCACGGCGCATACCGTCAGGAACCTATCCCCGTGCGAAGCATTGCGGAAGCCATCGCATGATGATATTACTTCAATTGACACGCAATTGGGCTCAAGAGGTCCGGGGCCACCTCCTACTTGAAGCGTCGGCTCGGCATCTAGGTTCCGGAGTAGCTATCGTGAGACTCAGCTTGCGGTTGATCCTCTTTCTAGTCATCGGGATCACCCTCGTTACATTTTTTATCTCCAGGAACCAGGTCCGTTCAGAGAAGCGCGGCTTGCGCGCGGACCTGGAGCGCCGTGCGGAGATACTTGCCGAGAGCCTCCAGGAAATCGTTGAGCCGGCCCTGCAGAAAAGTTCCCTGCCGCAGCTTCGCCGCACCGTCGAACGGTACGAAAACAGGCAGCAGCTGTCCGGAGTGGTCATCTATGATGCGCAAGGCGAGGTCATCGCGGAAAGTTCCGCGCTGGTCACCGGTCTTACTCCACCCCCGGTTCCCCTGGACCAATTGAGGTCAGCCCCCGAAGGCTTGGGCGAGTTCATCACTCTCAGCGGCAAGCCCATGCACGCGTATTACATGCCGTTGCACAGGGACGGCCACTTTGCCGGCGTGCTCGCCATCTTCCACGATGCCAGCTACATCGAAGCGCAGAGCGACCGCATCTGGCGCGACAGTGTCTGGCGCGTCGTCGCCCAGGTGGTGCTGATCGTCTTCATCACGATACTGATCATTCGCTGGACGGTCATCCTGCCCATCTCGCGTACCGCCCAGTGGATGAAAGACGTGCGCGTAGGCCGCATCGGGCCTCGCCCTAAATTGCCCAACGAAGATTTTCTCGCGCCTTTTTCACAGGAGGTCGTGAACCTCGCCAAAAGCCTGTCCGAGGCGCGCGCCGCAGCCGAGGAAGAAGCCCGTCTCCGGGAGACCGGTGAATCCATGTGGACGGCCGAGCGCCTGCGCGTGAGCATTCAGAGCCGGCCCTTCGGTTCGCTGTTTGTGGTTTCCAACCGCGAGCCCTACATGCACGTGCATCGCGGAAAGAAGGTTGAAGCGCTCGTGCCGGCGAGCGGTCTGGTTACCGCGCTGGAGCCCATTCTTCGCGCCTGTGACGGCACTTGGATCGCCTTCGGCTCAGGAGACGCCGATAAGGAGGTGGTCGACGAGCGCGATCATCTCCGCGTTCCGCCGGACAATCCCGAATACACCCTGCGCCGCGTGTGGCTGACCAAGGAAGAGGAACAGGGCTACTACTACGGCTTCTCCAACGAGGGCCTTTGGCCGTTATGCCATATTGCGCATACCCGACCGATCTTCCGGTCGTCCGATTGGCAAAGCTATCAGGACGCAAACCGCAAGTTCGCCGATGCCGTCCTTGCGGAAATGGAAGGCATCGAGCATGTATTGCTTCTCGTGCAGGATTACCATTTCGCGCTGCTTCCGCGAATGATCAAGGAGGCGCGCCCCGACGTTCGCGTGGCCATTTTCTGGCACATTCCATGGCCCAACCCGGAAGCCTTCCGCATCTGCCCGTGGCAGCGCGAGCTGCTCGACGGGCTTCTAGGCGCCGACCTCGTCGGCTTCCACATTCAGGCGCACTGCAATAATTTCCTCGAAACGGTCGATGCCGCGCTCGAGTCCCGCATCGAATGGGAGCGCTTCGCGGTGAAGCGCAACGGCCAGACCACGCTTGTCCGCCCGTTCCCCATCAGCGTCGACTTCCGAGAATCCCAAAGCGAGCTCGGGAGCGTGGTATCTCCCTATGAATTGCGGGCCTCCCTGCTGAAGAGTCTGGGCGTTAAGGCAAGCTTCCTGGGGATTGGAGTGGATCGCATCGATTACACCAAGGGCATCGTGGAGCGCTTCCGGGGAGTCGAGCGCTTCCTTGAGAAGTATCCGGCATATCGAAAACAATTTACCTTCGTTCAAATCGGCGCGCCCAGCCGCACGAATATTCCGAGGTATGATAATTTGGTGCGCGAGGTGGAAGCCGCCGCCAACCGCATCAACGCCCGCTTCCAGACGAGCGATTGGAGGCCAATTGTCATGCTGACGCGCCACCACGACCACAACGAGATTCAGCCGTACTACCGGGCGGCTGACTTCTGCATGGTTACTTCGCTGCACGACGGCATGAATCTTGTCGCCAAGGAATTCGTCGCTGCACGCGAAGACGAAGGCGGCGCCCTCATTCTAAGCCAGTTTACCGGCGCCACCCGCGAGCTCCGCGACGCGATCATCGTAAATCCCTACGATACCGACCAGCTTGCCGACGCAATCCAGCTGGCCCTTGAAATGGAACCTGGTGAAAAGCACGATCGCATGCGGCGTATGCGCCGCGTGGTGAAGGAACACAACGTGTATCGCTGGGCTGGTAACCTGATTCAAGAGCTCGCCGAGATCCGCATCAACGAAACAGAAGCCGCGCTGAAAAACCAGGACTACACAACATGAGCTTCAGAGTGTGCGTATGCCGACGCGGAGACTTGACGAGATAAACGAAGTAGACGAAGTAAAGGAGCAGACCAGCTTGAGCGAAAGGCTGCTTGTTCCCCTCTGCCTCATCTGCCTGTTATTGGCCCCTGAGAATCCTCAACATCCTCCGCAGCGGTTCCGCGGCGCCCCATAGCAACTGATCTCCCACGGTAAAAGCACCCAGAAACTCCGGCCCCAGCTTCAGCTTGTGCATGCGCCCGATGGGCACACTGAGCGTACCGGAGACCGCCGTTGGCGTGAGGCAGCGCGCCGACGATTCCTGGTCGTTCGGGACCACGCGCACCCATGGGTTGCTGGCCGCCACGATTTGCTCGATTTCCGCGAGCGGCACGTCTTTGTTCAACTTGATGCATAGCCCCTGGCTATGGCAGCGCATCGTTCCCACGCGGACGCAGATGCCATCCACGGGCACGGGCGGCTCGAGCCCGAGAATTTTGTTGGTCTCCGCCACACCCTTCCACTCTTCGCGAGTCTGGCCGCCGGGCATTTCCTTGTCGATCCAGGGAATCAGGCTGCCGGCTAACGGCACGCCAAATTCCTGCACTGGCAATCTGGCATCGCGCTGCGCGTTGATCACCATGCGATCCACTTCGAGCGCGTTGTCAGAAGGAGTCGCGCGCGTCGGCTCGGTAAGCCACTCCATCTGCTTCACCAATTCAAGCATCTTCGCCGCTCCCGCGCCGGATGCCGCCTGGTAGGTCATGGTGGTGATCCACTCGACCAGCCCGGCCTTCAAGAGCCCGCTCACCGCCATCAGCATCAGGCTCACCGTACAGTTGCCGCCAGCAAAGGTGCGTAACCCGCGCGCGAGCGCTTCGCGAATCACGTCTGCGTTCACCGGATCGAGAATGATCGCGGCTTCGTCGCTCATGCGCAGCGTCGACGCCGCGTCGATCCAGTAGCCCTTCCATCCGCTCTTGCGCAGCGGCGCGTAAACCTCGGTGGTATATTCCCCGCCCTGGCAACTGACCAGCACATCGCAGTTCGCCAGTTCCCGCTGATCCTTCGCGTCTTTCAGGCCGCCGCCGTTGCTTGCCTCCCTGGGGGCAGCTCCGCCAATGCTCGACGTCGAAAAGAAAATCGCCTCCACTCCCCGAAAATCATTCTCTTCCCGCATCCTCTGCATCAGGACGCTGCCGACCATACCTCTCCACCCAATCAACCCTACCCGCAACATGGTTTCCTCCGGAACTTCTTAGTCTACCTTGTCCAAGCCGTTTTTCGCAGACGAACGCGCCAGCGGCCGCAAATCCATGCACGCCCAAATTGGCCGCGCCAATACGTGTATCCGGATCGCTCGGATTGCGTTTCCGTAGAAAGATTTCCCGTCACAACCACATTCCGCCCGGCATCAGATTCGTGCTGGGACCTGCGATAGCTCGCACTTGAAATCCGAGGCTAACCTAAAAACTAAATCAGTGGACATGCGCAAAGTTCTATATAGAATGAGGGGCCGTGGATGGAGGTTAGGGACTTGGGAAACGTTTGTCACGCGCCGCAATCATAATGTTGCTTGTTAGCGCTTCAGGCGAGACGCCCGCTCTGTTCGCTGCCCGCCGGCGGCTGAACGACTCCGGTTCAATCGGGCCCTCAGAATTTCTTCTCGCGTTTTGTGTGCGCCGGACAATCACCGCATGCACTGTTGCGAGCGGGAACAAGAACCAGTAGAAGCAAAAGGGGAGAAGACCTCGTGATCGTCGGTGTCCCGAAAGAAAGCTTCCCCGGAGAGCGGCGCGTCGCGCTGGTACCGCTGGTCCTTCCCAATCTCGCCAAGGCCGGCGTCGAAGTCGTCATCGAGCAGGGTGCCGGTGTGGAGGCGGGATTTGCCGACACCGCATACATCGAGAAGGGCGCAAAGATTCTCCCCGACCGCGCCTCCGTATTCGCCCAGGCCGACATCATCACGCAAGTCCTCTGCTACGGGTCGAATGACCGCACCGGCCAAGCCGATATCCCGCTGATGCGACGCAACCAGGTTCTCATCGGCTTTCTGCGCCCGCTCGGCTCCCAAGAAATCGTCGAGGAAATCGCGGCCACCGGCGTGAATTCGTTCGCTGTCGAGCTGATACCTCGCACCACGCGCGCGCAGTCAATGGACGCGCTTTCCTCCATGGCTACCGTCAGCGGCTATAAATCCGTCATCATCGGCGCCGACACCCTCCCCAAGCTCTACCCCATGATGACCACCGCCGCGGGCACCATCACTCCCGCGCGCGTACTCATCATCGGCTGCGGCGTTGCGGGACTGCAGGCCATCGCGACGGCCAAGCGCCTCGGCGCGGTAGTCTCTGCGTACGATCTGCGCCCCGCGGTGAAAGAGCAAGTGCAGAGCCTCGGAGGCCGCTTCGTCGAGCTCCCGATCGAAGCCAAGGACGCGCAGGACGCACGCGGCTACGCCACCGCGCAGGACGAAGCGTTCTATGCCCGCCAGCGCGAACTGCTCGGCCGCGTGGTCGCCGAAAGCGATGTGGTCATCACCGCCGCCGTCGTGCCCGGCAAGAAATCGCCCGTGCTAGTCACAGCGCAAATGGTGCAAGGCATGCAGCCGGGTTCCGTGATTGTCGATCTGGCCGCCGAACGCGGCGGCAATTGCGAACTCACGCGATCGGAAGAAATCATCAACGTGAATGGCGTTACGATCATTGGCCGCATTAACCTGGCCAGCACCGTGCCCTACCACGCGAGCCAGATGTATGCGCGCAACCTCACCGCGTTTCTCCTTCTCATCGTGAAGAAGGGCCAGCTCGACCTGAACCCGCAAGACGACATCATCCGGGAGACGTCGCTTACGCGTGGCGGCGAAATCGTTCAGCCGCGCGTCCGCGAATTGTTCCAGTTGCCAGCGCTAGTGCCCCAGCCTTGAGGAGGAAACTGTGCCTTCGGACTTTCTTTCGAACCTTTACGTTTTCATTCTGGCGGGATTTGTCGGATTCGAGCTGATCAAGCGCGTGTCGCCGCTGCTGCACACGCCGCTGATGTCGCTCACCAACGCACTCGATGCGATCGTCGTAATTGCAGCGATCATCATCGCCGGCCGGCACGAGACCCGGCTCTCCACGATTCTCGGGCTGATTGCCGTAGCGGCGTCATTCAGCAACATGGTTGGCGGATTCTTCATCACAGACCGCATGCTGCGCATGTTCAAAACTGGCAAGCAGCCCAAGAAACCATGAACCCCGCCCTCCTACAGCAGTTCATCGACTCCGCTTATATCGTCGCCACGGTCTTCTTCATTCTGTCGATCAAGTGGCTCAGCTCGCCCACCACGGCGCGCCGCGGCGTGCTTGTCGGTGAGATCGCCTCAGCGCTCGCAGTGATCGCTACTCTCTCCAACCCCGAATTGACGCAGTATAAGTGGATCATCATTTCGCTGATCATTGGCGCCGCCGTCGGCATCCCCCTCGGCATGGTGCAGATGACCGCCGTCCCCCAGCGGACCGCACTGAGCCACGCCTTCGGCGCACTTTCCGCCGCGATGATTGGCATCGCAGAATACTACGTGGGCGCGGGGCACCTCACGCGCTTTGGCATGGGTGAAATCGCACTCGAAGTGATCATCGGATCGCTCACGTTCACCGGCAGCGTGATCGCCGCTGGAAAATTGCAGGAAATCCTTCCCCAGCGCCCCATCGTTTACAAAGGCCAGAACGTCGTGAGCCTATCGGTACTGGCCGGAGCCCTGCTGCTGGCCATCGCGCTCGTCGTGAATCCATCCAACACGATTCTGTTCCCCATAATGGTGGTCATCGCGCTGCTGTTCGGAGTTCTGCTGGTCACGCCGATCGGCGGCGCGGACATGCCCACGGTCATCTCTCTATTGAACTCCTACGCCGGCTTCTCCGCCGCATTATTGGGATTTGTGCTGAACAGCAAAGTGCTGGTCGTTGCGGGCGCACTCGACGGATCCTCCGGCTTCATTCTGTCGGTCATCATGTGCAAGGCGATGAACCGTTCGTTCACCAACGTCATGTTCGGCGCTTTCGGACAAGTGCAAGCCTCGGCGGCAACCGCCGAGGAAGGGCGTACGGTTCGCAGCGCCAGCGCCGAGGAGGCCGCCGGAATTCTAGGCGCCGCCAGCAAAGTCGCCATCGTCCCGGGCTACGGCATGGCCGTCGCGCAAGCGCAGCACAAAGTCCGCGAACTCTATGACGCCCTCACCAAGCGCGGCGTCGATGTCCGCTTCGGCATCCACCCCGTCGCGGGACGCATGCCCGGCCACATGAATGTGCTGCTAGCCGAAGCCGATATTCCCTACGACCGCCTCATCGAAATGGAAGACATGAACTCCGATCTTCCGCAAACCGACGTCGCGCTGATTATCGGGGCCAACGACGTAACCAACCCCGCCGCGCGCACCGACACGTCGAGCCCGATCTACGGCATGCCCATCCTCGACGTGGACAAAGCGCGCACGGTCATGGTCATCAAGCGCAGCATGAACCCCGGCTTCGCCGGCATCGACAACCCCCTCTACTAT
This sequence comes from Candidatus Acidiferrales bacterium, assembly GCA_050015335.1. GTDB lineage: Bacteria > Acidobacteriota > Terriglobia > Acidiferrales > UBA7541 > Palsa-295. The sequence goes on along the minus strand of JBEKBP010000001.1, from coordinate 157,670 downwards.
TTCGACAAAACGCTCATGCTCTTCGGCGACGCCAAAGGCTTCGTAGGCGACATTGTCCGCGAACTCGGCGGCACCAACTCCCACTGATGTGGTTTGCAGGAAACTTGAGCGCTTACAAGCCCTTAAGAATAAGGGGTATCGGAGGATTTCGACCTTCGACTGTACGGCCGTACTATTGGTCCAACCGCATAAGAACAGCAAGCTGTATCGCAAGGAGACAACCGCCGTGAACCCTATGCCTCGCCGTGAATTAACCCGCCGCCTGCACCGTGAATTTGCGCGTTACCAGTTCCGGTTGAGAGCCGAAATTCTGTGGCAGTCGCGAAAAGTCTGGGGAACGGTCACCGACGTGAGCCGCGGCGGACTGTTCATCGAAATGTCCGATATTCCCTGTATGGGCGCGCGCTTCACGGCACACCTGGCGCTCAACGAGCCGCTTCGCCTGGACTGCATCGTGCGGCGGGTCGTTCCGGACCTTGGCATCGGTGTCGCTTTGTCTATTCCGGAACAGAGCCGGAGACGATTCCAGGCGCTTCTGCTGGCTCTCTCCTCCGGCGCCGACCCCGCCACAACCTCTGTGCAGATCCCTCGAATGGAACCGCCCCACGTGAGTGCCGCTGCGGCAAAAGCTTGAATTTCGCGGTGCGGGGAGCTGCAGCGCGGATAAAGGTAAGGCGGGAGAAAAATGTCTAGCGTTGGCGGGCAGCCTGAGGCGAAGCATTCTCCTGCTCGACGTGGACAAGGTATTCCGAATAAGGACCCTTGAAGTCTTCGACGTGTCCGTCCCTGAAGTGCCAGATACGCGTTGCAACTTCGTCGATCACATCGTAGTCGTGCGTCACAAACAGCACCGTGCCATCGTACTTCTGCAGAGCGATGTTGAGCGCGTTAATCGATTCCAAGTCCAGGTGGTTGGTCGGCTCGTCCAGCACCAGCACATTCGGTTTCTGCAGCATGAGGCGGCAGAAGATCAACCGGGCGGACTCGCCGCCGGACAAAGCCTTCGTAGGCTTCAGGGCATCGTCCCCGCTGAACAGCATTTGCCCCAACAGGCCGCGCAATTCCTGTTGTGACGCAGCCGGATTGAACTGGTGCAGCCAATCGATCACCGTGGTACCCTTCACGATCGAATCAGCGTGATCCTGCGCGAAGTAGCCGACGGCAACGTTGTGCCCCCAACTCACCGTGCCGCCATCCACCGGAAACTTCCTGTCGACATCGTCAATGAACCCAGGCGCACTGCGGATCAGCGACTTGAGCAGCGTGGTCTTTCCCGCACCGTTGCGGCCCGCCAGCGCAATCTTCTCTCCGCGCGAAACACCCGCCGAGAACCGATGCAGCACTTCCACGCCGTCGTAGGACTTGAAGATGCTCTTGATTTCGAGCGGGTGCTTTCCGGAATGCTGGTCCATCTGGAAGCGTATGTAGGGACGGGCGATGTTCGATTTGGCGAGTTCGGCTGTCTGCAGGCGCTCCACTTCCTTCTTGCGTGAGGTGGCCTGCGCCGACCGCGTTCCGGCCGAAAAACGTGCTATAAACTCGTTTAATTGCGCGATTTTCTTTTCGCGCTGGGCATTCTCGTTTTCGATTCGCGAGCGGATCGACGTCTTGGCCAACACCATATCGTCGTAGCCGCCGTTGTACATGATGACGGTTTGGTAGTCGATGTCGGCCACGTGCGTGCAAACGCTGTTGAGAAAGTGCCGGTCATGGGAGATTACGATGAGCACGCCCTCGTACTCGCAAAGATAGTCCTGCAGCCAGTGGACTGAATCGAGGTCCAAGTGGTTGGTGGGCTCGTCCAACAGCAAAGCCGGGGGACTGCCGAAAAGCGCTTGCGCCAACAATACGCGCACCTTCTGCCCACCCTGCAACTCGCTCATCTTGCGTTCGTGCAGCGAACTTTCCACGTCGAGGCCATCAAGCAGCAGCGCGGCATCGGCTTCCGCGGAATAGCCGCCCTCCTCGCCGACGATCCCCTCAAGCTCCCCCAGCCGCATGCCGTCTGCGTCCGTCAGCGATTCGTGGGGCTTGGCATAGAGTGCGTCTCGCTCTTGCAAAGCCTTCCAGAGGGCCTTGTTCCCCATGATGACCGTGTCGATCACGCGAAATTCGTCAAACGCGAACTGGTCTTGGCTCAATACGCCCAGCTTCTTGGGCCGCGTGACAGAGCCCTTTGACGGCTCAAGGTCGCCGGTAAGAATCTTCATGAGCGTCGACTTGCCAGCCCCGTTCGGGCCGGTAATCGCGTAGCGGCGCCCGGCGAAAAATGTGCACGAGACCTCGTCAAACAAAATTCGGGGCCCAAAACGCATGGAAACGTTGTTAACAGAGAGCAATGGAGTCTAATTTACCCCTATACCATCAGGTTCATGAGCGTTCTGACCAAGGCGGCTCAGTTCGCGCAACTGTGCAAGCTAGCCGATACCTACTGCGTGGCACAGAATTGAAGGTCACCCAAACCAGTGGGGATTCCAAGCACTAGAATAGCACGGACCGAGCTTTTCCGCAGAAGGCCCATTGCCTTATTGCTTCACAGAACCTTGAGCGTAAACCGTCACGGTAAGTAAGAAGAAGTTTGCATTCATGCCTTCCACCACCCAGCCCACCATAGCCGCCGGATGCGAGCGGTCCGGACCGAGGTAGATTCTTTCGCCGCTGGGCTTGGTTCTCTCCTCGGTCCAGCTGATCCAGGAAGCCGGCGCAACAGCACGAAGCTCTTTCACATATTTAGCGTACTTGCTGGTTACCAGAGCGCGATTCTTGCTTTCCGCCACGTCGCAGCTTTCGGCGTAGTGCGGCTTCATTTCCTGTCGGATGTAGCACTCCTTCGCCGCAGGCACCACGACGCTCGATTTGTAATCCGTTTCTCCATACGCATCCTGTGGATCTTTGCGAATCGAGACGAAGTCATCAGCCCGGTGGTCGAGAATCTGCTTCATCGCCCGCGAAATCTCGTCTGCTGCAAGCAAGGGTGACCCGAGCAGCAAAACTACGACCAGCACCGTCGTCGACAAACAGCCCACTCTGTGCATTTGATCTCTCATGCAAGCCGACACCAGACTATCGATCGGCTGTCAGGTCCTTCCCTTTTCGAAACGAGCCCCGCGGCAGCGGCAGCCGGATCAACTGTCCGGCACTCAGACGATGGGGATCTTTTATTTCGGGATTGAGTGCGCGAATCTGCTGCAGCAGGCCCGCATCGAATCTGCCTGTGTACGAGAGGCTAATGTCTTCGATCGTCTGCCCAGCCACCGCCGCAACCGTGATGACCTGCGTTGCACCTGTTTCCTCAGGATCGGCGCTGTAGTCCAATTTCGCGGATTCCGCTTCTGGAACGTCCCGAACCGGCGGCATCAACGCGGGGCCTGTCGGAGCCGAAACAGGAGCGGGCGCCGAAGTTGAAGTGGCATTCACGGGCGTCGAAACAGGGGCCGTCTTCCTCATTTCCGGCTCGGCAAGCCGCAGCATGAAAGCGGTTAACGAAATTCCCGCCAGAAAAAGTGTCCCGGCCACTACAAGCGACCGGAGCGCCCAGCGAGGCACACGAAACTGTTTCACCGGCTCGTAAGTCAGCCGCAGAACAGGTTGCGGCGGCGATTTCACTTCCTCTTCCTGCATCTTCTCTGCGGGAACATCCACCGGCGCAACGGCGGCAGCCGTTTCTTTTTCCAGGAACCGTTTCCCGTCATCGAGCTTCGCCGCTACCTCTTGCGCGATCTCGGCGGAAATCATCTCGCATCCCCGCGCATGGCCCACGCAAAGCGCGCTGTAGCACAAATTGTTGATCGTTCGAGGAATCCCCCCGCTGCGCTCCGCAATCAACGAGAGAGCATCCGGAGTGAACAAGCCCGTGCCAGAGTACCCTGCCACGTTGAGCCGATGCTCGATGTAATTCGCTGTTTCCACCGCCGAGAGCGGCTCCAATCGCGCGAGCACCGCCAGGCGCTGGCGTAACTGCGCGAGGTGCGGTTGCGCCAGCTGGTCTGACAATTGCGGCTGGCCTGCCAGCACGATTTGCAGCATCTTGGCATAAGAGGTTTCGAAGTTTGATAGCAGGCGCACCGTCTCGAGCACCGAATCATCCAGATTTTGCGCCTCGTCCACGATCAAGACGAAGCGCCGGCCCGCGATCATCTCGGCGAACAATATCTCGTTCAGCTTGCCGTGCATCGACACAAGATCCATTCCTCGCGTATCAACGCCCAGCTCGTTGAGCAGGTACTGGAAAAATTCGCGGGAGTCGCATTGGGTCTGAAATAGAAAAACGGTGCGGGCCGAGTCATGCAGCTCATCGAGCAGTTGATACAGCAGGGTCGTCTTGCCCATTCCGGGCTCGGCGATGAGGGCGAAAAATCCGCGTCCATCCTTGATGCCGGACGAAAGCGAGCCCAGGGCTTCGCGGTGTGTCCGGGTGGGATAAAGGTAGGCGGGGTCTGGAGTGACGCCGAACGGCTGCTGGCGCAGATTGTAGAACTCCAGAAACATGGTCCATACTCCATCCCGCTCGAGCGCCAACACAAGGCCTTCGGGAACCTTCTGGCTTGAGCTGGCTGCGCGGCAAACCGCGAAACCCGAGAATTCGACATGAAGGGCGCACCGAGTGAGCGCACTCGCATACGTCTCTCGGAGCATCCCGGAGACCGAAGTGTGCTACAACCGGGACGCTCGATGCAAGATACTTGCTCACCCATCCCGCCCGCAGTCTCAAGCGTGGCTGGACATCCCGGTCCCCGAGCCTGGAGTTCAACGCTAACTGCTTGAATTACCTTTCCGCCACGGCTCCCGATGCCGTATGCTGCGCCTGATCGGTGCGCTCAGAGCAAAATGTAGCCAGCGCCGCACAAGGGGCTCGCAACGGGTCTTGAGACCAGCCAATCTTCCGACAGAACCTTCCGCCCAGGCACCCTTCGCAAGAAAGCGCATTGCGAATCTGACGCTCTGGCCGCTTGTGGCCGCCACTTTCTTCATGGTTTCGGGCGGCGCTTACGGAACCGAGGACATCATCCATGGCGCAGGGTACGGCCTCGGCATCGTCATCCTGCTCCTCACCCCCATTCTGTGGAGCGTTCCGACGGCCCTGATGGTCGGCGAACTCGCCAGCGCGCTTCCTCACGAGGGCGGCTACTACGCGTGGGTCCGGCGGGGAATGGGAAATTTCTGGGGATTCCAGGAAGCCTGGCTCTCGCTCGTCGCAAGCATCTTCGATATGGCGATCTATCCCACGCTCTTCGTGGCATATCTCCAGCGCCTGTTTCCGTGGTTCGCGGCAGGCCGTCGCGGCATGATCGTCGGCCTCACCGTGGTGGCGATCAGTGCGGCGTGGAATATCCTCGGTGTCCGCGCGATTGGCATTTCTTCGTTCTGGCTGTTCCTGCTTCTCTCGGCCCCGTTTGCTTTGATTGTGATTCTCGCCCCAATGAAAATCGGCGCGCTCTCCGGCGCCGTGACCTCGCCCGTCAACTCCACCGTCGGACTTATGGGCGGAATCCTCATCGCGATGTGGAACTACATGGGCTGGGACAGCGCCTCCACGATCGCTGCCGAAGTGAAGAATCCGCAGCGCACCTACCCTCGCGCGATGCTGCTCTCGGTCATCATCGTGTCGGCCACCTACATACTGCCGGTCTCCGCGATGTGGCTCACCGGCATCTCCTCGGCCGCTTTCGAAACAGGTTCGTGGGCGGATCTGGCGGCGTTGGTCGGGGGCCCGTGGCTGCGCGTTGCCCTCGTGCTGGGCGGGCTCCTGAGCGCCTTTGGAATGCTCAACGCGCTGGTGATGAGCTACTCCCGTCTCCCTCTCGCGATGGCCCAGGACGGCATGCTGCCCCCTGCCCTCGCCCGGCTGAACCGCAAGACCGACGCACCGTGGGTCGCCATTCTGGTTTGTGCCGCGGGTTGGGCTCTTTGCCTGGGCTTGGGATTTGAGCGCCTCATCACGTTCGATGTGCTGCTCTCGGGCGCGAGCGTGGTGCTTGAATTTGCAGCGCTCTTTGCGCTCCGCGTCAAGGAACCGGACCTCGAGCGCCCCTTCCGCGTGGCCGGCGGAATGCCCGGCGCCGCCTTGATCGGGGTATGCCCCTTGTTGCTCCTCGGCATTTCCATGTTTCACAGTGAAAGCGAGCGCATCCTGGGCGTCAACGGCTTGCTCTTCGGTGTGCTGTTGATGGTGGCGGGATTTATCGCATACTGGGCACAATCGGCGATCGGCACCGGCGTTCGTCTTGCTCCCGCACCATCAGACACTCCCAAAGCTTGAGGCTTTGATTTCTTTGTCTCTTATTGACTTGCTGCGGTGGAAAGAGGGGCCTCGGCTTCTGTGTTTCCAAGCGCGCGCAGCGCCTCGGCCCGGGCCGTCCGGGCTTTTTCATCCATAGGACCGGCAACACCCGACGCGAGGTACGTATTGAGGTCTTCCACAGCTGCGGAGAACTTGTTCTGTCGAAGATGGATTTGCGCCAGCAGCAACCGTGGTGCGGCAGCGTTCGGATCGGTGACAAGCGCCTGGCGCACGCTATCCTCGGCTTCCTGCAGCCGGGCCGTCGAGTAGAGCACCCACGCCAGCACAAAATGCCCGGCTACATCGGTCGGAGCTTTCTCAAGACCGGCTCGCACAACCTCTTCGGCATCGGCAAACTTCTTGGTAACAGTGGCCAGAATCAAGCCCAAGCCGAAGTCTGCCGGCGCATAGTGGCCGCCGCTCAATTCCATGGCCTTGCGGAATGCAGATTCAGCGTCGTCCCATCGTTCCAGATCGAACTCGGCTGCGCCCAGCTTGGCGTAGGCTTCGTAGTAGCCCGGGAACGACTGGATGGCCTTCTGAAACTCGGGGATGCTTCCCGCTGAATCCTTCGCGGCGAAGCGTTTGGTTCCCTTCTCGCAATCTTTGCGAGCCTTCTCGGGGATTTGGAGCTCGTGAACCGAGACCACGGCGGAGGAAGGGTTGGGAGCCGCGGTCCCTGCGGCGAACTGGTTGCTCGACTGGCTGGTGCAGGCCAACGGCGAAATCAAAACCATCAGCAAGCAACATGGAACCAAGACAACTCGGCTCATCCGCGCACCCTCACTGCCCTTCTTCACCTGGCCCTTATTGTGAAGAAGAAATCTCCGGTGCGAATGCCTCTATTCACGCGAATTGTCACTTTCGCCACCTGTTCGAAGGTACAGCTCAGGGAACTGTACGACAGGACACTCGGCTCCAGCGTCTTCGCGCAGTTGGTGGGAGCCCCGAATGTATCCGGCGGTATGAAAGCGCCCCGGGCGGGGCTAGGCTCTGACCGGGTGCTTCGGCGCTGGGGTCGAGAAATCGTTGAGCTACCCCCCCGCAGCAGTCACTGAAAATAATCGGCCGCGCGAAGCCGCCTTCATCGCCGCGGCATTTCTGCTAAACTTTTCCTCGTGCGGAACTCGTTGGGTCTTTTTGCTTTCCTCCTGGTGCCACTGGCAAGCGTATGGATCGCCCGGGAGCAGGCGTCGCAAGCGCCCGCGTCGGCGCCAGGGACGCCGGCCGCGCAACAATCCTTCCAGACGCAGCAACTTCCCACACCACAGCTCGTTGCGCCTCAGGCCGCCTATGTGGGCCCTGTGATCGTGCTCGACCCAGCTCACGGCGGGACCGACCCAGGAGCACGGGGAGAAAATGGCCCGATCGAGAAGGACGTCGTGCTGCAATTTGCGCGGGCCGTCCGCGTGGGCCTGGTCCGCCAAGGCTATCGCGTGGTCTTGACGCGGGACGATGATTCAAATCCCTCTTACGACGACCGCGCGGCAGTCGCCAACTCATATCACGATGCGATTTTGATCGGCTTGCATGTTTCCTCCACCGGAACGGTCGGCACTGCTCGCGCGTATTTCTATCAATTCGCGAGCCCTTTTTCTCCGCAAAGCAGATCACCGGTGTCGGACGCTGATCAGACAACCGCAGCTGCATCGGAGCCAGGTCTGCCGGTTTCTCCCTCGAGTCTTGTGCCCTGGAACGAAGCGCAGCGATCCTATGCAGACGTGAGTCACCGCCTCGCGGATCAGTTGCAGACCCAAGTGGCGCAGCAATTCTCGGGGTCGCCGGCGCTGTCGAAAGGTGCCACGATTCGGGGGCTTCGTTCTGTGGCCGCGCCCGCAGTGGCCGTTGAAATTTCGAGCGTCGCCGCAAGCGACGCAAGTTCGCTTACAGCCATGGCTGCACCTCTTGCCGCTTCGATCGTCAAAGGCATTCAGGCATTCCGTCCGGCGAATTCCGCAGGGGCAAAATAATGGCCCGCAAATGGAAAATCGTGATCGGTGCCCTGGCAGTTGCAGTGGCAATTGGATTGGTCAGCTTCCACGGGCTCCGCGAGAGGGTTCAGCGCCTTTCGGAGGCGCAATCTGTTGAGGAAAAGGCCCGCCGCGAGGTCCTCGCCCCGCCCATTACAACTCCCACAGACGTCACCGTCGCGGCGAAAATCTTCTGGGCTGCCGGCCCGGACCAACTTGCACCGGTCACCATCCCGTTGCCTCTGTCGGCCGACCCAGCCCAGCGCGCCAAGCAGGTTCTTCACGCCCTGATCGCCTCCGCCCCCACGGTCGACCAGCGCACCCTTCCCGCGGACGCCGAACTTCTCGCCTTCTACGTTCTTCCAGACGGCACTGCGATCGCGGATTTCTCCGATGCGCTCGTTTCCGAAATCCCCTCGGGAATTTTAAGCGAGCAGCTCATCGTCGATTCCATCGTCGAAACCCTCGAGAATAATGTGCCCACCCTGCGCCGATTGAAGATTCTTATTCACGGGCAAGAGGCGGAAACACTGGCCGGCCATGTGGACCTCACCGCCTATTTCGACTTGAATCCACCCACAGAACAGGAGCCTCCGAACCCGGCCGATAGCTCCTCCCAAACATCCCCTGCCCCGCCGTCGCCCGGACAGGCCACTCCGCCACCTTCCAGAGCGCCCCCATCGAGCGCAAAGCCATGAACATCGGCCCCCTAGGCTTAGGCCGATTGTTGACACTTGGTTCCGCAGTCGTCACACTGAGCATCCGCATTTCGGGCAATGACCCGATGAGATGCAGAGGAGATGAATTTGCGATCTGATGGGCGAGGCCGCGATGATTTGCGGCCAGTAAAGATCGTTCCCGATTTCATCAAGAGCGCCGAAGGCAGCGTGCTCATCGAGACCGGCATGACGCGTGTCATCGTCACCGCCACGGTCGATGATGGCGTCCCTTCGTTCCTCAAAGGCACCGGCAAGGGCTGGGTGACGGGTGAGTACGGCATGCTGCCGCGCTCCACCGAACAGCGCACCCCCCGCGAGTCGACTCGTGGACGTCAGTCGGGACGCACGCTCGAAATTCAGCGTATGATCGGTCGCACTCTGCGCGCCGTAACAGATCTAAAGTTGCTCGGAGAACGAACGGTGTGGCTCGATTGCGACGTCATCCAGGCAGACGGCGGAACGCGAACCGCATCTGTCACCGGCGCGTTCGTGGCACTGGCCCTGGCGCTCGAGCGCATGGTCGCCGCCGGCATGCTGCGATCGGTACCTTTGATCGATTCTGTCGCCGCAACCAGCGTTGGCATCGTGGACGATCAGCTTCTGCTCGATCTGGCATACGAGGAAGACTCCCGTGCCCAGGTCGACATGAATGTCGTGATGACCGGCGGCGGACGATTTGTCGAGGTGCAAGCAAGCGCAGAAGGACGTGCATACACCAATCAAGAACTCCAGGGCCTGATCGACTTGGCCTCCGGCGGGATTGCCCACCTCCGCAAGGTCCAACAGGAATTGGTACAGATGAATTTCAGCGGGCGTTCGCGCTAGAGCGGACGCGCATGAAGCCGCTTGGTTTGTTCCTGGCATCCTCGAATTCCGGCAAGCTGCGGGAATATCGCGAGCTCGCCGGGAATTCACCAGTCCAACTCGAACTCATTCCAAATTTCAACGATATTCCTGCCTTTGACGAAACAGCACCCACGTTTGCTGGAAATAGCGCCGGCAAGGCCCTGCACTACAGCCAATTCACCTCGGAGCTCATCCTCGCCGATGACTCCGGACTCGTTGTGCCGGCACTCGACGGAGCTCCCGGAGTTTACTCAGCGCGGTATGCCGGTCCCGGGGCAAGCGACGCCGACCGGCTTCAAAAGCTCCTGCGCCAGATGCAGGGAAAACAAGCCGCTGACCGCCGTGCGCGCTTCATCTGTGTGGTCACCCTTGCGCGCAATAGCCGCGCCCTGGCGATCGTGTCCGATTTCGCCGAAGGCACGCTCACGCTCGAGCCGCACGGAAAAGAGGGCTTCGGCTACGATCCACTTTTCTTCTCTTCCGAACTTGGCTGCACCTTCGCGGAGGCTTCGCAGAGAGAAAAGAACCACTACAGTCATCGCGGTAGGGCCTTTCGCAAACTGCTGGAACTGCTGCTGTCCCCGTCAAATTCCCTGACACTTTCCTGAATCTGCCGCATCCAAACTATGGGTGCGAAACAGCTTGCACCGGTAGACTAATGGGCATAGAAATAGACCCTGCGTTGAGGTGACTCGTGACTACCTTTCAGACCGCGCCCCAGGCTCTGCCGGCGTTGCTTTCCCGGCTCGACGAGGCCCGGACGCGAACCGACGAGCTCTTTAAAGTTCTGGCGCCCAATGCATTCTACGATCGGCCCATTGCTGAACGCCACCGCTTGATTTTCTATCTGGGCCATCTCGAAGCGTTCGACTGGAATTTGCTCGGCCCGCAGCTGGGGATCCAACCTGTCGACGAAACTCTCAACCAGCTTTTCGCATTCGGAATCGATCCGATCGGCGGCAGCCTGCCGACCGACGCGCCCTCCGATTGGCCCACTATTGCCGAAGTGGAAAAATACAATCAGGGGGTACGCAAGCAATTAGACCAGCGGCTAGGGGACCTGGCATCCTGCTCGACCGCGGCGACTCTGGAAGGCCCCTGGCTGAACGTCGCGATCGAACATCGTCTGATGCATGCCGAAACGCTCGCCTATCTTTTCCACAATCTCCCCGTACAGCGCAAGCTTGGTTACGACGTGACGTTTGCCGATCCCCGTCCTGCCCCGCGGGCCAGACAGGTGACGATTCCCGCGGGCACTGCGACACTCGGGCAGTTGCGAGGAGCTGCTAGAAGTTTTGGCTGGGACAATGAATTCGATCTGCAGCGCGTCGATGTGCCGAGCTTCTCGATCGACGTCTTCCCTGTCACCAACCATGAATACCTAAAATTCGTGCGCGCCGGCGGTTACGAAAACGCGGCTTATTGGAGGCCAGAAGACTGGGAATGGAAGCGCCGGTATAATCTCGAGCATCCGCACTTCTGGATTCCGCAGTCGAGCGTGCCTGCCACCGACCCGGATTCGTCTTGGGCATATCGAGGAATGTTCGGATCCATTCCGCTGCCGCCCTCCTGTCCCGTTTATGTGAGCTATGCGGAGGCTCACGCATTCACGCGGTGGGCTGGCAGGAAGCTGCCCACCGAAGCGCAATGGCACCGAGCTGCGTACGCAACGCGAGAGGGATCAGAATCTGCCTATCCCTGGGGCGATGCACACCCTGATTCGAGCCGTGGAAATTTTCATCACATGTCATGGGAGCCGACTCGTGTGGATGCTCACCCGAAGGGTGCAAGCGCCTTCGGCGTCTTCGATCTCCTCGGCAATGGCTGGGAGTGGACCTCCACGCCCTTTGGTCCCCTTGCTGGGTTTGAGCCATTTCCTTTCTACAGGGGCTACTCCGCGGATTTCTTCGACGGAAAGCACTTCGTGCTGAAAGGCGGGTCGGCCCGAACCGACTCGTGCATGCTGCGGCGGTCCTATCGCAACTGGTTCCAGCCGCATTATCCGTATATCTACACAACCTTCCGCTGCGTGGAGGAATAAGTATGGCGACCGCTTCGCGAATGGCTGTTGCCATTCCTTCCAGTGACTTTGTATCGCAATTTTCCTCCGATGTTGTCGTCGGCCTCAGCCATCCGGGGCAGAAAGAGCTGCCTTCCAAATATCTATACGACGAAGTTGGTTCCGCCCTATTCGACGTGATTTGCGTGCTCCCTGAATACGGCTTGGGCCGCGCGGGCATGCGCACCCTCGAGCAGCACTCGGCCGCGATCGTCGATCGTATTCCCAGCCCCGTGGTAGTCGCCGAACTCGGCAGTGGCAGTGGCCAGAAAACTCGCTGGCTGCTCGAAGCCCTCTCCCGGCGCCAGCGGGTCAACTACTACCCAATCGACATCTCAAGCAGCGCTCTTTTTCGCTGCCAGCAGGAACTCGGCCAGTTGGACATGGTCAGCCTCGTCGGATTCGAACGCGCTTACCTCGATGGACTGCAAGAGGTAGCCATCCGCCGCCGCGAAGGCGAACGCCTGCTCGTGCTCTTCCTTGGGAGCACCATCGGAAACTTCGATCGGCCGGCGGGCGACCGTTTTTTGCGTGACGTGCGGGCGATCCTGAAGCAAGGCGACGCGCTTTTGCTCGCCACCGATCTGGAGAAACCCGTTCCCATCATCAAACTTGCTTACGACGATTGGGCGGGAGTGACGGCCGCTTTCAACAAGAACATTCTCGTCCGGATCAACCGGGAACTCGATGCGGATTTCGATCTGAGCCAGTTTCGGCACACCGTGCGCTACGACGAAACGGAGCGCCGCGTCGAAATGCATCTTCGCTCGACAGCCTGGCAACGCATCACGATCCGCAAGGCAGGTTTTCGCTTCTATTTGCAAGAGGGTGAGACGATCTGGACGGAAAGCTCGCACAAGTATAAACCTGAAGAAGTCCTTCAGATGGGCGAGCGCACCGGCTATCGCTGCGAGAGCCAGTGGATTGATTCCGAGTGGCCGTTCGCGCAAAGCCTCTTTTTCGCGGTATAGCTTTCGCGGGAGAAAAAATGGTCAAAGCCACATGGAAAGGCGTCGTCCTGGCGCAGAGCGATGCCACCATCGTTGTCGAGGGGAATGATTATTTCCCCCCGGATTCGGTACGGCCCGAGTTTTTTACTCCGAGCGATACGCACACCAATTGCCCGTGGAAAGGCAAAGCGAGTTACCGCAACGTCGAAGTGAATGGCGAGTGCAATCCCGACGCCGCCTGGTATTACCCGGACCCTTTTCCTGCCGCCAAACAGATCAAAGACTACGTCGCCTTCTGGAAGGGCGTTCGCGTCGAGCGCTAATGCCTGTGCTATAGTTTTTTGGCTCATGAAGTCGAAAAAGCAGAGAACGCCGCCCCGGGCGACCGCCGCGTCAAAATCGCCGGCCGCAGCATCTCGGGAAAACGCCGGCCGGACCGCTCTTGGCCATGGAACCAGCCCTAGGCGCGTGCGCAAGATCCTCAAAAAGCTCGACGAAGCCTATCCGGAAGTGACCTGCGCGCTGGTCCACAAAAATCCTTTCCAACTACTGATATCCACCATCCTCTCGGCGCAATGCACCGACGTGCGCGTAAACGAGGTCACCGCCAAGCTTTACCCGAAGTATCCGAATCCGGAAGCGTTCGCCTATGCCAATCCAAGCGAGCTCGAAAACGATATTCGCCCCACAGGCTTTTTTCGCAACAAGACGAAATCGATCATGGGCGCCAGCAAAAAGATCATCGAGGAGTTTCACGGCGAAGTCCCCCAAACAATGGAGGAACTTCTCACGCTTCCCGGCGTCGCTCGCAAAACGGCGAACGTGGTGCTTGGCACCGCTTTCGGAATCGTTTCCGGAGTCGTGGTTGACACGCACGTGCAAAGGCTTTCCGGCCGCCTCGACCTAACCAGGAACACCGACCCAAAGAAGATCGAGCAGGACCTGATGAAAGTGATACCGCGGGAGAGGTGGATTGTTTTCTCTCACCAGCTGATCTGGCACGGAAGGCGTATTTGCCAGGCCCGCAAACCCCGATGCATCGACTGCAACCTCGATCCCCTCTGTTACTCAAAAGATAAAACCGTCTAAGCCACACCCTGCAAGACTCCTGCGTCACACCTCTCCTCGAAGCTACCTAAGGCGTTACAAGAGCCGTTGTAGACTTCTACCAGGACCCGTCGCCATGTCACTCACGCAGGAAACCCCTTACTAGCTCCGATTTGCAACTACGTATGTCGGGCCTGATCTCGGCCTTGTCTCGCCCTTGACTCAACCGAAGGGCAGCCCTGGGGCCGTGCAGTTAAATCCTGGTTGAAGACCGCAGTGACATTTGGTTTGACACGGAACTGGTTCTGGCCTGCCAGGAACTCGAGAACGATTCTGCTCCTTGGACTTGCTCGAGAGCGAAGATGTGCGCGCGAAGGTAATCGAGATCGAGCCATTCGGAGTATTCCAGTTCGCCGACGACTCCCGGGATCGACAGCATTTGCGAAGCCTTTGCGGACGTGATCGACGTCCAATCCCCCTACACTCATGCGCATTCAAAAGGAGTAACGTCGGCTGCCCGGATAGACTCAGATGCTCGCGGGCTGAACTCACTGCTCGCAGCATGGCCCGTACGTGTTATCCTCCCATCGAAAAAAATCACCGAGGAGATGCCCGCACATGCGATTCATCCTGTACTCGATTGCCTTGTTGTCCCTCACCGCCGCTCCCGCCTTCGCTCAGACTTTGGCGCCCCAGTGCGACGGAGATATCGCCATCGTGAGCGTCTATCAGATCAAACCGGGCGGCAGCATGGATGGGTTGCTGGCTGCGGTGGCTGCCAATCAGGCATGGTACCGGCTGAACGGCATAACTGACAATCAGATTGCGGCGTCTCGAGTAATCATGAAGGACGATGCCACCGGCGGAACGAAGCTTTCAGACAGCGACCTACTGACCTACCACGTCAATCCGCCCAATGACGAGCGGACACCGGAGTTGGGCGATTCACCCTGGAAGGCTTTTGAGAAGCAGTATAGCGACAACGCGGAGAAAAAAGCCGAGTACACCACGTGCATGCCCAGGTTCTCTCGGTAAGGGGCGAAGGGGATTTCGCTTGGCGAACGGCTTGCGGAAATGTCAGGCGAGATTCAGCACCAGGATGCGCGGCTCGGTCATCTCCTCGATGGCGTAGCGCACTCCTTCGCGGCCCATGCCGGATTCCTTCACACCGCCATACGGCATGTGGTCGATCCGGAACGAAGACATATCCCCGGCGATGATTCCGCCTACTTCCAGTTCTTCGAAAGCCTTGAAAAGAAGTTTTGCATCGCGCGTAAAGAGGCCCGCCTGAAGGCCGTACGGCGAGTCATTGATGCGGCGGATCGCGTCGTCAAAATCGTTATAGGGCTCGACGATCACCACCGGCGCGAACACCTCCTGGCAGCTCACTTTCATTTCCGGACGGGTGTGCGTCAGAACGGTAGGTTCAAGGAACGAACCGTTCCGCTTGCCTCCGGCTAGGACTTTTGCCCCCGAGCGAACCGCCTCATCGATCCATGAAGCCGCACGCCTGGCAGCGTCTTCGCTAATCATTGGCCCCAGGTCGGTCGACTCATCCAGCGGATCGCCTATTTTCAGCTTCCGCACGCCCTCCACCAGCCTCGACAGAAACTTTTCCTCCAAATTGCGGTGCACGAAAATTCGTTGCACCGAAACGCACGTTTGCCCCGCATATGCATACCCGCCTGCAATGCATCGATCGGCGGCATCTTCGGCGGCCCAGTCAGAGTGTACGATCACTCCGGCATTACCGCCCAATTCCAAGGCCACCTTTTTCTTTCCGGACTTTGCCTTCAGGGCCCACCCCACGGGCCCACTGCCGGTGAAAGAAAGCATCTTCAAACGGTCGTCCTGAACAAGGCGTTCCGCGTCACCATTTGAAAGGCTCAGCACATTGAAAGCGCCTCGGGGCCAGCCGGACCTGTCAATCACTTCGGCTAATAGCAGCGAGGTGAGCGGTGTTTTCGGCGCCGGCTTGAGCACAAGGGTGCAGCCCGCGGCAATGGCGGGAGCCACCTTGTGAGCCACAAGATTCAGCGGAAAGTTAAACGGTGAAATTGCCAGTATCGGGCCCAGCGCGAACCGGCGCACAATTGCTCCGCGCCCCGCCGCTGAGGACTGCCAATCCAAGGGCAGCCATTCACCGCCAATCCGCGTGGCCTCTTCGGCAGCCACGGCGAAGGTGAAAACCGCCCGGTTTACTTCCTCCCGAGCCGTTCGGATGGGTTTCCCAGCTTCCGATGCGATCAGTCGCGCAAACTCCTCCTGGCGCACCCGAATCCCCTCGGAGATCTCGCGTAAAATGCGCTGTCGCTCGAACCCCGGCATCTTGCGTGTCGTTTCAAACGCCCGCTGAGCGGCATTCACTGCCGCTTCTGCGTGGGCCGCGGTTGCCTGATACGTCAGCCCCACCACCGAGCCGTCGTATGGCGAGAGCACTTCGAACGGCTCACCTTCCGTAAGCCATTTGCCATCAAGGAGAAAGCCCCAATTCGTTGCGGATGCGGCTGTTGTTGTGCCCACGGGTCCTGGTCCTTCGCTGAGGTCCTGCTATTAGATGACCTACCAGCGTATTAGGCTTCGTCGACATTTTCAACGTCCGAATCTCGCCCGTGCCGCCTCTGTTTGCACGCGGGCCGATACAGACGATATCGGACAAGGATTTAAGCCAAACCCCGTTTCGCGGGTAAGAGTTGAGAAAAGATTAGCTCTTGCGCAGGTGTGGTCACTGAATCACTGGCTACGGGCGGTCGTAGCGTCTGAGGGCACGTATCCGGTCTTGTAGTACGTGTGCAGGGCCATGGCGCCGGTTGTGGGCGTCACCTGCACTTTGATCTTTCTCCGGCGGTCGCCGCCTGTCGCATTCGGCCTATAGCCCAGAACGTACTGGCTCCGTATTTCCCGGCTGATCGTCGCCGCTGCTTCCGGAATTTTCGACGCCCGATCAACCGCGGCCACGCGGCCGCCTGTCGCGCCGGTGATCTTGCCCAGCCATGCCCGGCCCAATGATTCCTCTAGAGATCTGAACGACCCGGTATCGAAGATTCCGATGGCGTATACCTGCAGGTCTGAGTCCTGCAGAACTCGTTTTATCTCCTTGAGGTGATGGCGGCTGTGATTATCGCCTCCATCTGAAATGATCAGCAGCGCCTTTCGCCGGTATTGCGCCGACCGCAGGTGCGACGCTCCTTCAGAAATCGCATCGAAGAGCGCCGTATTCCCGTCCGGCACCTGAAGCGCCAGGCGCGACTCAATCGCCTCAATCGATTGAGTCTCGCCCGAAACCAGTTTCGGCCGGTCGGAAAACGTGATCACGAAGTAGTCGTCGAGCCCGTTCGCGTTCTTAAAAAATTCCGAGACGGCCGCGCGCTCCATATCAAACTTGGCACTCATGCTCTTGCTCAGATCGAGAATCAATCCCACCGAGAGGGGCGCATCCTCGGTCGAAAAGTAGCCGATCTGTTGCTCCTCGCCATCCTGATAGAGCGCGAAATTACTCTTCTCAAGGCCCATCACCGGATGGTCGGTGACGTCGGTAACCATCACCGGTACAAGCACCATGTTGACGTCCATGCGGAGCGATCTTTCCGAGATCTTTTGCTCCGGGGTGGGAATAGAAGCAGCCGTTGCTTCGCCCGCCCGATCGTCTGGGATAAAGCCCGCCCACTGGGCGGGCTGCGCCGCTCGCGGAATTGCCAACGCCAGCACCGTGACAGAAGCGAGGGTCCAGCATCCGGCGGGAAATCGCCTCCGCACTGCCCGAATTCCAGGAGCTTTCACTTCGGATCCGCACCAGACCGATTTTCCGTGTCCTGAAGCATGACGGTTTACATGACTGCACGAGCCGCGTCAAGCAGTCTTTATCAGGCAGTCTTTACCAGGCGAACATTCACCTCAATTTCAGGCGAATGGTATAAATCTAAAGCAATAGGGCAATCAGAGAACGCGGAGACAACGCTATTGAAACCGGCGCTCATCGATTTTCAGCACATTCGCGTAATGCGAGGAGAAAAGTTCGCCCTTGATGACTTCAGCCTGCGGATCATGCCGCAGGAGCACATCGCCATACTCGGCCCCAACGGCTGCGGCAAATCGACCTTGATCAAAACGATCACGCGCGAGTGCTACCCGGTCCCGCGCGACCATTCGCGCATCAGCATCCTCGGAAACGAGCGTTGGAACGTATTCGAGCTGCGTTTGTTGCTGGGCATCGTGTCGAACGACCTGATGGAGCGCGTAAAGGGCCACGCCACGGGACGAGAAGTCGTCCTTTCCGGCTTTTTCAGCAGCACACAGGTGTTCGCAAACCATCACGTCGAGCCGGAGCACCTTCTGAAGACCGATGCAGCTCTCGCCCGCCTGGACGCCATGCATTTGGCCGATCGCCCCGTTGCCAATATGTCTTCAGGCGAAGCCCAGCGCATCCTGATCGCGCGCGCCCTGGTGCATGAACCGCTCGCACTCGTCTTCGACGAACCTTCCAACAGCCTCGATATCCTCATGCAGCACAAATTGCGCCAGGCCATGCGGGCGCTGGCTCAATCCGGTGTGGGAATCGTGCTGGTAACGCATCACGCCGCCGACATTATTCCGGAAATCGAACGGGTCGTCCTGATGCGCGACGGCCGCGTTCTCGCAGACGGCCGCAAGGACGAACTCCTGGTAGAAGATCGTATGTCCCAGCTGTTCGGATACCCCGTCGAGATCATCCGCCGCGACGGTTTCTACCGCATCTGGTAGCACTCTCCTCCGATTGCGCCGACAAAACAAAGACGCCCGGGAAGGAGGTACCCGAGCGTCGGTTTACATCTTTTCCCCGGAGAGAGAAGTTTCTGGAATTTCTACGGCCGGTCCGCCACGTGGATATTATGAACGCCGGAAAACAGGTACATTCCGGCGCTCACCGACTGCGGTACCCACCACGTCCGCCGGAGGAAAATATTCTCGCTCCGTTGCATGTGGCGTGCGGCAAAATCGAGAGCCACCGGGCAAGCTTGAATCGCCGCGTACACGGCGGATGAATTGGCGAAAGGCCGCATCAGGGGATCTTGCTCCACTGCTCCGTGCGAGATGGCGTCGCGGGTCGAATAAGCGTCGAATGCGGCCGCGGCATGCTGCGCGATGGACAACGCAATCCACTTCCGTCGCGACGGCAGCGACTCTGCGGAAATAAACCGCGCCGGCGTCGAGTCAGACTCTGGCACACGGATCATCGACAGTGATCGCGAATTCTCCAAAGCAGCGTGCAGGGAAACCGGATTCGAATCGGCCGAACGCGATTCACCCGACGCGCCAGTCACTGCGGCGCTGTCATGCGGTTGCACCGCTCCCGAAACCGTGGGAGCCGTGACGAGCCTTGCGGCGTTGGAAACGACATCGGCATCGGGAAGATTCGCCGCGAGCAGCCTAGGAGCCGAAGTCAAAGGTTCCACGTCCACCGATGTTGGGGGCAGCACTTGCGTGACCGGAGAGATTTGGAAAAGCAAAACCGCTATTGCCAGAACCATGGGCGGGCTCCTTGATCAGACACCCTTGGGAAAGGCACGGGTCGTGCCACGTTCTAACTCCAATAACCCCTTTATTTACAATAGAGACAGAAGGTTCACACTGCGGGAGAGTCGGAACTATACTTCCGGAATATGGCCCCTGACTACCACTTGTTGGGACCGCCCGCAATACCCGACTGAAATCGTCACCGATTCTCACCGGGTCAGCCATGTCGGGGCAAGGTAGGAGCGCATCCCTCCGGGGGTCCATCCAGTCGCGCAACGCGCCCTCCAGCAGGTTGAACGCGAGCACTGCGGTCATGATGGCCAGGGCGGGAAAAATCACCAGAGATGGGGCGCGTCAAACCGGTGACTGCGTGCATCGCTGAGCAATCGCCTGCACCGCGAGGCGGCCAATCCCCGGGCAAGAGAAAATCATCTCGGTGACGATGGCCCCCGCCAGAAGTATCCCGAACTGCAATCCCAGAATCGCAGGGATCGGAATCAGCGCATTGCCAAATGCATGGCGGAATAAAACGGCGGACTCAGAAAGCCCCTTCGCTCGGGCCGTGCTGAAACCGGGCTGAAACCGGAATGATTCTCCCAAGTCGCCACGCAACACCCCGGACACGTAGCGCGCATACTGCACTGGCAAAGGCGAATCCAGCCCCAGCATTTGCCTCAGCTGGTTCAGATCCTCATCGCGTGCCCCTTCGCCAAGCATTTGTTGGACGGGATCGCCCGGCACAATGTGTGCCAGCAGGAAAACCACGGTGAGAATCAGCCAGAGCGCAGGCACGGCGAACACGAAACGCAGGGCGAGGTATCGCGTCATTTCTCGCGCGGTTCGAGCGCCGCCGGGGACGGTTTCGGCGAACCGTGCGCACTGGCGAGCGCATCCGACGAGGCACCGGCGGCGTCAGGAGATCGCGGCGTTACACGGGGTCCGAGCGCCCTGATCTTCACCCGCGCGACGCGACGCCGGTCCATTTCCATTACCGTAAAGCGGTAGCCCTCCGCCTCAAAGCTCTCCCCGCCGCGCGGTAGGAATCCGAGCCGGTTCAAAATAAAACCGCCTACGGTTTCGTACGAAGAATCGCCAGACTCGTCGGGAAGCACGATCTTGTATTGCGACTCCAGATCCCGGACCTTCATCGAGCCCTCAAAAATCACACCGCCGTCCGGCAGTACGTGCGGTCCCTCCACAACGTCGAACTCGTCATGAATCTCGCCGACCATCTGCTCGAGAATATCTTCGAGCGTCACCAGCCCCAGAATGCTCCCAAATTCGTCTACCACCATCGCCAGCCCCGTCCGCCGGGTGCGGAACTCCAGCAGGAGTTCACTGGCAGGTTTGGTCTCGGGCACGATCAAGACGTCGCGCAGCATGCTCTTGAGATGAAATGCAGAAGGCGGCGCCACCTCTAGGGCGGTCCGTGCGGGATCGAGCACGGTCCACAGCACATCCTTGATGTGAAGAAAACCGACGATATGGTCGAGCGTTCCTTCATAGACCGGAATCCGCGACCGCTGCGTCGTCGCGAACAGTCTCATGGTTTCTTCGAGGCTCGCTTCCGCCGGCAGCGCATGCATATCCGGCCGCGGAACCATGATTTCACGCGCCTCGATCTGCCCCAATTCGATCGCGCTCTGGATGAGTTTCACTTCGGCCTCGGGGATCAGCCCCCGGTCCCGCGCCTGCTGGATCATCACCTGCAATTCCTCGGTGGAGCGCACCAGGGTGTGGCTGTGGGGCGCGACCACTCCCAGCGCGAGCACAAGCCTCTCGGCAATTCCGTCCAGCAGATCGATCGCAGGCCGGAACGTCTGAAGAAACCAGCTGAACGGGCGTGCCACCAACAGCGCGACCCGTTCCGCCCGAGCGAGGCTCAGGCTCTTTGGAACAAGCTCTCCCAGCACAACCTGCAGAAAGGTGAGAACGCCAAAAGCAACCACGAGCGCCGCGGTGTGCGCTGCGATCGCGGCCCACGGCCGCCGGATGCCTTCGACGAGGGGATCGAGAGCTCGCGAAAGGGTCACTTCGCCAAGGTATCCCAGCAGGAGGCTCGCAATCGTGATCCCTACCTGCACACCCGAAACAACACGGCCGATGTCACTAAGAAGCTGTTCGACGATCTTCGCCCGGGGATCGCCCTTCTCACTGAGCTGCCGAACGCGGGAAACTCGCACCGCCACAAGCGAAAATTCTGTCGCCGCAAAGAACGCATTTACACCAACCAGAAACAGCACGCCGAAGAGGTGAAGGGCGCTCATGGCACCCGCACTTTCGGCCCGCAGGAGGTAGGCATGGGGCGAATCACGGCAGTTATCATCAGGAGTCGCAGCACAACGCCAGGCTGAATTTCAGCGGCACCGGCATTCTTGCTGGTGCCTGCGCCGCTTCAAAGTCTGCCCGCAAACCCCCTACGGATCATCCCGAACAACGGGAGGGATCTGCATTCTGTTTTCAACGCGTCAGGCTTCTTCGGTCCCAGTTCCAGATTTCGCTACCGCTGCGATGCTTTGCCGGACGCAATGGCGGCATTGAAATCACCGGATTTCCCCCCGGGGGGGATCGACAGCGTCTTCCACTCCCGCCCGGCAAAATGTTTCGCGAGAAACACGATCTGCCCCACGTGATAGGAAATATGAGTCACACGTCGGTTGATCGCCTGCAGCACCGAATGCGCCTCATTGCGAATCGTTACCTTCCGATCGAGATCCGTCCGGCTTCGCTGTCGCGGTTTCGGTCGGGCTGCTCGCCGTCGGTGGTCAGAAAGTCCCTCCACCGCGACCGCATATTGCCCGACAAATGCCTGACGATTGTCGCGGTGGAATTCGATTCCTCGTCCAGCGCCGCCGTGAGCTTCTCCTCTGGCACCTGCGCGATCGCTCCCTTGGCGAGCCGCCGGTAATAGCGCAGGACATCCCTTGAGTCCTTCACCTACGAAGTCGTAAATTCCAGCGCCATGAGCGGATTGTGCACGGTCCGGTTGCGATACGCAAGAGGCCAAGGCTCTTCGATCCGCCAAGTCGCTTGCTCCGCTTCGCCACTGCGTTTATATTGGGCAATGCGTTTTGCGGGCTATCATTTCAGTCGCGCGGCGCACTCAGGCGAAATGAGTTCAACACCCAACAAGGCGGCTGAGCTTCCGCGCAAAGGCGATTTCGAAAAATCCCTGACGCGGCTCGAAGAAGTCGTCAAGCGGCTCGAAAACACAGATCTTTCCCTCGACGAAGCCATGAAACTCTTCGAGGAAGGCGTAAAGCTCTCGCGCGACTGCCAGAAACAACTGGAAGAAGCAGAAGGCCGTGTCGAAATTCTCCTGAAGAAAGCGGACGGCAAGATTGCGGCGGAGCCGTTTGAGCCGGAAGATGAATCCTGCTAGCAGGTTCGGCCGGGTTTCCGATCCATCCGGCAGCCGCCGGGCCAACAACCTCTCGGTTCTGACCGACGCATGAAGCTCCCTGATTTTTTCGAGGCCGATCACGACGCTATCGAGACACAGCTCGAAAGGCTTCTGCCAAGCGAACACACGCAGCCTTCCTCGATCCACCGCGCCATGCGCTACAGCGTCTTTGCGGGAGGCAAGCGAATCCGTCCGATTCTGTGCCTTGAATCGGCGCGGATGTTCACCGACGCCCTCGCAGGCGCGATTCAGGCCGGCTGCGCTATCGAATTTATCCATACCTACTCCTTGATTCACGACGATTTGCCGGCGCTCGACAACGATGACCTGCGCCGCGGCAAACCCACGTGCCATAAAGTGTTCGGCGAAGCCATGGCCATCCTTGCCGGAGATGCACTGCTGACGCTGGCTTTTCAGGCGCTCGCGGATGCCCCTGTTGAACCCGCCCGGAGGGTTCAACTGATCACCGCAACCAGTTCCGCCGCTGGCACCATCAATGGAATGGTCGGCGGCCAGGTGGCCGACCTCGAGGCCGGCGGGAAACCAGTGGACGCCGCCACGCTCGAATACATTCATCGTTCAAAGACGGCTGCGCTCATCTGCGGCTCCATTGTGGCCGGAGCCATTGCAGGAGGCGCGCAACAAGCAGAGGTCGAACGCCTGCGCCGGTTCGGCCAGCTGATCGGCTGGGCCTTCCAGGTGGTCGACGACATCCTCGACGTCGAGGAATCTTCCGCGTCTCTGGGCAAAACCGCCGGAAAAGATCAGGCGCAGCAGAAGGCTACCTATCCCGCGCTCTACGGACTGGAGAAATCGCACTCGATCGCCGCGGACCTCGAAGCGCGTGCCTTAGAGGAACTGACTTGCTACGGCGACCGCGCCTCGCGTTTGCGTCACCTAGCCCAGTTCCTCGTAGCACGGCGATCTTGAACGATGTGCATTCGGTGCCGCGACCTACAAATGCAGCCTGCTCTCCATGCCAGAAATCCATGAATCATCCCCCGTTCGGGAAAACGCGCATTGACGTGCTGATGGTTGAGCGCGGCCTGGCGCCGTCGCGCGAGCGCGCACAGGCGCTGATCATGGCTGGGCAAGTGCTGTCGGAAGGCCAGAAGATTGATAAGCCCGGCACTCGTGTCTCTCAGGACGCGCGGGTAGAAATTACCGGCCCGACGCTCCGCTACGCCAGCCGGGGTGGGCTCAAGCTGGAAGGCGCTCTCGAAAGCTTTGCGATCGCTCCCCAAGGAAAAATCTGTCTCGATGCGGGCAGCTCCACCGGAGGCTTTACCGATTGCCTGCTTCAAAATGGGGCAGCCAAAGTCTATGCGGTGGACGTCACCGTCAACCAGCTCGACTGGAAGCTCCAGCAGGACAAGCGCGTGGTGCTGCTTGAGCGGAATGTGCGCCACCTGCAAGCCGCCGATATCGCCGATCTAATCACTCTGATTACCGCCGACCTCTCATTCATATCGGTCGCGAAAGTCCTCCCCGCGCTCGTATCTGTGGCGGCGCCCGGCGCCGATCTGCTCATTCTGATCAAGCCGCAATTCGAGCTGGAGAAACGCGAGGTCGGCAAAGGCGGCATCGTCCGCGATCCCGCATCGCATCAGAAGGCCGTGCAAGGCGTCGTCGGGGTTGCCGCCCGCTTGGGTCTGGAAGTAGCCGGCGTGAAGCCCAGTCAGCTGCCCGGCGCGAAAGGAAACCAGGAGTTTTTTCTTCACGCAAGGCGCGCCGCATCGAATAAAATGCAACACTCACCATCATGATTCGCTCCGTCGGCATCGTATGCAAACCCATCCAGGACGTCGTGTCTTCGATGGCGCCGCCGCTGATTCAATGGCTGCGAGAGCGCAAAATCGGCGTCTTTGTCGATCAGGAAACTGCCCGGTGTGTCGATCCCGGCGCTCCTGTGGTCGCCCGGGACGCCCTGGCCGAAAAAATCGACCTCCTGATCGTCCTCGGAGGCGATGGCACGCTGCTTTCGGCCACCCGCGCGCTCGGTGGACATAAGGTTCCCATCCTCGCCGTCAATCTGGGTGGTTTGGGATTTCTCACCAGCGTCACACGCGAAGAGCTCTACCCCGTGCTCGAGCGTGTGCTGGCGGGTGAACACGAAACCAGCGAGCGCATGATGCTCGCCGCCGAAATTGTTCGCAACAACGAGATCGCCGAACGCCAGGTCGCCTTGAACGACGCCGTCATAAATAAAGCCGCGCTCGCTCGCATGCTGGATTTCGACCTATACGTGGACCGTGCCCAAGTCGGCCGGTACCGCGCGGACGGGCTGATCGTCGCGACTCCCACCGGTTCTACAGCTTACTCGCTTGCCGCCGGAGGCCCTGTCGTGCATCCCCAGCTCGATGCCTTCGTCATCACCCCGATCTGCCCGCACATGTTAACCAATCGGCCTCTGGTCATTCCCGACACGGCCCGCGTCGAAATCGATATCGCCGCGGCAGAAGAGCCGGTGTATCTCACCCTCGACGGCCAGGTCGGATTCGAGTTAGAACCACGTGACCGCGTAGTCATTACCAAATCTCCCGGCAGGGTAGCCTTCGTGCAGTCGCCGCAGAAAACCTATTTTGAGGTGCTGAGAAACAAATTGCGCTGGGGTGAAAGGTGAGAGCCGTCGGTGAAGGTGGTTTCCTGGGGGGGGAGATGCTTCAAGCGACCTTCAATACCAGCACCGTCCGGTCGTCGGTAGGATGCTTTCCGCCCGAGAACCGGTCGACTTCCTCCAGTATCCGGTCGGCAATGCCATCCGCGGTGGCGTGCTGATTTTCGGTGATGAGCCGGATCAAGCCCGCATGACCAAAAAACTCCGCCGTGGGGCTTTGCGCATCCCCGATTCCGTCGGAAAAGAACACGACGATATCGCCCGGATCTAAAATATAGCTCCGTTCGTCGTAGGTTACCTCTTCAAACATTCCCAGCGGAAAGCCGGCCAGCTGAATTTTCTCGCAACGCCCGCCATGAAACAGCAGCGGCTGCTCTTGTCCCGCGTTGGCGATGCGGAGTCTCCGCTTTCGCCGATGCCATGTCGAAAAACAAAGAGTCATGAACCTGCCTTCGATCAGGCGCTCCCCCAAAAATCCATTGACCGCGCGGAGCATATTCGCCGGGCGGGGCTTTTGCGAGCCCAGGCTGCGGAGCGTTCCAATCGCGACGGCCCCATAAAGCGCCGCCGCGCTTCCCTTCCCGCTTACGTCCCCCAGCGCAATGCCCAGATCCTGCGGGCCATAGCGCACAAAGTCATAGACGTCTCCGCTCAGTTCGCGCGACGAGACGACACGTGCCGCGATATCGAGCCCGAACTCGGGCCCCGGCAGCCGCGGCAGCAGGGCCCCTTGAATTCTCCGTGCGGCATTGAGATCGCGCTCCATGCGCGCCTCGTCGCGAATTACCTGCTCATAGAGCCGCGCGTTTTCGATCGACACCGCCAGATGCGCGGCCAGAATCGAAAGCACCTGCACGTGATCGGGGGTGAAATAGTTCACTTGCGGGCTCTCGAGGTCCATGACGCCCACCACGCGATTCTTGAAGATCATCGGCACCGCAAGCTCCGAGCGCGTCTCCGCGTTGGCCATCCGGTAGCGCGGATCGAGCGATACATCGGGAACAACGATGGGCCTGCGCAGTGACGCCGCCGCACCGATGATGCCCTCATACACCGGGACGGCCTCCTTTTCCTGAATGCGCTGCCCGAACTTCACCGTTACTCGATGCCGGAACACGCCTTCCACCTCATCAATCAGCAGAATGCTGAAAATCTGGTAGTCGATCAATCGCTTGGTAAGTTCGGCGGCCCGCCGCAGCACTTCCTCCACCTGCAGCGTCGAATTCGCTTCGCGGCCGATTTCATTGAGCAGCAGCAGCGTTTCCGCCTGCTTCTGGGCGTTTTCGTAAAGCTGCGCGTTTACGATGGCCGTGCCGATGCGGCTGGCCACCATGGTGAGAATGTTCTGTTGCGCCGGAGTGAAGTAATCGAGCTGGCGGCTTTCGATATCCATCACGCCGACCACGCGCCCGCGCGCGACAATCGGCACCGCGAGTTCCGAATGCACTGCTTCCACGGCCGGCAGATAGCGCGAGTCCTTCGAAACGTCGCCCACGCGGATCGCCTGGCCCGTCGCCGCAGCCGACCCGATGATTCCATCCCCGACGGGGATGCGCCAGTGCTCCACCACCTCCAGCCGATGCCCTATGGCGAACCGGAAATACAGATTGTTCGCGCTCTCGTCGATCAGCAGCAGTGAAAAAATCTCGAAATCGATCAGCCGCTTCACCTGCGAGGCTGCGCTTGCCAGCACTTCGTCGAGATTTAAAGACGAATTGATCTCCCGGCTGATTTCGGTCAGCACCGCGAGCGTTTCGGCGGGAATCTCCACCATCGAGTTGAGTTCAATCGAGTCCATTTACGATCCGGTGCGCTGCCCCAGAACCCGCTCGGAACCCCTTGGATGAGCGGGCCGGTCGGTTCCCAAATCCTATCTGTGCCGTGAAAGATATGAAGGAGATTATTATAGCAGCCGGGTAATGGCCGCTCGAGGGGGAGATATGAATTAAAAACAGAGCAATAGATACAATCAACTACGATGGTCGGACCTGAAATCGCGCGGCAAAGTCCAACCGTATCTCTAAATCGTTCCGTGCGTCTCTGGCGGGAGCCTCAGAACGCACACATCCTTCAAATTTCTGTATCGTTCCCCATAGTCGAGTCCGTACCCGACCACGAACTCGTTCGGTATACTGAATCCGACGTAATCGCCCTTGACCTGCTTGAGCCGCCGCGAGGGCTTATCAAGCAGCGCCGCCACCCGCAGAGCCTTCGGCTTGCGCTGCTGCAAAACGCGCAGCAGATAGCTGAGTGTCAGCCCGGTGTCCAGAATATCCTCCACTAGAACGACATTGAGCCCCTCGATGCTGCTGTCGAGGTCCTTGAGCACTCGCACCTGCCCAGAAGATTCCTTCCCCTTCCCATAGCTCGACACCGCGATGAAATCAATCGACGTCTCCAGGTCGATTTCGCGCACCAGGTCGGAGAGAAAAATGCACGCCCCCTTCAGAACGCCAATCAAATGCACTCGCTCCCCCTTGAAATCCCGGGTGATTTGCTTGGCCACCTGGCGCACCCGCTTTTCGATAGCGGAGCGGCGAATTAAAATCTTCAGTTTTTCTTCCTCGATAGCTGGCATTTGCTTCGGGCCCCTTGGTGAAAGTCGGCTACTGTAACCCAAGCCTGCGGGAATAACAACGCGAAGCCCCTGTCGGGCCCCGTCTGGGTGGCTCCGCCGCTGCCGGGAATCTCCCATTCGTTCCGCTGTTCGTGAGGGCGCGGCTGCGGCCGCGCCCTCACTGCCCAGTGGTCACAACGGCCTTCGCCGCTGAGGAATGCGATTACCAGTTCGCGACACGCTCCCTGACGCGCAGTCGCCTAACAATTGCCACCACTGGCGAGACCAAGTATAGAATGAGACCGGTGGCGTTGGCGTGCGAGCTGCCCCCGGCACACACTCGCTCAAGCCCCCTGAACAAGCCGTTGGGCTCACAGTAAAAAAGACAGGAGTGTCCTCCCCTCAATGGCAACGGCAAAGGTAACGCCACCGGCCACACAGGAAAGCCAGGACAGCAGCGATCGACTTGCGCTGACGATTCTGACTACGCTCTTCTTCATGTGGGGTTTTCTCACCGCGCTCAACGACATCCTGGTCCCCCACCTGAAATCCATCTTTGACCTAACCTATGCGGAAGTGATGCTTGTCCAATTCAGCTTCTTCTCCGCATATTTTGTCTTCGCCATCCCTTCCGGCAAGGTAGTCGAGTGGATCGGGTACAAGCGAACCATCGTCTTAGGCCTGCTCACGATGGGCCTGGGTGCGTTTCTTTTTATCCCCGCCGCCAGCGTGCCTTCCTTCCCGCTTTTTCTCGGGGCCCTCATTGTCCTGGCCGCCGGCATCACGGCACTGCAAGTGGCGGCGAACCCCTACGTGGCGGTCCTGGGCCCGCCGGAAACCGCCTCCAGCCGCTTGAATCTAACGCAGGCGTTCAACTCCCTCGGCACGACCATCGCTCCGTATCTAGGCAGCCTGTTCATCCTGAGCAGCGCGCCACTGGCAATCGAAGAAATTCGCCGTCTTCCGGCAAGCCGGCTTCTGGAGTATCGCCTGCAGCAGGCTTCGTCTGTGAAATTGCCTTATCTGGGCCTCACCATCACATTGTTTGCACTCGCGCTGGTGGTCGCGAAATTCAAGCTTCCTGCAATCTCGACAGACCATCCCCGTAAATCCGGCGGCAGGGCATTGTCGATATGGAAGCATCACCGTCTCATGCTGGGTGCGATTGGTATCTTTGTGTACGTGGGCGCTGAGGTTTCGATCGGAAGCTTTCTAGTGAGTTACATGAGCCAGCCGTACGTCGGCAACATTCCGGTGCCAATTGCGGCCCGCTATGTTTCGTTCTATTGGGGCGGGGCCATGGTGGGCCGATTCATAGGCTCGGCACTTTTGCAGAAAGTCCGCACCGGCACTCTCCTCGGCCTCTTCGCTGTGATCGCGGGCACGCTGGTTTCCTTATCGATGCTCAACACCGGTCATGTGGCGATGTGGAGCATCCTCGCGGTCGGCCTTTTCAATTCAATCATGTTCCCCAGCATCTTCACGCTGGGAATCGAGGGGCTCGGACCGCTGACCGGAGAAGGCTCAGGAATCCTGGTCTGCGCAATTGTGGGGGGCGCGGTGCTTCCCGAACTCCAGGGGATCCTGGCCGATCACATCGGAATCCACCACGCTTTCTTCATTCCCGTGCTCTGCTATCTCTACATCATGTACTTCGCCTTCTGGGGATCGCGACAGCGCCAGACTCCATGAGAATTCCACGGCTTCCCCATCGCTAAAAGCTGAATTGCGCCTGCAGTTGGATCTGCCGCACTGCGGCCCCGTTCCCAAAGGCCCCTCCCGCAAGAGCATTGGGCGTATCGAAGTTCTTCGACCCCAGACTCCCGGCCGGCGTGGAATCATTCACAATATTGAAAAGGTTTCGCGCATTCACGCTGAACGTGAGGGTATAGCGCTGGTTGCCCGCAGCGGGCCCGCCGAATCGCCCGCCACCGCCGCCTCCGCGCCCACCGCCTCCTGGACCGCCAATCCCTCGACCGAATCCGCCGGGCCGTCCCGGACCTCCGCCGGCGGCATTCTGGTCCGCGGATTCCTTCCTTGCCCCAAAACCGAATGCTTTCGAAAGCCGCAAGTTGAATGTGAACAGGTCCGGCCCCGTGTAGTTGTTGATCGGAATGATCTGCTGTCCAGACGAAGGTATGGTATTAAAAGTCCCCAATTGAGTGCATAACACGTTCGGGGTTGCGGTTGACACAACGCCAGGGCACGTCGCTGCCGAAACCAGCGCCGGCCTGTCGTTGAAAATCGAGTCGCCGTTCAAATCAAGAGGCGTAGTCACATTGAATGGCGTCCCGGAATTGAAAACCATGAACGGGTTCAGCCGGAATCCGCGCGGCAACGAAATACTTCCGCCGAAGAAAAGCCGATTCCGCACATCGAAGGAAGCTCTTCCGTAGTCTGCGCCGATGTGGTAGGGGTCGGAGGGGAAACTGGTCGGCCCAGCCGTGTCGCTGCGCGCATAATTGAGGGCGTAGTATCCCGAAAGGGAGAGCCGTGCGCCCATTCGGATGTTGACGTTGGTGATCAGCTGATTCTGCCGGAAAAGACCTGGGGACTCATACTGATAGATGTTCTCGAAGATTCCATTCGGCCTGACTCCGCTTGTCGGCACGCCAATTACATACGTTCCCGGCAGCGGCGCATTCACATTATCGGTGAGTAACTCGTGAACTCCGCGCGAGTTTACGTAGGAAACCGTCAGGTTCACCACCCGCGACACCTGGCGTTCCACGGTGAGCGCTGTTTGCATCGTATAGGGCGCGTGAAGATTGGGAGCGATCCGGTAAATCGTCGGTACCCCGCTTTGCGACGACTGCAGAGTGCCAACCGGTGGAATCGTCGGATAAAAAGTTGGATCCGCGACGATATACTCCTGCTGTGTTATGCCATTCTGTCGTTCGGCCTGCAGGACCAAGTCGTTGGTAAACCGGTCGTAGAACATTCCCCATCCGGCTCGTAGCACGGTTTTTGGCGTCTGCGTTTTTCCCCGCCCGATGCCCCACGCAAGCCCGAACCGTGGCGCCAGATCCACATGGTTGGAAATGTGGTCCTGCGTCTCAAACCGTAGGCCGCTGCTGATCGTTACGTTGGGCTTCCAGCGCCAGTCGTCCTGGATGTAGAGCCCCGCGTCGAACAAATTGGAGGAGGCCGACGGATTTCCAGTGGTCACGGAAAACTGCACGGGCGTGTTCGCCTCATATGCGGCGAGCGTGGGAAACGTAAACGTGCCGTTGTAATTGGCTGTCGAGCTGTTTTCCTCATCCACATCCCGCAGCCGCGCGCCAAATTTCAGCAGGTGTGTGCCAAAGGCGATCGAAGTGTAATTCTGGAGTTCGTAGTGGTTCTGCGTGTCGACGATTCTTCCCAGGTTGTTGCCGCCACCGGTGAATTCGTAGGGGACAATAATGGTCGGTGCCGTGTTCTGCGGCGTCTGATTATCGCCGTCGTGAAGATATTGGACGCGCGTCTCATTGACCACGCTGGCGCCAAAAATCTGGGTGTCGCTCACTTGCAAAGTCTGTTCTGTGTTGAGCAGGTTGTACCCTTGCGAGGGCAGCGCGTATTGCCCCACTCCGTCGTTCGTCTCGTTGTCGCGGTAGTATTGATATCGGACGGTTAGGGTATTGTTGGTGCTCAACTGGTAGTCAAGACGAGGGCCCACGTTGGTGCGAGTCCGCGGGTTGGGAGCTCCTTGCGTGAATAGGACTCCCGGTTGCGTCTGCGCATTCACAACTTCCACGCTGTTGATGTCCCGCCGCTGCGCGTCGATAAAAAAAGATGCCTTTTTGTTCAGCGGGCCGCCAAAGCTGCCGTTGAATTGTGTCGTGTCATAACCCGGCAGCGTCGCGGTTCCCAGAAACGGGCTCCGGCTATTGAACGCCGAATCATTACCCAGAATCATAAACTGGCCGTGGAATTGGTCGGTTCCCGGCTTCGTAAATATCTCAATCCGGCCATAGCCGAGCTTGTCGTATTCTGCCGAGAAGGGATTCTGATTGATCCGAATCTCCCGAATTGAAGATTTCGGAGGAAGCTGCCCGGCGGTAAACCCATCGATGTACATCTGGCCGCCATTGGGTCCCACCGAAGGTCCCGCCAGCGCCTCCAGATCAGATTGCAGCTCATCGGGGTCATCGGAAAGCTGGTCGAGGTCCTTGCCCGAGAGCACGATGGCGCCCGCGTTGTTATCCGGGCTCACGCTCAGCTGCGTTCCGCTCTGTTCGGTTACCTCAACCTTTTGCTCCTCCACCTCAATCGAAAGCGGCAGGTCCACCTTTTGAATCTGCCCGGCGGACACCTGGACCTCCGAGCTCTGGTACTGCTCAAAACCTTTGGCATCAGCCTTCACGGTATAGGTTCCCGGCGCGAGTCCCTTCACTTCATATGTGCCGTCGCGGCCCGACTGAGTGGTCGCCGGTCGTCCACTGGCTCCCGTCACTTGTATCGTGGCATTCTGAACGGACGCCCCGGAGGGATCGGTGACCTGCCCGCGCACGGTGCCCGTGCCGGACTGTCCCCGCACGGTGCCGGCAAACAGCAGAAGGGCCAGCAATCCGATCACACTGCCGATGCCGCTGGTGGCCTCGCTAAACCTGCGCAATCCCATCACGTCTCCTGGAACCTCCGAAAGCCGAAGCACTCATCTTCTGCTGGTTCGCTTCACTGGGCGGCGTCGCCGGTTGGCGCTTCCATGCTCCAGGGGGGAAGAATCATCGATTGTGCACCCCCGCTGGGCGACGCCTCCAGAATGGGTTCCACTCCGCTTACAAGCGTAATTGCCGTAACGGCGCCCGAAGCGTTCCCGGAAGTTGAAACAATCATTACCGCATCACCCTTCTGCAGGTCCGCCAATGTCGCTCGCGGGACGCGGCTCAGCATCTGCTGGAGGTCTCCACCTCCGCCCCGACCGCCACGGCCACCCCCTGCGCCTGCACCGCTGCCGTCACCCGGCGCGGCAGCCGATGACGCCTCCGCCGCACCCGCCGGCCTGTCCGCAGCCGGACGCCCGCCCGACGCCTCGGCCCGGTTTCCAGCCGCGCCCGAGCCCGCCCCGGCCTGGCCGCCCTTAAGCCTCGCCGCCATCAACTGGGCCATCTGGGGCGGCAGCTTCCGAAGCTGTGCATCGGTGGTGATCTTCACGTCGACCGGTTTCTTGGCGATCAGATCCATAACAGTCAGGGTATTGGAAGCCGTATTGATCGAGGTGACCG
The DNA here is from genome assembly GCA_050015335.1 of Candidatus Acidiferrales bacterium. Taxonomy (GTDB): domain Bacteria; phylum Acidobacteriota; class Terriglobia; order Acidiferrales; family UBA7541; genus Palsa-295. The sequence continues at coordinate 124,519 of JBEKBP010000001.1, read as the reverse complement.
TCCCGGCGATATTCCGAAACGCCCCAGAGACGATCTCCTCGGCCGCCAAGTCGTTTCCATCAGCACTCCGCGTCCCGCGGGCGAGCACCTGATCGCCCGGCTTAATCTGGTCGATCGAACTGGGTTTGGCATCATCGAAATTCACCGAATCCGGAGCATAGCGCCGCAGAATCGTATCCTTGGAGGCATGGATGGCGACGTTCTTTGAGCCGGCCGCCGATCGGGCGGAAATCGTGATCGTTCCGCTGGAAACATCGACCGCGCCGACCAAACCTCCCACGCCGCGCCTCTGCCAATCCTGCCTGTCGTGTTCCTGCTTGGAGGCGACATCCGCCTTCTTCATGGCAATAACAGAGGTCGCCGCGATGGAGTGCCCATCATCGGAAACCTTACCCATTACCAGAATCCGATCTCCCACCTGTAAATCCGCCAGTTGCAGGGGAGAAGAATTCTTTAAATCCTTAGCCCCAGGTTCAATCCGAAGGATCCTGGCGCCGTCTTCCACGGATATGCTGTAGGTGACCCCGGTGTCGCTCGACAGCGTCAAGGCGTTTCCCGAAATGCTCTTGATGGTACCAATGGGCCGCGACGAAGCGGTCTGACCCGCCGTCTGCGTCTGGGGTTCAGCCTTCGTCACAGCTAAACCACCGGGCGCCGCCAGCAACATCGCGAGAACGAGCCGGCCTAATCTCTGCTTTCCGCTAAAATCCACCACAAACTCCACAGTCAGGCCCTCATAAGAGGCTGCCATCTTCGCCCAAATTCCCTCTACCTCGCCTCCGAGTTCCCCTCTTTACTTCGCAATCTTTAGACGTAGATGCCACCTAGCCGTTTCAAGATGTTAGGTCTGGCTCGCGCAGGAAGTATGGAACGTCTGAAATAGCGTAAGCCCAAAGCTCGTTTCAATCCGCGGTGATGATTCCAGGGCGGGAGCGGTCAAGATCGGCGTAGCGTCGTGGTCCTAACCAGGACTGGGCTGGCGTCGTGTATCCGGGCTCGCTTAAATCCGCGCGGAGGCTCGGATAGCTGACCCATTTTTTAAATCTGGCGGGAATAAATGCTTCGTTCTACGGGCGGATCCGGCCGCAGGTTGGACGCGAATGGTGCCGAATCATAGCCGGCAGAGATCGCGATTTCACTTTCACTGCAAAGCTGTACCGGGCATTTACACACTCGCCGGTTTCCGTGGTTGAACCAACGTCGGCAGCCACGATCCGCCCTCCATCTGGCGATGAGCGCAACACGAAGGCAGGGTTTGCTACCGCTCGCAACTCTCGCACGGCTCTTACTGCTTGTCTTTGCCGACCGTTTTCGCCAGAGTTCGCGAGGTTTCCCTTAGTCTGCGGGCCAGCACCACGGCTAGCGACCGATAGAAGCGAGCGCCTACGCTCGGAAACGATTCAAACAGCTTGCCCAATTCCTCGGCCTCGACCATGTCCGCTTCGACTTTATCTCTGGCCAGCACGGAGGCCGACGTCTTGTCCTTGAGGATTTCGTCTTTGAGCAGAAAAGCGATGTCGCCACAGATTTCTTCGGAACCGAGAACGGCGATCTCGGTCTTCCCTTCCAGGTTTGTCACCTCCACCGACGCGGTGCCCCTGCGAATGATGTAGATCGCTCTTCCTGGGATTCCCTGCTTGATGATTTCCTCGCCTGGCCCGTAGCTGAGCCGCTTGGATTTCGCCAGGATCAGCGACCAGTCGTTCTCGGTGAGGAATTCCAGTGTGCTTTTTGCCACATTTGCCCCCAGGGACGGAGTCCGGGCATCATGATCCAAAACCTTGACAGAACACGAGCCACAATGAAGCGACGCGTCAGGATTCTTGCAACCTGCAAGGATTATTTAGCACCTAGCGGCCAGGACGCAAACTCAATCATGCAGCAAATGACGTGAGAGTTCTTAGAGGGCAGGGTACTGCTGCCGTTAGAGTAACTACGACGCCCGGCGGCTGTGCGGAAGATCCCAAGCTAGGTAGACCTGCTCGGTTCAAACGCGACTCCTCTGCTTGGGCGCCAGGAGCCAGCGACGGACAGCTACAACGGTCCACACAGATTCGACAAATCCAAAGGGCCAGGCCCCTTGCAGAAAGCCATAGGCCGAACCCATGGCACAGGAGAGCGCAAAACCGAGAATGAACCAGGGACTTCGATTCTCGAATGCATAACACACGAGCATCGCAGTTACCGCAATTAGGCCGAACAAGCTCAGATGACTCAACGTTCCTCCCAGATGGTGACGAAGTTTCGATCCTCAGCTTAGGGGATGAATGTAAAGCTTACATAAGGATTGCGTCGCCCACCGATGAGTGAGTCCATCAGTGGCTAACTAATTCGTTCTCCATGTATCAGCGCCTAGCGATACAATCTCCTCGTGAGCCTCGCAGAGATCGTTCGGATTCACTTTTCAGAAACGCCGTGAAAACCCGGCCAATACTATGACCCGCCGCTCCCCGTTCGGCTGCATGTTCGCCCCGGGCTCGGTCGCCGTAATCGGGGCCACCGGCCGCCAAGGCACCGTCGCCCGCACGCTCCTGCAGAATCTTCTGCAAGGCAATCTCCCCGGCGAAATCTACGCCGTCAACCCAAAGCATGAAACCGTCCTGTCGCTGCACTGCTACAAGTCGATCGGTGCGGTACCTGAAAAAGTGGACCTCGCCGTCATCGTCACACCGGCTCCCACGGTTCCGGGAGTAATCGGCGAGTGTATCGACGCGGGTGTGCGCGCGGCCGTGGTGATCTCCGCGGGTTTTAAGGAACGCGGCGCCCAAGGCGCCCAGCTCGAACAGAAAATTCAGGAGCAAGTGCGCCGCGGCCAGCAAAGCGGGGCGAACGTGCGCGTCATCGGCCCCAACTGCCTGGGAATTATGAGTCCGCTTGCGGGCCTGAACGCCACCTTTGCCCACGACATGGCCCTGCCAGGAAACGTTGCCTTCCTAAGCCAGAGCGGCGCCCTTGAAACCGCCATCCTCGATTGGAGCCTCGAAGAGCGCGTCGGCTTCAGCGCCATGGTTTCCACCGGCTCCATGCTCGACGTGGGCTGGGGCGATCTGATCGACTATTTCGGCAGTGATCCCGACACGCACAGCATTCTGCTCTACGTCGAATCGGTCGGCGACGCGCGCTCCTTCCTTTCGGCCGCCCGGGAAGTGGCCTTGCGCAAACCCATCATCGTGATTAAGGCGGGGCGTTCAGAAGCAGCCTCCCGCGCGGCGAGCTCCCATACCGGCGCGCTCACGGGAAGCGATGAAGTCTTCGATGCGGCCCTGCGCCGCTGCGGCATCCTTCGCGTTGACACCATCGGCGATCTGTTCTACATGGCGGAGACTTTGGCACGCCAGCCGCGCCCGCGCGGCCCGCGCCTCACGATCCTCACCAATGCGGGCGGCCCCGGCGTGCTGGCCACCGATTCGCTCATCGCCAACAAATGCGAACTCGCGCCGCTCTCACAATCCGCTCAGAACGAACTGAGCACGTTCCTTTCGCCCCACTGGAGCCACGCCAATCCGATCGACGTCTTAGGTGACGCCGACGTAAACGCCTACATCAAAGCCTGCGACATCGCCATCCGCGACCCCGATAGCGACGGCCTGCTGGCCATCCTGGCCCCGCAGGGCATGACGGACCCTGCGGGCGTGGCCGAAGGCCTGAAACCATACGCGCGCGGCCAGGGAAAGCCGGTCTTGGCGAGCTGGATGGGTGGAAAACTCGTCGCCCAAGGCACCGCCATTCTCAACGAAGCTGGCATTCCCACATTCTCCTACCCGGACACCGCGGCGCGCGCCTTCAGTTATATGTGGCGCTACACCTATAACCTCCGCGGAATATATGAAACGCCCAGCCTCGCCGAGGAGGTCGAAGCAGGCACCGGCCCAGCCGCAACCGCCCAAACCTTCGTGGAAAACATCCGCGCTGCAGGGCGCGCCGTGCTTACCGAACATGAATCAAAACAGCTCCTCAACCTCTACGGAATCCCTGCCGTCGACACGCGCATCGCGCGCTCACCCGCGGAAGCGGGGCTGATCGCGCGTGCCATGGGCTTCCCGGTGGTGATGAAGCTGCACTCGGAAACCGTCACGCACAAAACCGATGTCGGTGGAGTAAAGCTCAATCTGCTGGATGAAGCGGCCGTCCGCCGCGCCTTCAGCGAAATCGAAGCCTCCGTCCGCGCAAAAGCGGGAGCCGACGCATTTCTGGGTGTCACCGTCCAGCCCATGATTCAGCCGATGAACAACGCTGGCGCCTGTGAGCTGATCCTGGGCAGCAGCATCGACCCGCAGTTTGGCCCCGTAATTTTATTTGGTTCAGGAGGCCAGCTCGTGGAAGTCTACCGCGACCGTGCGCTGGCCCTGCCGCCACTCAACACCACCCTGGCGCAGCGCTTAATGGAGCAAACTCACATCTACCACGCCCTGCAGGGAGTACGAGGGCGTGAACCGGTCGACCTCAAAAACCTTAAAATCATCCTCGTTCGCTTCAGCAAGCTCATAATCGAGCAGCCGTGGATCAAAGAGATCGACATCAACCCGCTGCTGGCCTCACCCGCAGGCATCCTTGCACTTGATGCGCGGGTGATTCTCCACGCACCGGACACTGCAGCTGCAAAGTTGCCCCGCCCGGCCATCCGTCCCTACCCTTCGCACTATATCTGGCGATGGACAACAAAAGCCGGCGCTCCCGTAGTGATCCGCCCGATTCGCCCGGAAGACGAACCCCTCATGGCGAAATTCCACGCGACGGTCTCCGACCGCTCCGTGTATCTACGCTACTTTCACATGGAATCGCTCAGCAGCCGCGTAGACCACGAGCGCCTCCTCCAGAAGTGCTTCATCGACTACGACCGCGAAATGGCCCTCGTGGCCGACTTCCACAACCCGCAAACCAGCGAACACGAAATCCTAGCCGTAGCTCGCCTCACCAAGGCACTCGGCGAGCACGACGCCGAAGTAGCAGTGCTGGTAAGCGACACCAAACAGGGCCAGGGGCTAGGCACCGAGCTCCTGGCCCGCCTGATCGAGGTAGCCCGCGACGAAAAACTAGAGCGAGTCATAGCCAATATCCTGCCGGACAATCTGGCCATGCGCTCGCTGGCCGACCGCTTCGCCTTCCGCGTCGCCCCTGGCGCCGATTCCGACATGCTCGTCGGCGTCCTCACCCTCTAGCGATCGTTGATCACACAAGCCATTTGCCACTGCCTTACCGTCTTCGGCTTTGGATCGTCATCCCGAGCAAGCACAGTGACGAGGGATCTCTTGTTCTCCTTTGTTTGCTCTTTCGTTCGCTTACGTAATCTTTGCACGGCGGGCTTGTCCAAATCCGCAGGGGTGGCCCAACTAAACGGTGTACACCTTTAAGACCGATTAAGACTCGAGCAAACTACCAGCCGTTTCCCCAAGTCGGTTTGCGGCGCCCCGCGTGACTTCTCTCACGGATCGGAAGTCAGCCGATCGACGAATCGATGTCCTCGGCGCTTGGGTGTTGAGGGACAGTCGCCGACGTGGGGAGAGTTCCACGCGCTCCAGGCTTGCCGTCCGGACCTGCAACATGCAGAATGGCTTCAAATCAACGGGGGTTCGTAAATGTAGGCGAGCCCATCTTGGGAAACGGCATAGGCCTTCGATCCGTCCGCAATCCAGCGGCAATGCACAATCCCCTCGGCCGGATGCTCGTCATAGACGCTCGTGCGATTCAAGTCCAAAAGAAACAGCTGGCCCTTCGCCGAATTCTTGAGCCACGAACTAAAGCACAAACACAGCGGCCGATACCGATGGCACGCGCAAATCTCTGCGGCAGCCGTTAGCGGCTCGGACTCTCGCGTGTCCACCGCGAGCCTGTACGCCTGCCCCGCCGCGCAATAGACAATGCCCTGCCCATCCGGCGTCCACGAAAGCGAAGTAATGTGCCCCTGCGCCTGCGCCACGGTTTGCTCTTGCAGACCGGGGACTTCCGCGATCAGGATCGAATCATCCGCCCATTCACCCTGGATCTGCACCGCGCTCGCCAGCAGTTTCCCGTTGGGGCTAAACACCGTGCTCCCGTATCCGCTGAACGCGCCATCGTCGCCAAACTCGGCTTCGTAGGTCTGTCGTTCGACACCGTCAGGAGGACCGAGTTCGCCCCCCGCGAACCCGAAACGTTTGGCGTACTGTCCGATACGGCCCATGCGCGCAATGACGGCTCCCCTCCACCCGACGCTGCCGCGAACAATTTCCCGTCCTCAGACCACGCCAGTTGGCTCGGTACGTTCGCGAAGCTGCCAAAGGTTCCCGCTAGCGTCCGCCCTGCCAATCAAAACTGTGAAGTTTCGGCTGCCAGCCTCCGCATGCCGCAATCAGACTCTTGGCGTTTGGCGACCACGCCAGCGACGCCGGCAAATTCGGCGGACAAATCGGTGGCTCGTTCGGCACCCGAAGGGTGATTCCCTGACCGCTGTTCTCAATGTCGTAGGCGGAAAGCCGCGGCCTTCCCAACTGGACAACCGATGAAATGGCTGCCACCTGCCCGGCGGACGAAATCGCCATGTGGGCCGCCTGCCCGGTGAACAGTTTGTGGACCAGCCAGTTGGAGTCGCGCGCCAGATCGCGCAACCCTCGCGCCACCAACCCCGCCGAACGCACCGCCAGTGCGTGGGCTGGTGCGCGGACGATTTTCCCCAGCGCGATTTTTCCGTTCGTTTCCACTAGCGAGCTTCCCGCCGCCCTGTCGGCATCGTGGGCGCGTCTTCGGGATTTGCAAGCCGCTGCTTCGCCTGCACGATCTGCTGCTCCACCTTATCCACCATTTCCTTCAGCACGTCGCGGCCGTGCCGTTGCGCTTCCTCCAGCCGCGACTTCAGCTGATGTAAATCCGAGCGTCGCAACTCCTCGGCTTCCGCCTCGATTTCCGCGATTCGGCCGCGCACCTGGCTGATCCTACGAATCACGCGAATCAGCTCCGCGCCGGGACCTTCACCCTGCACGGTTTCCAGGCTCGTTTCGTATGCGTTCAGAATTCGATTGAGCTGCGATTCATCTCCTGCTTCGTAGGCCTTGTTGGCTTCCGCCATCAGCGCCTCGCGTCGCATGCGCTCGTCGCGATCGGAAGTCAGATCGGGATGGATGCGCTTGGCAACTTCCCGATAGAGCCGCTTCATTTCCGGCGACGCCTTGAAGGATTTCGGCGCCGAGCCTTCTTCCTCCTGCGCGGCGGACGTCGGCGCGGGCGCGTGCGTCGCGGGCGGTTTGTTGCGCCCGGTCCGCTCCCGGCTGATTGCTCGCGGCGCGCTCAGCGATCTGCGCTTTCAACTCATCCAGTTGCGCGTATCTCATCCCGACTTCGTGAAGGTAACGGCGCTCGAACGCGCCGAGTTCTGCGCGGAGGTTCTCGGCGCGCAGCTCGCGCTCGGCCAACTCCGTCTCCAGCGCAGACTGTTCTTCGCGCTTCCGGGCGAGTTCCTGCTCCTCGGGCTTGGCGGGGCGTATGTCCTCTTTAGTCGGTGCCATGGGGACCTTTTTGCGTTTTTGCTGCCAAAAAGCGATATTTGAAGGTCTCTAGATGTCATCCATTGAATGCGTTTCTCGGGTTGCCGTCTGAAGTGGCACTTTAAATTGTACCGGTACGGAACAGTGCGCCAGCCTTTTCCGTGGAAGCAGTTTCCAGATTCAAAACTCAGCCGCTGATTCAATTTGGCTTGCGCAGGCATTCACGGCTGGCCCCTTCTTTCTGACGGGGGGATCAGGGTGTGCGGCCGGCGGCGGGAAAAAAGGCTACGCGAGCGGGAGGTTGGCCTCGGCGTTGAGCGAGGAGTCTTCGTAAAGGCCGGAGAGGAAACGCGGATAGCCGGCGGCGGCGATCATGGCGGCGTTGTCAGTCGAGAGGGCGCGACTGGGAAAGTAGACTTGGTAACCGCGAGTGGCTGCCTCCGCCTCGAAGACGCGGCGCAGCTCGGAGTTAGCGGCAACGCCTCCGGAAACCAGAATTGTGCGCGTGCTTTGCTGCTCTGCGGCAGCCAGCGTGCGCGAAACGAGATTTTCCACAACGCAATGCTGGAAACTCGCAAGGAGGTCGAGAGTGGGCTCGGTGGAGAGCGGACGCAAGTTGTCGGCCTTGCGTTCACCCCGCGCTAGCGCCTGCTGGCGCGCGTCGATTTCAGGCTGTAGCTGCGGATTACGTTTCAGGTGATAGAGCAGAGCGGTCTTGATGCCGCTGAAGCTGAAGTCGCAGGGATTTCCTTTCATTTTTGGTTCGGCAAATCGAATCGCCGTGGGATTTCCGTGCGCGGCGAGCTGGTCGACGATGGGGCCGCCGGGATAACCGAGCGCGAGCATGCGCGCCACTTTGTCATACGCCTCTCCGGCGGCATCGTCGCGGGTGCCTCCAATGCGCGCATAGTGGAAATGCTGAGCGGCGCTGGCCGCCTCCATTGTCACGTGATAGAGAACCGTGTGGCCTCCTGAAACAATAAGGCAGACCGCAGGCAGTGCGGGCACGCGCCCGACAGCGTAAGCGTCCAAAAAGACCGCGTGGACGTGCCCTTCGAGATGATTGACGCCGATCAGGGGTCTTTTGAGGGCGAGCGCCAGCGCTTTGCCATAGGTAACGCCCACGAGAAGGGCGCCGATCAGTCCAGGGCCGCGCGTGACGGCAATCGCGTCAAGCTGCGGGAGCGTGATTTGCGCCTGCTCCAGCGCCTCACGGACGACCGGGACGATCTGGCGCAAATGCTCGCGGGAGGCCAGTTCCGGCACAACGCCGCCGTATTTGCGATGAATGGCCACCTGCGAGGCGACCACGCTCGAAAGGATGCGGCGGCCATCGGCCACGACCGCGGCGGCGGTTTCGTCGCAGGAAGATTCGATGCCAAGAATCAGATTCTCTTTCGACGCCAATGCGTGTGTTCCTGCCGGGAGACGCTCAAAAACGCTATGTTAGCATGGGACCGAAGAGCATTGTCACGGGCGGAGTGCACCGCCGGGGACTCCTTGTTCAACCGGGCCGGCGCTCCTGTCCTGGTTATACTTACGAATGAAGCGTACGGCCTTTGGTGAGATTCTCGGCCGCGACACACTAAAATAATTCCCGTCGGCTATGCTGCAGGCATTGCCTACTTTGAAAGCAATCACAAGGAACCTATGAGCGAAAAACCAAAGCGAGTGCGAAAAGCGGTGTTGCCGGTGGCCGGGTTGGGAACGCGATTCCTGCCCGCGACCAAGGCGATTCCCAAGGAAATGCTGACTCTGGTGGACAAACCGCTCATTCAATACGCGGTGGAGGAGTGCGTTGCCTCGGGAATCGAACACCTGATTTTCGTGACGGCGCGGCGCAAAAGCTCGATCGAGGACCACTTCGATTTCGCGCCCGACCTCGAGCAGTTCCTCGAAGAACGCGGCAAGAGAGCAGAAAAGGAACTTGTACACGCGATCGGCGCCGGAGTGCGCGTCAGCTCAACGCGGCAGAGCGAGGCGCTGGGGCTGGGCCACGCGGTGTTGTGCGCCGCAGATCTGGTGGGCAACGAACCTTTTGCTGTGCTGCTCGGAGATGTCGTGATGGATGGAGTGGTTCCGGCGACGCGCCGTCTCGTCGAAATTTACGAAGCGACCGGCAAGGGCGCCATCGACGTAGAGGTTGTTCCTCGAGAGAGGCTGCATTTCTACGGGATCATTGACGCGATTCTGGCCAAGGACGCTCGCTGGGGCGACCGGCTGCTGCAGATCAAAGATCTGGTCGAGAAGCCAAGCGCCGAGAAGGCGCCGTCGAATTGGGGCATCACGGGGCGCTACGTGCTGCCTCCGGAAATTTTCGCGTTTCTCGAGAAAACGAAGCCTGGCGCGGGCGGCGAAATTCAACTGACTGACGGATTGCGCGCCCTGGCGCGAGGGACGGGTCTTTGGGCATACGTAGGCGAGTGCAAGACCCACGATGCCGGTGACAAGCTCGGCTATCTGAAGGCAACGGTGGAGCTGGCACTGCAGGACCCGAAATTGGGGAAGGATTTTCGAGCCTATCTGAAAGAGTTGAAATTCTAGGAAGAATCTTCCCCGATGACTGGTGCCCGCAAACAGCGACGCCGGGTGTTTCGAGGAAGGAAAACACATCCCTCGTCGCTGTCGCTCTGTCGGGAGGACAGCGAAAAGCAAAGGTGGGTCCCACTACTTCTTCTTTTTGCCAGTTCCCTTCTCAGGGGAAGATTTGGAACTTTCGGAGCTTTTGGCGGACTCAGAAGACTTTGAGTCCGAAGACTTCGATTCGCCGGACTTCTCCTGGGCTTTCGAAGCGGCGCCGTCGCCGGAACTTTCCGTCGACGAGCTGTCGGGCTTTTTCCCTGCGTAATCAGTCACATACCAGCCAGTACCCTTGAACTGAATCGACGACGCGGACAACTGCCGCTCCGCCTTGGCGCCGCATTTTGGGCACTTCTTCACAGTCGAAGCCGAGAGACTTTCGATCTTCTCAAAGCGGTGGCCGCATTTGACGCACTTGTATTCGTATAACGGCAATCCAGACTCCTGTTAAAGCGAATCGATGACAGAAAATACTAGCACGCCGCGCCCCGGATGAAAAAGCAAAGCGCTCAGGCCCTCAGGCCCCATTCGCATATTCCCGAGGAGAACCGAGCGCTCGCAGGGTTGGGCCGAGTCAACCGAAGATCTGAATCAACCGGTTGGGGGAACGCTGTGCGGATCAGAAGATCTCAGCGCCCCTTGTTTTCGGCTCCCGATAATCGGTGGCCGACAAAGTTTGGCCAATGCATTCTGCCTGCCACCAAGTCAGACTTTCAGACCGTCTACGCCAGTCGCTGCTACCTTGCTGACGGATTGGGGTCAGGGCTACTGCGGGCCAGCGGGTTTCAGCGACGAAGCGTGGGTAAGGCGTGTGATAGACTGCCTTTAGCCGACGATATGACGAAAACAAGAATAGACGAGGCGGCGTTGGGGTGTCTGTATGTGGTGTCGACGCCTATCGGCAACTTGGAAGACATCACGTTGCGCGCGCTGCGCATTCTGAAGGAAGCGGATGCGATTGCGTGCGAGGACACGCGGCAAACGCTAAAGCTGCTCTCGCATTTCGACATTCAGAAGCGGTTGATCAGCTATCACGAGCACAACGAGATCACACGAGCGCCGGAAATCGTGATCGAGCTCGAGCAGGGCGCCAAGGTAGCGCTGGTAAGTGACGCTGGGACGCCCGCCATTTCCGATCCCGGCCACCGGCTCGTGAGCCTGTGCGTGCGGCATGGGATTAAGGTTGTGCCGATTCCGGGAGTTTCGGCTTTCGTGGCCGCGTTGGCGGCATCCGGAATGCCCGTGGAGGAGTTTGCGTTTGTGGGGTTCCTGCCGTCGCGGCAGAGTGCGCGGAGAAAAGCGCTGCGCTCGCTGGCCGCAGAGACGCGAACGCTGGCGCTCTATGAAGCGCCGCACCGGCTGAGCGATGCGCTCGACGACGCGCTGGAGATCCTGGGCAACCGTCCCGTGGTAGTTGCGCGCGAGATTACCAAGATGTACGAAGAGTTTTTGCGGGGGCACTTGCAGGACGTCGCGGCCGTCGTCAGAAAAAAGCCCGCTCGCGGGGAGATAACCCTGCTGATCGGGTCGGCCGACGGGCAGACGACGCATGCCGGGGGCGCGGAGAAAACCATGGCGGCTGAGCCTTTGTCGCATCGCGTGGAAGCAATCATGAAGGAGCTCGGCGTCGACCGGAAGGCGGCACTCAAGCAGGCGGCGCGGGAACGCGGGCTGACGCGGCGCGAGGCTTACAAACAGTTGCTTGTGACGCGCGATGAATGACTGCTTTGAAGAACACCTCCCTCAGCAGCTTTCGGTTTTCCCTGGGAACGGCATTCTGCGCAATGGCGGCTTGAAACCCGGCCGTTGGACGACTGGCCTTCCCGCGACTCAACAAGGGGCGTGCGAACCTAAGTCAATCGGCGGAGGAAGAGGCGGTGTGGCTGAAGAATTCGTCGACGCGGTCGAGGATATCGGCGGCCGTGTGCGCATGATGGACGGACTGGCGCAGGTCACCGCCGTTGCGCACGCCGTGCGTGAACAGCGTGGCGAACTGCTTCATTTTGCCGATGGCGTCGGGCATTTCGGCTTCGATGAGGCTGCGAAAATAGCCTGAAAGCAGGCGGTGGCGATCCGACTCGGTGGGCTCGGTGTAAGCACCGGTGACCAGGAAGTCCGCAATCTGGCGGAAGATCCACGGATTTGACGAGGCGGCACGACCGATCATGACGGCGTCGCAGCCGGTCTGCTCGATCATGCGGACGGCGTCTTGCGGCGTGCGAATATCGCCGTTGCCGATCACCGGGATGCGCACGGCCTGCTTCACGGCGCGAATCACGCTCCAATCCGCGGATCCGGCATAGCCCTGCATGCGCGTGCGGGGATGAACAGCGACGGCTTCGATGCCAATCTGCTCGGCCATGCGCGCGACGTCCACGGCGACAATGCTGTTTTCGTCCCAGCCGGAACGAATTTTTATGGTGAGCGGGATGCGCACTGCCGCGCGCACCGCGCTGAGCAATTTCTCAAGATGCGGAAGGTCGCGCAGCAATCCCGAGCCACCGCACTTCACCACTTTTTTAACCGGGCAGCCCAGATTGATATCGACATGGTCAAAACCAAGGTCTTCGGTGAGCGCGGCGGCATTGGCCATCACCTGAGGATCATCGCCGAAAATCTGGGCGGCGATGGGGTGCTCGTCCTCTTCGAAATACAGGTAGCGCAGCGTACGCGCCCCTTTGCGCGACAGGCCCTCGGCGCTGGTGAACTCCGTCATGATGAGGCCACAGGCGCCGAGCGAACGGATCACGCGGCGAAAAACGGTGTCGGTGACCCCGGCCATGGGAGCCAGGATCGTTGCGGGGCGGATGTTCAGGTCGCGAATTTTGAACTCAGGAGGAAACATTTTACCGATGCGCCGTAACAAACCCGAAAAAGGGGCTGTAATTGGGAGGCCAAGCCCCTCGAGCGACGCTCCTATCATATCGGAGCTTTACGCGCACGGGGCTAAAAATCGGCGGACGCTGGGGAATTGCAATGAGCCAACTACTTGTTCGTGAGCGCCTCGACTCCGGGGAGCCGTTGGCCAGCCAGAAATTCGAGGGAAGCGCCGCCGCCGGTAGAGATGTGAGAAATCTGGCGAGCTACGCCGGACTGTTCGGCGGCTGCAACGGAATCGCCGCCGCCGATGATGGATGTGGCCCCCTTGGTGGTCGCGGCGGCCACGGCGCGGGCGATGGCTAGAGTCCCTTGCGCGAATGCGGGGCGTTCGAACATACCCAGCGGGCCGTTCCACACGATGGTGCGGGCCTTGGATATTTCCTGACTGAACAGCTCGATCGACTTGGGGCCGATGTCAAGCCCCATCCAGCCGTCGGGCGTAGCCGCAATGTCGGCGATTTTGATGGAGCTGGAATCGGGCGACTCGGCCAAAACGTGGTCGACGGGCAGAAGGAGCCGGAAGTTGCGCTGGCGGGCTTGGTCAAGAAGCGTGCGGGCGAGATCGAGCTTGTCGTTTTCGACGAGCGACTTCCCGATCGGCAGACCCTGAGACTTCAGGAAGGTATACGCCATTGCGCCGCCGATGAGCATGGCGTCGGCGAGCTTCATGAGGTTCTCGACGACTTCGATTTTGTCCGAAACCTTCGCGCCGCCCAGCACGGCTACAAACGGGCGCTCCGGATTCGAAATGGCCCTCCCCATGTAGGCGAGCTCCTTTTCCATGAGCAGGCCCGCAGCTGACTGGCGAACAAAATGCGTGATGCCCACAACCGAGGCGTGGGCGCGGTGAGCCGAACCGAACGCGTCGCAGACGAAAAGCCCGTCGCAGAGTGCGGCTAGCTGTTTCGAGAACGCCGCGTCGTTGGCCTCTTCTTCGGAATGAAAACGCACATTCTCCAAAAGAAGGACGCCGCCATCTTTCAGCGCAGTGCTCTTTGCTCCCGGTTCGGCGCCCACGCAATCGGCGGCGAATTCAACCGGCCTGTCGAGCAGATCCTTCAGGCGCGCAGCGACCGGCGCAAGGCTGTACTTGGGATTCACCTTGCCTTTGGGACGGCCGAGATGTGAGGCGAGCACGAGTCGCGCGCCGCGGTCGATAGCGAGACGGAGCGTGGGCAAGGTTTCGCGGATGCGGGTGTCGTCGGTGACGGTACTGCCATCCAGGGGCACGTTGAAATCCACGCGGATGAAAACTCGCTTGCCGGCAAGGTCGAGGTCGCGAATGGATAATTTATTCATGGCGTTGGTTTTCGCTAGCTGGCTTTAGAAGCTGGCGGCGAAAAATTTGACGAGGTCGCGGCAGCGGCACGAATAGCCCCATTCGTTGTCGTACCAGGCAAGCACTTTCACGCAATTCGTGCCCACCACACGAGTGTAGCCGGCGTCGACGATGGACGAGTTTTCATTGCCTCGAAAATCGATGGAGACCAGCTCTTCTTCCGTGTATTCAAGGATGCCCTTCATCGGGCCTTCGGCGGCTTGCTTGAGCGCAGCGTTCACGCTGGCGGGCGTCGCCGGCTTTTCGGTGATGATCGTGAGATCGACGACGCTCACATTCGGCGTGGGCACCCGCATCGCATAGCCGTCGAGCTTGCCCTTGAGTTCGGGAATCACCAGATGCACAGCTTTGGCGGCACCCGTGGACGTGGGAATCATGGAAAGCGCGGCGGCGCGGGCGCGGCGGAGGTCCTTGTGCGGCAGGTCGAGCAGCTTCTGATCGTTCGTGTAGGAGTGAATCGTGGTCATCGTGCCGATGGTGATGCCGAAAGTGTCTTGAAGCACTTTCGCAACGGGCGCGAGGCAGTTCGTGGTACAGGACGCGTTCGAGACTACGTGGTGCTTGGCGGGATCGTAGGTCTTCTCGTTCACGCCGAGAACCAGGGTGTGGTCGGGATCGGTGGCGGGCGCGGAGATGATGACTTTCTTCACGGGCCCGCGGATGTGCTTGCGCGCGTCGGCTCCCGCGGTAAAAAGACCCGTAGATTCGATCACGATGCTTGCGCCCACCGAAGGCCAATCAATCTGCGCGGGATCCTTGGTGCGGAATACTTTGAGGGTCTTGCCGTCGACGGTGATGGTGTCGTCGGTGTGGCTCACTTTGTTGGGAAGATTGCCGAGGATGGAATCGTATTTCAGCAGGTGCGCGAGGGTCTTTGAATCGGTGATGTCGTTGACCGCGACAACCTCGATCTCGGGATCGCCCAGGGAGGCGCGGAAAATGTTCCGGCCGATGCGTCCAAAACCGTTGATCCCGACTTTTACCGACATGTGTCCTCCAAGAGTTTGCGAAGGTGAACGTTAAGCACTGTTGAGGGTTTGGCAACTTAAAAAGCTGAAGGCTGATGCTAGGGTGTGGAAAGGAAAAAGTCAACGCCGGCGTCAATCATTAAATTCTTTTACTCGGATCACCTTTCCGGCGGCAAACGTGACGAAAGTGGTTTTGGCGGGTGGGTCTCCGTAGATCCAGTCCTCCGTGTCGTTCCCGTCGGGATCGCGCTCGCGAACCTTGTGCTCTGGGCGGCCGAGCGCGGCAATTACCATATCTTCGTCCATCCCTACGGCAGCTTCGTGGGCCTGGATGTCCTTTCTAAATTCGGGCGAAACTGTATCAATCCAGGCCACCGTGGCGGAGGTTTCGCCGGAGAAATCGAGTATGGGTGCAAGTTGCTGCTTGAGCTGATCGGGGGTCATCTCCGGGAGCGGGCGGCCATAGTCGAGAATCAGATTCGCGCCCATGCCCTCCCCCGGGTGGGCGTTGCTGCCTACAGGATTGGTCGCCCCGCCCATGCCGACTTGCAGGTGATCGCGCAGGTGGAAATGCCTGGTGCCACCCCCGTTGATCTCGAAGACGATTCTTTTCGCTTCCAAAGTGAGCTGGGTGATCTGGACTTTGTCTCCACCGTTCACGGCGGCGCCGCGGGTCCTTACCATGTCGTGCAGTTTGGCGGTGTCAAGCGGCTTGCCCACGTGGTACACGAAAGCGTCGCCGCCCCGCGGTAGCGACAGAACCGCCTTTGCGAATTCTCCGCTCACGTCACGGATGATTTCAATCTTCGATTGGTCCCCCAGCCGATCCGACGACGAGCCGGAAGACCGCACCGAGACATCTTGAGGCGGAACCGCGGAGGCGGCCGCCGGAAGCATCAAAATACCCGGGGAAGTCCCGCCGATTGCGAAAGCAGCGACAAACGCGAGGGTATGCCGGACGTACATAGCCTGCCTGGCTGCCACCATTTTAGGGCTTTTCGACGTGAAGGAGAAATAGTTTTGAGGCGGTGAAGGGTTGCCGCGCGACGGTGCTCAGCGCGCGGCGGTGCGGTGGACCGCCCTTCCGAAGGCCTTCCAAACAAGCAGGTTTCCCGCATACTCTGCGAGCATGCGCTCGGGATGGAACTGCATACCCACCAGAAAATCGGCTTTCGGATCGTAATAGGCCTCGATAAGCCCATCTTTGGCATGGGCCATGGGGCGGAAGCGAGGAGCCAATTCGCGGATTCCCTGATGGTGATAGCTGTTGACGCGAATCGCTTGGGCGCCGTACCAGCCTGCCAAAGGAGTACGGGGGACGATGGCGACCGGGTGGCGATACGTGTCGTAGTGGTGATAGTCAATGTGCCGGACGTGGGATTCTTTCTCCTTCTGCACATCCACGTAAAGGGTGCCTCCGCAAACCACGTTGACGAGCTGCGATCCGCGGCAAATGCCAAGGATGGGAAGGCGCTTGCGGAGCGCATGGCGGATGAGGCGAATCTCAATTTCGTCTTTCAAGGGATGCGTTTTCTCAAGGTACTGCAAGCTGGCGGCAGGGGGCTTGTAGCGCTTCGCCTCGACATCCTCGCCTTCCACCAGCAGCAAGCCCTTCATGCCTTGCATGTACTGTGGCAGCAAAGAGGCAGTTCCTTCGACGACGGGAACCATCTGCGGAAAAACGCGCATGCGGATTAACAGCGCGAGGTGATACTCGCCCACGTAGTCGATGTACTTATTCTTGCGGGTCGTCCGGCGCGTGACGACAACAACCGCGGGATGCTTCATCGCGTCAAGATCTTGAGCGCTCCCACCAATTGGGCGTCCTTTTCACGACCCTGCGAAGCCACGCGGATGTGGAAATTGTCCATGCCCACCTTGTTCGAGCAATCGCGCACATACATCAGGTGCTCATTGAGCAGCCGCGACTGAAGTTCGGTGGCGCTCACGCCGTTCTTGATTTTGAACAGAACAAAGTTCGCGCCGGTGGGATACACGTCGAGCGCTGGAATTTCGCGCAGACTGTTGTAGAGGCTGCGTACGTCACCGATGAGCCGCTTGCGGCCTTCGTGATACTCGGCGTCGGTAGCCGGCAGCAGCGACAGGAAATATTGCGCCAGCGTGTTCAGATTCCAGGTGGGAATGAAGCGGCGGAGGCGGTTCAGGACGAAAAGATTCGCACTGTAGCAATAGCCAAGGCGCAGGCCGGGGATTCCGCAATGCTTGCTCATGCTGCGCACGATCAGAAGGTTCGAGAACCGGTCAGCCACCTGCAGGAGGCTTGGGATTTCTTCGCCCGCAAAGTCAATGAAGGATTCATCGACGATCACAAGTTCCAGGTCGTGGGCCTCATGCATGAAGTCGATCATCTCATCTAGCGGGATGAGCTGGCCGGTGGGATTTCCAGGATTGATGACCAGTAGAGCTCGCATATTGCGCTTGTGGACCCAGCGCATATAGTCAACCGGGCGCAATTCATAACGCTGGTCGGGATCGAGGGCGAACATTTCCGCGTCGCGCTGGTCCTTTAGCTTTTCGATGTATTCGCCGAAGGTTGGGATCGGCAGTGCGATGCGGTCGATCAGGGTCGTGTCAATGTGAGCGATGAGCTCGGTGGCACCGTTGCCGATCACCAAATTGTCGGGATTCACATTGAGCACGGCGGCCAGATTCTGCTGGCTCATGAGCGGGCTGCTCGAGGGGTAGGACTTGATCAGGTTCGGGAAATTGCGCTGCAAGTCGTCAAGCATCTCGGGCGTGGGGTAATAGGGATTGGCGATGAAGCAGAAGTCGATGATGTCCTTGGCGTTCTCGTAGCCAACCAGGTCAGAGAGCGCCGGGGAATGCGAGGTTTCATAGAAAAGATGGCGCCGCATTTCTGCCGCGGAGCCGGTTGCGTTCGCCAGATCACCAATCGCTGTTTTCACTTTTGTTCACCTCGCCCTGCCAGACCGGGCCGACCCTTCCTGAGTGTCTGATACCGATGTCCTGGGGAAGAAACAATCGTGGAGCGCCGACGTTACGCCAGCATCACCCTCACAAAAGAGTCGGGTAAATAGGCGCCCGGTACTTTGTTTACAATCAGTTAGCTCTATTTCCGTTCGTCCGACGGAGTCGAGTGACGAGCCCTTAAAATGAGGGGCTTCTAATCCAAATCTCTGATGCATCCCATCAATTGTATTACTACTAGGGGGGATTGCAAGTGGTGGTTGGCGTGGTGGCGCGGTAGGACAATCGTATTTCAAAACGGGTGCGGGGGCGTCGCTTCGCTCGCGCGGGATGGCAACCGAACGCCAACGCGGTTGGGGGGGGTTGGGGGCTGCGGGCTTGCGACAGGGTGGCGAAATGGAGTAATTTCCGGCAATCGGCAGAACGAGCGCTTGTTAACAGAGACTTTCCTCGCTGTTAAGCCGGACGGGGATTCCCAGGGGGGAAAGGGCAATTTCAAGAGAGGGGCCAATGAAATTTTCGAAAAACTCGAACAGGATGCGTTTATTCATCCGTTGGGCGGCGGTGCTGGCACTGACGGGCGCGCCGCTGCTGGCGCAGTCCAAGCAGCCGACCGCACAAGAACAGGCGAATTTAAAGCTGGTGATGGACTGGTGGCGCGAAGTGGTTTTCGCCCATCATGTCGACCTGGCGGGGAACTACATGGCGGAGGATTACGTGCAGCACGATCCGAACGTTCCCACCGGGCGGGCTGCTTTCGTCGAGATGCTCGGAAAGCGTTCGGCACAGCCGATTCCCGACACCCTGCCGCATCCGCCCGTGAAGGCGTTTGCCAAAGGCGATTATGTGGTGCTGGTTTGGGAGCACGAGGATAGAGAACCGGCCGATGCGTCGAAAACGTATAGGTTCAACACGTTCGACGTGATGCGGGTTCAGGACGGCAAGATTCAAGAGCACTGGGACAGTTCGATGAAGAGCGTGCCGCAGCCGGCACGGTAGCGGGCCGAATTCCGCCCGCAGGAGACCGATCATGAAATTTCTGGCGAGTCTGACTCTGGGCGCCGCGCTTCTCGCGCTGGCGTGCGGCCTGCTCAAGGCGCAGGACCTGAAGCTTACGCCCGAGGAGCAAAAGAACCAGCAGATTGCGTTTATCGAGTTTCACGACATGCTGCAATACGGGCATCTCGAACTGGCGGAGCAGTACCTGGCGCCCGGCTACATCCAGCACAATCCCAACGTTCCGCAGGGGCGCGACGGTTTCGTGCAATATATGAGCCGCTTGCGCAAACCCGAGCCGATTCAAGCGGACTGGAAAACCAAGCCGAGCCTGGTGATCACAAGCGGCGATCTGGTGCTCTTGATGTTCGATCGCAGCGCATCCGATCCGGCCGATCCGACCCGGACGTACACCTACAACGGGTTCGACATGGTGCGCGTGGATGGCGGGCGGATTCAGGAGCATTGGGACGCCGCGAAGAAAAATCCTCCCGCGTCTCCAAAGCCGTAGTACGTGCTTTCCGCAGCGCACTGGCTTTGGATGAACCGGCTGCCGCATCCGCACACCCAGAGAAAAGCCAACAGAGAGAGCCTTGGTCACCACGTTCGGTTGAGACGACAGACGAAAAATACGATGCGTGCGCGGGCTTGCGGCACAGCCGGGCGCTCAGGAGTGGTCGGCTGGCGCAGGCGCGGCTGAGGCTGCCGAGGATTTGCGGCGGTGCAAATCCTGCAACGCGTTAACTTCCGCTTCGTGGCCGGCCATGGCGCGGATGCCCAGGGCAGCGGCGCTCGCGGCAGATAGCGTGGTGATGCACGGAATGTTGTAGCGGATGGCAGCGCGGCGGATGGATTTTTCGTCGTAGAACGATTCGCGGCCGAGCGGCGTGTTGATGAGGAGATTGACCTTGCCGGTTTTGATGAGGTCGACGATATTCGGGCGGCCTTCGTTCACCTTGTAAACCGATTCCACTTCGATGCCGGCATGCTTGAGAGCAGAGGCGGTCCCGCGCGTGGCGATAATCTTCAGGCCAGCGGCGACGAGATCTTTTGCGACAGGGGCGACGCTTTTCTTGTCGCGATCGCTGACGCTGATGAACACAATTCCCTTCTGGGGCAAGCGCTGGCCCGCGGCGAGCTGCGCCTTCGCGAAGGCCAATCCGAAATTCGAGGATACGCCCATCACTTCGCCCGTCGAGCGCATTTCGGGCCCGAGGACCGGGTCGACGCCGCGGAATTTGTTGAACGGGAACACGGGAGATTTCACCGCGTAGAAATCGTGGACGGCCAGTTCCTTGATGCCGTTGGTTTCGATGAAGGGCAGATTCAAATCGCGGAGCTTGCGGCCCGTCATGAGACGCGCGGCGACTTTTGCAAGCGGCACGCCAGTCGCTTTGCTGACGTAGGGAATCGTCCGCGAGGCGCGCGGGTTCACTTCCAGCACATAGACCGTGTCGTGCTGAATGGCGTACTGCACGTTCATCAGTCCCACGACGTGTAACGCCTTGGCGAGACGCGAAGTATAGTCGCGGATTCGCTCCAGAACCGACTGCTTCAGCGAAACCGCGGGCAGCACGCAGGAGGAATCGCCGGAATGGATGCCGGCTTCCTCGATGTGCTCCATGATGCCTGCGATCAGGACGTCATCGCCGTCGGCCAGGGCGTCCACGTCGACTTCGGTAGCGTCTTCGAGAAACTGGTCGATCAGGATGGGCCGCTTGGGATCGGAAGTGGTGCCAAGCTGCGCGGCCTGGACGACGTATTCGTGAACAGTTTTCAGATCGTAGGCAATCACCATAGATCGGCCGCCCAGCACGTAGCTCGGGCGCACCAGGACCGGCAAGCCGATTTCGGCGGCGGCCCGTACCGCTTCTTCGGGGGCGAACGCGGTCGCGTTTTTCGGCTGCGGAATATCGAGTTCGGTCAGAAGCTGGCCAAAGCGGCGGCGATCTTCGGCGAGGTCGATCGATTCCGGGTCAGTGCCAACGATTTTCGCGCCGTTGCGCTTGAGCTCGATGGCCAGATTGAGAGGCGTCTGGCCACCAAACTGCACGATCACGCCCTGCGGCTTCTCGCGCTCGAGAACGGCCAAAACGTCTTCGAGTGTCAGTGGCTCGAAATACAGGCGGTCGGAAGTGTCGTAATCGGTGGAAACCGTCTCTGGGTTGCAATTCACCATCACCGTCTCGTAACCGTCCTCCTTCAAGGCGAACGAGGCATGGCAGCAGCAATAATCGAATTCAATTCCCTGCCCGATGCGGTTGGGGCCACTGCCTAGGATCACAATCTTGGGACGGTCGACTGCGGCCGATTCGTCTTCGTCCTCGTAGGTGGAATAGAGATACGGCGTGAAGGATTCGAATTCCGCGGCGCAGGTATCAACGCGTTTGAACACGGGCGTAACACCCAACTCATGGCGGCGGGAACGGACCGAGGATGATTTCACGTTCCAGAGCTTGGCGATCTCTTCGTCGCTCGCGCCGGAACGCTTCGATTCAAGCAGCAACTCGCGCGAGCAATGGCGCAGCGTAGTAGCCGCCACGCGTTTGTCGACGGCGAGCATTCCCTCCAGGTGCGCGATGAACCATGGATCGATTTTTGTGAGGTCGCAAACTTCGTCGCGGCCCATGCCGCGCTCGAGGGCTTCGAAAAGCCAGTGCAGACGATCCGGGCCGGGGACGTGAAGCTTTTCGCGCAACAGGGCCGTAGTGACTTCGGCGGGAGGACGCCATGCGGTACTCGGCTCAAGGGCGCGAATGGCTTTGCACAGCGCCTCCTGGAATGTGCGGCCGATGGCCATCACCTCGCCAACCGACTTCATCTGCGTAGTAAGGGTGGAGTCGCTGCCAGGGAATTTCTCGAATTGAAATTTGGGAATTTTCGCAACCACGTAGTCGAGGGTCGGCTCGAAGGAGCTGGGTGTCTTGCGGGTGATGTCGTTGGGAATTTCGTCGAGGGTCATCCCCAGCGCTAGCTTTGCGGCAATTTTGGCGATTGGGAAACCCGTAGCCTTGCTGGCGAGCGCGGAGCTTCGTGAGACGCGCGGGTTCATCTCGATCACGGTCATGCGGCCGGTTGCAGGATCGACCGCAAACTGGATATTCGACCCCCCTGTCTCAACGCCGACGGCGCGGATGATGGCAGCAGCCGCATCACGCATGCGCTGATATTCCTTGTCGGTGAGTGTCTGCGCGGGTGCCACGGTGATCGAATCGCCCGTGTGAATGCCCATGGGATCGAAATTCTCGATCGAGCAGATGACCACAAAATTGTCGCGGCAGTCGCGCATCACTTCGAGCTCATATTCCTTCCAGCCGATGACGGATTCCTCGATGAGCGCCTGGCGGACGGGGCTGGCATCGAGGGCGCGGGCGATGGCGTCGACGAATTCTTCGTGGTTGTAGGCAATCGAGCCGCCCGTGCCGCCCAGAGTGAACGACGGGCGGATGACGACCGGATAGCCCAGCTGGTCGGCAAACTTGATGGCTTCGGGAATGTCGGTGACGACCGAGGAGGCCGGAACTTCGAGTCCGATCTTGCGGCACACATCCTTGAACAGAAGGCGGTCTTCAGCGATCTTGATGGCATCCAGCTGCGCGCCAATCAATTTCACCCCATATTGATCCAGGATGCCGGCCTCGGCGAGCTCGACGGCGAGATTCAGGCCGGTCTGTCCTCCCACGGTCGGAAGAAGGGCATCGGGGCGTTCTGCCGCGATGATCGCTTCGAGATATTCCTTCGAGAGCGGCTCGATGAAGGTGCGGTTGGCGATTTCGGGATCGGTCATGATCGTCGCAGGATTGGAATTGACGAGGACGACTTCATATCCTTCGCTGCGCAGGGCCTTGCAGGCTTGCGTGCCGGAATAGTCGAATTCGCAGGCCTGGCCGATGATGATGGGGCCGGAGCCGATGATCATGATTTTCTTGATGTCGGTGCGTTTCGGCATTATTTCTGTTAGTTCCTAACTCAATTGCAGCGGATGAAACATTCTGTCGATTGATTTCGCCGCACGATATTATGCACGGTTGTGTGTTGCCATCAAATTAAGGAATTGGTCGAAGAGGTAGCGGGCGTCGTGGGGGCCGGGGGAGGCCTCCGGGTGATACTGGACGCTGAAAAGCGGCAGAGAGCGGTGGCGCATGCCTTCGTTCGTGTGGTCGTTCAGGTTGACGTGCGTGATTTCCACGTCGCTCGGTGGAAGCGAATCGGGATCGACGCAGAAACCATGATTCTGGGACGTGATTTCAATTTTCTGCGTGAGCAGGTTTTTTACCGGGTGGTTCGCACCATGGTGCCCGAATTTCAATTTGAACGTGCGGCCGCCCAAAGCCAAGCCGCAGAGTTGATGGCCCAGGCAGATGCCGAAAATGGGCACGCGGCCGAGGAGTTTGCGAATATTGGCGACCGCATAGGTGATCGGTTCGGGGTCGCCGGGGCCGTTTGACAAAAATACACCATCGGGCTTGAGCGCAAGCACGTCGTCGGCGGAAGTTTTCGCGGGCACCACCGTGACGTCGCAACCGTGATCAACCAGCAAGCGGAGAATATTCTGCTTGATCCCGAAATCGTAGGCGACGACGCGGTGGCGCTTCGGAGATTCGCCGTTGCCACGATGCGACGAATGCACCCGAGCAGCCGGGTGGGCCGTAGAAGCGCCGGCACCGGCGGTTGCGGCCACTGCGATAGGCGCCGCCAAGTCGATCGAACCGCGCGACCATTCGTAGGATTTCCGCGACGTGACGCGGCTGGCAAGTTCCTGTCCGGCCATGGCGGGAAGGGCGCGCGCTTGGGCGATCAACTCTTCCTCCGTTGCGCCATCTGTGGAAACGATGCCGCGCAGCGCGCCCACATCACGCAAGTGACGCACCAGCGCGCGCGTATCGATATCCCAAATCACCGGAGTGTTGTGGCGTCCCAGAAATTGCTGGGTGGATTCGGTCGAGCGCCAATTGGAGGAAAGCGCCGAGAATTCGCGCACCACCAAACCTTCGATGTAAGGCTTGGCCGACTCTTCGTCCTCGGAATTGGTGCCCACGTTGCCGATGTGCGGATACGTAAGGCACACGATCTGACCGGTGTAGCTCGGATCGGTGAATACTTCCTGGTAGCCGGTCAGGCTCGTGTTAAAAACGACTTCGCCGCCACGGCGCGTGCGAGCGCCAGCCGCGCGGCCTCTAAAAACTCGTCCGTCCTCGAGCGCGAGAATCGCGCGACCTTCGGGGTCCTGCGTCAGTGTGTCCTCCTGAGGAGTTCATTTCGATGCGGCGTTCACCGTTGAAGATGAATCCAGCGAGCCAAAATGCCCCACGGGCCAGTAGGCGAATACGGCCTTGCCGTAGATAAAGTCGCGGGGGACGGTACCGAACATGCGCGAATCATTCGAGCTGTCGCGATGGTCGCCCATCACGAAATACTCCTCCGGCGGAATACGCCGGGCCGGGTAGCTTCCCCCATCGAGATAAAACGCGGGCACATAGGGCTCCTGCAATTCCTTTCCGTCCAGATACAAATGGCCCGTGCGAATTTCCACCGTCTCTCCGGGAAGCCCGATGACGCGCTTGATGAATGACTTGGAACGATCCAGCGGATACCAGAAGACCACCACATCCCCGCGATCAATCGGCTCGAAGCGATAAACAAACTTGTTGATGAAAATCCGTTCCTGATCACTCAGCAGCGGGGCCATGCTCGTTCCTTCCACTTTAACGGGCTGGTAGAGAAAGATAATAATGACCAACGCGAGCCCGAGGGCCACCGCCAGGTCCCGCGTCCAACTGCGCAGTTCTCGCCGTAATTGGGGAATAGCCGGAGGATCAGAAGGGCTCGGCGGGCCGGATTGGGCGCTATCCAGCATTGTGGGCTCCCTATTTATATCACGCCGAGACGATCTCGACCAGAATGTCCGCCAGACGCGCCAGACACGGCGAAATGCAGGATTCTTACAATGCCTTAGACGGCGCCGAGCCGCATTCGTTATCTGTTGGCCGCCGGAAACTGCACTTTGGGCACTTCGCGCGAAGCCTCCGAAGCGGCAAAATAGGCGTCGTTGCGCCGGAAGCCGGACAGGCTGGCGACGATGTTGTTGGGAAACAAAGCGATATAGATGTTGTACGCCTGGATCGCGTCGTCATAGCGCTTGCGCTCGATCGAGATGCGATTTTCGGTTCCGGCCAGCTCGTCCTGGAGACGCAGGAAGTTCTCATTGGATTTGAGCTGGGGATAATTTTCGACAATTGCCAGAAGGCGGCCGAGCGCGCCATCCAGCTGGCCGTTTGCGGCGATCTTGTCGCTGGGAGTCTGGGCGCCTAACAGCGCGGAGCGGGCTTTGGCGATGTCCCCGAAGACGGTTTCCTCATGGGCGGCAAAGCCTTTTACGGTTTCGACCAAATTAGGAATGAGATCGGCGCGGCGCTGAAGGACCACGTCCACCTGCGCCCAGTCGGATTTCACCGCCTCGTTCAGCGTGACCATTTGATTGCGGCGGGAGACATACATACTGCCGAAAAGCAGCGCGACCACCAGCAGAACGACGACAACAAGCACAGCTTGCTTCATGGAAGCCTCCGCGACATCAATCACATGGATTCTAGACTAGTTCGGGATGACGGGCACGCACTTCACAAGGCGCCGGAAGGCCCGGCGCTAAAGTGCAGGATTTGCGCCGCGCTTTTCCCGGGGCCCTGGAGCTCTATCGCGCAGCTCAAGAGTCTGGGGCCGGAGGGGTTGTGCGGCAAGCGAAGAGGTTGACGGTTCTCACCGTCATCACGGTCTCGCGATTTTGGTTGAGCACCTCGACATAGACGCAGACGATACCCAGATTCGGCTTCGATTGAGAGCGGCGGGAATCAAGAGCGGTGACGCGAATCCACAGAGAGTCGCCAGGTCGCACGGGTTTGGACCATCGCAATTCGTCAATTCCGGGAGAGGCGAGAGCAGCCACGCTCGACAGGTAGTTATCGACGTAGAGGCGCATCATCAAACTCGCAGTATGCCAGCCGCTTGCGATGAGTCCGCCAAGGGGTCCGCGGGCTGCTTTTTCAGGGCTGATGTGAAAGTCCTGGGGATCGAACTTCTTCGCAAAATCGACGATCTCGGCCTCACTGACTGAAATCGGGCCATATTCGAAAACAGGGCCCGGAACGTAATCCTCGAAGTATCGCTCGTTGATCGGGACTCCAAATTGCGCAGAGCTCATTCTGGACAACCACCTGTCGCCGGGCCGTGCCCTCCGGCGGGCATTCCCGCCTCATGCAAACTCTGGGTGAAACTTCGCGGGGAAAAGTTACTATACCGTTGGCCATTGCGAAGGTCGAGCCACGAAGATAAATAAAGATCGATCGCATCTAAACCATGAAAGAAGCGCCCGCATCGATTGGAGTTATTTCCGACACTCATGGGCTCCTGCGGGAGCAGGCGCTGGAGGCGTTGCGCGGCTCCGGGCTCATTATCCACGCAGGCGACATCGGCGGACCGGAAATCATCGAGGCGCTTGAAATGCTGGCGCCCGTAGTGGCCGTGCGGGGCAACACAGATCAGGGAGATTGGGCGGACTCGCTACCGGAAACGGCCGTGGCGGAGGCTGGCGACGCGCTGATTTATATTCTCCACGATATCCACGCACTCGACCTTGATCCCGCTGCGTGTGGGTTCCGGATGGTTGTAAGCGGGCACTCCCACAAGCCGGGGAGAGCGGATCGGGCGGGCGTCATCTATCTCAATCCGGGCAGCGCCGGACCCCGGCGGTTCCAGTTACCGATCACACTCGCTCGGATTCATCCCGGGGATGGCTGCTGGGGAATTGATTTCATTGATCTTGCGGGCAAGGCTTCGGAGTGAATCGCGCAATTATGGAAAATGGGGAGGCTGCGGCTTTTACTCTGCGAATGCCATCTGGTGGGAGAGTGGAAAACCCCAATGGTGGCTTTGCGCGTCAAATGAGGGCCGGCGATAGGAATCTGTGGGTCCAAACGAATCAGAACAAGGTCTGGTCAATAAAATGCTTGACTGGTCTGGCGTAAGGCTATATACAGGAAACCAAGTATCCGGATCCTCTTAAACGTGCATATTCTTTCCCATTGTGGTAGGGGGGCCGGCGTGTTTGGGCGCTTTGCGCTCCGTTTCGACCTCTCTGCACCTGAGCCAAAACAGGGGCGCGCATTTGAATTGACAGACGGGGCATCTGGAAAGATCGGGTGGTTATGAGTCTGTGGCGTTGGGCGGTATTGCTGGGCGCGCTGGGGCCGCTGGTCTATTACCTGTTGGCGATTTTCTGCGGTTGGGATTATTTCCGCAAGGCGCGCCGGATGGTGGCGCCTGAGTTCTCCTTTCACCCCCCCGTCAGCATCCTGAAGCCTGTTCGCGGCGTCGACCGCGAGGCGTATGAAAACTTCGCGAGCTTCTGCCGTCTGGATTATCCAGAATACGAAATCATATTTGCCGTAGGCGATGCCGATGATGAAGTGATCCCCGTCATCGAGAGGCTGAAGTGTTCCTTCCCGGATCAGCAGATCCGACTGCTGACCGGAGGGGCTCTTGTGGGGACAAACAACAAGGTGAATAAGCTTTGCCGCCTTGTAAAAGAGGCCCGCCACGATGTGCTGGCGATCAGCGACAGCGACGCGCGCGTAGAGCCCGACTATCTGCGGGAAATGGTAGCGCCTCTCGCGAAACCCGAGGTGGGCATCGTTACGGCGCTTTTCCGAGGAATGACCGGGGGAGGGTTTTTCTCCGAACTCGACGCACTGGGGGTTCCCGCGGAATCCGCGCCGAGCGCTTTCGTGGCCCGCAAGCTGGAAGGGAACATGATGTTTGCCTTTGGCTGGTCGATGGCGACCACCAAGCAGCGTCTGGCCGAAATCGGCGGATTCGAGGCCATCGCAGACCATCACTCCGACGACTTCGAGTTGGGGAACCGGATCGCTTCGAAGGGCTACCGCGTCGAGCTGATGAGGAAATGGATTTGGATGGTATTTCCGCGGGAGACCTTACACGATTTTCTGCAACACGAGCTGCGCTGGTCCATCGGACTGCGAAACGTCAGAAAAGCCGGCTATCTCGGCCTTGCCATGACCTACGGATTGCCTTGGACCGTATTGGCCGCCATCGCGGCGCCTTCCGGAAGGATCGCCGCCTCCTACGTGCTGGCCTACCTTGTTCTGCGCCTCACGATGGCGTGGACGGTCGGTGTGTGGGGACTGGGCGACCCGGTGACTCGCCGCAAGATATGGCTTGTGCCGACGCGCGATCTGGTGAATTTCGCGGTGTGGCTGGCGGGATTTTTTTCCAACACCGTCCACTGGCGCGGCCTGGTGTTCCGCGTAAAGCAGGGTCTTTTGATTCCCCTACCCGCCGTGAAGGACGCCGGCGCGGGAGACTAGCCGACTTCCTCCCCGTAGGGTCCGGTATCGCTGACTGCTCAGCGCGGCATCGCGGCAGCCGCAGTCACTGCGGGAATTTCGAGGCGAATCTGGGTTCCCTCACCCGCCTGGCTGCGAATATCCATCTTGAACTGGTCACCGTAGAGAAGCCGCAGGCGCTCGTGGACGTTGCTGATTCCGATCCCGCCTCCGTACACCTCGACGAGCCGCTCGGGCGGGATGCCCATGCCATTGTCTTCAATCTCGATCAAGAGGCGCCCGTCGCGGCGATGGGTACGCAAATGAATCTGGCCGCCCTCCAGCCGGGGAGCCAGCCCGTGCTTGATGGCGTTCTCGACGATGGGCTGAAGCAGCATGCTCGGTATAAACTCCTCCAGCGTTTCCTCACCGACCTCCTTGAAGATTTGCAGCTTGTCACGCCCGAAGCGGATCACCTCGATATCCAAGTAGTCGTCGATGAAGGCGAGTTCTTCGCGTAGCGGCACGAAGGTCTCGTGTTTTCGCAGCAGTCGGCGCAAGATGTTGGAAAGTTTCAGGACCACGCCGCGGGCCATATCCGGATCAAAACGGATCAGCGAGGAAACGGTATTGAGCGTGTTGAAAAGGAAGTGCGGATTGATCTGGCTGGTGAGCGCGTCCATGCGCGCTTTCAGGAGCAACTGCTGGTTCTGCTCGAGGTTCATTTCGATGCGCGTGTTATTCCAGATTTTGATGGGCATCGCCACGCACATCACCGAAGAAAGCACCACCAGCGCCATGTAGCCCCAGTTGGCCGGCTGGATGGGAAAAAGCCAGTGCGGAGGAAAGATGCTGGCTAGTTCGATCCAGGCAACCTCGAAAGCGGCGCAGGTGAAAAGCGGCAGCATCGCCCAATTGCCCTTGCGCTCACGGAGGAGACTCCATATCCATTGCGGGATGTTCAGGAACAGAAACGGACCAAAGTGCCAGACATCCTCTTTTTCAGGGATGACCTCGCGGACGACTCCGGCAAGCAACCCTACGAGGGCGGCCATGGGGCTCGCAAGCCACTCATGATTGCCGAACGCGGGAAGGCTTATGAGCGAACCGCCGAGCAGTCCCACCACCTGGCCGCCAATCAGTCCCATGAGGAACGATCCCTCAAGCATTAGATCGAAGAACCGGTAGCCACCGAAGATCCTCAGCATCACGCCGATGGCGAGCGGCGGAACCAGGAAAAGTAGCAGCTTCACTTTTTGATCGGAGTCGCGCGTTTCGATGAACAGCAATTTCCGGAAAGACCGGAAACGCACCAGCAGGGCCGCCAGCGCGGCCGCCCAGCCCACCTTGAGCACGAGAATGAAAAGTAGATCTCTTCCTCCGGAAAGTGGTTCCATGTCGCTCGTAGGCCTGTGATGTGCAGCCTGGGGCTACGTTAGCCAATGAGGAAGGCGTTGTAAAGCGATGTAGTGTCACCGCCGGCGAAAGCCCGAGTGTCTACCGCACCGAGCGCCGATGTGACCCCTGTCACAGAAACACGTGGCGCGGGGCACATCTGTTGGGCGGCGAGGGTTTCATAATACGGTGTGTAGAGGATGAAATGGCCACCTTAGACCGCAAAGTCATCTACTGGCATCGCGAGTTACCTCCCTTTCATGCGGAGGCCATTGGCGAGCACACGCTGGAGGCAGTCAGCATGCGCGTACCGGGAACGCTAGCCCACAGGGATGAGTTGTGGGAGCGTTGCTATGCCGACCTGATGACGAACGTCTCGGCGGAGCTCGCGCAGGAAGTGAGCCGTCTCGGGGGACACTACGCGCACGTGCTGTCTGAATCGGTTGACAGCAAACACAACGACGTGGCCAATGAAGCGTGGCTGCATGGCAGCTTCCGCTATGTGGTATACCGCCAGCCAGCGAAAGTCTGACTCCAGGCTTGCGCGTGAAGAGCCGTTTCCCGAAGGCTGCTATAATCTCCCTTTACAAAAATGGCACCACGAAAAAAGAAGGACCGAGCACGCGTCATAGCGCGCGCGCAATTGCCCACCAGCTTCGGGCGGTTCAGGATTTTGGGCATCGAGGGCGGCCCCGGCGAAGAAGCCGTCGCCATCCAGCACGGCCGGATTTCCGCGAAAGCGCCGCTGGTGCGCGTTCACTCGCAATGCCTCACCGGAGACGTGTTCACGTCCCAGCGATGTGACTGCCATGCGCAGCTGGAATTTTCCTTGCGGAAGATCGCAAAGGAGCCTGCTGGAATCCTGCTCTATCTGCCCCAGGAAGGCCGCGGCATCGGCCTGCTCAATAAACTGAAGGCGTATGAACTGCAGGACGAAGGTCTTGACACCGTGGAAGCCAACCGGCGGCTGGGATTTGAAGCGGATTCGCGCGACTACGAATTCGCGGCCGAAGCGCTCAAGGCGCTCGGTGTGACATCGGTGAGGCTGCTTTCCAACAATCCCGATAAGGTGCAGCAGCTCGAGGAATCAGGTATTCGGGTCGTGAAGCGGGTCCCCTGTCGCCCGCCGACGAGCCGTCATTCGCGCGGATACCTGCGCACGAAAAAGAATAAGCTCGGCCACATCCTGTCCAACCTGTAGGACTGTTTATTCCCGTCCGGCGCATGTTCACAGCGCCGCGCGAAAAGGTCTTCGCCGCGTGGACCGAGCGGGAGTTCCATCTGCGCGAAGGTGGCAGCTACCTGCTTGAGCTCCCGTTGCCCGGCAGAAAATTCTCGACAGGATTCGGAAACGCATTCGGAGTCAACCGGCGGTGTGGCCCGGATGAGCCGCAAGACCGGTGGCAAGTTCACTCCGTGGCACCGCGAGGTCGATGGGCGGAACCTGCTCATCGCACCGAAAAAATTGATCGTGCAGACGTGGCGCGGGCCCATTGAGGTGCAAGTAAGGAGAGAAGTTCGTCATTCAGGTTCCGGGCAAGGTGCGGCCTGACTCCCACTCCGACCGGCGGAACAGACTCGCTGGCTAGTTGTTTACGGGTCCTGGTTGGACCGTTTGGTGCGCGGCATGATCGCTTCGATCCGCTCCCTGCTCAACGCTTCCTGTAGTGTCGTTCGATTCTGACGTCCAGTCTGCCAGCGATCTAAACATGCCTTCCCTCCGTTACTCTCCCGAACAGTGCCTAGACTTCGGCCGGCCCTGAAATGCAGTGAAATCCGAAACGGCGCGTGTTTGATCGGATCGCCTAGCCGCCGCCGACGAAGTGGACGATTTCAAAGGTGTCGTTTGATTGCACCGGAGTTTCCTTCCAGCGCGGGCGCGGGAGAATATCGAGGTTTCGTTCGAGTGCGACGCGGTCAAGCGACAGGCAGAGGTACTCGATCATCGTAGCGACGTTCAGGCCATCGGGAATTTCGGTACGCTCTCCGTTAATCACGACCGTCATTAACAGGCACCTGGCGGCGGTGCTTTTGGTTTCGAGCGCATAGCAAAGCGAATCTCGTCTTTGCCCGAGCCCGCCCGGGCCTGGATCACCAGGGTCAGATCACCCTTGCCGAGCACGGGTAACGGAAATTCAATCCTGGCGCGCCCCTGACCGTCGCTTGTTCCCGCATGGGCCACCTCCTGGGCCGCCCCTTCGATCGAGGCTTCCACCTGCGCTCCTTCCTCGGGCCGGAGGTCGGCGCGGCGAAGGATCTCCAGGTCGAGTGAGATCTTGCCGCCGGTCAGCCAGGACTTCGGGTTGAGCAATTGAACTTCGATTCCGCCGGCACGCGCGGCCTTCTCGGTCGCGGCCGCGATCTCCGCATCCAGGTCACCGCAGCGGAGATCCTCGATCACACAGCGGTGCTGCTCCTCTACCCTTTCGCTCAGATCCTCCGCATTGAATTCAGACGATTTGGCAAAATGTTCGTAATCACTGGAGCGTCGATAGAGCACCCTTCCATTCTGGTAGAGCGCGGTATCAATAACAGCAGGGCTCGGGCCGCGGTCCTCGGTTTGGACATGGAATATCTGCTCGCCGACCTGCACGTCGGTGTTGAATCCGGAACCCATGGATCCCTACCTTCTACCTAATCTTGCTACCCGACTGACGCTCACGTTCTCCTCGTGCAACCCAAACAATCGCCCGCCGCACGAATTCTTGGAAGTTCATTTGACCGACGTGCGATCGGACGTTATTATAACAGCGCATCGATCATGGACAGCGCTTACCTCGACAGCTATGGCGGACTTTTGCTCATGTTTATACTGGCCGCTGGGCTGGCCGGTGTTCTGGTGGTTGCCTCGACCGTTGTCGGCAAACACAAGCATTCCCGGGCAAAAGATCAAGCCTACGAATGCGGTATGGCGCCTATTGGCGATGCGCGCCAGCCCTTTTCGGTTCACTTCTACATGGTGGCCCTGGTCTTTATTCTTTTCGACATCGAGGCCATCTTCCTGTATCCCTGGGCGCTGGTTTATCACGACCTGAAGGTGTTCGGTTTCGTGGAGATGTTGCTCTACATTATCATTCTGTTGGTCGGTTATATCTTCCTCTGGAAGAAGGGCGCGCTCGATTGGGATCGTTGATCGCCTGTCCAGAATCGGACTCATAGTGCCACAGGAAATGGACAAAATATCCCCCGTGGGCAAGCTCCAGCAATGGGATGCGCGAGCCGTCGCGGAAGTGATGGAAGCCCGGGGCGAAACGACGATTGTAATCGCCCGCGAGCATCTGTCCAGAGTGGCGCAATATCTGGCTACAGAGCCCTCGCTGAAGTTCTCCTTTCTCTCCGACATCGCGACCGTGGATCGCTTTCCCCTGGAGCCTCGCTTTGAGGTGAATTACCAGCTTCTTTCGATCGACCTTGCCGTGCGGCTGCGCCTGAAGGTGAAGCTTTCGGGCAGCGATCCCGTGATTCCGTCGGTCTTTGGAATCTGGCCTACTGCGGACTGGCACGAACGCGAAAATTTCGACCTGTTCGGTATTCGCTTCGAGGGCCATCCGAATCTTCGTCGCATCGTGATGCCCGACGAATGGGAAGGCCATCCCTTGCGTAAAGATTACCCGACGGAGGGGTATCGCTGATATGCCACAAGCCCCCGGCGTGACACTCGAGACCAGCACTGGCCCTTCGCCATCAATGGTGCTCAATATGGGGCCGCAGCACCCGTCAACGCACGGCGTGCTGCGCGTGATTCTCGAGCTGGACGGAGAAATCGTGATGAAAGCCGATCCGGTGATCGGATATCTGCATACCGGCATCGAAAAGTCCTGTGAATCAAAGACTTACACGCAGGCCATCACGCTCACCGACCGCATCGATTACCTGGCTCCGCTTTCGAATAACCTGGGCTATTGCCTCGCCGCCGAAAAGCTGATTGGACTGGAAGTCCCCAAGCGCGCGCAATACATCCGTGTGCTGCTCACCGAACTGACGCGCATCACCTCGCACCTGGTCTGGCTGGGAACGCACGCCATCGACCTTGGCGCCATGTCGGTGTTCCTCTATAGCTTCCGCGAGCGCGAAGAAATCATGAAGATTTATGAGTACGTCTCGGGACAGCGGATGATGACCAGTTACTTCCGCATCGGCGGGCTCGCCTTGGAACCGCCGCCCGACTGGCTCGATCGCGTGCGGCGCGTGGTGGAGTCGCTTCCGGCCCACATCGACGAATATGAGGATTTGCTCACCGGCAATCGCATCTGGATGGCGCGGACGAAAGGCGTGGGACTGTTGAGCGCGGCCGACGCGATCGCTCTGGGCGCTTCCGGCCCTCTGCTGCGCGCGAGTGGCGTTCCCTACGACATTCGCAAAGTGTTCCCGTATTCCAGTTACGACGAGTTCGATTTCGATGTGCAGACGCAAACGGCGGGCGATTGCTTCGCGCGGTACCAGGTGCGCGTGGCCGAAATCCGCGAGAGCATCAAGATCGTCAAACAGGCGGTGGAGAAGATTCCCTCCGAAGGTCGGTTCCGCGCCGAGCTGCCGGGACTCATTCCACCCTCACGCGAGGAGATGAAGACCTCCATCGAAGGGCTCATCTACCACTTCAAGATTTGGACGGAGGGATTTGCCCCGCCACCGGGAGAAGTCTATCAAGCGATCGAATCGCCGCGCGGGGAACTGGGCGTCTTCATGGCGAGCGACGGATCGCCCAAGCCCTACCGAGTGCATTTCCGCACGCCGTCGTTTGTGAATCTGCAAACGTTGCGCACGCTTTGTGAAGGGCGTTTGATCGCCGATGTGGTAGCTTGCATCGGTACCACCGACATCGTTCTGGGAGAAGTGGACCGCTAAGCCGACCATGGAACTTCCGCCGGTAATAGAAGAGAAATTCAAGGTTCTTATCGGGCGCTACCCGGTCAAGCGGTCGGCGCTCATTCCGATGATGCTGTACGCGCAGGATCACTTCGGATTTTTGGGCGATGAAGTGCTCGAAGAAATCGCCGGGCGTCTTGATCTGAATATCACCCAGGTGACGGAAACTCTGGAGTACTACTCGATGCTGCGCCGCAAGCCCGCGGGGAAGTATCACCTCCAGGTGTGCACGAATATTTCCTGCATGGTACGCGGTGGCAACGAGCTTCTCGCGCACGTCAAGACGCGCCTCGGCATCGGGCACAAGGAAGTTTCGCAGTCGGGCACCTTCTCCCTGGAAGAGGTCGAGTGCATGGGCGCGTGCACGGGCGCTCCGTGCATGCAGGTCAACTATGACTTCCACGAAAATCTGGACGCCGATAAAGTCGACGTGCTCCTTGAGCAGTTGCAGGAAGGCAGGCGGCCGGCGCCGGCGGGGGTGACCTCCGGCGCGCTGCACGAGCGTCTGCCCGCGGAAGTTCCGGTGATCAGCAAGCGTTTCGGCATTCCCAATTCGAGAAAAATCGACACGTATCTGAAAACCGACGGCTATCAGGCGCTTGAAAAGGCCCTGAAACAGATGACGCCGGATCAGATCATCGACGAAGTGAAGAAATCGAATCTTCGCGGGCGCGGCGGCGCCGGGTTCCCCGCCGGGATGAAGTGGAGCTTTGTTCCCAAGGAAACAGGCGGCAAACCGAAATACATTCTAGCCAATGGCGATGAGAGCGAGCCGGGAACCTGTAAAGACCGGCCCCTGCTCGAAATGGACCCGCACCAGCTCATCGAAGGCATGGTAATCGCCGGCAAGGCCGTGGACGCGCATCGCGGCTTTATCTATATTCGCGGCGAATATCGCTACGTGCTCGACATCATGGACGTGGCCATCGCCGAAGCCTACGCGAAGGGCTACCTGGGCAAGAATATTCAGGGCAGCGGCTTCGATTTCGACCTGATCACACACACCGGCGCGGGCGCCTACGAGTGCGGTGAAGAATCCGCGCTGATGGAATCACTGGAAGGCAAGCGCGGCTACCCGCGCATCCGTCCGCCCTTCCCAGCTGTTGTGGGCTTATACGGCTGCCCGACTGTCATCAACAACGTCGAGACGCTCAGCACCATTCCGGCGATTATCCACCGGGGCGGCGAGTGGTACGCGGGGCTCGGCACGCCGAGAAATGGCGGCACGCGGCTCTATTCCATATCCGGACACGTGAACCGCCCGGGAATCTACGAATTGCCGCTGGGCTTCCCGCTGCGGCGCTTGATTGAAGAGGTCGCCGGCGGCATCAAGGACGGCAAGAAGCTGAAAGCGGTGATTCCGGGCGGAAGTTCCTGCCCGCTGCTGACGGCCGACGAAATTGACGTGGCCATGGACTACGACTCGGTCGCCAAGATCGGCTCGATGCTGGGCTCGGGCGGCACGGTGATCTTCGATGAAGACACCTGCATGGTCGACCTCGCCCGCCGCATCATGCACTTCTACGCACACGAGTCCTGCGGCTGGTGTATTCCCTGCCGCGAAGGCACCGCCTGGCTGCGCAAGATGCTTGACCGCTTCCACGAGGGCGGTGGCGCGGCGGAAGATATTGCTCTGATCTCGGAGCTTTCGCAGAACATCCTTGGGCGCTCGTTCTGCCCGCTCGGAGACGCGGCGGCGCTGCCCACGATCAGCATCGTGAAGAAATGGCGCAACGAATTTGAGGGTCATCTCCACGGAAAATGTGCCTATCAGCACGCTGATTTGATTGCGGCAGAGCACTAACTGTTTTATCGTGTGGAGACTTTGCGCGCCGAAAGTTTCGATGTACATGGCGCCAAACGCTACGGTGCGGCTTTAGAAAGCGCCAAGGGCAGGCATGGCTGAACAGAAGCGCATCACGTTTACCCTCGACGGACGGCAGATCACCACGCCGCCCGGCACACTGGTCATCGAAGCGGCCAAAATGCAGGGGATCGAAGTTCCCTCCTTCTGCTACTACCCCGGATTGTCTCTGCAAGCGGCCTGCCGCATGTGTCTGGTCGAAGTGGAAAAGATGCCCAAACTGCAAACGGCCTGCACGCTCGTGGCAACCGAAGGCATGGTGGTCAAGACCGACACGCAGCAGGTGCATGGCGCCCGCAAGAACATGATCGAGTTCCTGCTCTCGAATCATCCACTGGATTGTCCGGTGTGCGACAAGGGCGGCGAGTGCGAATTGCAGGACATGACGTTCCGCTACGGCCTCGATAAGACGCGCTTCACCGAGGAGAAGCTGCACACGCCCGAAGAAAAGTGGTCGCCGCTGGTTTATTACGACGCGCCGCGCTGCATCCTGTGCTTCCGTTGCGTGCGTGTGTGCGATGAAGGCATGGACGTAAAGGCCCTGGGAGTCGGCGCGCGCGGCGTACAGTCGGTGATCCTGCCCAATAACTCCGGCGAACTCGCTTGCGAAGAATGCGGGATGTGCATTGATATCTGCCCCGTCGGCGCGCTCACAAGCGGCACCTACCGCTACCAGACGCGGCCTTGGGAGATGACCTATGTTCCCAACCCGTGCGCGCACTGCTCGAATGGCTGCAAGACGACGCTGAGTGTCCGTAACAATGAGATCCTGCGTGCGAATAACCGCGATCACTCGGGCTTCAACGGTGAATTCCTGTGCGGCAAGGGCCGCTTCGGGCACGAATTCACCAGCCATCCCGAACGCGTGCGCAGCCCGCTCGTGCGCCGCAACGGGAAACTGGAACCCGCAAGCTGGGAAGACGCGCTGGAAGAGGTGGCTCGCCGCCTGAAGCAGGTGCATGCCGCGCACGGTGGAAACGCCATCGGCGTGATCGGCTCAAACCACACCACCAACGAGGAGAATTACCTTCTAAATCGCTTTGCGCGCGCCACGCTGGGCACCAACAATCTCGATCATCATCGCACCGCCGATTATGCCGGGCTGGCCGCCGCGCTTGGGCCCAACGCGAAGAATTCGATGGCGACCATGGCGGACGTTTACAACGCCAACGCGATTCTCCTGATTGGCAACGACGTTACCAACCAGAATCCGCTCGTGGCCTGGCAGATACGCGCCGCTGTGCGGCACCACAACGCCAAGCTATATGTAATCAACAGCAAACCAAGCAAAATCCATCGCCAGGCCGTCAACGCGGTTGCAGTAGCCGAAGGCGGCGAAGCAGAAGCCATTGGCTGGCTGGCGTCGGAGCGCGGCCAATTCGATCCGCAGACCACGCAGGATCTGGTGCAGCTCAAGGCCGCCCTCGAAGCGTCGTCGGATGTAGTCGTTCTGTTTGGTGCGACCATTCAGGGCGCAGCCATTGGCGATCTTGTTTCGGTTGCGTCGCGCTTCGGTGGGCAAACGCATTTCATGGCCTTGGGCGATTACGCGAATTCGCGCGGCGCGGCAGACATGGGCGTTCTGCCGGACCGTCTACCAGGATATGCCGCTCTATCGGATGCGGCCGAACGGGCGCGCTTCGGCAAAATCTGGGGCGCAGAGCCCAGCTCCGCGCCAGGCCTTACCACCCACGCGATGATGGAAGCCGCCGTCGAAGGAAAGCTGAAAGCTCTCTACGTCGTGGGCGCGAATCCGCTGAAAACCTTCGCGATTTCGGCGCCGGATCGGCTGGGGAGCCTCGCACTGCTCGTCGTGCAGGATCTGTTCCTCACCGAAACCGCGCAGCGCGCCGACGTGGTGCTGCCGGCCGCTTGTACTTACGAAAAAGACGGCACCCTGACCAATACCGCGGGTGAAGTGCAACGGACGCATCGCTCCATCGATCCGCAGGGCCCGCGCAGCGATTTCGACCTGATCCGCATTCTTTCGCACCAGCTGGGCATGCTCGGTCTCGGCTCGCCGATCAAGCTGCGCACGGCGGAAGCCGCGTTTGACGAAATCCGCCAGAACGTGGCCGGCTACAACCTTTCGCATGCGAATCTGCTGGCCGGCGGCTCAGAAATCGCCGCTGCCGGCACCCGAAACGTGGAATCGTCTCACCACCTGCCCGCGGGCACGGTGTTTTCTTCCAACGATTATTTGTTTACGAGCGGCACACTGGGCCGTTACTGTTCCAAGCTCACTTCGACCGACGAGGCTAAAGATAAGCCGTGGAGTTCATCACCCAGCACCCAGTCCTGGTGGTATCGCTAGTCAAGATTGCCGTCCTGCTGTTTATCGTCATGACGGCTTTGGCGTACCTTACCTGGTTTGAACGAAAAGTCGTCGCACGCATCCAGTCGCGATGGGGCCCGTATTATGTGGGCGCGCACGGCCTGCTGCAGCCGCTCGCTGACGGCCTCAAGTTCCTCTTCAAAGAGGACATGACGCCGCCGACGTCTGACAAGTTCACCTACACGATCGCGCCGTTTCTCGCCCTGGCATTGGCGCTCACGGCGATCGCGCTGATTCCCTTCGGGCCGCCCAGCGTCCAGATACTCGGCCAGCCTGTGTTCATGATCTCGAATCTGGATATCGGGCTTCTTTTCCTGTTCGCCATCACGTCGATCGGTGTCTACGGCGTGGCCCTGGCGGGATGGTCTTCAAACAGCAAGTATCCTCTGCTGGGCGGCTTGCGCAGTTCGGCGCAGATGATCAGCTACGAAGTGTCGCTCACGCTTTCGGTGGTGGGCGTCCTACTCATCGCAGGGACACTCAACTTCAACGACATCATCAGCGGCCAGTCCGGCTATTACTTGCACTTTATCCCGCGCTGGCACGTGATCCCGCAACTGGTAGGCTTTCTGTGCTACATCACTGCCGCGATTGCAGAAACAAACCGCATTCCCTTCGATCTGCCGGAAGCTGAAACGGAACTGGTTGCCGGGTTCCATACCGAGTATTCGAGCTTTAAGTTCGCGATGTTCTTCATGGCCGAATACGCGAACATGATCACCGTCTCGTGCCTTGCGACGATTCTTTTCTTCGGCGGTTGGCTCTCGCCTTTTCCCGACAGCTGGACGGGGCAAGTGTTTCTCCCGGGCGCCGGCCTCGTGCTACTGGGAATGTATTGCGCCTGGGACACCATCATCAACATGCGCGGAATCGCACAACTTCAGTTCGCCGTCGTTACGATGCTGTGCCTGGTCGGAGGGTCCATCTGCCTAATGCCCTGGGTCAGGCCGGTCATTCAAGGGCCGTTCTGGTTCACGACGAAGGTGATCGCATTTCTTTTCTTCTATGTGTGGACGCGGGGCACGCTTCCCCGCTTCCGCTATGACCAGCTCATGGATTTCGGCTGGAAGCTACTGCTCCCCGTCTCGCTCGCCAATCTGGTGGTCACCAGCTTCGTGCTGGTGGTTCCCTACCTGAGGCACGGATGAGCGTACCGTTCCTTGTTTTTTTCGCGTGCGCCTTCCTGTCCGTGCTGGGAGCGGTACTGCTGCTAGTTTCCTGGGAGCCGATTCACAGCGCGTTGTCACTGATCCTGGTGATGATGTCTCTCGCGGTGCTCTATTTGCTGCTCGGTGCGGAATTTATTGCCGCGGTGCAGATCATCGTGTATGCGGGCGCCATCATGGTGCTGTTCGTCTTCGTGATCATGCTGCTCAATGCGGGCAACGAAGAACGCACCGACTGGAGCAAGATCGCCAAGGTAGTCGGTCTCCCGATGGCTTTTTTCCTGTTGCTTCTGATCGCACGCGGGCTTTCGCGCTCGGTGATTGGCGCGACCATCGCCAACGGAGTGGGCGCCAGATCGAATGCGGGCGTCTCCACCCGGGATCTCTCGACGGCTCTGTTTCGGCAGTACCTGTTCCCTTTTGAGGCAACTTCGATTCTGATTCTGATCGCGCTTCTCGGCGCGTGGATCCTGGCGAGGAAAGACGATTGAGCATTATTCCGATTTCCTACTATCTGGTGCTGAGCGCCATTTTGTTTGGACTAGGCGCGGTGGGTGTTGTGTTCAAGCGCAACATCATCACTATCCTGATGTCCATCGAGCTGATGCTCAACGCCGTGAATCTGGCTTTCGTGGCTTTCGCCCGCGCGCACGGACAGATCGACGGGCTCGTGTTTGTTTTCTTCGTCATCGTCGTGGCCGCCGCG
The DNA here is from genome assembly GCA_050015335.1 of Candidatus Acidiferrales bacterium. GTDB lineage: Bacteria > Acidobacteriota > Terriglobia > Acidiferrales > UBA7541 > Palsa-295. The sequence goes on along the minus strand of JBEKBP010000001.1, from coordinate 83,680 downwards.
GAGGCGGCCGTGGGACTGGCCATCGTGATCATGATTACGAAGAACCGCGAGTCGCTCAACATCGAGCGAATTAACCTGCTCAAGTTCTGATGCCTATACTCGACCATCTCTGGATCATCATGGCGCTACCGCTTGCGGGCGCGGCGCTCAACGGGCTATTGGGCAAGAATTGGTCCAAGCCGGTCGTCAATGCAATCGCGATAGGCTCGGTGTCACTTTCTTTTCTCGCGGTGCTCGAGCTGATCCGCGAATTCGCGCAGCTTCCCGCCCATCAAATCCCGTGGGGGAAGGACTACTTCACATGGCTCACCGCGGGGAGCTTCCGCATCGGTTTCTCTCTGCAGGTTGATCAGCTCACGATCGTCATGCTACTGGTAGTCACCTTCGTGAGTACGCTCGTGCACATCTACTCGACGGGCTATATGGCGCACGAGGACGGCTACTACCGCTTCTTCTCCTACCTGAACCTTTTCGTCTTCTTCATGTTGACACTGGTGCTGGCCGCAAACCTGATCGTGATGTTTGTCGGGTGGGAAGGCGTCGGGTTGTGCAGCTACCTGCTGATTGGGTTCTGGTTCCTGAAGCAATCGGCCATCTCTGCCGGCAAGAAAGCCTTCCTCACCACGCGCCTGGGCGACACCGCCTTTACGATCGGCATCCTGCTCGCGTTCTGGACGTTCAGCTCGCTCAACTTTGGCGACATGTTCAAAAGCATCGTGCAGATGCCTCCCGACACGATGGCGCGCGCCGGGACGCTGACGATCATCGCCGTGCTGCTCTTCATCGGCGCCATCGGCAAATCGGCGCAGATTCCACTGTACGTATGGTTGCCCGACGCCATGGAAGGCCCCACACCGGTCAGCGCGCTAATCCACGCCGCGACCATGGTGACTGCGGGCGTTTATATGGTGGCGCGAATGAATCCGCTGTTCTCGCGCGCGCCCATCGCGATGCTCGTGGTCGCGATGGTGGGCGCCGCCACGGCGTTCTATGCGGCCACGATCGGCCTGGTGCAGACAGACATCAAGAAAGTGCTGGCCTACTCGACGGTCTCGCAGCTTGGCTACATGTTCCTCGCGTGCGGCGTCGGCGCCTATGCCGCGGGCATCTTCCACCTGATGACTCATGCGTTCTTCAAGGGACTGCTCTTCCTCGCGGCAGGCAGCGTCATCCACGCGATGGGCGGGGAGCAGGACATGCGCAACATGGGCGGCCTGCGCAAGCAAATCCCCATCACCTACTGGACGATGCTGATCGGCACCATCGCGATCGCGGGCATCCCCGGCTTCTCGGGCTTTTTCAGTAAGGACGAAATTCTCGAGGCCGCCAGTTCTGGGCCGCACAGGAATGTAGTCCTTTGGCTGCTTGGTTTGGTGGGCGCGGGACTTACGTCGTTCTACATGTTCCGGCTCGTGTTCCTGACATTCTTCGGCAAGGAACGCTTCGATCATCACAAGGTTCACGTTCACGAATCGCCCGCAACCATGACGATCCCGCTCATCCTGCTGGCCGTTCTTGCACTCGGCGGCGGCTGGGTGGCGGCGCCGCACCTGATGGGCGGCACCGACCATTTCGAAGCCTTCCTGCATCCCGTGTTCGCAGCCTATGCTCCGCAGGAAGCGGGCGTGGAGCAGGGCGCTTCGCTTGCGGCTGGAGCCCAGGCGACCGAGGAGATTGAGTCGAATTCAACGATGGAACTGGTGCGCGCCATCACCGGCCCGCCTGTGATGGTCGCCATTCTCGGACTTTTCCTGGCTTGGTGGTTCTATATCCGCAAGCCAGAACTGCCGGGGAAACTTGCCACGAGCCTCCATGGGCCCTACATCGCGCTCTACAACAAGTATTACGTAGACGAAATCTACAACGCCCTGTTCGTCGCTCCCTTGCTTTTCATCTCGAAATACATTCTTTGGCACGTCATCGACGAAGGCATCATCGACGGTGTTGTGAACGGCTCGGCCAGCGCCGCTCGCGGCGCCGGCGGCAAGCTGCGGCAACTGCAATCGGGCAACGCCCGCAGCTACGCCACCTGGGTGGTTGTAGGTGCGGTGGGCTTCGCGGTTCTTTTGCTCGCCCTGCTGAGTGTGAGCCACTAACATGCCGACACAACCTCTATTGCTGACGGTCATCACGTTCCTGCCCCTGCTGAGCGTGCTCGCGCTGCTGCTGCTTCGGTCCGACGATCATGCGTGGATTCGGCGCATCGCACTCGCGGCCTCTCTCGCCGAATTCGTGATCTCGCTGTTCCTGTTGCGCGGCTTCGACGCAGCCGACCCGCACTACCAGTTCGAGGAGGTTCACGACTGGATCGGGCAAGCCATCCACTACCGCTTGGGTGTCGACGGCATCAGCCTGTTCCTGGTCCTTCTCACGACATTTCTGACGCCCATCGCGATTCTCTGCTCGTGGCAATCGATCCGTGAGAACGTGAAGGGATTCTTCCTCTCGATTCTCGTGATTGAGACGGCCATGATCGGCGTCTTTGTCTCGCTCGATCTGTTCCTATTCTTCGTCTTCTGGGAGCTCACGCTGATCCCGATGTACTTCATGATCGGGATGTGGGGCCATGAACGCCGGATTTACGCCGCCGTGAAATTCATTCTGTATACGATGCTCGGCTCGATCCTGATGCTGGTGGCCATCCTGTGGCTCTATAACCTGACCGGCACCTTCGACCTGCAGGAGATCGAGGCCAAGCTGCAAGCCGGGATCATTGCCCTGCCTCCCCATACGGAACTTCTGCTGTTTGGAGCCTTCTTCCTGGCTTTTGCGATCAAGGTGCCGTTGTTCCCGCTGCACACCTGGCTGCCCGACGCGCACACCGAAGCTCCTACCGCAGGTTCGGTGATCCTGGCCGGCGTGATGCTGAAGCTTGGCACCTACGGCATCCTGCGCTTCTGCCTGCCGCTGTTTCCCGGCGCCGCCCATCGCATGGCGCCGCTCATTGGCGTGCTTGCGATCATCGGCATCGTCTACGGCGCGCTGGTCGCCACTGTACAGCACGATTTAAAGCGCCTTGTGGCCTACACCTCGGTGAGCCACCTCGGATTCGTGGTACTGGGATTGTTCGCGTTCAGCACGATCTCGATCCAGGGTGCGGTATACCAGATGCTCAACCACGGCATCTCCACCGGCGCGCTGTTCCTTGCAGTGGGGATGCTCTATGACCGGCGGCACACACACGAAATCTCGGAGTTTGGCGGCCTCGCGAACCCCATGCCGGTACTGATGGCGTTCTTCTTGTTCATCAGCCTGTCGTCGCTGGCGCTGCCGCCGTTGAACGGATTTATCGGAGAATTTCTCATATTGATTGGCACCTTTGAACATCATCACCAGTGGGCATCGTGGGCCGCAAGCGGCGCCGTGCTGTCCGCAATCTACTTGCTGTGGGCGTACCAGCGCGTGGCGCTTGGTGAGGTTACCGTCGAGAAGAACCGCACGCTACCCGATGCCAATGGCCGCGAGCGCCTCATTCTGGTCACCATGTCCGCCATGATCATATTTATGGGCATCGCTTCCCCGCTCTTCACCCGGCGTATGCAAGTTTCCACGGATACCTTGCTGCATCTGATGGGCCGGCCGCAGAACGCTTCGCGGCCGCCCGTGCTGCCTCCGGTCGGGAAAAGCGCAGCCTTTCTGCCGCAGTTGCCGACACAAGACCGGCCGCTTGCGGCCGTCGCCGAAAGGCAGGTCCGCCCGTGATTTCCTTCCCTGCCGAGCAGATCTCCAATTTCCATCGACTCCTGCCGGAAATCGTCCTTTGCTTCTTCGGGATCATCGTCATGTTTGCCGATCCCTTCTTGGCAGCTGCTCACAAGCGTATTCTCGCGTGGGTCGCGTTGGTCGGCGCAGTTGCGGCGCTGGTTTCGATCCGTGTGGTCGCCAACGACCCGGGCCCGGCTTACAATAACCTGATCAGCGCGGACCAGTTCAGTGTTTTTTTGCATGTCACGGTGATTACAGCCGCGGTGCTTGCGATACTGGGCTCGCTGAACTACCTCGACACCGAGCATCTACAGCGCGGTGAGTTCTACGCGCTCGTGCTGTTTGCCACGGCGGGGATGGGCATCCTCTCGGGCGCAAACGAACTGGTCACCGCGTTCGTGGGCCTTGAGATGAGCTCTATTTCGACCTATATTCTCGCGGGCTTCCGGCGCCACTCCGTGAAGTCCAACGAGGCCTCGCTTAAATATTTCGTGCTCGGCTCCTTTGCCACCGCTTTCTTTCTCTACGGCGTCGCGATGGTGTATGGCGCGACGGGGACCACCAAGGTGGACGCTATCCAGGCTTACCTGGCAGCGCAATCCTCCACCCCTTCGCTCGCGATGCTAGGCCTCGGCCTGATTTTCGTGGGGCTGGGATTCAAAGTGGTCGCGGCGCCGTTCCAGATTTACGGGCCGGATGTTTATGAGGGCGCGCCCACTCCGGTGACCGCGCTGCTGGCATCGGCTCCGAAAGCCGCCACGTTCGCCATCATGCTGCGCATCTTTATCGTGGCCTTCGGCGGCTCGGCGAACATCTGGTTCTGGGCCATTTCCATTTCGGCAGTGCTCACGATGTTGATCGGCAATCTTGCCGCAATCGTGCAAACCAACGTCAAGCGCATGCTGGCATATTCTTCCATCGCGCACGCGGGATACATCCTGGTCGCCTTCGCCGCTTCCACGGTCGTGGGCGTAGCGGCCGTACTGTTCTACCTCGGAGCGTACGTGCTGATGAAGGTTGGTGCGTTTCTGGTGGTCACGCATCTGGGCCAGCAGGGTGAAAAGCGCCTCGAAATTCGCGACTATGCGGGTTTGGGCTTCCGGCAGCCCGTGCTGGCCGCGTGTTTTTCCTTGTTCCTGTTCTCGCTTTTGGGATTGCCCGCCACGGGCGGCTTCCTTGGAAAGTTCTTTGCGTTTCAGGCGGCGCTTGATCTGCGCGATCCCCGCTTCGTATGGCTGGTGGTGATTGCCGCGATCAACAGCGTGATCGGCGCTTATTACTACCTGCGCGTGATCATCGTGATGTACTTCTCGGAGCCGTCGAAGGACTACACGCCCACGTCCGTGGCGCCTGCTCTGGGCCTCGCGCTAGCGATCGCCGCCATCGGCACCGTCTATCTCGGTATCATGCCGGGCAGAGTGCTCGCCCTAGCCAAGTCCGCCGCAGACTCCCTCTCCCTGCACTAAGAATCCTGCTAAGAGCCTACTGCACCAGGGACATCGACGTTCGATCGCTGACATCAAACGCTTCAGCAGACGCGCAGAAACAGCTGCCGTGGCGGAACGGGCTGGGTGGTGGCAGTGAAGCGCAAGTCTCGGCTCATACGCCGGGCCGCTCGCTTGCGAACGACAGAAGGGCCAAGCCTGCTACTCAGACCAAGTTTCAGTCCCGTATGGCCTGAACATCGCTACCTTTTGCTGCCGATGTCAACAGAGCCAGATAACTTCCAGGGGGAATCGCGGACAGGCCTGGCCCTGCTCAAAAAAATCCGGGTACTCGCAATAGGCGAGCACCCGGACCGAAAAGCTTGGGGGGGGGTAGAACTACTTGATTAGAACGATCACCAGCGCATACAGCGTCAGTGACTCGATGAGCGCCACGCCGATGATAAACGCGATGCGGATGGGGCCGCTCGCGCCCGGATTCCGCGCCGTGCCTTCGCAAGCGGCCGCTGTCGCGCGCCCCTGGCCGAGACCGCAACCTGCCGCCGTGATGCCCAGAGCAATCGCCGCCGCCACATCGATCCAGTCGGTGGTGCCGGAAGCTGCGGCCCCGCCCTGCGCGAACGTCACCGGCGCCAGAAGAAGCGCTGCGATCGCCGCCATCAGAAACCAAACCATTTTCCTCGTCATGCTTTCTCCTCTGTTATGAATTTGCCGCCAGGAGGTGGTTGCCGGAAGCCTTGGGAGGCCGCCGGTCTCACACTGGAAGCTTGTTAAGTCCGGATCTAGTGCTCTTCGGCTGTCGCCAAGCCGAGATAGACAATCGAAAGAATCGTAAAGATGAAAGCCTGCAGCACCGCTTCAAAAATATGGAAGAAAGTCAGGGCCAGTGGGATAGCCACCGGAACCACCGCCGAAGCGTACCCGATTGCGCTCAGGCGCCCGAGGAAGGTAAACAACCCGATCGTCAGCCCCAGGAACGAGACGAAAATCAGTTCGCTTACCATCATGTTCGCCCAAAGACGAACGGTGAGCGATAGCAGCCGCGCGAAGTGGCTGAAGGTCTCGACGATGAACATGATGGGCGAGATCGCCGGCACGGGCCCCAGCAGAGTTTTCACGTAGCCTCCGGCCCCGTGCTTCTGCAGCCCAAAGCGGTTGTAATAAATAAACACAACGATGGCGCATCCAAGAGGAACCGTGACCGCCGCCGTCGGCGACATCAATCCCGGAACGACCGCCAGCATGTTCGACATGAAAATGAACAATCCAATCGACCCGATCAGCGGGATGTGCTGGTCGGAGCCATGGCCCACGATATCGTCGAGGAGGTCCTTAATTCCTACACCCATCGGGTTGACCAGGAAAAATTCCATGATCTGCTGCGTCTCACCGGGCCGGTCCGCGCGGATGCGCGCCTTGAGCCACAGAAAGAATAGCACCGCCACGAGCACGACGAGCAGTTCCATCGCGACGGCATTGGGAATGGGATACGCCGGATTTTCAGGCGTGATGTGCAGCAGCCCCAGGATCGCAGCCACGGGCTTGCCCAGAGCCGCGTTTACCAGCTTGGTTAAGCCGAGGACTTCCTGTCTTCCCATACCACTCCCTCGAAAGCTACAGCGTTAACTATGAATTTGCGTTTCGGAGTTACGGCTCGTTCCAGCGATGGTCGCCCCTCATCAACTCGTATAGCAGTTCCAGCAGGATGGCCGGCACCACCGCCGCCAACCCGCATATTACCGGAACGGCGGGCAGCTTAAGACGAGTGAGAATAACATAGACCACAACGAGCAGCAACAATAAGCGTCCAAAGAACTTAGCATGTACGCTGCGAGGAACATGTACGACCTCCACCCCCGCCTGTGCCATGCCCAGGTTGATTATTGCCGTCGCCTTGTGCCGCAGCCAGCGAAAGTTCAGCCAGCACAGCGCCGTCCCCAGAACCGCTCCCAGCGAACCTCGAATGCCCCACTTGAGCAAGCCTGCCAGCGCCATCAGGGCGCCCAGAAGGACGATAAACTGCTCGATTCGACCCTCGGCGGAGTCGATTCTGCATGAAATCATGGTTTTTTTTCGGCTGCGCCAGCAATCTTTACCGCGTCCATTACGCCGACGATCACTCCCAGAATTCCCAGCACGATGAGAAAAAGAGGCTTGGTGTGCAGCCAGCGATCCAGAAAGTATCCAATCGCGCCGCCAAGCACCACGGGCCCCACCAGCATGAAGGGCAATTCAAACGCAATCGCCATCTGTTTGGCTGTTCCGCCCGAATCTTTGTCCGGCGGGAGATTCCGCAGATTCATTGGGCCCACCTCTCTGCTTTCAGCCGTGGCGGGCACCCTGGAGCACGGCTACCGCGTGCGGCAGCAAGTCGGCCACCGCTTCAAGTGATTCAACCGCGCCCTTGGGGCTGCCGGGCAGATTGATGACGATCGTGGTACCCCGAATGCCGGCCACTGCGCGCGAAAGGATTGCGCGCGCCGTCTTCGTTGAGCCCGCAGCGCGCATCTGCTCGGAAAATCCGGGAATCATGCGCTCGCAAACGGCGATCGTCGCTTCAGGCGTCACATCGCGCGGGCCAACCCCCGTGCCGCCGGTGGTCAGGACCAAGTCTACGCTTTTTGCATCGGCGGTCTGCTTCAGAAAATCCTCGATGGCCGTCCGATCATCCGCCAGAGCGGAACGGGACGCAACTTCCCAGCCGAGCAACGCGCAGCGGGCCGCGACCTCGGGGCCTGAGCGGTCCGCATATTTTCCGCCGGAAACCGAATCGCTCACTGTGAGAATGGCGACACGCATGCTCAGATTCCGCGCGGCGAGCTAGGTTTCGGTGGCTTCGGCATTGGCATTTTCCGGGGTGGCGTCCCGCTGGCCTTCGTCCATGAGTCGCAACCCTTCCATCAGCAGGCCGGTGGTCGTGCGGGAAATGGTGGTGCGCGTGGGTGCGCTGTTGAAATCGATCTCGAATTCCCCATCGCTCCAGCGCACGGCCTGGTAGACGGCATCTTCGCCTTCGATCGAACCGAAGCGGGCATCGGCGCACTGGCCGGCGGCGAAAAAGAGCTCGCACGTCTCGCTCGCCCGGCGAATCGTCAACTGGCACGACTTCTGGCCCATCTCGAGCGACTGCATCAGGTCGAGAATGCTCATTTCCTCAAGCCGCCCCTGGATCACGCCGGGGCGCACCGCGCGCTTCTGAAGCTTATCGAGCTGCAGCCGGTCGATTACCTTCTTCGCGCGCTGCACGAGGTCATTCAGGAAGAAAGGCTTGCTGATTAGTTCCTCAACGCCATCCACGAGGGGGCGCAGCCTTTCTTCGATGTCCCCACGGCTTGCGAGAAAAATGAAAGGGATGCTCCGGGTCTGCTGGCGGGCACGCACTTTTTCGTACAGTTGGCGGCCGTCGATTCCGGGCATGCGGTAATCGCAGACGACCAAATCCGGCTGCTCGTCGATGATTTTCAGCAGCGCGTCGGCGCCGTCGGCCGCCGAGTGCGCATCGCAGTGCTGCGAAAGCCCCTTCATCAACAGATCGAGGATCAGCGCATTGTCGTCGACCACCAGCACTTTGACGTCTTTCGCGTGCGCCATGGCTATTTGCGTTTCTCCGGCCGGACATACAAGCCGCTTCGTCCGCCGGACTTCTTCATCACGTATATGTCGCTGATCGCCATGCCGCGTTCCAGCGCCTTGCACATGTCGTAGATCGTGAGCGCCGCCACCGATGCCGCCACCAGTGCTTCCATCTCGACGCCCGTGGGTCCCGTGGCCGTCGCTTCCGAGGTGATCTCAATTCCATTCTGGCACAGCTTCGCGCTCACATCCACGTGCGTCAAGGACAGGGGGTGACAAAGCGGAATCAGCTCCGCTGTGCGCTTCGCCGCCGTGATTCCCGCAATCCGGGCGATTTCAAGCGGGCTACCCTTCGGGGACTTCAGCCGCCGCAAGGCCGCCACGGTAGCGCGCTGCATGTTTACAAACGCGTGGGCCACGGCACCGCGGGAGGTGGCCGGCTTGGCCGTAACGTCCACCATGCGCACGCGGCCCTTCTTGTCGTAGTGCGATAACTTTTTCATGGACGAGGCCGTTCGAAGAGCAACGCTTTCCGAAGAGTCTGGGTGAGAGGCGGCCAAGCCGCCCTCAGCGGCGTAAGCCGCGCCCTGACGAAAGACACTGTCGCCATCGGGACTCTAGAATGTGCCGCGGCGCGGCAACACATCCACCCAATCGCCGGCTTCAAGATGCAGCCGCGGCTGGTCGACCCGCACAAAACAGTTTCCCCGAACCACAGCACCGATGTCCCCCGACCCTTCCCAGAGCATCAATTCGACGTGTGGTTCTCCGTTGGGCCAGCTCACCCGCGCGGGCAGATAATGCGCCACACCAGCCTTTTCATCAATGGCGTGGCCAAGCCTGGCCTTGAAAAAAGGAAGAGGTTGGGGCTTGTACCCGCTGAGCAACTCAATGACGGGAACCGCGAACAGCTCAAACGTCACCATTGTCGAGACGGGATTCCCCGGCAATCCCAGCACCGGCTTGCCCTTGCACCATCCAAAAACCGCCGGTTTTCCGGGACGAAGCGCCACGGCGTCGAAGAAAAATTCGGCGTCCAGTTCGCGCAAGGCGGTTTCCGCCAGGTCGTACTTTCCCACCGACATGCCGCCACTCAGGAGCAGAATGTTGGCCTCTAGGCCCTTCTCGATTTTCGCCCTCAGTTCGTCCATATCGTCACGGGCGTTTTCCAGGGGGACTGGCTCGCCGCCAGCGAGCTCCACCTGCGCGGAGAGAGAGACCGTATTGCTGTTGCGTATCTGGAAGGGTCCGGGCTTCTGATCCACTTCGACGACTTCATCGCCGGTCGAAAGGATCGCGACGCGCGGCCGGCGAATCACCTGAACCCGCACTCGTCCGACTTCCGCAGCCATGGCCAATTCCGCATAGCTGATGCGCGTGCCGCGCGTGACCACTACTTCTCCGACGCGCGCCTCCGCCCCGGCATGAACAAAGTGCTGCCCCGGTTTCGCAGCTTGTTCGAAGATGACGAACTCTCCCTGTTCGCGCGCGTATTCCTGCATCACCACAGTATTCGCGCCGCGCGGTAGAGCCGCGCCGGTGAGAATTCGCACGCACTGTCCCAGTTCGACCGTACCGCTGAAAGCCACACCCGCACGGCTCTCGCCTATTAACTTGAGTTTCGCTCCCGTCTGCGCCGCATCGCCTGCGTGCAGAGCGAAGCCATCACGAATGGAACGGTCAAAGGGAGGGTAATTGCGGTCAGCGACAACGTTCTCGGCGAGAATACGTCCCAGCGCCAGCGAAGTATCGCGTGCGAATTCGATGGTCTCCATCTTGAGCGGGCATTTCCCCGCTCTTGCGGTGACCATCTCGATTACCTTTGCACGCGCTTGTTCAACCGAAAGCATGGAAGGCTATAACCAGGATGCGAGCTTCGTCCCTTTCGGGACGATCGTAGCGTCGCGTTCGGGTCCGGTCGAGATCATTCCAATCTCCACTTGAAGCTGTTCGGAAATGAAATTCAAATACTCGCGCGCCGGGCCCGGAAGGTCTTTCACCTCGCGGATCGCAGGTGTGGGCTCCCGCCAGCCCGGCAGAGTTTCATACACAGGCTCTATCTGCGAGAGGGTTTCCACGTCCGGGGGCATTTCGTTCAGGGGACGGCCCTTGTAGCGATACCCCGTGCAGACCTGGATTTCAGGCTGCGCGTCGAACACGTCGAGCTTGGTAACCACAAGCGAATCGATGCCATTGAGTATCTTAGCGTAACGTAGAACCATCAAGTCGAGCCAACCGCAGCGCCGAGGGCGCCCGGTCACGGCCCCAAATTCGTTGCCGCGGGTGCGGACTTCTTCCGCGTCCAAATCGACCATCTCCGTGGGAAACGGACCGCTGCCGACGCGCGTGGTGTAGGCCTTCGTCACGCCCACGACGCCCGTAAGCCGCGTGGGAGCCACACCCAGCCCCGGCGATGCGCCGCCCGAGGTGGCGTTCGATGATGTCACATACGGGTACGTTCCGTGGTCGATATCGAGCATGGTGCCCTGTGCGCCTTCAAACAAAACGCTCTCGCCTTTGTCCAGCGCTTCATTCAACACGACCGTGCTATCCACTACGAACTCGCGGATGTGCTCGGCGATCTCCAGATACTGATCGAGCAAGCCTTCGGTCTCAAGAGGATGCCCGTAAGCAGCGCTGCTGATGGCGTTCTTCTCAGCCACCACGCGCTCCAGCTTTTCGCGAAACCGGTCCGCGTCCAGCAGGTCGCAGACGCGAATCCCGCGGCGGGCCATCTTGTCTTCGTAGGCGGGGCCAATGCCGCGCGAAGTGGTTCCAATTTTCGCAGCTCCCCGCGCCGTCTCGGCCGCCTTATCCATCTCGCGGTGATAGGGAAAGATGACATGGGCGCGATTGCTGAGGAACAGACGTCCGCGCACGTCGACATTCGACTTCTTGAGATTTGCAAGCTCCGCCACGAGCGCGATCGGATCGACCACCGTCCCTGGCCCGATCACGGCTTTCTTGCCCTCGCGGAGAATACCGCTCGGGATCAATTGCAGGACGTAACGGTGGCTATTGAAAATAACGGTGTGGCCCGCATTGTGTCCCCCGGCATAGCGCGCCGTGTAGTCAAACGACGAAGCAAGGTAGTCGACCACCTTCCCTTTTCCTTCGTCTCCCCACTGCGCCCCCACCACTGCAATTGCTTTGGTTCGAACCTTCTTGGTCACTCGATATACCCCGCGCATCCTTGGGTCGCACCTTGCCCACCCCAATTCCAGCACGAAACACTACAGGAGGGTTGATGCGGCAAAAGTCGAATGATAATCCTACGCTGTCGCCATACTCGAAGGCAAGGGCCCGTCGCGGCCGTCGCCGCAAAATGAGAATGAACGGTTTGTGCAAAGTAGAAATGATGTCCTGTTTTCATGGGTGGCCAAGGGTGGTTTTGCTTCGAGCGGAAGGTCTTGGCCCGCGTGGGGCAGCGCTATGCAGACCTAGGGCCCACGCTGACTTCCCGAGCACTGGGCCCAGGAAGGGTTCGCGCTCGGCCACGAGACTTTGCGGAAACGGATCATCCAAGAAGGCTTCGGGCGGGAGCGCAGAGCGAGCTTCGGGGAGCTGGTGAGGGCAGGATGGCTCGCCATGGCGCCGGCTGGAGGACCGCGGTCCCTCTTGCCGACCACTGGCGGTGATCAATGAACGCCACGAGCCGGCTCCATGCGAATTTCATCGAACACGACACCAGGGAAGAGAACCTGCAAACCTTTGGCGGATGGTGGCGACGCAATGGGCGTCCGCCGGCGCATTACGCGTACAGGAACAGCATCTTCGGTAGCAACCCGTCGGCGACCATCAGCGAACAACTCCCGGCAGGAATGGCCCGCTCGCAGTCGGGGAGGGCGGTCTCGCGGAACCGACCGCGACCCCCCCCCAGACAAAATCCCTCCCTACCATGCGCCCGCTGAGAACCCCTGGAGAAAACCATGCAAGCCGACATTTCGATCCTGTGAGAACCAGACAGCTCCATCTTGCGTTGACAGCCCGCGCCCGTGACTTTTACGTGCTTGGCAACAGCAGCAGATTTCGCCCGCAAAGCCGGTCTGGCACGCGGATATCATGGAGTGGTGAGCTTTCATCTGGCCTGAGTACCGGAACAGAAAACGGAGAGCGAGCGATATGGACGACACGAAGAATCCTTGGACGGTGGTTTCCAGGGAAACAAGGTACGAAAATGAATGGATCCGCGTGGACCACCACGAGGTGCGGAAACCCACGGGTGGCCCCGGAATCTACGGCGTGGTGTATTTCAAGAATCACGCGCTGGGCATTGTGCCGATCGACGAGAAGGGCAACACAATCTTAGTCGGGCAGTATCGTTTCCCACTGAGCTATTACAGCTGGGAAATACCTCAGGGCGGCGGCATCACGAGCAAGCCGCTGATCGAATCGGCGCAGCGTGAATTGCGCGAGGAATGCGGGGTAACCGCCCGGCAGTGGCTGCAGGTTCTGGGCATGGATCTTTCCAACTGCGTTACCGACGAGCAGGGCACCGCGTTTCTGGCCTGGGATCTGACTGACGGAGTCGCCGAACCGGAGGACACCGAGAAGCTTCAGGTTTTGCGGCTTCCCTTCTGGGAAGCGGTCCAGCGCGCCCAGAACGGGGAGATTCGCGACGGGGTCAGCCTTGCCGCACTCTTCCGTGTTGCGCTGATGGCGCTCCAAGGCGAACTTCCGGAGCCGGTTGCAAAAGTGCTTCGCCGCTAAGTTGCCTTCTCAACCGCGACCGATCCGCTTCCGGCGAAAACAATCGGGAGCATGGTCATTCACCATGCCGACCGCCTGCATGAACGCGTAGCAAATCGTTGTGCCTACGAAACGGAATCCTCGCCGCTTCAGGTCTTTGCTCATCGCGTCTGATTCCGCCGTCCGTGTGAGCAATTTGACCGGACGCTTCAGCGAACCTGTTGCCGGTTGCTTCGGTGCAAATTGCCAGATATACCGGTCGAAGGTTCCGAATTCCTTGACCACCGCGAGATACGCCTGGGCGTTGGAAATCGTGGCCGCAATTTTCAGGCGATTACGCACGATGCCTGCGTCGGCCATCAGCTCCCGCACTCTTCTCTGGTCGTAACCTGCGATCCTGCCAGGGTCAAAGGAGTCGAACGCGCGGCGGTAGTTTTCGCGCTTCTTGAGGATGGTCTCCCAACTCAACCCGGCCTGCGCGCCTTCCAGTATCAGAAACTCGAAGAGCTGCCGGTCGTCATGCAGCGGCACGCCCCACTCCCTGTCATGATATTCGGCCATCAGCGGGCTTTGTGCCCAGCGGCACCGACGCACTTCCTGTTCTGCGGCGCGCTTCACGGGTTGAGTTTCGCGCTTGCAGAGGAGGGTAAACAGCGCGGACAAAGGCAGTCGTGGTAGGCGGCTCGCAGATTGGCTAACGCGTCAGCGCTCAGTGTCCATGCGTCGCACCAGCAAGACCCTGCAGGAGCGCTACAGGAGAAGACCGTGCCGCACCCCTCGCAGGTTTTTTGCACCGACCCGCGGGCCACAGGGACCGTTCCTGTTTCGCTGACGCTCACTTCCAAACCACCGATCGCTTCAAAGTTGATGGGAAACGCGCCTAGGCGACGATATGGCGCTCGAGAACCTTGACGATCTGTTCCTTGGGGACCGCACCCACGATCTGGTCGGCCACCTGGCCACCTTTGAAAACGAGCAAAGTGGGGATCCCGCGGATGTTGAACTTCCCCGCCGCGTTCATGTTCTCATCAACGTTCAGCTTTACCACCTTGACCTTCCCCGCATGCTCCCGGGCAATCTCTTCGACCGTCGGTGAAAGCATATGGCACGGACGGCACCAATCCGCCCAAAAGTCCACCATCACCGGCTGCGTCTTGCTGGCTTCGATGACGTCGGCTTGGAAGTTCGCGTCGGTGACTGCTTGAATGTTATCTGCCATGTTTGTCCTTATTTTCCCTTGTCGAGCCCAGCCGGATCGGGTCCGGCAAGGCTCTATCCTTTAGATGTTCTAGCAACTTGCGGGATTCTGGATCTCTTCGCCGCCTCATAAAGCGTCACATAGGACGCCGCCGAAGCCTTCCAGGAAAAATCCCTGGCCATACCGTTCGCTTGCAGCGCGCACCATGCCGCGGGATCGCGGTAGGTCGCCAGCGCAGTTTGAAGGCATGCGCGGAGTGCTGGCCCATTGTACTCTTCGAATTTGAATCCCGTACCTTGTTTCGTCCGTGGATCGAAATTTTGTACGGTGTCGTCGAGGCCGCCGGTAGCACGAACGACCGGCACCGTGCCATAGCGGAGGCTGTAGATCTGGCTCAGTCCGCAGGGTTCGTAGCGCGACGGCATCAGGAACATATCCGCACCCGCTTCCACTTTGTGCGCCACCGCATTATCGTACCCGATTTTCACGGCCACGCGATGGGGATATCTCTGCGCCATCTGCTGGAAAACAGCTTCATATTCGGGCTGGCCGCTGCCGATGGCGGTGATCGCCAGGTCCTCGGCCAGCAGTTCGTCGGCTATGGCCGCCAGCAGGTCAAAGCCCTTCTGATCCACAAAGCGCGACACGATTCCGATGACGGGCCGGTCCAAATTTTCGAGCGGCAATCCGAAGACTTCAAGCAGATCCTTCTTGCATGCCGCCTTGCCTTCAAGGTTCTGTGCGGAATAATTCTGCGCAATCAGCTTGTCGGTCTGCGGGCTCCATTCCGCGTAGTCGGCGCCGTTGAGTATTCCCACGAGCCGGTCGGCCCTGCCCTGAATCACGCCGTGGAGGCCCCCACCGTATTCCGGCGTCTGAATCTCTTTCGCGTAGCGGCGGCTCACGGTAGTCAAATAATCGGCAAAGAGCAATCCGCCCTTGAGGAAGTTGACCATTCCATAGAATTCGAGCGCGCCTACCCGGAACAAGCTCGCCGGGAGCCCGCTGCTTCGCAGAGCGGTTTCCGGAAACAAACCTTGATACCCAAGATTGTGAATCGTCAAAACCACCGGAAGCGAACGCACGGCAGGATCGTCGGCATGCTGCGTGCGCAGCAATAGAGGAACCAACGCGGATTGCCAATCGTGGCAATGAACCACGTCGGGCAGCCAGATGCGCTTGATGAACTCGATCGCGGCGCGCGAGAACTCAGTGAAGCGTTCGGCGTTATCAGGATAATCGCCGTTCTGGTCACCGTACAGTTGCGGACGATCGAAAAACGCCGGATCGCTCACGAAGAAATAGCGGACGCCGTTGTGTGGCTTTCCCTCGGCCAGCGCCGGAAAGCGCAGGGTGTCGCCCAGCGCCACGCTAACGCTTGAGACGAGAACCGAGTTGATCTTGTTGGCGTGGTAGCGCGGGAGCAGGACGGCGACTTCGTGCCCCATCTGGTACAGCGCTTTGGGCAGAGCCTCGACGACGTCTGCCAGGCCGCCTGTTTTTGAGTAAGGCAATCCTTCGGAAGCGACGAAGAGGATTTTCATGGCGCCCCAAGGGCGAGAAAAGTCGTGCATAAAAACGTTAACGAAAGCCGCGGAGCCGGTCAAGGCAATGTCGGCGCGGCCGTACGATCTAAACACACGTGCGCCCGCCTGAGCAAATATCTCTTCGAACCTGGGCGCCCCCACTTGATTTGTTCGCTGCACGGCGCATTGCTACACTGCAACGCTATGGCACGACAGCGACTGGGACAGCACTTTCTCGCCGATCGGGGCTGGCAGCAGAGAATCCTTCAAACCTTGCCCCGCGGCTTAAATCAGTGGATTGAAATCGGCCCGGGACACGGAGAAATGACCCATCTGCTCGCCGCCCAAGGGGGCCGCGTCGTTGCGATTGAGGCCGATCCCCGCCTCGCGGAGAGTCTTCGTAAACGAGTACGGTGCGATCCGGCCGCATGGCCCGGTGTCGAAGTGGTGGCTGCCGACGTCCTTACCACCGATATTCCGGGGCTCGCAACAGGGCAATTTCGCGTCTATGGCAATCTGCCCTACTACATTACTTCGCCCATCTTGCATCGGCTCTTCGACTGTGCCGACCGCATTGACTCGATTCATATCGTGATTCAACTGGAGGTGGCCGAGCGGGTGGTGGCACATCCGGGCTGCCGCGAATACGGATATTTGTCGGCTATCTGCCAGTTCTATACGAGGCCTGAAATCGTAATGCGCCTCCCACCAGGCGCATTCCGCCCTCCTCCCAAAGTGAAATCGGCGCTGGTGCAAATGACCTTGCCGGGAGAGCGTGGTTCTCTTGCGATCGCAGGCGCTGACGAAAAGCGGTTCCTTGAATTCATGCAGCAGTGTTTCGGGCAGAAACGGAAGACCCTGCGGAACAATTTAAAGAACGGGCTGCGACCGATCCCATCGGACGAGCGCATCCAAGAAGCGTTTGCGGCAAACGGCATCCGGCCCGACGCGCGAGCCGAGCAGCTGACGATCGCTCAGTTCGCCGCGCTCCTTGCCCAGCTGCCATCGTTGTGAAGCATTACGCGATCAGCGATCCGGTGAATCCTCGATCAGGGCGCGCAGCCGGTCGGGAAAGTCGGTCATAATGCCATCCACACCCGCAGCGATCATCGCCCGCATGTCTGCCATGCTGTTGGCGGTCCAGGTCACAACCTGCAGGTCCGCACGGTGCGCCTCTTCTACTAGTTTCGGGGTCACGCTCGATACTTGGGGACAAAGTTGCCGAGCGCCCAAGTCGACAGCTACCTGGATGCAATCGGTGTTTGCTTTGTCCACGAGCAGACCCGTCATGAGCGACGGATCAAGCCGACGGAGGGGCGCGAGCGTCGCCGGATCGAATGAAATCACGATCGTGTGCGGGGCGCTCTGCGCCTTCTGCAACGCGGCCACGAGGGCATGGTCCATTCCCGATACCGCTGCGTATTTGAGCTCAAGGTAGAAGACGACATCGTGCTTCCGCGAAAACTCTAGGATCTCTTCAAGCGTAGGGACGCGTTCGCCCATAAACTCCCTATCGAACCACTGGCCCGCGTCGACCTGACGAAGATCGTCGAGCGTAAACTCGCGCACTTCACCGCTTCCGTTGGTGGTTCGGCTGACGGTGCTGTCGTGGATAGCGACGAATCGCCCGTCGCGAGTCACGTGCAGATCGGTCTCGATGAAGGTGGCTCCCAATTCCACGGCACGCTGAAAGGCGGCAAACGTATTTTCAGGTGCGTGCCCGGACGCGCCACGGTGAGCAACTACCCAGGGAACTCGCATTAGCGTTCGTTGATCCTAGCAGATAACGCAGCGGAGGCTGGCAAACATACGCCTGAGAAGTTGTGAGAAAGGCAACCAAGGAACCACCCGACAAACAAAATCTAACGAGCAAAAGCTTGCCTACTTTGAGCAATAGCTTTCCTTGAAAGACACTTGAACTGGCTACGCGAACACCGATCTGCGGGACCTCGCGAAGAAATGGTAGTATCCTATTTGTCCAGTGCATCTTACCGTTAGCCTCCGGTTGCCCACGATGGCGGATTTGGTAGCTGGATTGCCCTTCCATTTGCAGGTTCTATGTTGCGAGCCTGACCAAGCAGTGCATCGACCCTGGGAGGACGAGCTCTAGTACCCCTAGGGCGGCTGATCACGGCAACCCGAATCTTGGGGAGGGTGACGTGGCGCTTTTTGTATTGATCTTAGTAGGCGTTGTGGTTGCGCAAACCTGGCTCGATTGGCGCGACACCCTGAAGAAGTGGGCATTCCCCGACTGGGCGAAGGGAACCGCCCTGGCTGGCGTTGTCGCCGCCTCTCTCACCGCCATCACGTCTTTCGCTTCCGTACTGATTCAAGAACCCGCGTCAGAATCGGGAACCGAATCGGTTTCCCGACTGTTCTGGCCCGAACTGGTGTTCCTTCTCTGCATGATGGGAGTCATTGTGGTGTCGGTGCGGAAGAAGCGCATGAGGCTGATGCTGCTGCTCGTCGCCATGGTTTTTGGGGCATTCTGGCTTGGAGTAATGCTCTCCTCTTAGACCTTGTTTTCGCAGCGCACGGCGAGGCTGAGCCGCGTCGCCGCCCTCGGCGGTAGCTAACCAACCTGACATAAAGATAGGGCAGAAACTTGCCGCTTGCGACACCCGGCGCCATACTCGATGTCATGAGGCTTGGGACTGCGCTGCTCGCGATGGCCGTGCTGGTCGTGCTCTCATTGGCGCACGCGGACGAGTTGACGCTAAAAGACGGCACGAAAATCGTCGGCACCATCGTGGCTTTCGAAGAAAACTCATTCAAGGTGAAAACGAGTTACGGCTTCGCGGTCGTGCAAAAAGACCGGGTCGCTTCCATCAATATGGGTGGCGATGCGAAATCAGCATCCGCCGCAAAGACCAATCCTGCTCCCGCCGTGGAGCCTCCAAAGCCTGCCGAGGCTGCCAAGCCGATTGCGGCCAGCGCATCCCCCGCAGCGCAACTTGCTCAACCGCCATCGTCGTCCGGGACAGCCGTTTGGGAAAAGCGGGCGCCGCCAGCCGGGCTAACCCAACCTCCGATAACCGCCAAACGCAGGAAGTCGGAAACACCGACTGCATCGAAGGTGGTACAAGCTAAGAAATCCCCCGACCAAGCGACCGCGCCTGCAGCGGCGCCCACACACGACGATAGACTTGACGCCGTCAGTCCCGCCATCACCCGACCTCCGGCTGCTGCAAATCCCGTGTCGCCTCCGGTGGCCGCGCTCGAACCAATCCGTGAGCAGGTGAGCGGCAACGCCTACACGAATGAGACATACGGCTTTCAGATGTATAAACCCCCGACATGGGAGGTGATCGCAGGACTGCCGGCGCTGCTGCCGGGCGCAATTGCCGCAATGGGAACAAACGACCAGACGACCTACCTGCTGGTGGGACAGCAACCTGCGGGAGACTCCGTCGATAAGGTGCGGGATGCGGTGCAGCGCCGCTTGCGCGACCTCATGGATAATTTCCGCCCGCTCGGAGAAACAAGCATCACGCTTTCAGGCACGCGCGCCACCAAGATCAGCTTCCGCGGCGGCGTCGATCAACATGATTGGTCGGGCGTGGCGGTCTTTGTGGTACATGGCACGCGCCTGTTCACCATTTTTGGCATGACCCTCGCCGACAGCGACCTCGTTCAGATTCAGGAAAACGTGATCGCGCGCGCCATTTCCAGCCTTCAGTTCACAAGGCAATAGCGATACATTCGCTCCGAGGCAAGAGATGAGGAACCCTCCCGCGTTGCTGGCATTGGTGCTGTTGTGGGCAGCGCCGCAACCCCTTGAGCAACAGTCGCAACAATTACCAGCGGCACGCCTGGTTCCCCCGACCTTTTATCGCGACGTGCTGCCTATCCTCCAAACCCACTGCCAGGCTTGCCACCGGGAGGGCGAAATAGGCCCGATGCCGTTCCTCACCTACGAGCAAACGCGTCCATTCGCCCATGCCATCGCAGGCGCCGCCAGCCGGGGGAAGATGCCGCCGTGGTTCGCCGACCCGGGCTTCGGACATTTCTCGAACGATCCTTCGCTCAGCCCAAACGAAATCGCCGCACTGGTTTCGTGGGCGGGATCCAACGCGCCGGCGGGTGATCCGCGAGACGCTCCCCCACCCCCCGATTGGGCGAAGGGTTGGATGATTCCGCAGCCAGACGTTGTGGTGCAGATGCCGATGCCGGTGGCGATACCCGCGCACGGCGTTGTCGAGTACACCTACGAAATCGTCCACACCGGATTCACCGAGGGCCAATGGGTGCAGTTCTCCGAGGTGCGCCCATCGAGCCGGGACAACGTGCATCACGCGGTCGTGTACGTGCGGCCGCCGGATTCACACTGGCTGCCGAACGCGCCCATCGGGGTGCCATTCACCGGCGCCGACATGAGCGACGAGCAGGACCGCAAAGATACCCACTTCACGACAGCCGACATTCTGCTGGTGTACGCGCCGGGAAGTTCGCCCGACAACTGGGCCAATGGGATGGCGAAGTACGTCCCCGCGGGATCGGACCTGGTGTTTCAGATGCACTACATGGCGCACGGCCACGCCATGAGCGATCAGACGAGCGTCGGATTGGTTTTCGCGAAGCAGCCGCCGAGCCAACGCGTGCTCACGCTGCAACTGACCAACGACACGTTCGTGATCCCGCCCGGCGTGCCGGATTTTCGGGTGGAAGTGCACGGCTCGCTGCCGAACGATGCGGTCCTGCTCAGCTTCTTCCCGCACATGCACCTGCGCGGAAAGCGTTTCGAGTACAACATCATTCAACCCGGCGGCGCAATGGAAACTCTGCTGCGCGTGAACTACGACTTCTACTGGCAGCTGAGTTACCAGCTCGCAGAGCCGCGCCTGCTGAAAGCGGGCACGGTGCTGCAGGCGGTCGCCTGGTATGACAACTCGAAGAGCAATCCGCACAATCCCGATCCGGATGTCGCGGTGCGCTGGGGCGATCAGACCTATGACGAAATGATGGTGGGATTCTTCGATGTGGCCGTGCCGGCGAAGGTGGACAAGATTCAATACTTCGCTCGGCCTGCGTCTCAAGAAGCCAAACCCTAGCACGATCGAGACGGAATCAAAGGTTCGTGGGAAAGACACCGCCGGGGACGGCGCTGCTTGGCGCTTGGTTATGTTGTGGCGGAAGCCGTGACCTATAAGGCCTCTGATTGCGCCGCAGACGAGCAGCTGTCACTTGCCGGCACTGGGCTACAAACCGCCCACAGGACACGGCCCCAAAAATGCGGATTCCTCACCCCCCTTCGGGATGACATCCAGCGGGAAAACGCAGCTTAGAACTTGGTGACTTCACTGAAATGGAAGTTGCGGACCTTCATGGCGGGCACGACCATGTCGAAGGATTCTTCGCCGGAGGAGCGCACGGCGGGGCCGAGAATCTCGACATTCGAAAGCATCTCCATGACGCTTTGATTGAAGCGGAAATTGCGGATGCCGCCGGTGATCCGGCCGTCTTCGACCAGGAATGTACCGTCGCGCGTCATGCCGGTCAGAATCTTGTTGTAGGGATCGACTTCGCGGATATACCACAGGCGGGTGACGAGAACGCCGCGCTCGGTGGAGGCGACCATCTCACCGACGGACTTATCTCCCCCGCCCCACACGAGGTTCGTCGGGGCCTCGCCGTGTTCGTTTGGAAGCGACAGGCCGTGGCCTGTGGGCCGCACCTTGCTTTTCTTGGCGGTCGCCCGGGCATAGACCAGATTCTTCAGAACACCCCGATCCACGAGAAGGACTTTCTGGCGCGCGACGCCTTCGCCGTCAAATGGCTGGCCGAGCTGCAGCGGGTGGTAAACGTCGTCCCACAACGTGATATTTTCGCCAAACAGTTTCTTCCCCAGGCGGCCGGTGAAGCAGGAGCGCTTGTCGCGCACCGCCGTGCCGGCAAAGTCATAGAAGAGGAAACCGACGAGGTCGAGAACGGCCGCAGGCTCGAGAATCGCGGTGTAGTGGCCGGGAACGAGTTCGCGCGGGCTGCGCGAGCCTGCGGCCTTCCGGCGGGCGCTTTCGGCGAGGGCTTGGGGATCGATCTGGCCAATGTCGAAGGAAGTGGATTTGGCCCAGCCGGAGGAATTTTCTTCGAGGATCGTGACGGAGAATTCGGCACGGGTCTGCTCGTAACGGGCGAGAAGGCCCTTCGAGTTGGCCATGATCGAATGAACCGAGCCGCTGGAAAAAACTCCCGCCGCGGTCTGTTTGATCTTTCCCGCCATCTTGCAAACCTTTGTTATAGCGCGAGCGCGGATCGTGGGCGTCGCGGCGGCCGTGGCGTCGGAGAATCGGTCGACTTTCGGATACTTCTGCGGACCGAGCATGGGGAGCAGGTCCGGCGTTTTTGGCTGGTGGAGGGCCAGCTGCACCGCGGAGGCTACGACGCGGCGCAGGGACTGGTCGTCTGTCTTATTGGTGGAGGAGCGGGCGGTGCGCCCGTCGACAACCGCGCGGACGGAAATTCCCAAAGTCTGCTCGGCGACGTTCTGGTGGATGGTGTTGTTTGCGAAACGTGTCAGAGCATCGGCCCCACTATGAATCTCGACTTCCGTTTCGTCCGCATCGCTCAATTTGAGGATGCGTTCGGCGAGGGCTTCGAGACCGAAGTGCGGATCCAGGGAAGCGCGGCCGGGCGAGGCTTTGGATGAAACACTCACGCGGTGAGAGGGCGACTTAGAGGCTCGTGCCTTGGCGGGCGTCATTTCGCGAATGCGACTCCTACCCTGACGTCGCGGAAGCGTGCAGGCGAGGCACCGTGGCCGGTGCCTATGGTTTGCATGGGCTGGCCTTTACCGCAGTTGGGCGTGCCCCAGAGAGCCCAGTAATCGCGGGAACAGATCGCGTCGCAGCTATTCCAGAATTCAGTGGTGATGCCGCTGTAGCTGGGATTTTTCAGCATGCGGCCTTTTTTCCCGGCCTGGATCTCCCAGCCAATCTCGGTGGAGAACTGGAAGTGGTAGCGCCGGTCATCGATGGACCAGGAGCGATTGGTTTCCATCAGAATCGCGTCGTCGGTATCGGCGATGAGGTCGTCATACCTCCAGGTGCCCGGGTTGATGCTGATGTTGGTCATGCGAATCATGGGCAAGCGGTTCCAGCTTTCGGTGCGCATGGTGCCGTTGGAGCGAGTCTCGCCGATGGCGGCGGCTGTCTCGCGGTTGCTGAGGTAGCCAGTGAAAAGGCCATTCGTGATGATGGGGATACACTGGGCCGGAACGCCCTCATCGTCGTAGGCG
This sequence comes from Candidatus Acidiferrales bacterium, assembly GCA_050015335.1. Taxonomy (GTDB): domain Bacteria; phylum Acidobacteriota; class Terriglobia; order Acidiferrales; family UBA7541; genus Palsa-295. Next base: position 60,310 of record JBEKBP010000001.1, on the reverse strand, counting down.
AACGTGCCTAGGCCGGAACCATGTTCGAGGCGCGCGTCAGCAACGACGTTTACGATATCGGAGCCGTACTTGAGCTTGCGCAGCTTTTCAGTGGTGAGGAAGCTCATTCCGGCGAAGTTGGCTTCCATGCCGAGGACGCGGTCGAGTTCGATGGGATGGCCGATGGATTCGTGGATCTGCAAGCCCAGCTGCGAGCCGTCGAGGATGATGGTGCGCTGGCCTTCGGGGCATTGCGCGGCGGAATGCAAGGCCACCGCTTCCTCGGCAACACCCTGGGCGTGACGAGGCAGATCAAGCGATTCGACCAGCTCGTAGCCTGCGAGCATGTGCTGGCCGCCAAAGCTGTTGGGATACGACCGCTTTTGGATCTCGTTGCCGGAAAAGGCCGTGGCGACGATTCCTGCGCCGGATTGCATTTTGATCTGGTGAATGGCGGAGCCTGTGCTCGAAGCGAAAAGCTGGTCGATTCGCCGGAACGACATGGAGCCTTCGGCCACCGTGACGCCCTTGACGCGGCGCATTTCCTTGTCGGCGGCAAGCAGGAGATCGATCTGACCCTCGACCGAAATGCGCAAGGGATCTTTCAGGAACGGATTCTGCCAGGTATCGACGTAGGAAGCTTCGGGAGCAAGAGCCACGTCTTCGCGCTTGGCGAGCGCGGACGCTTTAGCGATGACGACGGCCTGGGCGGCGCAAGCCTGCACACCTTCGCGGGTGAGGCGGTCGGTCGACGAGAAGCCCCAGGCGCCGCTGGCGATGACGCGGATGCCGATGCCAAGCGATTCGGTCTCGGCCAGAGTGCCAACTTCGCCATTTTTAGTGGAGATGTCGCGACTGCGAATGTCCATCACGCGGGCATCCGCGTAGGTGGCACCACGGCGCTGGGCCGCCTCGATCGCCCAGTTCGCCCAGTCGCGCATCATGTTCTGGGGGCTTGCGGCTGGACGCTAGAGGCTTGTAGACAGACGCCCCAGGCCTCGGAGAAGCGCCGAGCGGTCACAGGGAGCGACGCGGCGACTTGGTGGCGGAGGAGAATGCTTCTCGAAAAATTCATCGGAATCATCTTAAGTAGGCCAGCGAGCGAATGCAACCGATGGTTGTGATGGTGAAATTTCTTGACCAAGGATCGCGTTATGACCGGCGATTTTGTAATCAGCCGGCTCCTAGTTTACCCAAAACAGGAGCCGCGGCAAGCTTGCCGTGCGCCGACGAAGGGCGAACTGCCGCACAGACTCTACCGGCAGTACAGGGATTTCCAGCCGAAAGTAGGGGCTTTCTTTTTTGGGGAATATACAGCCAGCCTCCCTATAATCAATGGCTGGCGCACCATCCAACATGCTGCGCAGGATCAAAGGCGCACAGGATATGGGGAGGCACTGATAAAGAGAGCTCAGGTGTGTATCGCAACGGGCTTGCTGTTCTGTTTACCGGCTGTTGCGCAGCAAAAGGGAGGACACGGAGGTGTGGGCGGGGGACATATACCAGCGCACGGGCCTGCTCCCCAAGGGGAACACCGGGTTAGCCAGAACCCCGCACCGCTCAACCGCAGCTACCGCGATCAACCCGGTCACCCGGACGCACCGCATGTCCACGCAGACGACACGTGGGTGGGACACGATAGCGGCCGGAATGACCCACACTATCATCTGGATCATCCGTGGGAACACGGGCACTTTACTGGCGGCATCGGACGAGGACACGTGTGGCGGCTCGCGGGCGGCGGTCCGAGCCGTTTCTGGTTTGGCGGGTTCTATTTCTCGGTGGCGGACTACGATTTGTCGTACTGCGCGGACTGGAGCTGGACAGCAGACCAGATCGTGATTTATGACGATCCGGATCACGTGGGATGGTACCTGGCGTATAACGTGCGCCTGGGGACCTACGTGCACGTGACGTACCTGGGCACTTAGCTTGAGCAGAGTTGCCGAAGTTACCCCGGGGGCTTCCGAACCGGGAGCCCCTTTTTCTATGCTCGAGTCGCGTGAAACTACGTACCTTCCGACCACGAAGCCAGGTAATGCTCCTGCTCGGGAGTGAGCTTGTCGATCTGGAAGCCCATGGACTCGAGCTTGAGCTTGGCGATCTGCTGGTCGAGATGCTCGGGAACGGGGTAAACCTGGGCCTTGAGGTCCTTGGAGTTCTTGACCAAGTATTCGGCGGCAACGGCCTGGTTGGCGAAGCTCATGTCCATCACGGAGGCGGGGTGGCCCTCGGCCGCAGTGAGGTTGATGAGGCGGCCATCGCCCAGCAGGTAGAGCTTGCGGCCATCCTTCATGTTGTACTCGTCGACGAAGGGACGAACTTCCCGCTTGCCGCTTGAGAGCTTTTCGAGCGCCGGGATGTCGATTTCGACGTTGAAGTGGCCGGAGTTGCTGACCACCGCGCCGTCTTTCATTTTCTCGAAGTGATCGTGAGAGATCACAGACTTGTTGCCGGTGACGGTGATGAACACGTCGCCAATCTTGGCGGCGTCGCCCATCGGCATCACGCGGAAACCGTCCATCACGGCTTCGATGGCCTTGGTCGGGTTGATCTCGGTGACGATCACGTCGGCACCGTGTCCCTTGGCGCGCATGGCGACGCCGCGTCCGCACCAACCGTAACCGGCCACGACGACGCGAAGACCCGCGAGCAACAGGTTCGTGGCACGAATGACGCCATCGAGCGTGGACTGGCCGGTGCCGTAACGATTGTCGAAGAAGTGCTTGGTAAGCGCGTCGTTGACGGCAATCACCGGGAACTTGAGGGTGCCATCCTTGGCCATCGCGCGGAGGCGGATGACGCCGGTGGTGGTCTCCTCGGTGCCGCCGATCACGTTCTTGATGAGCTCGGTGCGCTTGGTTAGCAGCTGGGTGACCAGATCAGCGCCGTCGTCCATCGTGATGTGCGGGGCGTGATCGAGGGCGGCGGTGATGTGCGCGTAGTAGGTGGCGTTGTCCTCACCCTTAATGGCATAGGTGGGAATGCTGTAATCTCGGAGCAAGGACGCAGCAACTTCGTCCTGCGTCGAGAGTGGGTTGGAGGCGCAGAGAACGACGTCGGCACCACCGTCACGAAGCGCGATCGCTAGATTGGCGGTCTCACTGGTGACGTGAAGGCACGCTGAGACGCGCAGGCCCTGGAGCGGCTGCTCCTTGATAAAGCGCTTGCGGATCAATTGTAGGACGGGCATGTGCTGGTTGGCCCACTCGATCCTGCGCTTGCCCTTCTCGGCGAGGGTGATGTCTTTGACGTCGCCGGTTAGCTTGGCTGTTTCCACGAGATACTCCCCTTTTGAGATTTTGACGAATGTCTAATTCCGAGAAACGTTATCGGGCTTGTGCTAGCCGCGCACCGCAACAGGACTGCCGACGGCAGCTTCCTTGCGCAGCAAATCGGCCTTGTCGGTGCGTTCCCAAGTGAAGCCCGGCCCTGTGCGGCCGAAGTGGCCGTAGGCTGCCGTGGGGCGATACACCGGGCGCCGCAAGTCCAGCGCTTCGATAATGCCCTTCGGCGTGAGTTTGAAATGGGCGCGAATGAGCTCGGTGATCTGCGCGTTCGGGATCGTGCCGGTGCCGAACGTATCCGCCATGACGGAGACGGGCTCAGCCACCCCGATCGCGTACGCCAGCTGCACTTCCACCTTCGTGGCAAGGCCCGCCGCGACGATATTTTTGGCAAGGTAACGCGCCATGTAGCAAGCGGAACGGTCAACCTTGCTGGGATCTTTTCCTGACAGCGCGCCGCCACCGTGACGGCTATAGCCGCCGTAGGTGTCGACAATGATCTTGCGCCCGGTGAGACCCACGTCGCCCATGGGTCCGCCGATAACGAAGCGGCCGGTGGGGTTGACGTAGATCTTGGTGTTCTTATCGAACATTTTCCCCGGGATGACGGGCTTGATCACCTCTTTGGTGATCGCTTCGCTCAGCGCGGCGTGCGAGATCTTCTCATCATGCTGCGTCGAGATGACGACCGCATCGACGCGCACGGGACGGCCATTGATGTACTCGATTGTGACTTGAGACTTGCCATCGGGACGGAGGAAATCAACTACGTTCTTTTTGCGGACTTCAGAAAGCTTGAGGGTGAGCTGATGAGCCAATTGGATTGGCATGGGCATCAGTTCGGGGGTCTCGTCGCAGGCATAGCCGAACATCAGGCCCTGGTCGCCGGCACCACCTGTATCGACGCCCATGGCAATATCAGGGGACTGCGGCTTGACGCAGGAGAGAATTCCACACGTGTCGGCATCGAAGCCGTACTTCGCACGCGTGTAACCAACGTCACGAATGACCTGCCGCGCAATATTCTCGTACTCGAGATGGCCCTGAAATTCCTTCTTAATGGTGATCTCACCGGCTATGACCACCAGGCCGGTTGAGAGAAGGGTCTCGCAACCTACGCGGCCCAGCGGATCATGCTTCAGAACTGTGTCTACGACGGCGTCTGAAATCTGGTCGGCAATCTTGTCGGGGTGACCCTCGGTGACCGATTCCGAGGTGAATAGGTACTTCTCATCGTGAGCCAATACAGTGTCCTCCGGCAATGGGAAAGGCAATCACGGGACCAAATTGCGCTTTCGTGGGGGTTGCTGACCTTCTAACGCTAGCACGCGGCTCTTTTGAGTGTCAACGAATTGCACTGGGGTGGGGTTAACGGGAGGTTAACAGGCAGAATTCCCGCGTGGAAGTGCCGTGAGTTAGGCTATGACGGTGCGTCCTACCCTTTTGCATCTTGTTGCAGGTAAACCAGCCTGGCAGACGCTCAGGCAGCGTCGCGACGGTACAACAGGTAGGCACGGATAAACGGGTCGATGTCACCGTCTAGCACCTTTTGAACGTCGCCCCGTTCGACCTTGGTGCGGTGATCCTTAATAAGCTGGTAGGGCTGCATGACGTAGGAGCGGATCTGGCTGCCAAAGCTGATTTCAGGCTTGGATGCATCAAGCTTCCGCAGGGCGGCGCGGCGCTTTTCGATCTCCTGTTCATAGAGCTGGGACTTGAGAACCTTCATGGCGATGTCGCGATTCTTGTGCTGGCTGCGCTCGTTCTGGCACTGCACCACGATTCCTGTGGGGAGGTGCGTGATGCGGACCGCAGACTCCACTTTGTTGACGTTCTGGCCGCCGTGGCCGCCGGCGCGAAACGTATCCACGCGGAGGTCTTCGGGGCGGACCACGATCTCGATGCGGTCGTCGATTTCGGGGATGGCGAACACCGACGCGAAGGAAGTGTGGCGGCGGGCGGCTTGATCGAACGGAGAAATGCGGACGAGGCGATGCACGCCACTCTCGCCCGCGAGCATGCCGTAGGCGTTTTCGCCTTCAATCTGCACGGTGGCGGACTTGATGCCCGCTTCCTCGCCGGGTGTGGAATCAAGAATCGTGGCGCGGAAGCCTTTTTCCTCCGCCCAGCGGAGATACATGCGGAGCAGCATTTCGGCCCAGTCCTGGGATTCGGTGCCGCCGGCGCCAGGCTTGACGGTGATGATGGCGTTCAGACGATCCGTCTCGCCCGCCAGGAGCGTTTTGGTCTCCAGTTCCGCAACGTAGGTGTCGGCGGCCGCCAGCTCTTTGGCTAGATCTCCCAGAAGAGAGGCGCGCTGCGCGTCGTCGGATTCCTCTTGCGCAAGGTGGATATAGGTTTCGATGTCGCTGGTCTTGCTGTCGAGAGAGGCTTCCGCGTTGACGCGGTCTTCGAGCTGCTTGCGTTCTTGCAAGAGCGCTTGGGCCTTTTCCTGGTCATTCCAGAAATTGGGATCGCTGGTTTTCGCTTCCAGTTCGGCGAGTTGCTTGCGCGCGGGAGCGGCGTCAAAGATAGCTTCGCACAAGCTCGACGCGTTTCTTGAGCTCGGCGAAGCGCTGCTGGAGATCCTCGATGTGTTCGGGCATGTTTGATCGCTCTATTCTATTCGATTCAGCTTTGATGTTTGTTCCAAGCTAAGTTTCGGAGCGCGCCAGGCAAAGATCAAGATTGCCAGCGATACGGCGACGCAGAGGAACGCGAACCAGTCACCGAAGCGCACGTAGGGCGTGAAACCCGTCCGGAAGTCGTAGGGCGCGTCGAGTTCGCTGCGCACATCGGTCGGCAGCTCGGCAACGATGCGGCCGTAGGGGTCAATGGAGGCCGTAAATCCATTGTTGGTGTCGCGCAGCAGCCAGCGCCGATTCTCGACCGCGCGGACGCGCGCCATCATCAAGTGTTGCACAGGCGCCGACGATCGCCCGAACCATCCGTCGTTTGAGATGTTGATCAGCAACTGCGCGCCTCCTAGGGTATATTGACGAACTTGCGCCGGGAATATGGCCTCGTAACAGATAAACACGCCAAAGCCGCCGTCGGGCAGCTTCCCTACTCGGTAGGAGTTGCCCGGCGTGAAGTCACCGATATCGGCAGTCAGGCGGCCCGCAAACCACAACCAGCGCCTGTAGGGAACGAACTCGCCGAAGGGGACCAGGTGAATCTTATCATAGGTGAAAATTCGCTGGCCCGAGGGGCCGAGAAGGATGGCGGTGTTTGAGGCGAGCCACTTCCCCGCCGAATCGCGCTTCCAATCCACGATCCCCACAAGGAAGTCGGCCGCCGAATCGCGCGCAATCTTCTGGGCTCGCTCGGAAAAATTCGGGTCCTGCATGCTGAAGGGCGCGGGTACTTCGGGCCATACGATCAAGCCGGGGCGCACCGGGGCATCCTGTGCCGCGGACACGCTGATGCGCTCAAGCTGATCGAGTTCGCCGGAGTGGACCTGCATCCAGTTCGAGGGATACTGCTCGGACTGAGCGAAATCCGTCTGTACCAGATGCGCGATATGGTGCGGTACGGCGACCGGCACAAAGTATTGTCCGCCGGCGCCTACGACAATCAGGAGACCGGTCGATACCATGGCCGCCTTCCAAATCCGCTGCCTGCCGGACAAAATCGCGAACGCCACCAGGGAACTGTAGGCCACCACCAGAAAACTCAAGCCATAGATGCCCGTAATAGCCACCAGTTGAACCAGGGCGAGGCTTCCGCTGGCGGCGTAGCCGGTGAGGTTCCAGGGGAACCCACCGAGAATCAGGCGGGTCCTCGCCCACTCCAGTGCAACCCACCAAAAAGGTGCCAAAGCGCACGCGTAGAGCCTGTTCTGGCCCGGCCGCTGTTTCCGCGATACGTAAGCGATTCCCCAGGAAAAGACGACCGGAAAAATGGCGAGCGCGACGCTCATCAAGCCGAGTACGGCTGCCGCACTCCACGGGTCGACATTGCCATACTGACGCATGACGGTATCAATCCACGGCACCGACAGCGGATAGAAGACGATGCCATGCAAAAAACCGCCAAACAAAGCCTCCGCGGGCCCCGCTTCAAACGAAGCCAGGACCAGCATGCCGACACCGGCCCACCCAAGCAGCGAGAGGTTGTAATTCGGGAACGAAAAGGCAAGGGCGGCGCCGCTCGCGATGGCGAGTAGAAACCGCGCATACCGGGGCAAAGTCATTCAGCGTTTAATAATAGCTTTGAAACCCGCGTGGTCAAGCGCGGCCTTGGCAGCGTCGGCGGCGCGCTCGTCATGATAGGGCCCGACTTGCACACGATAGAAGTGATCGGTCGAGGGAGCCACTACAAAGGCGGGAAATTTCCTGCGCTGGAGCGCATCGGCCACCGACAGCGCATCGCCTTGCCGCGTTACCGCGGCAATCTGAAGCACGGTGGCGCTAGCCAGCATTTTGGGCGGTCCGGAACGCACGGGCTGAAGGGAAACGCGAGCCAGCCGAGTCTCGGCAGGCGACGAATGCGCTGACGCGTTGTCGATTGCTGAATGGGTAGAAGCGACGGGAGAAATGGCCTTTGGCGCAGGATCAAGATGGTTGTTGTTCTTGTTGGAATAAAAATCCCATTCGGCGGCCGGCGGCGCAGCGGTCGTTTCCTGCGGCTTCGCTGGTTCGGTGAGCGACGCAGCAGAGATGTCCCGCTGCGGAGAATAGGCCGCGTGTACCAGTCCCGCGTATTGCGACCTGCCCATCACGTACCCGAGGCTGAAAAACACAGCGCACAGGAGCACCACGCCGAGAAAGAGCCCCACGAGGTGCCGGCTTTCGAGGACCCGGTCACCGCTGCCACGCCTTCCGTTCCTTCTCGCCATTCGTACCTGCTATTTCATTCCTAGTGTTTTAGCCCACTGCGCGATCAAGTCAATCGGCAAGGGGAAGATGATCGTGGTGTTTTTCTCGACCCCAATTTCCGTCAGGGTCTGCAGATACCGCAGCTGAATGGCAGCGGGCTGCTTTTCGAGCACTTCTGCCGCATCGGCCAGCTTGGTGGACGCTTCAAACTCGCCCTCTGCGTGAATGATCTTGGCCCGGCGCTCGCGCTCGGCCTCGGCCTGCCGCGCGATGGCCCGCTGCATGTTCTCCGGGATATCGACCTGTTTGACCTCGACCTTCGTAACCTTGATACCCCAGGGCTCGGTATCTTGGTCAAGTATTTGTTGCAGCTTCGCGTTTACCTTTTCGCGCTCGGAAAGAATTTCATCGAGCTCGAACTGGCCCACGAGGCTGCGCAGCGTCGTCTGTGCCAACTGCGAAGTAGCATACAAATAATTCTGCACCTGCGAAAGCGCTAGATTCGCGTCGATGACGCGAAAATAACAGACGGCGTTTACTTTCACCGACACGTTGTCGCGGGTAATTACGTCCTGCGGCGGCACGTCGAGGGTTTCAATCCGCAGCGAGATGCGCGTGAGCTTGTCGATCGGGAAGAAAACCAGGCGCAACCCCGCGCCCTTGGCCTCTGGCAGCATACGCCCCAGCCGCAGCACTACGCCGCGTTCCCATTCCTTGATCACATACACGGAATTGAAAAACCAGATCGCAAAAATGGCCAGCACGACTGCGAGCCCCAGCGTCGAAATATCCAACATCGCTGCCTCCTCCGATTCAACTTGTTAACAAGCATCCCTCGGCGGCTAAAGCCGCATTGCTTGTTGCGCATTTTCGGCACGGCTGAAGCCGTGCCCTGACCAGAACGGTGCCCTTGTTCGGACCTAAAGCTTCGCCCCCACTGAAACCATGTCTCCACACGAACGCGGAAGCCTCGCGCAAGAAGATGCACATCCCTCGCTGCGTCGCAGTTAGGACGCCGCGAGGCGCCCCCCTGCGATGCACCGCTACGACACCATGGAACGCGGCGAGGCTACGGGCTCAACCTCTAGCGTAAGTCCAGTCACTTTTCTGACGCGGATCCGCGAGCCCTTTGGAATCGCCTCGCCATTTGCAGCGGCGGCACGCCAGAGCTCCCCGTGCACGAATACCATCCCCGCCGCCGAAGCAGCCGAGCCAATTGGCTCGGTGACTTGGCCCTGTTCGCCGATCAATTCTTCCTTGCCCGTCGTGGGCTTCCAGTGGTGAGACCGCAGCACCAGCCTCATCAGGAACACGATGATGATCGCAAAAGGAATCGCCACCGAGAGCGCGGTCAGCAGACTGACTCCTCTTCCTGTCAAGGGCGAGCGGATCAACAGGAGCGCACCCAACGTCATGGACACCAATCCCCCCAAGCCCAAAACGCCGTGCGTCGGAAATTTCGCTTCGAGAACGAACAATGCCAGCGCCAACGCGATCAGTGCGATCCCCGCAAAATTGATGGGAAGAAGGTGCATCGCAAAAAGCGCGAGCAGCAACGCGATTCCGCCCATCACACCAGGAGCGAACAGGCCGGGATGAGTGAACTCCACGTAGAGGCCCAGCACTCCGAGAATCAGCAGGATGAAAAACACGTCCGGTTGGACGATCCGCGACAGGAACCTTTCGCGGCCGGTCATTTCGACCGGGACCATGACCGGATGCGCCAACGCGAGCTCCGTCGTGGACCCGTTGAAGCGCGTGACGGTGCGCCCGTTGAGCTTGGCCAACAAGTCTTCCGGCGAGTTGGCGATCAGATCGATCAGCTTGCCATCGAGGGCTTCCTTTTCGGTGAAGGCCTTGGCGTCGGTAACCGCCGTGGACGCGAGATTGGTGTTGCGCCCGCGCTTGGTGACGTAGCTGCGAAGATACGCGTCGGCCTCATTGAGAATCTTCTTCGCGAGTGTTTGATCGACCTGTACGGGCTGTCCGCCGATGGCTGTGATCGGCGAGGCCGCGCCCGTGTCGGTACCCGGCGACATCGCGGCTATGTCCGCGGAGAGGAGAATAAAGAATCCAGCCGAGGCGGCGCGCGAGCCAGTGGGATAAACGTAGGTAACGACGGGCACCTGCGAGCCCAGGATCGATTGAATGATCTCGCGCATGGAGGTGTCGAGACCGCCGGGAGTACTGAGGGTGATCAGGATCAGGCGGGCGTGCCGGCGATTGGCCTGCTCGATTCCGTTGACGACGTATTCTGCGAGGATGGGCTCGATTTCGTCGTCGATGCGCAGCTCGACCACCTCTTCTCCGACGTTTCGCGAAGCCGTGGAATCGGTGGAAGTCGCAGTGCGAGAACCAATAACCGGCACGCTTAGGAAGGTGGCCAACAGCATACAAAAGGCCACCAACGAAAAGCGCAGTAGGTGGGGAGCCATCTCGAAAGCCAATTATAGCAAGAATCAACAGGCGACGCAGGAAAGCTTGATCCCGAAGGATTCAAGGCTCGCGGGAAAGTCGCCGCGAAAAAAAAGGCGCTCCGCGCCAGCGCGTATGTCGGCGTGAAGCGGCAATCTGCAGGGGCATTCCCGTGCTCAATTGGCGAGCGGTTTGGACGGCTGATCCTCGTAAGAGGGCGGGACTTTCAAGACTTCCTGGACGCGCGGATCTTTGATGACCGACGCGAATTCCGGGTCTTTTTCCGCCGAGCGGAATTCCTTGTAACCATAGTCGCGGGAAAGCTTCAAGTAGTGCGCCGTGCGTTCCGCATCGCCGGCCTTGGCGTAGAATTTCGCCAAAAGGAAGTTAAATAAGGCGGGGTCCGGGACGGTTCGCGATTGAAGAACCGAGCCGAGGCCACCTTTACGCGTCAGAATAGACGGGTCCAGAGCCAGCGCTTTGCCAAAGGCCGCGATGGCTTCCGGATATTGCTTATTGCCGTAATAGGCATAGCCCAGATTGCTGTAGACAACAGACTGGTTGGGGTCCATAGCCAGCGCCTGCCGGTAATGCTTCACCGCCTTGCCGTACCGGCTGCGCTGGTATTCAAGAGTCCCCCAGTTATTGGCGGCGCTCGACAATTTTTTGTCGACGCTGAGGGCCTTCCTGTAAGAGCGTTCAGCCTTGGCGAGATCGCCCAACTGCTGATAGGCGATGCCCAGCTTGTTGAGCACCGGCGCATCTTTCGCGTTGGACTGCAGGGCCATCTGATATTCGGCAGTGGCCTGGGCGTAATCCTTGCGGGCCATCTGGATGTCGCCGCGAGTGACGGCCATCTCGCGCGGCGTTCCCGTGCGCGCGGCCTGATCCGCGGGTACGGCATTGCCTTCCTCCGAAGAGGGAGCTTGCTGGGCGGGTGCGCTTTGTGTGAAGAGGAGAATGAACAGGAGCACGAAGAGGCGCAAGCGTCTCACTACACTACCTTTTAAATATCGTCTGAATATCATGGGCGCCTCGGGCGCCACAGCTACGGTTGCGGCGATTTCGAACCGTCCGCGGGTTTTCTGTCTCCGCCGCCAAAGATACCAAATACCTTGCCAAGAAAGCCCTTTTTCTTCTCGGGCTGTTCCGGTTCGTCCTGCGCGTTCGAAGGCTGTCCAGGTTTCTGTCCCGCCGACGGGGCCGAAGAGCCTGGAGCATTGGCACCGGCAGCAGGAGCCGCGGGCTCACCTTTCCCGAAAAGACGGCCCAACCATGAACCGGGAGCCGACTCTGCCGCTGCTTGGCCGCCGTGCAACTGGCAATATTGGGTCGGCTGGCTGCCTTCCACAAAATATTCGTTTTGTGTCTGCGGACACGACGCTGTGGCGAGCTGGCCGCTCTGCGGATCGACGGTGGCTTGCATGACGCCATCGGGGGGTGTGAACGGCTGCGTGTTACGGTACATCGGCTGGGTGACCGCGCGCTTCATGAATTCGCCCCAGATCGGAGCGGCGGTATTGCCTCCAGCGAGGCCGAGATTGCGATTATCGTCAAAACCGACCCATACGACACACAGCAGATTCGACGTGTAGCCTGCAAACCAACCGTCGCGCGATGTGCCGGTCTTGCCCGCAGCGGGTGCGTCGAATCCCAGCGCGCGGACAGGATAGCCGGTCCCGTGATTGATTACGTCCTCCATGAGGCTCGTTGTGAGGAACACAACGCGGGGATCAAGCACCAGGCGCGACTGCGGAGCGTTGGACTCGGCAAGTTTGCCGTCTGCGGAAACGACCGAACGGATGAAGATGGGTTCGGAGCGGACACCGTTGGCCGCGAAAGCAGTATATCCGGCGGCCACATCGACAGGAGTCATTTCGTAGGCCCCCAGCGCCACGGCAGGGGTGGCCTTAATGTTCGCGCCAAGCCCCATCTGGCGAGCAACATCCACGACCCGCTGATAGCCGATCAGCTCCGCGACCTTCACGGTGGCGACGTTCAAGGAGTGAATGAGGGCGTCGCGGACGGTGACTGTTCCGAAGAATTCCTGGCCGTAGTTGTCGGGCGTGTATTCCTTGCCATCAAAATCGAACGTCGTGGGAATATCATCGACGGTTGTGACCGGCGTGACGACCGGCTGCAGCCCCTCGACGGCATTGTCAAATGCCGCGGCATAGACGAACGGCTTGAAAACCGATCCGGGCTGGCGATGCGCCAGGGCGTGATTGAGCTGGCTTTGGCCGTAGTCGCGTCCGCCGATGAGGGCGCGGATCTCACCGGTGTGAGGATCCAGAACGACGACAGCCACCTGCGCCTGCACCGCGGGCTGGCCCTGCTTCCTCCAGGCCGCATAACGGCGGGCAAGAAGTTTGTCGACTCCCTGAATGCCGATTTGAACGGCCTCGGTGGCGGCCCGTTGCAGCTCGGGATCAAGCGTGGTGTAGATGCGGTAACTCTGATTGGCGAGATCGGTCTCCGAGAATTTCTCGAGAAGATGGTCCTTTACCATATCGACGAAATACGGAGAAGAACTGCTGCTGACGCCCCCCGATATGAACTTCAGCGTGGCGTTCTTGGCGGCCGCTTCTTCGTCGGCGGTGATGTAGCGATCCTCAGCCAGCTGCGTCAAAACGCGGTCTCGTGCCTCCTCGGCGCGATCCGGATGGCGTTCGGCGGACGAATAGCGGTTGGGGGCGCGAATCATTCCCGCAAGAAACGCGGCCTCGCCGACGCTGATCTCCCGAATGTCCTTGCCGAAGTATGCCTGGGAGGCCTCGCCGAATCCGCGGATCGCAAAGCTGCCGCGATTGCCGAGGTAAATGTCGTTGGCGTACAGCTCGAAAATCTGGCGCTTGGAGAAGCGCTGATCGAGCTCGGCCGCCATCAAAATCTCCTTGGCCTTGCGGCGCCATTCGCGCTTGGTCGTGAAAAAGAAGGTGCGGGCTACCTGCATATCAATCGTACTGGCGCCCTGCGCCCGGCGGTTGCGGGTCAGGTCGTAAAAAGCAGCGCCAAAGACGCGGACCAGGTCAAGGGCCCCGTGCTCGAAGAAGCGCTTGTCTTCAGCGGCCAGCACGGCGTTGACCAGGATTGTCGGGAGATCGTCAAAGCGGACGACGCGGCGCTTCTCGCGAGAGCTGTCGAAGAGGCTCGTGATCAGTTCCGGCTCGATCTCCGCAAAATCGCGCGGCTGGCCGTCGGAAAGCTGCGCGATGTGGGAGATGCCCGCTCCCGAAAAGGTGACGCGGAGAGCGTTGTTGCCCTGGAAGTAGGATTCCGAAGAGGGCTGGATTTCGACAGTAGAACCCGCAACGTGAAATTGACCGGGCGAACCATCGATGGCGCCTTCCTGATACCCGGCGCGAAGGAGATAGGTGGCAAGATCGTTTGCGCGAATCGATTCCCCGACGTAAATGCGCCCAGGAGCCGAATAAACGCGCGAGGTGTTCTGGTAAATCTGCCCGGTGAGCCGATCGTTGATCATGCGGCCAAACTGAATGTAGTAGTAGGCGAACAGCCCGGTAACCGCAAGTATGAGCGCGAGAACGACACCCAGGACACCCAGACCAAACCGGGAGGACCAGAAGCCACGCGAAAGTCGAACCCGCAATCAGTTGCTCCGATAGACCACGAATAAGGATGAAGGCGTAGGTCGCCAACCGCAACTAGGGCGGCGCGACGCTTCCGGAAAACGTCTCCAAGAACCTACCTTTAGCTGGATACCTATTCTAAATGCTATGGTTGTCTGCGTGGGGATGAAATTGCAATGTGAACTGATAGACCGCCAGGTCGATGGGCACTGAGTACTCAAGACCGATCTCCACGCTTCCGTTTTCCATAGCGATTTTAATCGCGTCTCTTTGGGTAGGAATGCCAAGATCCTTGGCTTTATTCCAGATGTCGTTGCGCACATCGTCCGGGGTTTTTTTGGGGTAGCCGGTCAATGCAAAGCGCGACTCGCTCTCAATGGAGTCCTGGAATTGGTAGTTGGCAAAGTAAACGGGGGCGATCTTGATGGCGACGAAGGCCATCATAGCCAGCACAAGCAGCGTCAGGACAAGGCTCGCCTTGGAACCACCGCGTTCTCCGTTTTTTCCCACCCGCGCCATTGCCTTTGCGGCCTCCTTGGCAGGCCACCCGTACACGTGCAGTGGCCCTCAGGCTACCACGGACAGGAAGCGCGTAAACCTGTCTGGAAGTACAGGTGTTCGGGAGAGTAAACGCAGTCCGGCGGGGCGTTCTGGCTCGTTAGTGGGTCAGTAAGCGCGGGCGAAAATCGCCCTTTCCTTGGCGGGACTTCCACAGTAGATGCAATTTCCCGAGCCGCCGGGCTGCTCGACGGGGATACAGCGCATGGTGGCTTTGGTCTCTTCCTTGATTTTGGCCTCACAATCGCTGCCGCCGCACCACCAGGAAAATGCAAAGCCTTTTTCGACCGCCGCTTTGAATTCCCCATAGCGAGCGGGCTGGGCGGTATTCGCTTCGCGGAAGGCAAGCGCGCGGTCGTAGAGCGCTTGCTGGATTTCGCCAAGGAGCTGCACCACAGCGGCGGCGATTCCCTGCTGCGCGACGAACGCCTTCCCTTCTCTGCCCGGGCGGTCCCGGCGAGCCAGCACGACCGATCCTTTGGCAACGTCCTTGGGTCCTAGTTCGAGTCGCAGAGGAACTCCGCGCATCTCCCAGTCATTGAACTTGAAGCCGGGGCTCATGCCTTCGCGCTCGTCCATTTTCACGCGTATGCCCGCATCGACGAGTTCCTGGCGAAGCTTTTGGGCGTTCTCCATCACCGCGGACTTTTCGTCGTCGGTCTTGAAGATCGGCACGATCACAAGCTGGAACGGTGCAAGACGCGGCGGCAGGATCAAGCCCTGATCGTCGCCATGAACCATGATGATGGCGCCTACGAAGCGCGTCGAGAGGCCCCAGGAGGTGGTCCAGCAGTGCTGGAGCACGCCGGTCTTGTCGAGGTAGCGAATCTCGAAGGCCTTGGCAAAGTTCTGACCCAGATTGTGCGACGTGCCGGCTTGCAGGGCTTTGCCGTCCCCCATCATCGCTTCGATGGAATAGGTCTTCTCGGCGCCGGCGAAGCGTTCGGAGTCCGACTTCAGGCCGGGGATCACCGGCACGGCAGCCTCGCGCACGGCAAAATCGGTGTAAACGTCGAGCATCTGCCGCGTTTCGGCTTCCGCCTCTTCGGCGGTCGCATGGGCGGTGTGGCCCTCCTGCCAGAAAAATTCGAGTGTGCGCAGGAATAGCTTCGTCCGCAGCTCCCAGCGGACCACGCTGTTCCATTGATTGATGAGCACGGGCAGATCGCGGTAGGACTGAATCCACTTCGAATAGGCATGGCCGATGATTGTTTCCGAGGTAGGGCGGATGACCAGGGGCTCTTCGAGCTTCTCCCCGCCCCCGTGCGTGACCACCGCAAGTTCGGGCGAGAAGCCGGCCACGTGCGATTTTTCCTTTTCGATGAAGCTGCGCGGGATCAACAGCGGAAACGCCGCGTTCACGTGCCCGGTAGCCTTGAAGCGGCTGTCGAGCGCCGCCGTGATGTTCTCCCACAGCGCCCAGCCGTAGGGCCGCACGATCATGCAGCCGCGGACCGGCGCGTAATCGGCAAGTTCGGCGCGCAGCACGAGCTGGTTGTACCATTCCGAATAATCTTCGGCGCGCGTGGGCAGCTTCATGTCCACCATTCGAGGAATCGCTCTTTTCCGCGCCGCGCGTGGGCAGCGCTCTATCTCCATTTTGGTGTGCGCAACAGAATAGCGAATCTTTCGATTCCGCGGTCACTTTTTGTTGGAACTGTCGGAGTCCTGCTGGCAGGAGGCGCTGCCGCTCGCTACGGCTGGCTCGTTTTGATAAAATGAGCGGCGATATGACTAACCAAACGAGTGACCTACAGAGAATGAGCCGTCGGCTGGAGGAGGTCGATCCGCAAATTGCCGAGGTGATCGGCGACGAGGTCCGGCGCCAAGCCACCAGCATCGAGCTGATCCCGTCTGAGAACTTCGTTTCCGAGGCGGTGCTGGAAGCGATGGGCTCGGTGCTCACCAACAAGTACGCCGAGGGCTATCCCGGCAAGCGCTACTACGGCGGCTGCGAATTCGTTGACATTGCCGAACAGCTGGCCATCGACCGCGCCAAGGCGCTCTTCGGGGCCGAGCATGCGAACGTGCAGCCGCACTCCGGCACGCAGGCCAACGTGGCCGTGTACATGGCGGCGCTAGAGCCGGGCGACACGGTGCTGGGCATGAACCTGGCCCATGGCGGCCACCTTACGCACGGGCATCCGCTGAATTTTTCCGGAAAGATGTACAAATTCGTCTCCTACGGCGTGACGAAAGAGACCGAAACGATCGATTACAACGAGCTCGACCGCCTCGCGCAGGAGCACAAACCCAAGATGGTCGTCGTGGGCGCAAGCGCTTACTCACGGATCATCGATTTCGCGCGCATGGGAACAATCGCGCAGTCGGTGGGCGCGATGCTCTTCGTTGACATGGCGCACATCGCCGGGCTGATCGCGGCCGGAGTGCATCCCAGCCCCCTTCCGCACGCGGACTTCGTCACCACCACGACCCATAAGACACTGCGCGGTCCTCGCGGCGGATTGATTCTGTGCCGCGAAAAATACGCCAAGGACGTGGACCGCAGCTTGTTTCCAGGAGGGCAGGGCGGCCCGCTCATGCACATCATCGCTGCAAAAGCGGTATGCTTCAAGGAAGCGATGGAGCCGGAATTCCGCGACTACCAGAAGCAGATCGTGGCGAACGCGAAGGCGCTTGCCGCGGGATTGACCAAGCGCGGGTTCCGCATCGTCAGCGGCGGCACGGATAATCACCTTTTCCTGCTGGAGATTCACTCGCGCGGGATTACTGGAAGCCTCGCGCAGCCGGCGTTTGACCGCGCAGGAATCACCATCAACAAGAACGCGATTCCCTTCGATCCCCTGCCACCGATGAAAGCAGGCGGCCTCCGCATGGGCACTCCGGCCGTCACCACGCGCGGAATGCGCGAACCAGAGATGGAGAAAATCGCGGGCTGGATCGCCGAGGTGCTGGCGCACTTGGGCGACGCAACCACCCTAGAGCGCATTCGCGGCGAAGTAGCGACGCTGGCGGCGAAGTTCCCTCTATACGCGCGGCGTTTGGAAGCCGCCGAGGCGATTGCGACGCTGCCCCACTGACACGAGCCAACGGGACTGAATTGAACCGCGGCGGAGCACCTGTTCTCTTTTGAGGCACAGCAGGCACGGGACTCGCCTTCCGCCCGGCGAAACGCTGCTAAGCTGAGTCATTACGTCCTTCCAAGTCTGGACTTCCAAGAAGGCATTGGCGGGCCGCTTGCGCTGCAAATCTTTTGAAGCGCACGCGCGTGAGGGGCTCTAATGAGCAGCCAGTCGATCCTAGAACCGCTGGACCACAATCCCATCTGGGCAAGTGAACGCGACGAAGCGCGTGAAATCCAGCAATCGTTGCTGCCGGCGGCGATGCTGGAAAGTCCGGCGTGCGAAGTGGCCTACCGTTTCTCGCCCTTCTCCGAAGTGGGGGGCGATTTCGCTGATTTCTTCCATTTGCCGGAGGGAAGAATCGGCATCTACATAGGAGATGTGGTTGGCAAAGGGCTGCCGGCGGCGATGTATAGCAATCTGGTGATGGGAATGCTGCGCGGCATTCATAAGACGGGACAAAACACGGGCACGGCGCTCACCATTTTAAACCAGCGCTTGATGGTGCGACCGGTCGCCGGACGTTACTCGGCGACCCTTTATGCCGTATTTGAAGCCGACTCGCTGAAACTGACATTTTCCAATGCCGGATTGCCGTATCCGCTGCTCGTCTCGTCCTGCGAGTGCCGCACGCTTGGCAGCGGCGGCCTTCCGTCGGGCTTGCTGCCGGATTCCAGTTACGAAACATACTCCGTGCAACTATCACACGGCGATGCCGTGCTGTTTGCAACCGACGGCCTGCACGAGCTTCGGGACAATCAGGGCGCCGACTTCAGCTGGGAGAGGCTGAGCGGAATCTGGCGGCAATGCGGGTGCAAATCCGCAAGGGCCTCGCTGGATTTTCTTTTCGAAGAGGCTGGCCGGTTTTGTTGCAACGACCGCCACGACGACGTTACCGCCGTGGTGCTGAAAATTCGCGGGCGTTGACTCGCACGCTATTGCCCACCCGCCGGATTCGACTCGGTCACGATGTGCAGCTCACTGACGCAGCCATTGCGGATGAAGAATGCGCGAACCGACCCCGCGTTGGCTCGCGGTGACAATAGGAAGTACGCCGCGTCGGGGTAGTAAGCGCGCTCGATGTCATGCGGCGAAGGCTGGTTATTGCCGTTGGGGTGCGAGTGGTAGATGCCCATCATCGCAAGCCCCGCCGCACGGATCTCGCGCATCAGCCGGAATAATTCCTCCGGCGCAATTTCGTAGTTCTTCGCGGTATCAGCCGCCGCGTTTGCCGCAGCGATCGCCCGCGTGATCACGCCATCGCGCCCGGCCAGCAAACCGCAGCACTCCCGCACAGGATCCCGCCCCGCATGCAGCATCACATCGGCCAGCGCGCGGTTCCGAATGCGAATCGCCGTTTGCACACGGGGATTTTATATCCGGATGGCGGTGGAGGCCAAACAACGTGCAGAAGAGAAAACGACACCGCTCCCTCCTGCCTGGAGTGAAGCGGCGCCGATTGGGGAAAACAGGTTTACCCGTTAGGCCTTTTGTGTTCTGTGCCGGAGGAACGTGGGCACGTCGAGGTCGTCGGGAAGTTCGTGAATCGCATCGCTGACGTTCCGGGCGACCTGCTGGACGATGGTCGGTTGCTGGATGACGGGTGGCGGCGCCTGCACCACGGGCTGCGGCGCGACGGGTTGCTGAACGACTCGCTGCGAAACGACATGCGGGGCCACGTTGGTGTGCTGCACGATGTTCGGCTGCTGCTGAATCAGCATCTGCTGCTGGGGTTCATCGGCGGCGCTCAGCGGCTGTTCCCGCCCAGCACGCCACGTTTTAGGCAGATACGACGGGCGCGATTGGCTCTTCCTGGTGGCGATCTCGCGGAAGCCCGCCGCGATGACGGTGATCTTCACCGACTCCTTCATCGCATCGTCCATCACGGCGCCGAAAATAATGTTTGCATTTTCGTGCGCCGCTTTCTGGATGATGGAAGAGGCTTCGTGAACTTCCTGCAGCGAGAGAGTCGACGAACCGGTGATGTTGATGAGAATCCCCTGTGCGCCCTCGATGCAGTTGTCTTCGAGCAGCGGGCTGTTAATGGCGCGATTGGCCGCATCCACCGCGCGGTTGGACCCCGAAGCGACGGCCGTGCCCATCACCGCATAGCCCTGGCCGGACATGATTGTTTTCACGTCGGCGAAGTCGCGGTTGATGATGCCAGGGATGGTGATGATGTCGCTGATGCCCTGCACGGCCTGCCGCAAAATGTCGTCGGCGATGCGGAACGCTTCGAAGAAGCTCGTCCCCTGCTCGACGCACTCCATCAGGCGCTCGTTCGGGATCACGATGACGGTATCGACGCAGCCGATCAGCTCGGCCAGGGCCTGTTCGGCCTGCTCCATGCGGCGCTTGCCTTCAAACGCGAACGGCTTGGTAACGACCGCGACGGTGAGTGCGCCCAGTTCGCTCGCGAGATTCGCCACCACGGGCGCAGCACCGCTGCCGGTACCGCCACCGAGACCTCCGGTGACGAACACCATGTCCGATCCGTCGAGTGCTTCGAGGATCTTTTCTGTGTCCTCGAGCGCCGCCTTTCGGCCAACTTCCGGATTCGCGCCCGCTCCCAGACCTTTGGTGAGTTTTGCCCCAATCTGCAACTTGACGGGCGCCTGCGACAGCTTCAGCGCCTGCAAGTCGGTATTGGCGGCGATAAATTCGACGCCTTCCACTTTGGCGCGAATCATGCGGTTGACGGCGTTCGAACCGCCGCCTCCCACACCGATTACCTTGATCTTCGCGCCGTTCTGCGCTTCCTCTGCAAACGAAACTCGAATGCTCGATTCTTTTAGTGCCATTCTTCCTCCCCCAGATTTACGGATTCGGATTCTTGTTACGCTCCCGCCAACATGCTTTTCAACTTGCCTACCCAGCCGCTGGCCTTTGCCTCCGCCACGTGCCGCGTGCGCGCAGCGTAGAGCAGCAGACCAACAGCCGTTGAATATTCGGGCCGGGAAACTTGTTCGCTCATCTCCGCCAGTCCGCGCGGTACGGCCACCCGCACCGGCAGATTGAACACGTGCTCGGATAGATCGACGAGGCCGCGGAGATAGGACCCGCCTCCCGTGAGCACAATGCCGGCGGGAATCTGGTTCTCAACACCGCCGCGGCGCAGTTCGTCGCGAATCAGCATGAGCAATTCCTTGGCTCGCGGCTCGACGATGTCGAACAGCATCCGCGCGCAGATCGTGCGCGGCGGGCGGTCGCCCACGCTCGCAATTTCGATGGAGAAATCCTCGAGCATCAGGTCGCGAAACACGCAGGCGTACTCACGTTTGATTTTTTCTGCTTCGGGAATTGGCGTGCGCAAGCCAACGGCGAGGTCGTTGGTAACGTGGTCGCCGCCCACGGGAATCGCCGCCGTGTGTCGCACGACACCCCCCGTGTAGGCGATCAGTTCCGTGGTGCCGCCGCCGATGTCGAGCAGGCAGCAGCCGAGTTCGCGCTCATCCTGCGTGAGGCACGCTTCGGCGGAAGCGAACGGCTCGAGAACCGTGTCGTCGACGCGCACGCCCGCGCGGTTCACCGCCGTTACAATGTTCTGCGTGGCCGTGCCGGATGCCGTGACGATGTGCACGTTGGCTTCCAGCCGGTGCCCAACCATCCCGATCGCGTCGCGAATGTTGTCCTGCGCGTCGAGCGAAAATTCCTGCGGGAGAACATGGAGCACCTCGCGGTCGTCGGGCAACGTGACGCCGCGAGCGGCTTCGATGGCGCGGCGAACGTCGTCGCGCTGCACGTCGCGCCCGCGGCCGCCCAGGGTAATGCCCCCACGGCTGTTCACGCCGCGCACGTGGCTGCCCGCGACACCTGTGACCGCCGATTCCACCGGCACTCCGACCAGCGCTTCGGCTTCTTCCACCGCGCGGCGGATCGAGCTGACCGCCAGATCAAGGTTAACGATTTGTCCCTTGCGCCAGCCCTTCGATTCAGCGGCGCCGAGCGCTGCAAATTTCACGCTTCCGTCGTCATCCATCTCGCCGATCAGCGTGCAAGTTTTCGTGCTGCCGATATCCAATGCCACCACGTGCCGGTCTTTTTTTGCCAAAGCACCGCTCCTTGCGCTATAGAGAAAAGTATCTGCACTTATCTGGTATGCTTCCCCGCACCCGTCGCATGCTTCCCGGCAGTGGCGGCATGCTTCGCCACCGCTGCTGGCCGCTGCACGGTCTGAGCAACCGCCGGTGTATCCGCATTCACCACCGCCTCGCCGTTGAAGCGCAAATCCACCGACTCGACCCGTCCCGCCGTCGCACGCCACTGGCCCATTTTGTCGATGAGCGTTTGGTACTTAGCCTCGAAATCGCTGTCGCCGAAATGAACCAGAATCGGTGCGTCCGAATCGCCCCAGGATTCAGAAGAGGAGTCAGGGGCGTTGCCGGAGGGGGAACTCGCGGCGATTGCGCCGCCTGCTTGCAAGCCCGTGAGCGATGCGCGCAGATCGTGCGCGTCGGAAAGGTCGACCTCGCTCACTTCCTCGACGGCACCGGCGCGCGCCGAATCCAGCTGCTGCATGAATCCGGCGAAAAGCTGCATGCGCTTTTCGCGATCGCCGGGGGCCATCTCCGAATTCAGCCCTGTCACCACCGGGAAATGGAACTTCCCCTGCAGCGGAGGATCAAGGATCACGCCGTGGACGTCCACCAAAACCATCTCGCTGCCCTCTCGCAGAAAAGCGATGGGCGTGCGCTCAACAATCTCCACCTGAATCGTATGCGGCAACGCGCGCCGGACAGTAGCCTGCTCGATCCAGGGAATCGACTCCAGCTGGCGCCGGCGATCGTCGAGCGGAATGCGCAACACGGTGCGGCCGCGATCGGCCCGGAAAATGTCGAGCACGCTGGCGCGCGAAACGTTGGTGTTTCCGGTAAGTTCCACCTGTTCCGGATGGATCAGCGCCATTTCGGGCGAGGCCAACAGAAAATGCGCGAACCCGTAAGCGCATCCGGCACCGACAATGCCCGCGGCTGCCCACGCCGTCGCGCGAAGATAGGTCTTCCACGCCTTGCCGCCGAACTTCCGCCGCTTGATCTCGACCGGCCTCTGCCGGCGGAGATACTTCGGCTCCTCAGCCTCCAGCACTTCCCGAGGGTAGGCGTCCGCGTCGATGGACTTCAGTTTTGCCAGATGATCACCTCGTTCTCGAGTTCGATTCGGTAGGCGCCGCCCACGCGCACGCGCACATCATCGATCAGCTTCAACATGTCCGAGCACGTTGCATGCCCCGTATTGACGAAGAAGTTCGCGTGGCGGTCGCTCACCATGGCATCGCCCACGCGATATCCTTTCAGCTTGAGCTCTTCGATCATTTTTCCGGCCGAGCCGCCCGGGGGATTCTTGAAAATGCAGCCCGCGCTTTTCTGGTTGAGCGGCTGGCTGGCGCGTCTTTTTTCGTTGCACACGCGAATCCCAGCGAGTATTTCGCGGAAGGGCTTGGGCGGCAGCTCGAGTTTCACACCCAGCATCACGTCGTCCGGGGCGAACGATGTATGGCGGTAATCGAAGCGAATGTCGTTTCCGCGCACGGTTTCGACCTGCCCCGACGCAGCGCGATAGAGTTCTACTGCGCGCACGTGCGTTCCGATCTGCGTTCCATAGGCCCCGGCATTCATCCGTAAAGCGCCGCCCACGCTGCCCGGCACGCCAATGAGCCCTTCCATCCCGCCGAGATCATGTTTCGCGCAAAACGTGACCATGCCTCCCAGGTCGGCCGAGGCATCGACATACGCCACATTCCCTTCCACGCGCATCCCCGGCTGCGTCGGCCGGAGATGTAGCACCACCCAGGGCAATCCGCCGTCTGCGACCAGCACGTTCGTGCCGCCGCCCAGGAATCTGTGCCGGATGTTTTCATTTGCCAGCACTCGCATCACCTCGGGAATCGAGTCGTAGCGCTGCAGCAAAAGCTCATCGGTTGTGCCGCCAATTCCAAGCGATGTCTTTTCCGCAAGCGACACTCCCTGCCGAACCTCGACGCCCAATTCCTTGAGCCGCGACGCGACGTTGTCCTCAATCTGCATGCGAAATCGATATCCGCGATTCGAGCAGCACGGCCAACTGGTCGAGCACGCGCCCTACGCTTCCGGCACCGATCGTGAGCACGGCGTCGCCCGACCGCGCTTCTTTCAGCATGTACTCCAGGCCGCCCTGCATCGTGCTCGAATGAATCACGTTCTTATGTCCCGCCGAACGGATGGCTTCGGCCAAACGCTCGCCGGTGACTCCCTCTATGGCCGCCTCGCCTGCCGGGTAGATGTCGGTGACCAGCAGCACGTCGGCCTCATTAAAGGACCGGAGAAAGTCGTCCCAAAGAAAGTGCGTGCGCGTGTAGCGATGCGGCTGGAAGAGCACGAGCAGGCGCTTGTAGCCGCAACCGCGGGCCGCTTCGAGCGTGGCGCGAATTTCAGCCGGATGGTGGCCATAATCATCGACCAGCGTGACACCGGCATGCACACCCTTGATCTCAAAGCGCCGGCCAACACCGGAAAACTTCGCGAGGCCCGTGCGGATGAAGTCTTCGGGAATATTGAGCGCGAGTCCGACGGCTGCCGCGGCCGCCGCATTGCGTACATTGTGGATGCCCGGAGGCGAGGGCAGGCGGAAAACACCGAGCGGCTCGCCGTGATAGGTCAGGCCAAACGAGCTCATCAGGCCCTTGAGCTGTACGTCGCTGATCACCAAGTCCGCCTGACTCGAAGTGCCGTAGGTAATAACGGGCCGCTTCACGCGAGGGATCATGGCTTGCACGTTCGGCTCATCCAGGCACAGAATCACCGAGCCATAAAAAGGAACACGGTTCACGAATTGAACGAACGCGTCTTGAATTTCGTCAAGGGAGGCGTACTGATCGAGATGCTCGCGGTCGATCGTGGTGACCACCGCGATAACGGGCGCAAGCAACAGGAAGGAGCGGTCGCTTTCATCCGCTTCAACGACCATGTATTCGCCCTGACCGACAACCGCGCTCGCCCCCGCGTGGTTCACGCGCCCGCCCACAACGAAGGTGGGATCAAGGTCGGCAGCGGCCAGCACGGAAGCAACGAGCGAAGTGGTGGTCGTTTTGCCGTGAGCACCGGCAATCGCGATGCCGAATTTCAAGCGCATCAGCTCGGCCAGCATTTCCGCGCGTGGGATCACGGGGATCTTCAGCCGGTGCGCTTCGATCACTTCGACATTGTCCTGCGGCACGGCGGAAGAAATCACCACGACATGCGCGCCTTCGACGTTCGCGGCGCGATGCCCCTCGTAAATCGTCGCGCGAAGCCCACGCAGCCTCTCGGTGACAGGCGACAGCTTCAAATCGGAGCCCGAAACGGCGTAGCCGGCCGAAAGCAGCACTTCGGCAATGCCATTCATACCGCTGCCGCCAATGCCGATCAGATGAATGCGCTTGAAATTGCGAAAAATCACGTTCATGACCGGGCCACCCCTTCGAGCAGATCCACGATGTCCTCGACGGCGCGCGGCTTGGCGAGCGCCCGCGCACGCTCTTCCATGTCCGTGATTTTTCGGGGCTGGTCCAGGAGTGAAAAAATTTCCGTAGTAAGGCGTTCGGGGGTCAGTTCGTCCTGCGGGAGCAGGCGGGCCGCGCCAGCCTCTTGCATGGTGGCTGCATTCCGCGTCTGATGGGCATCGGTTGCGGCGCCGAAGGGGATCAAGATGGCGGCGCGTCCGGCGGCGGATACTTCTGCCACGGTGATCGCACCCGAGCGGCAGACAATCAAATCGGCCTGGGCAAAGCGCTCCGCCATATTCTCGATAAAGGGAAGGACCTCCGCGTTGAATTCACGACGCGCATAAGCGACTCGAACGGCATTATAGTCACGTTCTCCAGTTTGATGCACGATGAAAAGCTGATTTCTTCGCATAACGAGACGATCTAGTGCGTCGATGAGTGCCCGATTGATCGGCAGAGCACCGCGGCTTCCGCCTGTGACGAGGATGTGGAACGGTGCCTGATGCTCCTTAGGCGGAATCCGGAAAAATTCGGATCGGATCGGCACCCCGGTGACCACAGATTTGCCGCCGAACCGCGAGGCCGTTTCCTGGTAGGCGACCGCCACGCGCGTGGCCACGCCCACCAGCACCCGGTTGGTGAAGCCGGGTTCGACGTTGGGTTCGAACACGACGGTGGGAATCCGGTGGGCGACCGCAAGCAGCATCATGGGACCGGAGGCGTAGCCGCCCACCCCCAGGGCCACATTGACATGGTGGCGATTCAGAATTTTCTCAGAATCCCACAGGCCCGCAGGCAGCAAAGCCGCGTTGCGCAGTAATTTCGCGCCGCCGATGCCCTTCAAGCCCGCCGCGCGAATCAACTCGAGTGGCATGCCAGCCTGCGGCACCAGCTTTGCTTCAATTCCGCGCTCGGTTCCTACGAACACAATTCGTCTTTCTCCCCCCCGGCCATCTTCGACCGCACCCTGGCGCCCGAGCCACTCTCTTGCTACCGCGAGCGCCGGGAAAACGTGCCCCCCGGTGCCGCCTCCTGCAATCAACAAAGTCCGGGTGCCCGCATTCGCGTTCCGGCTCACGTGGCGTTCACGCCGCGTCCGCGTGCTGGCTGATATTCAAAAGTACGCCCGTTGCCAAAAGCATCCCCAGCAAACTCGATCCGCCGTAACTCACAAATGGCAGCGGAATCCCCTTGGTCGGCAGCAGGCCCAGGACAACACTTAGGTTGATCAGCGCCTGCCCCACCACCATGGTTGTAATGCCCATAGCGAGCAGCCTGCCAAATTCATCGGGGGCCTTCATCGCCGCCGTGAAGCCGCGCCAGCCGTATGCCGCAAACAGCCCGAGCACGATCACGGCGCCGACGAATCCAATCTCTTCGCAAATCACGGCGAAGATGAAATCGGTGTGCGCCTCCGGCAAAAAGAACAGCTTCTGGTGGCTCTCCATCAGCCCCACACCCGCGAAACCGCCCGATCCAACCGAAATCAGCGACTGCAGCAACTGAAAGCCGTGCCCCTGCGGATCCGATGCAGGAGAAAAGAACGTCTGCACGCGCTGCAACCGGTAGGGCACACGTACGATCAGCAAATAAACGATCGGCAGCGCTGCGGCGATCGCGCCCGCGACGTAGCGAAGCGAGAGTCCCGAGACAAACAGCATCACGAAGGCGATCAGCGAAATCATGCACGCGGTGCCCATGTCTGGTTCCGCGACTACCAGGCCCACTACCAGAAGCAGCGTCCCGAGCACCGGGGTGAGCGAGTGCAGCAGGTCATTGATTCCGACCAGGCTCGCACCTGGGCGCGGCCGGCAACGGATTTCGATGAACCACGCCAGATAGAAAATCACGGCGAGTTTGGCAAGTTCAGACGGCTGCAAACTGAGCGGACCCATGCGTATCCAGCGATGCGTTGCGTGCGAACGGTCGAGAAAGAACACGGCAATCAGCAGCACCAGCGTCACCGACAGCGCCGTAAAAATTACCCCTGGCTGCCGCAGCTTGCGATAGTCCAGATTCATCAGCCCGAACATCCCCGCCAGACCCATGACGAGCCACAAAACCTGCCGCAGCAGAAATGTGTAGCCGTTGCCATACTCCTCGCGCGCGGTCACGGCCGAAGCGCTAAAAACCATCACCGCGCCGATCAGGCAGAGCGCTAGCGTGACGCCGAACATCTTGCGGTCGGGTTGCAAACTAAGCGGCATTCATCATCCTTTCGGGGCCGAAGCGCCCGCGGCGGAATGGTTTTCAAGGCGCGCCACCAATTGCTTAAAGGCCCGGCCGCGCTGCTCGTAATTTTCGAATTGATCGAAGCTGGAACATGCCGGAGACAGCAAGACAACATCGCCCGGCTGCGCGCGTTCGACGGCCAGCTGGACGGCGCGGTCAAGAGTGCCGGCTTCCCGTAAGGGAACCGCGGTATCGAGGTCCGACGCGATTTTGTCGGCGGCTGTGCCGATGAGAATCGCCAGGCGCGCGCGCTGGCGCAGTGGCCCCCGGAGCGGCGTGTAAGGACTGCCCTTGTCCTGGCCCCCGAGAATCACGATCATCGGACCCGGAAATGACTCGACGGCCTTGCGCGTGGCGTCCACGTTGGTCGCCTTCGAATCGTTGTAGAACTCCACGCCACCCACCTCGGCGACGAATTCCAGACGGTGCTCGACGGCGCGAAACGTCTGTACGGCGCTTGCAATCGCGGAGGCCGGGGCACCCGCTAAAAAGGCGGCCGCGCAGGCCGCCAGCACGTTTTCCACGTTGTGCTCGCCGCGCAGCAGGATCTCGCTCCGGCATGCCACCACGGTTTCGGCGCCCTCCCCGCGGAAAACAAGGTCGCCGTCGCGCAAGAACACCCCTTCGGCAACCCGCTTTTGCCGGCTGAACCAGTAGATATGCGGCCGGGACGGCATGCGCTTGGTGATCTCCGGGTCATCGGCGTTGAGCACGGCGGCGTCGCCGTCGAGCTGGTTTTCAAACAGCCGCATCTTGGCTGCCGCGTAGGAGTCAAACGATTCGTGCCGGTCAAGATGATCGGGTGTGAGGTTCAGTAGAACGCCTATCTCGGGACGAAACTCCTGAATGTTTTCTAGCTGAAAGCTGCTGATCTCGGCCACTGTTACACTTGAATCGATGGACGATTCCACCAGCGCGAGAAGCGGCACGCCGATATTGCCGCCGACGAGCGTGGCCATGCCCGCCGTCTTCAAAATATGAGCCACGAGCGAAGTGGTCGTGGTTTTCCCGTTCGATCCGGTGATCGCCACGAGCTTGCCACGCAGGTACCGCCAGGCCAGCTCAATTTCGCTCCAGATGGCAATCCCCTGGGCGCGTGCAAGTTCCAGCGCGGGAAGCTTCGCCGGCACGCCCGGGCTTACGACAATCAAATCCTGCTGTAGGAACAACGCCGGCGTGTGAACGCCCAGCTCCAATGTCACGCCCGCAGCGCGTAGCCGGGCTGCCGTCTCTGCCATCTCGGATTCCGGTTTCTGGTCGGCTGCGGTCACCGTGGCACCGTGGGAAGCACTGAAAAGCGAGGCCGCCACACCCGTGCGGGCCAATCCGACCACCAGCACGCGCTTGCCATTCAAATCGAATCCGGGTTTCACTTGCCTGCCACCTTGGCCCTTACCTCAATTTCAAGGTCGTTAGCGAAAAAAGCGCGAACACCAGCGCCAGAATCCAGAACCGCACGATGATCTTCGACTCGCTCCACCCCATCAGCTCAAAATGGTGGTGCAGCGGAGCCATGCGAAACACACGCTTGCCCGTCAACTTGAACGAACCCACCTGGATAATCACCGAGAGCAGCTCGATGATGAAAATCCCGCCGATCGAAAGCAGCAGGATTTCCTGCTTCAGAATCACCGACACCGTTCCAATCGCTCCGCCCAGCGCGAGCGAGCCGACATCTCCCATGAACATTTCCGCAGGATGCGCGTTGTACCACAGGAATCCGAGCGACGCGCCCGCCAGCGACCCGCAGAAAATGGTCAACTCCGCCGCGTCCGGAATTCGCTGGATGTCGAGATACTCGGCAAAGCGGGCGTTGCTCGAAAGATAGGTCAGAAAGGTAAGCGCCGTCGCGCACACGAGCACGCAACCGATGGCCAAGCCGTCGAGCCCGTCGGTCAGATTCACTCCGTTGGAGATGCCCGCGATCACCAGCACAAGAAAAAGCACGAAGGGAACAAACGCCAGGGGCCAAATGAACCGGTGCCCGAGCAAGGAATCAACCACGAGGTCCGGGTGCAGCCTCTTCAGGAACGGCACGCTCAGCTGGGTCGAATAGCTTCCCGACACCTGCAAGCCGAGCAGCACCCCGCCCACGCCGATGCAGGTCAGCACCTGCAGCAGGAATTTTCCGCGCGCTGTCAACCCCTGGTTATGCTTGCGCACCACCTTGTTGTAATCGTCAACAAAGCCGATCGCGCCGAATGCCAACGTCGCCCCCACCGCGAGCAGAACGTAGGGATTGCGAAGGTCGGCCCACAGCAACGTGGGGAACACAATCGATGCGACAATCAGTACTCCGCCCATGGTCGGGGTGCCGGCCTTCTTCTGATGCGCCTTCGGACCTTCTTCCCGGATGTACTGCCCTACCTGCAACTCGCGCAGCCGGGCGATGGTCCAGGGTCCGAGAACAAGCGTCAGAAACAAAGCCGTGAGACTCGCAACCGCCGTCCGCACGGTGATGTAGCGGAAGACGTTGAGCGCGCTAAAGTGCGGGCGCAGCACAAAGAAGAACAGGTAGTAGAGCATCTCAGCCGCGCCCTTTGGGCGCCGTCTCCAAGGATTGCGGAGCCGATTTGGCCGCCGCGCGCGGATGCTGCCTTTCGATCACTTCGAGAATTTTCTCCATCTTGACGCCGCGCGAGCCTTTCAGAAGCAGCAGATCGCCGCGCTGAAGGAAACCTGCCAGAAACTTGCCCGCTTCCTCGGAATTCTCAAAGAATTGCGATTGGTTGCTTGAATGGCCTGCATCGACCGAAGCCTTTACGAAATCCCTCGCGTATCCCTGCACCCCGAAAATCCAATCGATTTTCCCCAGCGCCGCCGCGCTCCCGCATTCGCGATGCAATTCCGCCGAGGAGTCGCCCAGTTCCCGCATCTCGCCCGCGGCAACAATCCGTCTTCGATACCCAGGCGTCGCCGCCAGAAGACGCGTGAGTTCATTCAGCGCGGCGGGGCTCGAATTGTAGGAGTCGTTGATAACCGTAAATCCTTCCTCGAAGCGCACAATTTCGCCGCGCTTGTCGGCGGGCTTGAGCCCGAGAAACACGGCGCGAGCCTCCGCCGCGCCAATTCCCCAAACACTCGCCGCAGCAAGCGCAGCGACGGCATTCATCACGTTGTGGCGGCCGATGAGCGGCAGCGCCAGTCGCGCGCGGCCACCAGGGAACACAAAATCAAATTCCGAGCCCTCGATGCCGTGCTCTTTGATTGCTTCGGCGCGAAAGTGCGCCGGCGCGCTGCTGCCAAAGAAAATCGCCGGACCGCGCGCCACCTCCGCGAAGCGTGCCACACGCTCGTCGTCGGCATTGAGCACCGCGGTGGCTCCCGGCCACGGCAGATTTTCGACGAGCTCGCGTTCGGCCAGCGCAATTTCCTCAATCGAGGCGAAAAATTCCAAATGTTCCACTGCCACGCGGGTAACCACACCTACGTCCGGAGAGGCGATCCGCGTCAGGTGCGCTAACTCCCCCTGATGCGACATTCCGAGTTCCACAACGGCAGCCTCATACTCGTTATCGAGCTTCAGCAGCGTGAGTGGCAGGCCATATTCGTTGTTCAGATTCCCTTGTGTTTTCAGCACGCGGAACCTCGCGCCCAGGAGCGCCGCAAGAATCTCTTTTGTGGTGGTCTTGCCCACCGATCCGGCAACTGCTGCGATGAGCCGCCCCGGCCTTTGCTTCCGCCATATCTCGCACGACCGCGACGCCAAACGTTGCAGGGCGCCGAGCGTGTCGTCCACGGCGAACAGGCAGCCTTGCATTTCTTTCGAATATTCATCGAGACGCTGACGCGCCACCAGCCCCGCGGCAGCGCCTTTCTCCAAGGCGCTGGCCACATGATCGTGTCCATCGTGACGCGGTCCGTGTATGGCGAGGAACAACTCTCCAGGCTGTAGGGTGCGGGAATCAATCGAGACACCGGCCAACCCGGCCAGGGGGTCGACTCCGGAAGGAACCGCGACACCCAGCGCTTGAGCTGCTTGAACCACGGTCCACCGCATTGCGTCTCCAATAGGCTGGGATTGCTCGCCGTCGTAAGGTCCCGGGCGTGTCGTCGGGTTTACTTGCGCCCCCCACGTCACTGCCCTGCCGGTTTCTTCGAAAATCCCTTGCGGCGCAGGATTTCCCGCGCCTTCTCGCGGTCGTCAAACTCGATGGTCCGGTCTTTCAGCACTTGTGATGTCTCGTGCCCCTTGCCGGCCAGCAGCACGATGTCACCGGCCCGCGCCTCGTCGATAGCAATCACAAAGGCCCGCTCGCGGTCCGGTTCAATCCGATATCTCGCGTTGGCTTTCTGCAATCCCACGACCACATCATTGATCACGCGCAGCGGGTCTTCACTGCGCGGGTTATCGCTTGTCAGCACAACCAGATCGCTCAACGATCCCGCTGTCTCACCCATGAGCGGGCGCTTGGTGCGGTCGCGATCGCCGCCCGCGCCAAAAAGCGTGATGATGCGGCCCGACGGGCTCAGTTCACGCGCAGTCGAGATCAGGTTGCGCAAAGCGTCGTCGGTATGCGCATAGTCCACAACGACCAGAAAGGGCTGCCCCTCGTCGATGCGCTGGAAGCGGCCGGGAACCGCATCGAGGTTGGCGATTCCAGACGCAATTTGATCGGCGGGCATGTCGAGGCCAATTCCAGCGCCAATCGCGGCCAAAATATTGTAGACATTGATCCGGCCCACCAGCGGCGAACGCATTTCCATCTTGCCCAGCGGCGTGTGCGCGGTAAATTCGAGGCCATTGAAAGTCAGAGCGAATTTCTTCGTTGTAATATCGGGCGAACCCGCCAGCCCGTAAGTAATAGTGCGCCCCGCCAATCCTTCCAGGCGTGAAGCGTAGGGATCATCGGCATTGATAACGGCCACATCGGGCGCCGCGGCGCCCGCGCCTTCAAACAAATGACGCTTTGCCGCAAAGTAGTTCTCAAAGGTCTGGTGATAATCGAGATGATCGCGCGTCAGGTTCGTGAAAATTGCCACCGCGAAGTGGCAGCCCCACAACCGGTCCATGGCGAGCGCATGGGAGCTGGTCTCCAGCACGGCGTGCGTGCCACCTGCGTCGCGCACCTCGGCGAACATCTGATGTAGGTCAAGCGATTCGGGCGTCGTGTTTGCACCAGATCGGGCGCCCGTCGGCGTGCGGTAGCCCGTCGTGCCGACAAGCCCGGTGGTATAGCCCGCGGACCGGAGAATTGAATCGACAAGGAACGTAGTTGTCGTCTTTCCGTTGGTCCCGGTGGCGCCAATAAGCTTCAGGGAATTGGCGGGCCGGCCATAGAAATTGGCCGCCGCGGTCGCGAGTGCTCTGCGCTCCTTCCCTTCCGCGAGCTGAATCCATGTAATGTCTTGCCTGATTGCGGCAGGCCGGACCTGCGAGCTGGCAATCGCAACGGCTCGGCGGGTGACGGCCTCACCGGCAAATTCCGCGCCGTTGACCTTCTCGCCGGGGAGCGCGAAGAAAAGCGCTCCGGGCGTCACTTTGCGGCTATCGTAAGCGACCGAAAGAACGTGCGGGTCGGCGCGGCCGTTGAGTCGAACCACATCGATTCCGTCGATTACTTCGCACAAGTCCATTATTGGCGCCGCCTGCCCTCTGTTCCTTTTGTCGGAACCAACTTCCGGTTCACGATCTGCAACCAATCTCAATTCTCATACCCCCGGGAACGCCGTTCTCCTGATCCGCCACTCCTCACCAGCCGCTAATTAGAGGACAGCCTCGACGGCACCGTGCCGGGTCGCCCGAACCGAACCATTATCTGGGTGCCATGCACCACCTGAACCCCCGCATCCGGGTACTGTTCGAGCGCCACACCCGAACCAACCAGCGACGGGATAAGCCCGAGCCGGGAGCACTCTTCGGTCACCGCGCGGACGCTCTGTCCGGTCAGCCTTGGCACAGCGACGGCTTCCTCCCCTGAGAATGCGACGGTTGGCGCGCTCGCTTGATTTTTCCTCGCAACGGCGGCCTCGAAATTCGTTTTCATTGAGTCCGAAGCGGCCACCGGCAACGGCACAGCGTTCAGGTTTTTGGCCGTCTCGACGTCGGAAGGAGCCGGGACGTCGTGGGGGACCGCGAGATAGGCCAGTACTTGCTCAGCAATGCGCTTGAATACCGGCCCCCCGACTTCGCCTCCATGGTGGGCGCCGACCGGAGAATCGAGCACGACCAAAATGCTGATGGCGGGATCGTTTACAGGCGCGAAGCCCACAAACGACGAATTGTACTGAGTAACCGAATAGCGTCCCGTGGTCGGATCGATCTTCTGCGCCGTTCCGGATTTTCCGGCCGCCGTGTATCCGCTCAGTTGAGCCGGCTTCCCTGTACCTTCGAGGACGACATCCTCCATCATCCCGCGCATTTCCGCGGCGGTCTTCTGGTCGGTCGCCTGGCGCGGTCCCGCTTCGGTGTGCCGGAGGGGCATCAGGTCTCCACGCATGTCTCGAATGATGCGCGGCCGGTACAGGGTTCCCCCATTGGCAATCGCCGATATCGCGGAGATGATTTGGAGGGGCGTGACGTTTACCTCCTGCCCCATCGCCAGCGAACCAATGGAATTGGCCGACCAGTTTTCAAGCGGCCGCAGCAAGCCGCGATTCTCTCCGGGGAGTTCGATGCCCGTCAGTTGGCCGATTCCGAAAGTTCGAATCGTATCGTAGAAACGCGGCGCGCCCAGTTGGAGCGCGACCTTGATCGCGCCCACGTCGCTGGAATGAACCAGTATCTTGTCCACGCTCATCACGCCAAAGGGACGCCAGTCATGGATCACGCGGCCAGGCAAAAGGATCTTGCCCATCTGGCAATCGACCATCGTCTCGGGAGTGGTGACGCCATTCTCGATCGCTCCGGTGAGTGTAATGACCTTGAAGGTCGATCCGGGCTCATAGGCCGCGCTCACGGCGCGGTCCATGCGAGCTTCGTCGGAGTAGGAACCCGCATCGTTCGGATCAAACGTGGGCCAATTCGCCACAGCGAGAAGTTCGCCGGTATTGGGATCCTGCACAACCACCGTGCCGGCCTTGGCATGTGTGTCGACGATCGCTTGGGCGAGTTCCTTCTCGGCAATGTATTGAATGGTTTCGTCGACCGTGAGCGTGACGCTTGCTCCGGGATCAGCCGCCGATTCCTGCCGGTCGTACCAGCGGCGCCGTCCGTCCGCCATCACCATCATTTTGCCGGGGCGTCCGCGGATTTCCTTGTCGAGCGCATATTCGATGCCACCAATACCCTTCTCATCCACGTCGGTATACCCCAGCACATGGGCAGCCAGCTTGCGCTGTGGGTAGACGCGGCGATTCTCCTGCTGAAAGAAAATGCCACGCAGGTTCATCTGCTGAATTCGCTCAGCCGTCTCAGGAGAAAGCTTCCGCGCCAGCCGGATCGGGATATGGGCTTCTCTGATTTTCGTTTCAATTTCGTCGGAAGGAGAATCGCTCAGGATGCGCGAGAGCAGCCGCCCCACCATTTCGGCGTCGGTAATCTCGGCGGGATCGGCGAAGACTGAATCCATCGGGAGGCTGACGGCCAGCTCCCGGCCCTTGCGGTCGTAGATGGTTCCGCGCTTGGGGCTGATTTCGAAGATGCGCTGCTGCTGATGCTGGGCTTTCGCGAAGTATTCGCTGTAGCAGAAGAGCTGGAGGTAGCTGAGGCGGGCCAGCACCGCCACCATCCAAACCAACGCCACGACCCAGACAACCAACCAGCGGAGACGCGGGTTGCGCTGCTCCATGGACTCCGGCCTATCCCATCGGAAGTTTCACGCACCGGCGTTGAAGGGATTCACCGGCACGGGCCCGCGGATTCCGAGCCGTAATTGCTGTCAAGTTTCCTATCAGATCAGGGGATGGGTGTCCGGGATGGCGATTGCGCCTGAGCCACGACGGCGTCGCTCGGCCCATCGGCGGGAGCCACCTGTCCCGGCACCGGAACCGTCAAGCCCAGCTGATTCCGCGCGATCGTATCGACGCGCATCGGCGAACGAAGCGAGGCGACTTCCAGATGCAATTGCTGATTGAGCTGCACCGCCTTCTCCCGCTGCGATTCCATCTGCTCCACCTGATACCGAATTTGAATGCATTCAAAATGCTGCCACGCGTAAAAGAGCAGGCAGGCCGCCATGGCGCCTCCCGCGGCGGACAACCGCCACAGGCCTCGCAGTCGCGCCGGAGCGGGGGGCCGCACCAGCCGCGTGTTGTCGATGCGCTTTACGGTGTGATAGTCCATCATGAACCGCTCCGCATTTCTTCCCCGGCCGCGCCGCCAAGCTTTTCAGCAACGCGCATTTTCGCGCTGCGCGCGCGGGGATTGTCTCTGATTTCGTCCAGGCCGGGTCGGATCACCTTTTTCGTGAGGATCTTGAAGCTTTTCTCGCGCTCCAGGCGCTGAAACGCGTGCTTCACCAACCGGTCCTCCAGCGAGTGATAACTGAGGACGATCCAGCGTCCTCCCGAAGAAATAGTGGCAGGGGCCCACGACTGAGGACGATCCAGCGTCCTCCCGAAGAAATAGTGGCAGGGGCCCACGAAAGAAACTGCTCGAGTTCCTCCTCTTCTCGATTCACCGCAGTCCGCAGCGCCAGAAACGTTTTTGTCGCGGGATGCAGTTTCTGCCTTCCCCTTACCTTTTGAGCCCCTGCCACAACCATTGCCAGGTGTTCGGTGTCCCTAATGGGACGCGCGCGAACGATCGCCCTGGCGATTCTGCGTGAGTTCCTCTCCTCCGCCCGCAGGTAGAGAAGATCGGCCAGTTCTTTCTCCGGCCAGTGGTTCACAATGTCTGCCGCCGTCAGCGGCGAATCGGGATTCATGCGCATATCGAGCGGCGCGGGCCAACGAAACGAAAAGCCGCGCTCCGGACTATCCAGTTCGAGCGTCGAAATGCCCAGGTCGGCGATCACCCCGTCCACGCGCGACAAATTCAAGTTCGCCGCCACTTCGCCGATCCTCGAAAACTCCGCGTGCACCAGAGTCACCCTCTCCCCGAATTCCTTTAATCTTTCCCCTGCCATCGCCAGCGCCTGCGGATCCCGGTCCAGCCCGACCAACCGGCCCGTCGTAAGGCGGCGGGCAATCTCGATGGCGTGTCCGCCCGTACCGAGCGTCGCATCGACATAGGTCCCCCCAGGCCGAATGCGAAGCCACTCCAAAACCGCTTCGAGCAGTACCGGCGTATGCAAAACACTCAAAATCTAGATGCCTAGTTGTTCTAGTTCTTCCGCCGTGATCTGGTTATGGTTGATGTACTGTTCCAGGAATCGCGCGTGGTTCCAGACTTCCAGGTACGTGAGACGTCCCGCGACGTCTACCTCGCCCTTCATCTGTGCCGATTCCCGCAGTACCGGTGGAATTAAGACGCGCCCTTGCCCGTCCACCTCTACGACCTGGCCGAAGTAATTCGTCCGCGCCAGAAACTTTTGCCTGGCGCTGCTGTGTGAGGAAAGGTTTGCAAGTTTGTTCTCGATCGCCTCCCACACCTTCATGGGATAGATCCGGGCGTACTCGCCGGTGTCGCTCGTCACGTAGAACTTCGATCCGGCCTTGCGTAATTCGGCCAGAAAGTCGGAGGGGATTTTCACCCGCCCCTTCTCGTCGACCGTCGCCAGATAGTTGCCCCGTAACATTCCGAATAGCCTTTTCCAGCGTTCTCGCCCTGAGAATCAATTGCATTCGCCCTTTACCACTGCCCTACATTTATTACCACTTCGCACCACTTCTTCCCACTTGTGGCCCCGATTGTAGATAGGTTTAAAACGTTGTCAAGAACAATTCGACAAAGAATGAAAAAAAATGAGGAAAGCGACCAGAGGTGCGGTGCGAGCGTGCAACGGCACCGCAATTAGTGGGGGAGTCTACTACAAGCTTCACGAGGAGTAGTCAATTCATCGATTGTCGCGCGGGAATTGTTCTGTAACAGTAAACAGCGAAAATTTGCGAGAGAAAATCGGTCCGGTTCAAAAAAACGCAAAAGGGAATCGAGGCTACTGCGGGAGCGGATTGCGGAAGGAGTTCAGGTCGCGCAGCATGGACTGCTCGTCCTGACTGAGCCCTTGCATGAACTTGGGATCGGCCAGCGCGGCCTGCTGGGCGCCCGGGCCCATCGTCTGCAAGATGCGCAAGCGCCCATTGATGGCCTGCCTTCGCTCTTGCGGCATTTCCTGCCAGCGCGGCAGGAGTGTGTTCCGCAGATACTGCCGCTGCTGCGGCGTCATACGTTCGAGAATCTGGGCACGTTGACGGATCTCTTGACGCTCGTCTGGCGAAAGCCGATTCCAATTTTCGAGATTCTTGCGAATTTGGGTCTGCCGCTCGGGAGGCAGATTCTGGAATACCCGGTTATTCTGCATGAACCGCTCTTGCTGCTCCGGTGGCATTTCCCG
Organism: Candidatus Acidiferrales bacterium; assembly: GCA_050015335.1. GTDB lineage: Bacteria > Acidobacteriota > Terriglobia > Acidiferrales > UBA7541 > Palsa-295. Next base: position 22,511 of record JBEKBP010000001.1, on the reverse strand, counting down.
AAGATTCTCCACCCATCTCGGAGGCAAACCGGCCAAGCCGCGCAGGTTCGGCTGGCCTCTGACGGCACCACCGCTGTTGTTGGGCTTGGACTCTCCATCGAAATCATTCCGCGCGTGCGGCGTTTCCTTCTGAGCCACCGGCCAATACCTGGCTGGCACGCGGGGAAATCGTTGCGCCGAGGCGCGCTGCGGGGCAGGCCCCGCACCAATCGCAAGGCCGATGACGGCAGCAACGATGAGCCGGCGGTGCTTCAACTATGCGCCTCCATTTTCATTCCCCGCCCGGTGGTTGCGCGGAAGCTTTACCGGCGGCTCCGCGGCGGTGGGAGTCAACTCAGAAAGTGCATCGAACTTGGTGAGCACCTCGTAGTTATCCAGCACGCCCAGATCCTTGATGGCCTGGAACTGTTCGCTCTCGGTCGCGGCGGTTTCTGCCACGATCCCCGTATTCGACTGAGGAAGCCTCACCATCCACACACTCAATGCAAACAGCAGCGCCATGGAAAATGCCAGCCGCGGCTGGGGCACGAATCCGAACCACCGCGGGCGCGGTTCGGCGGCCACACGCTGGCGCACGCGCGCGTCGAAGCCGAAGGACGGCTCGATCGCAGGCACTTCTTCCAGGATGGACCAAAGCTCGCGGAATTCCCCGGCGCGCTTCCGGCACGCGGCACATTGGGTGAGGTGCTCTTCCACACGCCGGCGCTCAGCGGAGTTTGCCCGCCGGTCCAGATAACCAATCAATTCTTTGGAAACGTCTTCACACTTCATGACACCCTTCCTTCCCCGGCGCGGTGCTGCGCTGGCTGCCCGACCAAGGGAGCCAGTTGCACCCTCAGGGTTTCATAGGCCCGGAACAGCAGAGATTTGAGCGCGCTTTCCGAGCATTCCAAAATTTTCGCGATTTCCGCGTAGTCCATCTCTTCATATTTATGCAGCAGGACCGCCACGCGTTGCTTTTCCGGGAGCGTGCCGATGGCCCCGCGAATGACCTCGCACCGGTCCCGTTCGAGCAGGTGTTCGTCGATCCGCATTTCGCGCGCCGGCAACTCTCGCGGGGCGGCATCCTCTTCGTTAGACTGCGGCGCGTCGATCGAAGTTTCCATTTTCCGGTACCGGTTATCGCGTAGCGAGTTCAGCGCAAGATTGGTGGCGATCCGGAACATCCAGGTGGTGAACTTGGCGCTCGGGGAATACTGCTTGCGCGCACGGTACACCCTTAAGAAGACTTCCTGCGCCAAGTCCTCCGCCGTAGCCGTATCCCGCACCATCCGGTACAGGAAGCTCACTAGCGGCGAGCGGTACTTCTGCAACAGTAAGCCAAAGGACGCGTCGTTCCCCGCCTTCACGTCCAGCATCAGTTGGACGTCGGATCTGGCCATGGCCTCCACAGTCTATCTAACACACACGGCGTGCTAAAGTTGTGAGACGGCTAGGTTTCCATCGGGGGAGAATCACCCGGGTAGGATACGAGAGCAGGTGACCCACGCAATTGATTATAAGCGGGTTACAGAAAGACTTCAGCTCCGACATCAAGAATTCGTTCATGTTAGCGGCGTCTCTCCCACACACCCTCGCTTCCGGGCCCGGCGCCAGGAAGCCGAAAACGAGAGTCGCAGAAGCTCACCCGTGGAAGAGAGTCTTCAGGACCAGCAGAATCGCAACGCCCACAAACACGAGCACCGCCATCCCCACGCCCGGCTCGCGGTTCACCTCCGGGATCAGGTCGGACGCGGCGACATATAACGTCACCCCCGCTGAAAGCGGCAAAGCGTCCGCCACGGCGCCTCGCAGCAGAAACATTAGCCCCATGCCTAGAAGCGTCGTTCCCCCCAGGATCATCGAAGAAGTGAAGGCGGCCCAGCGGCTCTGCCCGCTTGCGAGCATCAGCGATGCGACGGTAAAGCCCTCCGGAATCTTGTGCAGAAAAATGGCGACAAAAATTACACCGCCCAGCCAGGCGGAAACCAGCAGTCCGGACGCGATGGCCACGCCATCGAAGAAGGTGTGAATCATCAACCCCAGCAGCGCCGCGTAGGTCGCATGGGCGTGCGACATCTCCTCGTGATGGGTCTCCTCCCCGAAATGAAAATGCGGCGCCACGGTATGTTCGAAGAAATGAACGATGAAATATCCGCCTAGCACGAACACGAAAACCGCGTCCGTGTTGTTGAAGAAGAAAGACGAATGGCTGCTCGGCAACTTCAGCGACTCCGGGATCATCTCGAGTACGGCGGTGGCAAGCATGAATCCCGCGCCCAACGCGATGAAGTACTTCAAGTACCTGCGCGACCACTGCCAGCGCGCAATCAGCGCCCCCCCCAAAACGTTGGCCGCAGCAGCCGTCAGCCCCAACAGCCCTCCCACCAATACGCGCGTTGTGCTGCCAGAAATCATCGTCCCAGAAAATTACAGCGTGAGTCCCTTTAGGAGTTCAGAGCAAATCCGGGTCAAAATCTGTGCTTCCAGTCCGCGTGGCAAGATGAATCGTTCTGTGGGTCGTGGCGTGGAAGCCAGGACATAAAGATCAGCGCCTAGAGCTACCCCTCTCGCGGGCCTTTTCCGCGAGTCTTTATTTTCTACCTCCTTTGCCTCTTCCACATCCGCTACCTCCGCTCTCTTTCATCCCGAATGCCGGAACAAGATCACATCGCCATCCTGCACGATGTACTCTTTCCCCTCGAGCCTCTGCTGCGCACGCTCCCGCGCCACCGCAAAGCTGCCAGCCTTCAGCAGATCCTCCCAGTTCACCACTTCCGCTTTGATGAAACCCCGCTCGATATCGCTATGGATGGCGCCCGCGGCCTTCTGCGCGTTCATCCCCCGTTCGATCGTCCACGCGCGGCATTCCGGTTCGCCGCAAGTGAGGAACGAAATCAGCCCGAGCAGCCGGTAGGTCGCCTGAATCAGCCGGTCGCGCCCCGACTCCTTCAACCCGTAGGCGCGCATCATTTCGGCAGCTTCGGCGTCGTCGAGCTCCGCCAGCTCCGCCTCGATCTTCCCGCAGAACGGCACCACCGCCGCGTGCGGTTTCGACGCGAGCTTTTCCAGATGATATTTCTCCACCACGCGATCGATGTCGGGCGCTTCCTCGTCGCCTAGGTTCAGCACGTAGAGCATCGGTTTGCGCGTCAGGAACATAAAGCCGGTGAGCATCTTCTGATCTTCCGGCTTGAATTCGAGCTCGCGCAGCGGCGTTTCAGCCTCTAGCGCCTGCCGGCACCGCAGCAGCGCCTGCAGCTCCGCTTCGAGCAGCGTGTCTTTCTTCTTTTTGAGATCCTTCTCGACGCGCTCGATGCGCTTGGCCGCCTGCTCCAGATCGGTGAGAATCAGCTCGATGTCCACGCTCTCCATATCGCGCACCGCGTCCAGCGACCCCGCCGAGTGCGGCACGGACGGGTCCTCGAACAGCCGCACGACGTGCGCCAACGCATCCGCCTCGCGCAACGGCACGAGGGACGCTGAATTTTTCTCGCGATCCTTCTGCAACCCGCCGATATCGACGTACTCGATCGTCGCATAGGTGATCTTCTTCGGCTTGAACACCTCGGCCAGCTTCACGACACGCGCGTCCGGCACACGCGCGATCCCCAAGTGCGCCTGGTTCGGCGTGCCGCGGGCATCCACGCGCGACTTCGTGAGAATGCGAAACAAACTCGTCTTTCCTACTTGCGGCAGCCCAATGATTCCAGTTTGCATAAGCTGTCGATACTAGCACACCCCCGCTCGTCGAAATGACCCCTTGGCTGTCCCTGCTGTCCCTACATTTGGAAGCAGCAAGCTTGCAACGGTATCCTTGAGCTGATCGTGAGCGGCACTTCAACTCATCGGTTCGATTACCGCGAGGCCATCGCGCACATCACGAAGGATGACCCGCGCCTGGCCGCGCTGATCGAAAAATCGGTCGAGTTCACACTGATTATCGACAAGCAGCAGACGCCTTACGAATCGCTACTGCATGCCATCACCCACCAAAGCATCGCCGGAAAAGCGGCGGCGGTAATCTTTGACCGGATCAAGGCGCTCGGCACGAACGGGCGATGCCCCCCGCCCGAAGAACTTCTGCGCGTCCACGCGCAAACGCTCCGCAAAGCCGGGCTTTCCGCGGCAAAAATCGCAGCCGTGCGCGACCTGGCGCAAAAGACAATCGACGGCGTGGTCCCCACGATGGAAGACGCGCATAAAATGTCCGACCAGGAGTTAGTCGAGCGGCTCATCTCGGTTCGCGGCATCGGCTCCTGGACCGTCGAGATGTTCCTGATTTTCCGCCTCGGACGCCCCGACGTTCTCCCCATCCACGATTACGGCGTGCAAAAAGGCTTCGCCCTCACCTACGGCAAGCGACGAATTCCCAAGCCCAAGGAACTGGCCAAGTTCGGCGAGCGATGGAGCCCCTATCGCACGGTCGCCAGTTGGTACATGTGGCGCGCCATCGAAGTAGCCGGTAAAGATGCCCGCAAAATCGGGAAAAAGACCGGCACCGCAAAGAAGCAAAAGGGAGTCAAGAAGCGGATCATCACGAAAAAACACAGCAGCTAGAACGGCTTGGCGCGCACCGTAAGAAACAGCGACGCAATCCCCATCAGCAGCACAGCACCCTCAAGGTTCACCGATATGCCGTGCAAGCGGTCAAACTCCGCCCGCCGCGGATCGCTCGCGCCGGTCGCTGCGACAGAGCCCATGTGCGCGCGCAACTCATCCATGCGCGGGATCACGCCCCGCTGCGAAACCAGCGTTAGCACCAGCATAAGGATCACGCCGATCGCGGCCGGCTGCGCCAGCGCCTTCAGCGACTTTCCCAGAGACAACGACGACAACAGATAGATCACCGCGCAGATCACGCCCATCCAATGCAATCCCCCCAACGTGAATCCAACCAGGCGCCCAGCGTCGTCAATCATCGGCAGCGTGCGAAACGCGCCCTGCGCGACCACCGCGCTGAAATAAATAATCGATCCCGACCAGGCCCCCAGCGCAAATACCCGCAAAAACTGGGAAAAATTGTTCCTCAAGGTTCCCGCCGACACACGCACCTGCCGTACGGCACCCGCAAGCGTACCACAGCCCTTCCTAAAAGGTTGGCGACATGGCAGAAACCCGGTAGAAACGGGTAGAAACGCGCATGCGCCTCGCCTCCACCTCCATGCCGCTGGTCCGCCGCGCTCCATCTCGCATCCCATCGCCAAAGGCCTCGCGGTTTCGGGCGAAATCTGGCGGTTCGCGCAGCCGTTCCTGCATAGCAAATGCCATCGGCAACCCTTAGGTGCTCGGCTACGCTGCGCGAAGAAATCTCGTCTTCGACGCAGGCTTTGAAAAAAACCTCACCGGCACCTCCACGCACTGGGAAGCCTTCGGCGGCTTCACCTACTTGCTCCCCCAAAAGCTGCATCGCAGATGAGCACGGCCTGGCGTGTCCGCTTGGAAATCGCCGCGCGCGAGGAGTAAAATTAACTTATGCAGCGGAACGGCATCATCGCGATCCTGGTAGCGTTCTTTCTCGTTACGGCTTCATCCTGGGCCGCGGCGTGCGAGTTGTCCTGTTCCCTGGAGGCGTCTCATTGCGAATGCCCATCACCTCAGAAGGCAGATACTCATGCGCACCCGCACATGACGCCCGTTTGCATGAACAGCGCCTCAGGCGAGCTCTCCGGCGCCGTGCACCCTCTACAGAGCGCGGTCAACTCCGCGCAATCCGGGGCGCGATGCGCCAGCGGATGCGGATCTTTAGCCTCACTCACTACCAAGCATTCATCTAGAACAAATAGCTCCCCTCCCGAAAAGCTGTCGCCAACACCTGCCCTGTTCACGCTTCGCATCTAGGATCGGCCTCTCCACCCCGTCAGACAGCGGTCGTTCAAATTTCGCGCGCAAGCGCAGCACGCCTGAAGAGAGGGTTCCATTTCATGAAGCGAGTCCCTGTAATTGCAGCAGCGCTGCTGTTGATTGCCTTTGCAGGCGGCGCTCAGCAAAGAACAGACGCCACCGTGCGGAACATGCCAGGCATGACCGCAGATCAAATGGCCAACATGCCGGACATGCAGGCGCAGACCTTCATCGAAGAAATTCTGCACCACGACGCCTCCGGCACCAGCGCCCAGCCCAACTCCACTCCCGTCCCCATGCTCATGACGAAAAGGGATCTCTGGACGCTCATGTTCCACGCCAATGTCTTTGTCGTCGACCAGCAGCAATCCAGCGCGCGCGGCGCCGACAAGCTTTTCTCCACCAACTGGCTGATGGGCATGGCGCAGCGACAGGCCGGCCCGGGCGTTTTCACGATCCGCACCATGCTCAGTCTGGAGCCCGCCACCGTCACCGGCCGGCAGTACCCGCTGCTTTTCCAGCAGGGCGAAACCGCCTTTGGCAAGCCCATCGCCGACGGCCAGCATCCCCACGACTTCATTATGGAGCTGGGCGTTCTCTATGACGTGAAGCTGGAAAACCACACACTGCTTTCTTTCTATTTCGCCCCGGTGGGAGACCCAGCAATCGGCCCCGCGGCGTATCCGCACAGGGCGTCGGCCTCGGAGAATGCGCTCGCGCCGATTGGCCATCATCAGGAGGATTCCACCCACATCGCCGACGACGTAATCACCGGCGGATTCACATATCGCATCGCGCGCATCGAGACGTCCGGCTTCCACGGCCGCGAGCCCGGTGAGTTCCGATGGGATATCGACCAGGGCCGCATCGATTCCTATTCGGTGCGCCTCACCGTGCAGCCGGGCCAGAATTGGAGCGGCCAGTACTCCTACGCACGCATCCACAGCCCCGAAGTGCTCTACCCCGGCGAAGACCAGCAGCGCATGACCGCCTCGGTCATGTACAATCGCCCGCTCCGCATCGGCAACGAAGCCAACAGCAACTGGTCCAGCATTCTTCTCTGGGGACGCACCTCGGCCGTTGGCGAAAATGCTGTCTTTAACAGTTATCTATTAGAATCGACACTGCATTTCAGGGTGCGAGATTATGCCTGGACGCGGATCGAGAATGCGCAGCGATCGAACGAATTGATCTTAGGAGAAAATCCGCTGCCGCCTGGTTTTCAGGAAAAGCCGGTAGGAGCCGTGCAGTCGTACACGTTCGGCTATGACCGTGATATCGGTCTGGTCCCGCATCTGGCGTCGGCCGTTGGCGCGCAGTTCACGACCTACGGCGTTCCGGATCGGCTGCAGCCCATCTATGGTTCACATCCGTTGGGGGTCGCGATATTCCTGCGGCTCCGGCCCTACTCAGGAGAGACTCGATGAATGACCCGAAGAAAAAAAGTCATCCGGTCCTGTGGACAGTGATCGCCGTGCTGGTCGTTCTAGCGGCCTACGCGCATTCCATGATCCGCCACGGATTCAGCGCGAAGGCCGAGCCTTCCGGCGCCGAAAAGATGATCGCGCGCACCATGCGCGACCTCGCCATCCCCAGCAGCGCCAAGTACGAAAAAAATCCGTTGCCGGCGTCCGCCGATAACGTCCACGACGGCATGGAACATTTCGCCGATCACTGCGCCACCTGCCACGCCAACGACGGCTCCGGCCAAAGCGACATCGGCCCAAACCTGTATCCGAAGCCCCCCGACCTGCGCGCCGCCGAAACTCAAAATCTCAGTGACGGCGAAATCTTTTACATCATCGCCAATGGCGTCCGCCTTTCCGCCATGCCCGCCTCCGACCACACCGTCGAGGACAACTGGAAGCTTGTCCTCTTCATCCGCCACCTGCCCGCTCTAACGCCAGCCGAAGAGAAGCAAATGGAGCAGCTGAATCCCGGCGAAGAAGGAGACGACCACCGCGACAACGCAGTTGCGCCCGAACACCATCATCACCACTGAAGAAGGCTTTTCGGCCATCATACACACGGGATAGGTGCCCTCGGCGAGGAAGGTCTAGCTTGCAATCCCAGGAAATCTTTTCTGTTGGACCAAGGCCCGCTCTGCAAGCGCTGGGTCGAACCTAACAGGTCCCACTATCCATCGATCGATTCCAACAGAGATTTTGGTCGCTTCGCTCTGTCGGAATGACAGCAACAGGCAAGCGGGAGACAACAGAGGAACCGGAGAGCGAAAGCACTAACAAGACTTCATTTCACCTTGTCGTAAACGAGGTTCGCCTCCACCGGTTTGCCCGTCGGGCTGATGCCCCTTGAAAAGGTCGACATGGATTTCCCATCCACCGACACCACCGAGCGCGCCGTAAACACAACCTTGCCGTCTTTCAGCCGGCTGATTTCCCGTTCGTTCGGTCCGATGTACCGTCCCCAAATGCCGTCATAGGCGGGAGTCGTCTCCGACATCTTGCCCATTCCGCCCTCGTAGGGGATGGAGTAGTGGACCACCGTCTTCTTCCCTTCCGTCGTGATCGCCGCAACCTTCACGTTCATGTCGTGCCTGTGCACCGAGATGGTCGCGACCTGTTCCTGCGGCAGCGTCCCCACCGTGTACTTCGACTTCGCGCGGTTCATCTTCCAAGTACCCACAAACGGGTCCTTTGCCGCGGAAACGGCCACCGCCAACCCCAGCAGCATCGCCGTGAGCGCCGCCCTCCGCAGGAAACGCCGTGGCGTTTCGTTGTCATCGCGACAGAGAGCGGCGACGAGAGATCTCTCTTCGTCTCCGGATCGAGGCAGCCTTCGAAAGGTTGCCGAAAAATACGTGCACGCAACAGTCCTAAGAACGTCGAGTGGCACATACCGGCTCTGATTGCTTTCCATCATTTGCGTTGTGTTCCGTTCATCCGAGCGTGTCGGCTGACCTACAAGCGTTGTGCAGCCCATTTGTCCAAATCAGGAAGCGAAATACGAGTCGGCTCGCCGGGGGAACCTGAAGCCAGTAGGCGCCGGGCAGGAGTTGATCCCTGCGGCACGCTTTTTTGTGTTCCTCGTCGTGTACCCGAATCCTGTACCTGCGGGCTAGTTGTAGCACGGGAGTGCCTCGCTTGTCAGAGTGCAGTTGTCGTGGTTTGTTTTTCTCCGTGGCGGTAATCGCCACTGACTTAAGGGCACGCCTTCGCCACCCGCTCCTGCACCGCTTCCAGATACTGCCTATACAAAGCAGAAGCATTCTGGCTCACCATATGCAGATGCATCGACGCATCACCGCAACCCTTCGCCAGCTCGGCCCCCGCACTATTCTGAGCCGCCGCCGCGCTGCACAGCGCCGTGTTCCTTGCGGCATCATCCAGCATCAGCACGAACTCCAGGCCCAGCTCGCTGTTAAATGCTTGCGGCTTCACCTGGAGGCCTTTTAAAGTGAAGTTCCATGAGCCCAAAAGCTGCTTGTCCCGCGACACCGCGTCAGCACCCCCCTTCCCGAGCACGGTTTCTTCCTGTACGACCGCAGCCCGGTACTGGTCCATCACGCTATCTGCCTGCAGCACCACCAAATTGATATCCCCATCCAACGGAAACGCGGTGCCCCTGTCCTGCGCATGCCCCGCGGCAGCGCACGGCCCCATCAGTAGCGCGATCACGATTGCATTGTTGAGTAAACGCATGGTAACTCCTCGATTCGCCGAAAATTCTCTCACGGAATTTCACGGCTGGCCATTACCCAACAGACTACAACGGCTCCAAGGCTGGTCGCGCCTCAGTCGATTGGGCAAATCATGGCAGAATGAGGTTCCGATGTGACTGACGCTGAGTTACTGGAGAAAGGCTGGGGCGGCGCTGGTGCACGACAGCGGCCACCCGCTCGTGGCTCTCCCACAAGGTATCGTCTGCCGAACAGAGATCCCCGTTCAGTGCACTCTGTCAGCAGGACACCGGAAGGCGAGGGCGCGGCAACAATCACTTTGAACACAGGAGGCCAAACCACACTTCAACTGGCTGGCCAAACGGTGGCAGAATCAGGGTTGGCGAAATCGAAGTTCGGATGGTGGGCGATCAAGGACTTGAACCTTGGACCTCTCCCGTGTGAGGGGAGCGCTCTAACCACTGAGCTAATCGCCCGAACCCACTTTTTGTAACAGAAGGCCGCGCGAATTGCAAACGACGACTTCTACCGCCGCCAGTCGCGTCACCCAACTACAGCGCTCCATCGCCCGCGTCGTCAAGGGCAAGGAAGAAGCCATCCAAATGGCGCTGATGACGCTGCTCGCCCGCGGCCACCTGCTGGTCGAGGACGTTCCTGGCGTCGGCAAGACCACCCTGGCCCACGCCATCGCCCGCTCGTTCCACTGCTCGTTCCAGCGCATCCAATTCACCTCGGACATGTTGCCAAGCGACGTGATCGGAGTGAGCGTCTACAACCCTGTGGCTCAGGAATTCGATTTCAAACCCGGCCCCATCTTCGCCAACATCATCGTGGCCGACGAAATCAACCGCACCACGCCGAAAACGCAGTCCGCGCTGCTTGAGGCCATGAACGAATCCCAGATCACCGTGGACAACCACACGCATCCGCTGCCCAAACCCTTTCTCGTGCTCGCCACGCAGAATCCCATCGAGCACCACGGTACCTATCCCCTGCCCGAATCGCAGCTGGACCGTTTTCTGATGCGCATTCGCATGGGCTATCCGGCGCGCGCGAGCGAAAAGGAGATCATCCGCAATAACGCCGGACTTGACGGCACCGAGCAAATCGCGCCCGTGATGGACGCAGCGGACGTGCTCGCCATGCAGGAGATGGTTTCGCAGGTAAAGGTGGACGAGAGCCTTCTTGACTACTCGCTCGACATCATCGAGCGCACCCGCCAAACCGAACAGCTCAGCCTCGGAGTGAGCCCGCGCGGCGCGGTGATGCTGCACCGGGCGGCGCAGGCCCGCGCGTTCCTCGAAGGCCGCGATTACTGCCTGCCGGACGACTTCAAGCGCCTCGTCATTCCGGTGTTCGCTCACCGCGTTGTGGTGAGCTCACGCTACGTCTCCACGCAGAAAAAATCCGAGCAGGCCGAGTCTATTCTCCGCGAAATCGTCGACACCACTCGCGTCCCACTCTGACCATGCGCTCTCGCCGCCGTATATTTGTCATCCCGAGCAAAGCTTGGGATCTGCATTTCTCTTTCTTGGCTCTCACTGAAAAACCAACGAGCGACCGGTGAGCGCCCACACGCGTTCACCTCAGGTGCATCCATCGCTGATCTCCCGCTGGTGGCAAGGGATCGACCGTCCCGGCTGGCGCAGCTTCGCCATTGCGATGTTCGCGCTTTCCGTGGCGCTCGGGCTCGCGCTTTTCTCCGCGGCGGTCGCGCAGGCAGGGCGCGTGTTGCTCGCGGCGGTGACCGCCGGTTTCGCACTCGCGCTGGCGGGATGGGTGGGCGTGACGATCGTGCCGGGGCTGGCGCGCCGCTCCAGCTTGCGATGGGTCGCCTACCAGGTGGATTACCGGCTCACGCGCGACGGCATCATCTACCTCGGCGCAGTTTTTATACTAATCCTGGCCGCGGTGAACACCGGCAACAACCTACTGTTCATGATTCTTGCCTGCTGTCTGGCAGGGATTCTGATTTCGGGTGTGCTCTCGCGCGCCGTGCTTACGAAGGTGGAGGTGAAGTTTGATCTGCCAGAGCACATCTTTGCGGAGCAGCCGGTGCTCGCCGAGATCGAGCTGCGCAACGACAAGCAGATGTGGCCGTCGTTCTCACTGCGGGTTATTGGTGAGAGCAAAATTGCTCAATCCCCCAAAGGGCATGCGCAGATCCTCACACAGCCCGTATTCTTTCCCTACATCGGGCGCATGAGCGCGGTCCGGCAGAAAGTCGAATTGCGATTTCCCCGCCGCGGAGCTTACCATCAGAATGCCTTCGGCATCCGCACGCGGTTCCCGTTTGGCTTCTTCGAGAAGACGCGGCAGGTCGAATCAAAAATTGATATCGTGGTGTATCCGCGGGTCGAGCCTACCGAACAGTTCTACGAAGTTCTCCCGCTACTGAGCGGAGAAATCGCCAGCCAATTCCGCGGGCGGGGGCATGAGCTTCATTCCCTGCGGCAGTATCAATCGAACGACAACGCCCGTTTCGTGGATTGGAAGGTGACCGCCCGCTCCGGACGCCTGATGGTGCGCGAGTTTGCACGCGAGGACGAGCGGCGCGTGATGCTCGTGCTCGACCCCTTTGTAGGTCCGCCGCGCGCGGACTTGGGCCCGCTCGCCGCCGCCGAGCAGGAAGAGCGGTTCGAGCGTGCCGTTTCCATGGCGGCTTGCATCGCCTGGCATTTTCACGAAATCGATTCCGTGCTGCAGTTCCGCACGGACCGTTTCTCGACGCCAATGGCCCCCGCCGGAGAAATTATCTACGACACACTCCACGAGCTGGCGCTTCTCGAGCCGCAGTCGTCGGTCACCGGCGGCGCCTTTCTGGACGAACTCGCGAGCGAGCAGGAAATTTTCAAGATCATATTGACGTGCCGCGCACAGCACACCATACCCACAGGGCTCTGGTCTTCGTCTTATTTTTTGTTTATCGACGCGCTGTAAGGCTGCAACGCGCCGTCAGCGGCCGTCGTTGTGGTAGTGCCGCCAGCGCCAGCACTGCTCGCGGTCCGTGCGGCGCGGGGACCGTAGTCGACGTGAGGGTGATTGGCTTCGACGATCCACGCATTGTAGTAAGGGAGTTCGGCGTCCGACCAAATGTGGTAATCGTGGTGTAAGGATCATACGTTCAGTAACCCACTTGCGCGGCACAGCCCGCCAAAAACATAAACAAAAGAGGCAGTGCTAGAAGGGCGGAAGCGCGAGGAAGACGTCTCCAGGAACACACTAAGCAACTACGCCTGGTTTAGGGTCCGGCGTAGCGACAGAAATAGCACGGGCCCGGACAAAGGAGCGACAAAGATATTTCCTGTCGACGTCCAGCTCGCCCGCGCTCCTAACCTGAGGAGCCAGCATCGATCGACACGACGACACAGTCATTGAGATCGGCAAGCGCGGATGGGGTGATCTCCCGGGCGTTTTGGGTCCGGGGTGTAGGCTTGAAGGGGATGCCGGGCCGTCTCTAAGTTCGTTTCTTTGTGAGAACAGCGTCAACTGTAAATTTGGTGAGTGGAAACAAGCTACGCATCCATCGCGGGGCAGGCTTTGTTGGGAAGGCGATCCAGATTGGGCTGAGTGCGGTATCTGACGTTAGTACGTCCATCTTCACAAAATCGGCGACGATCCGTTGCGCTTGTTGAAGACCCGTATTTAGGATTCGTGGGATCTCCCCCCGTGGCAGTTCTCCACGGCACAGAAACCTTCGAGCACGGTGCCAGCTTTGGCGGTCAGTGTTTTAAATCTGGCTTGCTCTTCCGCCCACATAAGGGTGCGAACGCGCAGTTGCTCGGGCTCCGTGAGTTTTTCCATGAGGGTGACCTGATCCTGATTCCTAAAAAGGATTCCCGTACAGGCCGTCAACGATTGGGACACGTCAGCAGGCAAGGAAGCGCTTTGCTGCGGTTCCTGTTGGTGGAGGCAGCTCAAGCGGCTGTTCGTCCAGATCCAGATTGGAAACCGTCGTTACATTGACCTGGCAATGCGGGATGTGGCGAAGGAAATGGGACTGTCGACCGTTTCGAGAGTTCGGTTCGTACGTCGGAAAGCGGATATGGTGTGAACTAGGGCGCTGTGGATTTGATTGTGGACATCCCGCTCCCTGCAAAGGGAGTACAGAGGTCGAAAAGATCTCTGAAGCGGTCGCCAAGCTCTCCGGCGAACGCCGTGGTGCGCCTTTAAACTTGGCGAATCTGGCTCGCCGGGTTATGATTCCAGCGTTAGAAAAATCGGCTGACGATAACGAGAAGTTACCTGATCGCGCGGATGGCACGCGTTCCTGAGATAGATCGAACCTTTACAGGTGTGGCCTATCGCGAAAAGTCACTCAGACAATCATGCGGCATTCCGGCATTGGAACCGCGCTGCAATTCTGCGTCCGGGCTCCCGACGATGATGCGCGGGCTGCTTTGCAGAAAATCGAGGATTTTGGATCAAGATCGCTTGAATTTAGTCACCAAAATGGTCACCGGGTCGCGTCGTCTTATCTAAAGTACTTACTTTTCAATCGTGGGCCGCTAGCTCAATGGTAGAGCAGCTGACTCTTAATCAGCGGGTTGGAGGTTCGAGTCCTCCGCGGCTCACCACCTCATTGTAAACGACTTAGAGCTTTTTGCACTCATCTTCCGTTATCCCCCACTGTGCGGACTTTTGTGGGGAGTCCCAAAGCGTCTGGCATTGAACATAGCCCCTCACCGAGTCATATCCTAGTTTCGCAACGCATCATATATGATGCTATTTACATCCATACCATAATTATGATTCCATAAAATACCGCATATGGTACCTTCTACTCACATGAATATCGAAGACAAAGTCCATAGGTACACGGAACGCGGCTTTCAGAAAGTCGAAGCCGAGATCCTTGTCCTGATCGAGGAAAGCGCGGCGGCTATCTTCAAATCGTTTCCCGGAAACTTCATCTTATTTGGAGGAGCAGCCCCTTGTGCTCTTCCACGGCAGCCCGCGCCTATCCCGAGACTTGGTAATGTCTCAGTTTGAATTAACCTCATGCTAGCTCTTCTGCCGTCTCTTTGATTTATAGTCTCCCAATCGGATCAGAGGCGTCTCTGCCGGTGCCTCTAATTCGCTCATTCGTGCTGTCGAACGATTCCTGCTGGCTACCCTGATAATCTGCCTGCGCCTTCTTGTATCGTTCGTTATCGTACATGTCCGCCTGCTTTGCCCTGCTCTGCTGCCGTTTACGCTGCTGCTTTCTCCGTTTCGTCATAAGCGTGGTTTCAAATATTTCAGTTTGCCAAAAGAACGATTTCTTCTAATCTCCAAACGTGATCCGATAGGCCAGCAGCCATTGCTGGCGTAATTCTCAGCGTCTTGTGAATCCGAGCGAAATTGTAATAGAGAAAATGTACAGCCACCATTGCAGCGTGATTCTCAAACTTCTTTGAAAAGGCGTTCGTGAGGCGAGTAAATCTCCGCATCCCCATACGCATGGTTAGATTCTGACGTTCCACGTAACTTGTGCTGACGTGTTTCGGATCGGGATTGCCGCTAACGGTTTTCATATCACAGCCGATGCACTGCGGCGGCGAATATCGGGTATCAGGTTCTTCCGAAGCTCCATAAATCTTGTGTAGCTGTGCATAATCGACTTCCGAGCCAAACGCATCTTCTACCGCATCTAGATAGGCTCTGTGCCCGTCTGTAGTGATCTGAACGCGCCCATTGATCCGGCTGGCACAATCCCTCATAAACTCAGTTGCCCACCATCCGTCGCGGCCACCGACCATATAACCGATGCAGAGTTTTGTCTCGGCGTCTAATCCAACCCACGTCCAAACATCGCCCCACCCCTCAGCCTTTTTCTCTGGCGTGACGTTCTTCGCTTTGGCTCCAACGAAGGCCCATATCTCATCGCATTGCAGACGGCGCACGCGCACGTTGCGGACGTTCTCATGATGGTAGTCAGCGGACGCTGCGCCAAGGTCAACCAGTAGCTTAGTGACGGTGTTAATGGAAACATCCGCGAGGCGGCTAGTCGCCCGGAGACTGCTTCCCTCAACCAACAATCCTAGAATCTGTGTGCGCTTTTGGATTGGTAGGCGATTCATGGGTAGAGCATACTGATCTTTCCTTTGATAGTCAAGCATATAATTCAGTTTAACAACTTACGTTAAGTAGTTCTTGACAACGTGCTATCAGAGAGTTACGATTACGCACTGGTGGATATGCTGCATGGACATCGAGTTCCGAGACGAGAAACTTGGTCTGGTAGAAACGGACCGTGCAGCCGAAACCAAGTTGCCAGTCTCGGTCATCAACTCACTCAGAAGGAAATTAGGAGTCATACGTGCGGCACCGGACGAAAGAACCTTGAGAAATTGGAAAAGCCTTCACTACGAAAAAATGGCTGACGAAGAGCGGTCCATTCGACTCAACGATCAATACCGACTCATCTTCACGCTTAATACGGAATGTAGGCCAAACAAGGTGACCGTACTGAGGATTTGGGACCACGATTAAAGGGGAGGGACAAATGGCAACGACAACCGCAAATTGGATTGCACATCCCGGGGTGTACATCAAAGAGGAAATGGAAGAGCGGGGATGGAGTCAGCGCGATCTAGCGTTCATCCTCGGCTGTTCTGAACAGGTAATCAACCCAATCCTTAACGGGAAGCGCGGCATCAGCCCGGAAATGGCAAAGGCATTGGGCGAGGCGTTCGATGTTCCGGCAGAATTCTTTGCGAACCTTCAACAGGCTTACGATTTGGCTCAAGCGCGTACTCCCGATCCGAGCGTTGCCGTTCGTCGTAGGATGCAAAGCACCTATCCTGTCCGGGAGATGATAAAGAGAGGCTGGATTGAACAGAGCGATGCCGCCATGCTGGAAATTCAACTGACTCGGTTTTTCAATGTGCAATCGCCAGATCAAATCCCGCATTTCGCTCACGCAGCGAAGAAAACTCCAGGAGATATCACACCAGCGCAGGATGCATGGTTGTATCGTGTCCGACAAATTGCTCGATCAATTAGTGTTCCGGCTTACTCTGAAAAGTCTTTGCGGAATGCGGTTTCACAAGAGTTGCCTTCTTTGCTTTTCGCGCCCGATCAGGCTCGGCAAGTGCCCCGCCTTTTGATGGAGTGCGGAGTGAAGTTCATTCTTGTAGAAAAATTGCCGACCGCGAAAATTGATGGGGTTTGCTTCTGGTTGGATGGAGTTCCGGTGATCGGAATGTCTATGCAACACGACAGAATTGATAATTTCTGGTTCGTCTTGCGTCATGAGATTGAGCATGTGCTAAGCGAGCACGGAAAAGAGAAGCCTCAGGGGATGGTGGATATCGACTTGGAAACGGCGGCTATCTCCATTTCAGAAGAAGAGAGAATTGCGAATGAGGCGGCAGCAAACTTTTGTGTGCCGTCAGAAAAACTTGATTCTTGGTTAAACAGGAAGCGCCCTTATTACTACGAAAAAGACGTTGTCGCGCTTTCGCGAGTACTTGAGAGACATCCTGGGATTGTGGTTGGGCAAATCAGAAAAAAGCTGAACCGCTACGATTATCTGACGCGCTACTTGGTCAAGATACGGCACTTTGTGGTCCCTGGATCAATGGCCGATGGTTGGGGACAAATGGTTCCGATTTCCCTCTGAAAGGAGCACCGATGGCGAGTCGAAACGAGATAATGCAGAAAATCTGGCACCGTTATGAATCGGGGCGCGACCATAAACCTTCCAGCGCGAGACAGGCTGTAGAATGGGCCGTAACGGAAGGGTTGCTCACGCTTCCTGATGTCGATCCCTATGACATCCTTGCGGACTATATGGCGAATGCTGTTAGAGATGAGCATAAGACTGACGAGTGCGGGCGACGATATCGGGTTAATCACGCGGTCCGAGTGACTCGACAGGGCGTGCAATATACATTTTGGGGCGTTATGGGACATGCCCCTCACGACCACATGGAGAAGGCATTCGCTCAGCGTCGTGAACTAATCATCGGCGACAACCTTCAACTAAAAACAGATATTGATGTTTACAATGAAAAATACAGAGGGAAGAACCCAGAAATTCAATTGGTTCTCGATTATACGGATGACATTGCCGAACGCGAGGCCTTGAGGAACCACAGAGATGCGGCTTAATCCTTCTTTTTCCAACGCGCCCGTGCCGCGAGTCTAGCGATATCTTGACGCTGCTCGGAAGTAAGATGCTGCGCTCTGACTCGGCCACCTTTCAGGCCACCAGCACGCCCTTTCTGTTTCTTAGCCTTCTTCGAGTTGCTTACCGTATCTTCGGCTTCTCCAGTGGCAATATCCACGATGAGTTTGGCCAGTTGATTTGGATCACGGGGTCGCTTCAGCATGGGTACAGTATGCCACAGCCTATGCAAATGGAATCAGGGGTCACCCGTCAAACTGAGACACTACCGGATTTATTGCTCGACAATGCGTTTCCATCACGCGATCCACAGGAACAACGCCGCCTCGCGCAGCGTTGAATCCGCGAACTTCGGAAATCCGCCGCTTGTTTTGCCACCCGCATAAAGGGCACTTACACCGAAGACCTTCGCATCTCGGTTTAACTCGACTACACCCCCGCGTATACGATGTAATTAAACGAGCCCTCCTTCCATGGGGTAATCAGGTTTACCGCCTGCGAAGATTCGAATCGTCCTCGTTCCGGCGCGCTGCCCGCGCTACATGCGACTACGAGTCGAATCGGGAGTAGAACATCCGTTAAGCCAGAGCTATTAGAGGAGTAAACGTAGGTCCTCTCCTGCGATCCATCACGCGTCATTGCGCGAACGGTTCCAGCCAACGCAAGGGGGTAAGTAAGTTGTGGATGTAACTGATCGCAACGTAGTCTTCATTACTCACGCCAATCCCGAAGACAATCCGTTCGCTATATGGCTTGGAGCGAGGTTGGCAAGCGCAGGCTACGAAGTCTGGGCAGACGTGCTTAGTCTGCGCGGAGGAAACGATTGGTCGAAGCTGCTTGAAAACGCCATTAGACACCGGGCGTGCAAAGTTCTCTTCGCAGCGAACCAAAGTGCTGCAAACAAAAGGGCGTAGAAATGAATTGCAGATAGCCGACGACACCGCGAAGAGCCTGAAAGACTCTAACTTCATCATCCCCCTCAGACGTGCCGACTTCATGCGGCACAAATCCTCAAGAGCAAACCACCCGAGCCAAGCGCTGGGGTTCAAGCTTCCGCTATTTGGAGCGAAATGGAATGGAGGATGACTCACATCACGCAAGAGGATTCTCATGCTCTCGGTGGCTTGGCATAGTACAGAGCCCACACAATCAGTGGGATTTGCAAAGGTGCCCAAGCCATTGTACCCACGGTTCACCCATCATTCCGGGAAACCGAACGTGAGCGACAGCCATGTAGACATTATCTGGAAACACAGCCACGAGCAGTAATGCGAGACCGTATGCCGCTAAACGCCTGCTTCTCAGCAGAAGCAACCCGCCCCGCCGCTGATCTGTACAAGCACCCGTGGCAATGGCTGATCGGTCTGACTGCATTTTTGCCTACTCAGAGGGTCCACTAAGGGCGTGATTTCGGGGGCGTAATTGGGAAAATAGCGCGGACCGTGGTTCCTCGGCCGGCGACGCTCTCGATTTCGAATGCTCCATTGAGTTGCTTCACGCGCTCGCGCATGCCCGCGATGCCGACACCCGGGCGAGAGTTCCGCCCTGGCGCGATTGGCTGAAGGCCGCAGCCCTGGTCCTGGACCTCGAGACGGAGCCTGTCTTCCGTCTGGCTCAAGCGAATCGTAGCGGTGCGACTTCCGGCATAGCGATGGACGTTGGTGAGCGCTTCCTGCACGATTCGAAAAACGGTGGTCTCGACCTGTTGCGGCAAGCGGCCGATCCTCTCGTCAGCTCCGAAGGTTGTGTCAATGCCGCTGCGTTCGGAGAATCCTCTGGCATACCATTGAATGGTAGGCCGCAAGCCGGCCTCGTCGAGCATCGGCGGATGCATCAGGTACGAAACGACGCGGATTTCGCGGATGGCATCCTCGGCAAGACCCCGCACAGCCTGAAGATCGCCCCAGGCTTCTTCAGTATTCTCGCGCACAGCGTGTTCTAGGTTCGCGAGGGTCATCTTTAAGGCCGCGAGCGTCTGGCCGACCGATTCGTGAAGGTTGCGGGCAATTTGGCGTCGTTCGATGTCCTGAGCATGCATGAGCTCCTGCGACAAACGGCGGAGCAAGGCTTCGCTTTTCTGGATCTTCTCCTCGGCAAGCTTGCGATCGGTGATGTCTTGGGTGCTCCCCACAATCCGCAAAGGTACTCCGGACTCGGAAAAGAAGGGCACGAACCGCGTGAGATGTATGCGGATGCGCCCATCCTTAGTGCTGCTAGGATACTCGTGTTCCATGGACCGCTGAGAGGCAATAGCCTCCACCACGAAATTCCTTGCACGCTCCCGATCATCAGGACTGAGCATCTGGAGGCACAATTCCAGGTTCGGGACCACTTCGCCCGGCGCGAATCCGTGCAGCCGGTACATGTTGTCGGACCAAGTCATAGCGCCCGTTTCCAGATCCGATTCCCAGCTACCCAGATTGGCCAGTTGTTCGGCCTGTGCCAGCAAGGCTTCGCTTTTCTGGATCCTCTCCTCGGCAAGCTTGCGATCGGTGATGTCCTGGGTGGTCCCCACAATTCGAAGCACTTTCCCGAATTCCGAAATGACCGCCGAAAAGCGCGTTTGGAACGCCCGAATGCTGCCATCCTTCATCGCGCAGCGAAACTCATGTTCCCCGGACTGGCCAGACGCAATCGCCTGGGCAAGAAGTTCCCTTCCGCGCTCCCGGTCAACGGGGTTCAACAATCCCGAGCAGAATTCTTCAGTGACTGCAACTTCTCGCGGCGCGAATCCGCGGAGCCTGTACATGTTGTCGGACCAGACGATAGCGCCGGTTTCCAGATCCCATTCCCAGCTTCCCAGATTGGCGAGCTGTTCTGCCTGCACCAGCAAGGCTTGGTTTTCCTGAATCTTCTCCTCAGCAAGCTTACGATCCGTAATTGCCTGAGCATTTCCCACGAGGCGTACGGCTGTGGGTACCGCGGGACCAACAGCGCTCCCGTTGCAGCCCTTTGGGTGCGGTTTCCGTGTGCGTTTTTGTGAGGTCGACATCATTACCTCCGTTGAGGGGACGGAAAGTGATTTTTAACCGAGGCAAGACATAAGAAGCTGCGAAAGATTTTTCAGATCGTAGCACCGCTTTCCTGATATCGCAGGAATCACCTATTCGAAGATCCGAAAGCCTGGTAAGGAAACCTGAGCAATGCAGATAGCATACCGCTAATGAAAAAGAAAGGTGTGGCCAACTCCTAGCTCTTACCCGCGGTGTGGACGTTCGAGTCCTACGCGGCTCACCACTCATTTTCAAGACACTTAGCCGATTCCAGTTTTTCCGTTGTTCTTTCCATGGACCTATAATCCTTGCGATTGGTCCGAACGGCGTAGTTCTTGATGTGGCCGATCGGGCTCAAGCGAAAACCCGAGGGCAACGCAAATGGGAGCATTGTTGAAGACTGGCCGATTGTTGGCAAGAGCGGTGTGCCTCGCGATTCTGTTTGCATTCGTGGGCACGATAGGCACAGCCGTGTGGCCGCAGTCGACTACGATAACGATCACATTGGCGGGACAGTCGATGATCCGGTCGGATATCCGCGTGACCGCGCCGGCGACCGTGGCGGCCATCCAGGAGCTGCTGAAGGGCGATGTCGTGTTCACCAGCTTGGAATCCACGGTCGCCGAAAAAGGCGAGACGGTCCAGGAGGGCAGGGGATTTCTCACTCCGCCGGAAGCGATCGATGCGCTGAGGGCTTTCGGCGTCAACTTGTTGTCTTTGGCCGGCAACCACGCATTCGATCTGGGCGTGACTGGCATTCAGAACACGATCCGGGAAGCGGACACCCGGAATATCGTTCATGCCGGCACTGGAAGCAACGTGGCCGAAGCTGTAGCGCCGGGTTATCTGCACACGCCGAAGGGCACAATTGCCCTGATAGCGAGCGCGTCTGGCCTGATAACGCCGGGAGGAAACGCCCTGGCGGACCGACCGGGCGTGAACGAGCTTCGCGTCGAAGCCGGCGACCGAGAAAATGAGGCAACCGAAGATCTGCCCGGTGCGCGCGGGAACATACCGAACCAGGAGGATTCGCAACGCATCCTTCAAAGCATTCGCGACGCGCGCCACCGCGCAGACCTCGTGATCGTGTACCAACATAACCACGTCTTTGGGAATCACTCGTTCTCGACGATTTTCACGGAGGGGATGCAGGAGCGGCTCGCCCCGAATGATTGGCTCAAGAAGTGGACACATGCGGAAGTGGATGCGGGTGCCGACATCATAGTGATGCATGGCGCGCCTCTGCTGCACGGGGTGGAGATTTATCACGGCCGGCCCATCTTGTACGATCTAGGCAACTTCATTTACAACCTGCCGCCGACGCTGACCTACATCGACGAACCCATGAATTGGGAGAGTGTGGTCGCGTACGTTCAATTTCAGGGGAGGAACTTGCAATCGATTTCGTTCCGACCGATCACCTTGAATAACGTGGGCGAGGGCCAGCCTGATATTCACAGCGAATACACCAACAACCAGTTCCTCGATACGCGCGGTTTGCCTTCGCCTGTGGCGGGTGCGAAAGCGGGCTACATCCTTCAGCGATTGGCCGACGAGTCAAAGCCCTTCGGCACAACGGTCGAAGTAAATGGCGACACGGCGGAAATCAGGCTGAAATCCGGGAATTAAAGCCTGGACGAAAGATACCGACGCGTAGGGAGTACGCCGGCCGGACGACATCTTTGATGGAGTCTACGTTGGCACCGAATTTGGGGTCGACAGCGACTTGATCGATCGCGTCGCAATTATCCGTGGGCCCGGATCAGCGGTTTACGGAACAGGAGCTGCCATGATCAACAAGCGCCCTTACGCGTTTCTACCTCAAGTCGCTCTGGTTCTGTGCGAATAGGGCGAGCCGCTTGAAGTTCCCGGTTTTCCAGTCTCCCAGATCGGCTGCGAGGATCACATGAGCGGTCTGCAGCACCCAACACAACTCGGTCTG